>DATHUP010000049.1:0-135400 GCA_035462175.1 Acidimicrobiia bacterium | reverse complement strand
CACCGCCCTCACCGCACTCTGCATCACAGACAATCCGCCACCAGCCCAGATCACCGTATTCATCGACGCCCAACATGCTGTAGGAACAGACGGGGAGGCGGGAGTGGTCCTCGAAACCGGACCCCGAATCGGAAGAGACACTCTCCAAGCCATCCTCTGTGATGGCATCACCGAAATCACCGTCCAAACCGAAGACGGCGTTCCGATGAGCTACGGGAGACACACCCGGACCATCCCACCAGCCCTACGCCGCGCCATCATCCACCGCGACGGCAACCGGTGTGTAATCGACGGCTGTGACAGTCGGAATCGGCTCCAGGTGCACCATGTCGTGCCATGGAGCCAAGGCGGACCCACCGACCCATCAAATCTGATCACCCTCTGCTGGTACCACCACCACATCGTCATCCACCAGCACGGCTACCAACTCTACCGCCACCCCGAACACGGCCGCATCCGCTTCCACAAACCCAAACGCGGACCGCCGGATTGACATCACATCCCATCGGAACCGAACCCGTGCCGTTGTCGTCCAAGAACCGTGAAGCGTCCATCGATCTTGATCGCCATCGTCCTCTTCGTGGTCGCATGTGGGGAGGCGATCCCTCAATCGGGCACCACCACCCTTCCCGGCGGGTCGACCACCATACCGACGACCGCCGCCGTCCCGCGAGGGGACGGGGTCGCGGTGGTGGTCACCGCCACCGCGGTCGAACGGCCCGATGGCTCCATCGAGTTGTGCCCACCGGGAATGGCCGGAGCATGTCCGGGGATCGTCCTGGACGGCGAGATCGACCCTGACCTGGTCGCATCAGAGGAGAACCCGGTCGTGGTGGAGGTCACCGGGAGATACGACGGCTGGAGTCTGCTGGCTAGCTCGGCACCGGTCCAGGTCGAGTACTCGGCCAATGCCCCGGTCGAGTTCGACTCCCTTTGTCCCGACCTCCAGGGGACATCCCGGATCAACCCCGACGAGACTCTGGTCCAGGCGGTGACCAACTACACCGGAGGTCAAGCCGACTTCGCCGCCATGTGGTGGGATCGAGAGAGCGCCGTCCTGACCGTCTGGTTCAAGGGTGACAACGTCTCGACTCATCAGGAGGCGATTGGGCAGATCGCGGGGGACGAGCCCATCTGCGTCGCCGGTGGCGCCCGATTCTCCGAGACCGAGCTCCTCGAGGCATCCGAGCTGCTCAACGGGTTCGTGGACTCCCGCGGGCTCCCCCTGGCCACATCCGGATACGGGCTCGGTGGCAGAGAGAACAGGATCGACCTACCGATAGAGGAGCTGGACGCGGAGACACGCGACGGATTGGCCGAACTGGTCGGTGAGAGAGTGGTCCCTCACCCCTACATCTACATGCTCGATGCACCGCTCGCCGAGCTGCCCGAGCCCGTCCCGACGGTGGAGGGCGACGTCGAGATCCTCACCAGCCGGACCCGATTCGGCGGAGGCATGGCGGCGCTGGGACTCTTCACCGTCGCCTACGACGCCGAGCTCAACTGCATCTACTTCCGCGGCGGCGAGAGGGGCGGAGATGGCCGCACCGTCCCGGTCTGGCCGTTTGGGTACTCCGCCACCAGCTCACCTCTCACCATCTACGACTACGACGGCAACTTCGTCGCCGGGGAGGGAGACGAGATCGAACTCGGCGGCGGTCATGTCGACGTCGGGTTTGTCCAAGGCAGCACCTGCGAGGCCGCCGGGGCGTGGATCGTGAACCGATAGGCCATACTTGGGGGCATGAAGATCACGCGACACGGCCATGCCTGCCTCCTGATCGAGACCGAGAGCACACGGATCCTCGTCGACCCCGGCAACTACACCACCACTTGGCACGATCTCACCGACCTCGATGCCGTGCTGATCACGCATCAACATCACGACCACGTCGACGTGGAGAACCTGTCGGGTGTCATCGCGGCCAACCCGAATGCTCGGCTCGTGGTCGAGCCGGCCGTGGTCGAGATGCTGGGCCCTCACACCGCCGAGACAGCGGCGGTCGGAGACCACCTCGAACTGGGCGACATGTCGGTCGAGGTGGTGGGCGGACAGCACGCCGTGATCCACGATCGCATCCCCAGGGTCGGGAACGTCGGGTTCGTCGTGAAAGAGGGCCAGGGCCCGACCCTGTTCCACCCCGGCGACTCCTACGCTACGGTGCCGTCCGGCATCGATCTGCTCGCCCTTCCCCTGGCCGCACCTTGGGCCCGGGTGTCGATGACCATCGACTTCGCCAACGCGGTGAAACCGCCCCGACTTTTCCCGATCCACGACTCGACCCTCAGCGATGCGGGACGGCCTGTCTACATGAGGATGTGCCGTGGGGTGATCGATGAGTCGATCGCGATCGACGATCCCGCCCTGGGGGACGGCTTCGAAGTGTGAGATGCCGGTGAGGCGCGACCAGCCGGTCACCGAGACCCTGGTGGAGCTGGCCAACCTGCTCAATCCGATCACGAGCGGACCCGCCGCGCCGTTGCAGACAGGTGCCGCACTCGACTCTTTCGGCCCGTCGCTCATGCCCCGGTCCTCGTTCCATCAGGGGATCGCCGGGGGGGTCGCGGTGCTCATCGCCCGGGCAGTCGGTCTCGGCGTCGACGCGATGGCGACCAAGGTGGCGCCGAAGACATCACCCCTCGCATGGCGTGTCGGGGTGCGCGCTGCACTGGCCGGGGCCGGGGCCGCTCTTTCCCGCCTCGATCAGACCGAGGACGAGTCCACGCCGAGAGCATCGGCACGGACCGCGGGCCGCCTGCTCAGCCTGGCGGCCCTGGGCGGGATCCTTCACGAGGCGGGGAACGAACTGAGCCACAAGATGACTCCGCTCGGCGCGATGACGACCGGGCTCGGCGGATTCGGATATGTGATGACCAGGTGGTCGAGCGAGTCAGAGACGAGGAAGGGCATCGTTGCCCGATGGTCGGACGACGACAAACAGGCGAGCTTGCTGGCTTCGATCGGCATCGCCACGGCCGTGGTGGAGGTGGGCCGGGGACTGGGCCGAGGTTTCATCGCCTCCCGACGCTCCCTCGTCGGCTATATGGGCGAAGGACTGGGGCATGCCATCATCGGACGCGGCTTGAACCTGGCGCTGTGGAGTGCCGGTGCGATCGGTGCCTACCGGGGTCTGGGAGCGCGGATGTCCCGCGCCAACGCCACCGTCGAACCGGCGTACGCCTCGCCCCCCAGCAACCAGTACGTGTCCGGTGGACCGAACAGCATCTCCCCGTACGAGAAGATGGGGCTTCAGGGTCGGCGATTCGTCTCCGAGGTGGTCCCCCGTGACGAGATCGAGGCGACATTGGGCGAGCCTGCCCTGGCCGACCCGATCCGCGCTTACATCGGCGTCGAGTGCGAGCCCATCTACTCCACACGTCGCGCCGAGCTCGCCCTCGACGAGATGGAGCGTCTCGGAGCCTTCGATCGCAGCTACCTGCTGCTGGTGTCCCCGACCGGGACCGGATGGGTGGATCACACCGTGGTGGAGAGCGCCGAGATCCTGGCCCGCGGTGACATCGCCACCGCTTGCATCCAGTTCGGGAAAGCCCCATCGTTTCTGGAGGTGCAGGGGGTCTCTTTGGGCCGGGCCCAGTTCAGACAACTGCTCTGGGGAGTGAGGCAGCGCCTCAGGGCGATCGACCCCGAGAAGCGGCCCAAGGTGCTGATTTTCGGTGAGAGTCTCGGCGCCTGGTCCGCCTCCGACGTGGTCATGCATCAGGGGACCTCCGGTTTCGACCACTACGGAATCCACCGGGCTCTCTGGTTCGGTCTGCCCGGGCTGGCCCGATGGTCCAAGACCGGTATGCGGGAAGGGAGAAATCCGCTGACTCCGCCAGGCTCGGTCATGGCCTTCGACCGGTTCGAGCAGTATCAGGCTCTCAGCCCCGACGAGCGGGGCAAGCTGCGGGCGGTGATCGTCGACCACGACAACGACCCGATCTCACAGATGTCGCTGCGGATGGCGGTGAAGCGGCCGGCATGGCTCGACGGCCAGCGAGGCCGGGGAGTGCCGGAGTCGATGCAGTGGGCCCCGATCATCACCTTCTCCCAGGTTGCCGTGGACGCGATGAACGCGATCGTGATGGTCCCGGGGCAGTTCAAATCGTTCGGCCACGACTACCGGGCCGACACCGCCCGGTTCGTAGGAGCGGGATTCGAGCTCCCGGAGATCACCGAGACCCAGATGGCCTCACTGGACCGGACTCTGGTCCGACGCGAGTTGGAGCGGGCGGAGAGAATCGGCGCGGGCAAGGCTGCCCTGTCGGAAGGCTCGATGGACCGGGCCGCATCCGAGACCCAATAACCGGATTCGTTTCGAACAGGTGGGTTGCCGGGCGTGCTCACGCCCTCTCCAAAGGCGCCCAGGCGAGCAGCAGCCGTTTCTTCCCCTGCGTGTCGAACATGACCTCCGCCTCGGCCTGGTCCCCGGTGCCTACCACCTCTCGAACCGTGCCCAGACCCCATTTGTCGTGGCGCACCCGGTCCCCAGCACCGACCTGGCCTGCCTCGATCGTCGTCCTCGGGCCGTTGGCGGCGGCACGCTCCGAGGCGGTGCGTCGTTGCCGCTTCCCCGCCTTCTCCATGAGCCCGTCAGGCACCTCGGCCAGGAAACGTGACGGCGGGTTGTAGTTGGACCCGCCGAACAACATCCGGCTCCAGGCCGAGGTCAAGTACAGCTTGTCCTGGGCCCGGGTGATGCCCACGTAGGCGAGACGGCGCTCCTCCTCCAGCTCGTTGGGATCGCCCAGCGATCGCATGTGGGGAAACACGCCGTCCTCCATGCCGACGATGAACACCGCAGGGAACTCGAGGCCCTTGGCGGTATGCAAAGTCATCAACGTCACCGCACCCGCCCCCTCGTCCCACTCGTCGATGTCGGCCACGAGGGCGGTGGTCTCGAGGAACAGCTCGAGCCGGCGCAAGTTGTCGAGGGAGTCGAACTCCTCGTCGCCGATCACCGCCCCCTCGTTGGACGACTCGAACTCGGAGGCCACCCCGACCAGCTCGCGCAGGTTCTCCACCCTGCCCATCGCCTCGATCGTCTGCTCGGACTCCAGGGCAGGCAGCATCCCGGTGTCGACCAGGACCGACTCCACACCGGCTTGCACACCCTCATCGGCGGCGGCCTCGCGAAGCCGGTCCATGATGGCCACGAACTCGGCCAGCGCCGTCTGGGCCCGTGCATTGAGCTGGGGGATCTCCCCGGCCCTTCGCAAGGCATCGGCGAAGCCGATCCTCTGGCTCTGGCTGAAACGGTCGACGTGGGCGATGGTGGTATCGCCGATGCCCCGGCGCGGCTCATTGATTATCCGTTTCAGCGATACCTCGTCGGAAGGGTTGACCACTGCCCGCAGATAGGCGATGGCGTCCTTGATCTCCTTCCGGTCGTAGAACTTGACCGAACCGACCACCGTGTAGGGAACTCCCCGGCGCACGAAGACGTCCTCGATGACGCGGGACATGGCGTTGGTCCGGTAGAAGACGGCGATGTCGGAGAGGTTGAACCCGTCGGCCTGGAGACGCTCCACCTCATCGGCGACGTACCCGGCCTCGTCGTGCTCGTCTTCGGCCTCGTAGCGGAAGATGGGCACGCCACGACCTCGATCCGACCAGAGATTCTTCGGCGTCCGCTTGGTGTTGTTGGAGATGACCGAGTTGGCGGCTTTGAGGATGGTCTCGGTGGACCGGTAGTTCTGGTCGAGGATGATGATCCGGGCATCGGGGTAGTCGACCTCGAAGTCCCTGATGTTGCGGATGTCGGCGCCCCTGAACTTGTAGATCGACTGGTCGGAGTCCCCCACGACGCATAAGTTGCGGTGGGTGGCGGTGAGCTGCTTGACCAGCATGTACTGGGCGCGGTTTGTGTCCTGGTACTCGTCGACCAGCACGTAGCGAAATCGGTCCTGGTATCCGGCGAGGACGTCGGGAAAGGCGCCGAACAGCTCGACGGTGACCATGAGCAGGTCGTCGAAGTCCATCGCCGACGCCTCGAGCAGACGTTGCTGGTAGAGCCGGTAGATGTCGGCTACCTGCTCGTGGTAGAAACCGTCACCCTGATCGGCGAAGGACTCGTAGTCGACCAACTCGTTCTTTGACTTGGAGATCACGGCCTTCATCGCTTTCGGCGGGAACCGCTTCGAGTCGAGGTCGAGGTCCTTGAGCACGAGATTGATCAGCCGTAGCGAGTCGGCGTCGTCGTAGATCGAGAACCCCGATCGGTAGCCCAGTCGTGACGCCTCCCGGCGCAGGATGCGGACACAGGCCGAGTGGAACGTCGAGACCCACATCGACCTGACCACGCCCCCGACCAGGGCACCTACCCGGCCCTTCATCTCGTTGGCGGCCTTGTTGGTGAAGGTTATGGCCAGGATCGAGTCGGGGGCGACCGTCAGGTCGCGGATCAGGTGGGCGATGCGGTAGGTGAGGACGCGCGTCTTGCCTGAGCCGGCTCCGGCCACGACCAGAACCGGGCCTTCGGTGGCGGCCACGGCCTCACGTTGCGAGGGGTTGAGGTCGGCGAAGAGCGGGGATTCGGTGGGAACATCGTCGTAGAACCACTCTGCCTGCATCACCGGTGATGGTACCGGCGACGAATCACATGGGTGTGATCAGGAGATCAGGCGGTCAAGTGGTGAGCGCCGTCTCGTCGTCCAACTCGACCGAGGCGGTGGCGTCGAGGTCGATCGGCTCCGGCATCTCGTCCTCACCGAGCACCGCACGGCGACGCAGTGGCAGGGAGAAACAGAAGCGGGCGCCCGTCGGGAACCGCCGCTCGTACCAGACCTCGCCACCCATGGCCCGGGCCAGCCTCCTCGCGATGGGGAGACCGAGACCGATCCCGGTTGCCTCCCTCGTATCGCCCTTGGAGAGCTGCTCGAAGTTCTCGAACACGCGTTGAGTCTCCTCGTCGGGGACGCCAGGGCCGTTGTCCGAGATGACGACCAGGTATTGGTCCCCCATCACGAAGCCCTCGACCATGACCTGGTCCCCGCCGTACTTGCGGGCGTTCTCCATCAGGTTCCGGATCACCTGTTGCACCCTCCGACGGTCGGCCCTGACCCGGACCCCGTCGGGAAGGGAAACGATCGAGCTCTTTTTCCCGCCGGTGGGAAAGACCATCTTGGCCACGTCGCCGAGCAGATCTCCCAGGTCGAACAGCTCGGGGTGGAAGCGGAGCCTGTCCGCCTCGAGACGGGGGATGACGAGCACGTCCTCCACCAGGTCGCCGAGATAAACCGATTGACGATTGATGATGCCCAGGAACTCATCGACCTCCTCGTCGGGCAGGTCCTTCCACGACTCGACCAGGGTGTCTGCGAAGCCGGCGATCGAGGTGAGCGGAGTGCGAAGCTCATGACTGATCATGGCGACGAAGTCGTTCTTGATCCGATGCGCCTCCTCGGAGAGACGCACGACCTCGCGCTCGCGCTGCCGCCCATGCCGGGTGATGGCGAGGGCCCATATCACCCCTGCGACACCCACCAAGGCGAGTAACAGGGACCACCAGCTCAACGAATCCGGCAACTGAGGCATGCCTTTTCTCTATCGGTCGCCAATGAAACTACCTGAATCGGCAGGAGATACCGATGCTCAGCCGGCGCCGGCCCCTTCGTCAGATCCGATCATCCGGTGCAGAGTCTCGGTGAGAACGCCCTGACGAAGGTCGAACTTGTCCAGGTAGGCATCCACCCCTACATCCCAGGCAGCCTGTTTCTCTTCCTGGGTGGCGACACCGGAGACCATCACTATCGGGACCTTGATGTCGGAGGCGCGCATGGTGCGGATTAGCTCCACCCCATTGGAGCGCGGCATCGAATAGTCGATCACCATGGCCTCGAAGCCGCCGTTGGCCATAGCCATCATCGCCTCACGAGCCCCGGCAGCGACCTCGGCGTCGAATCCCGCCCCGTTCAAAGTGGCTGAGAGAAGCTGGCGCACACCGGCCGAGTCGTCGACCACCAGGATCCGGGGCCGGTGCCCCACGAGCTGGGGGCGTCCCTTGGCCAGGTAGCCGAGGAAGTTGGGATCGAGCACAACCAGAACCTGCCCTCCACCGAGCAAGGCGGCCCCGGTCACGTGACCCGGACCCTCGAGGATGGGGCCAAGACTCTTCACCGCGACGCGGCGACGGTCGATGAGCTCGCTGACGGTGACGGCGACGAGCCCGAATCTGGTGTTGATGACGAGAAGCTCCGCCTCGTCGCCACCGTTGTGCACGCCGACGGCGTCGGCAAGGGAGACGCAGGGGATCTCACGACTCTGGAAACGGACCTCCCGGCCTGCTTCGTGGGTTGAGATCTCTGCCCGTGTCAGGGGCATGGCCGCTTCGATCGAGGCTTCGGGCAGACCCCAGAACTGGTCCCCGGTGGCGATGACGACCACGTTCTGGAGCACCATCGACATGGGAAGAGTCATGGTGACTCTGGTACCCATCCCCTTGGGGCTCTCGATGTGAACCACGCCGTTGACCTTCTCCACGATGTCTCGCACGGTGGACAAGCCCTCGCCGGCACCGGAGAAGTCGGTCACTTCGGTGGTCGTGGTGAAGCCTGGATGAAAGAGTATCGGGCTCAAGTCGGAGAAGACAAAGGGGATGCCTCGGTCGGCGGCGACGTCGGCGACCCGGTCCCAGTCGATTCCGGCCCCGTCGTCGGAGACCGAGACCTCAACCCTCTCGTCGACGATCTCCGCCCCGACACTCACGGTGGCGGTAGCTCTCTTGCCCGCGGCCAGCCGCTCAGCCGAGCTCTCGATGCCATGATCGACGGCGTTGACCAGCAGATGACGCAGCGGCTCGCGGAGAAGGTCGACGATCTGGCGGTCGAGCTGGACATCTTCGCCGGTCAGCTCGAAGCGGACATCCTTGCCCATCCGACGCCCGAGATACCTGACGAATTGGGGAAAGGTCGCCGTCGCCTCACGGAAGGAGATGTTGGCAACGGCCACGGCCTGGTCCTGTATCTCGGCGATAGAGCCAGCGAGACGCTCCAACTGCTGGCGCCACGACTTGCGGAACATCGCCGGATCCGATCCTTCGATCGAGAGCAGGGAGAGATCGGCCAGCGCCTCGGCATCGAGCGACACCTCGACGATGCGGTTGATCAGCCGGTAGAGCTCTCCGGTGTCGACCCTCGTCGACCCGCCGAGCAGGGAGTCGGAAACCGACGTGAGGAGCCCACCCAGACTCCCTGGCTCGGGCGGGCGCAGCGGGATCACCTCCGCCGGTGGAGACCAGCCCGGCCCGTCGCCGGGCGTCTGCTCCGCCCGCTCTCCGAGCACCAGCTTGTCCGCGATGGCGGCAAGCTCGGTGTCCTCGGAGTCGAGTGACGAGACGAGCCTGCCGGCACTCGCCTCCATGGCGACCATGACGTCACTGGGCGGTGTGTAGCCCTCGCCGATCTGGTTCCACACGTGCTCGAGACGGGAGGCGATCTCCCTGATCTCCTCGAATCCGAGCAGCCCGGCCGAGCCCTTGATGGTGTGGGCGTCACGGATCAAACCCTCGACCTGGGAGGCACCGAGCTCACGCTGGCGGAGTGCCACGGCGCCCGCGACCAAGTTGCCGGAACGCTCCTCCAGCTCGTCGCGAAATATCCGAGTCAGCTCGGGCGTATTCAGATCCACCGAGATGTGCTCCCTAGCCTGATGGAAGATTATCGGCAGGGATGACCTTGTCCTGAACGAGCCCCGTTGCCCAAATCCTTGGATCTCGCCTTCTCGTCACTCCCACTCGATCGTGGCCGGAGGCTTGCTCGAGATGTCGTAGGCGACGCGGTTTATCCCGGGCACCTCGTTGATGATCCGACTCGATATCCGTGCCAGCAGCTCATGAGGCAGACGGGCCCAATCGGCGGTCATCGCATCCTCCGAAGTGACCGCCCGCACCACCACCGGATAGGCGTAGGTACGCAGATCCCCCTGCACCCCGACCGTCCTCACCGCGGGCAACACGGCAAATGCCTGCCAGATCTCACGATAGAGACCGGCACGTCGCATCTCCTCGGTCACGACCAGATCCGCAGCACGCAACAGCTCCAAACGCTCCCTGGTGACCTCTCCGATCACCCGCACGGCGAGCCCGGGTCCGGGAAACGGCTGTCGCCACACGATCTCCTCGGGCAGGCCCAGCTCCTCGCCGATTGCCCGCACCTCGTCCTTGAACAGGTCACGTAACGGCTCGACCAGCTCGAACCTCATGTCGGCCGGGAGCCCGCCGACGTTGTGATGGGTCTTGATCGTTGCCGCGCTGGCCGACCCGGACTCGATCACATCGGGGTAGAGGGTCCCCTGGACCAGGTAGGCGGCATCACCAACCGACGACGCCGCCTCCTCGAATACACGTATGAAGGTCTCCCCGATGATCTTCCGCTTCTCCTCGGGATCGGTGACCCCGGCAAGCAGCTCGAGAAAGCGGTCCTCGGCCTTGACGTGGGCGAAGTCCACCTCGAAGTGCGATCGAAACGTCTCCTCGACCTGCTCCGCCTCGCCCGCCCGGAGCAGTCCGTGGTCGACGAAGATGCAGGTCAATCGGTCACCCACCGCCTTGTGCACCAGAGCGGCGGCGACGGCTGAGTCGACACCGCCGGAGAGACCGCACACGACCCGCCCATTCCCTACCTGGGCCCTGATCGCCTCCACCTGGGTCTCGATTATGGATAGCGAGGTCCAGGTGGGTGCTGCATCGCAGACGTCGTAGAGGAAGCGCTTCAGGATCTCCTCGCCCCTGGGGGTGTGGGCCACCTCGGGATGGAACTGGACCCCGTATAGGGCCCGATCCCGATCCTCCATTGCCGCCACCGTGGCGCCGTCCGAGGTAGCGACGGCGACAAAGCCATCGGGGGGGTCGGTGACCTGATCCTGATGCGACATCCAGACGTTCTGCTCGCCGGGCAAGTCTTTGAGCAGGACCGAGTCCGCGGTGACGATCAGGCTGGTGTTGCCGTACTCGGCGTTTCCGGTGTTGGACACGGTCCCACCGGCGAGATCGGCCAGGAGCTGATGGCCGTAACAGATCCCCAGCACCGGCAGACCCATCTCGAGGATCGCCGGGTCCATCCGGTAAGCGTCCTCGGCGTAGACCGATGCAGGGCCGCCGGAGAGAATAAGCCCGATCGGGTTGCGACTCCGGACCTGCTCAGGGGTGATCTCGCGGGAGACGATCTCGGAGTGGACATGTGCATCACGCACCCGGCGGGCGATGAGCTGGGCATATTGGGCCCCAAAGTCCAGAACCAACACCGATGGTGTTGGTTCTGGGTAGCCGGTATCCGGTATCCCGTATCCGGATCTCGTTTCGCTCATTGCTGACTACTCACTACCGACTACTGACAACTGACAACTGACAACCGACCACTGACTACCGACGACCGACTCACCCCATGCCCACCCGTTGGCTCCGCTGGAGCGATTTGCCTTCGGTTTGCAGGGAGGGGGCGATCATCACCTCGGCCTTCTGGAACTCCTTGACGTCGGAGAAACCGGTGGTGGCCATCGAAACCTGGAGGGCGCCGAAAAGGTTCAGCTTGCCGTCGTTCTCGTTGGCCGGCCCGACCAGGATCTGCTCCAGGGTGCCCCGATCCCCCACCTCGACCCTTGCCCCGCGGGGAAGGGTGGGGTGGAAGGTCGCCATCCCCCAGTGGAAGCCACGGCCCGGGGCCTCGGAAGCGGAAGCGAGAGGGGAGCCGATCATCACCGCATCGGCCCCACAGGCGATGGCCTTCGCCACATCGCCTCCGGTCCTCATCCCGCCGTCGGCGATCACATGGACATAGCGGCCGGTTTCGTCCAGGTATCGGATCCGGGCCCCGGCTGCATCCGCGATTGCGGTCGCCTGGGGAACGCCGACGCCGAGTACGCCTCGTGTCGTGCACGCCGCTCCGGGACCGACCCCGACCAGAATGCCGACAGCGCCGGTGCGCATCAGGTGAAGGGCAGTGGAATAGCTGGCGCAGCCTCCCACGATCACCGGAACCTCACAGCCGGCGATGAACTCCTTGAGATCGAGTGGCTCCTCCCGGCTCGACACATGCTCGGCCGAGACAACTGTGCCCTGGATGACCAGCACGTCGAGCCCCGCACCCAGAGCGTGAGACGCCCAGCTCCGCACCCGCTGCGGCGTGAGGCTGGCCGCGGTGACCACACCTTCCGCCTTGATCTCGGCGACCCTCTGCCCGATCAGATCCGGCTTGACCGGCTCCAGGTAGATCTCCTGCATGCGCAGCGTGGCCTTGTCCGGGGTGAGCTCGGCGATCTCCTCGAAGTAGGGCTCAGGATCCTCATAGCGGGTCCACAGCCCCTCCAGGTTGAGGACGGCAAGACCCCCGAGCCTTCCGATCCGGACAGCAGTGTCCGGGCTGATCGCCGAGTCCATGGCCGAGCCCATCATGGGGAGCTCGAACTTGAAGGCGTCGAGCTGCCAGGAGATATCGACGTCGTCGGGATCGCGGGTTCGTCGCGATGGGACGATGGCGATGTCGTCGAACCCGTAGGCCTGGCGACCCGATTTCCCGATCCCGATGTCGATTTCCACTCCGACCAACCTCCGCTAGGGCGCTTGATCCAGCGTAACAGTGGATGCTCCCCGGCAGTCATTAGGCTCGCCCCACGTGCCCAGGCCATGGTCACTCACCGACTTCTTCTTCGTCATCCTGGGCGGGTTCATCGGCGCTGCTTTGTTCGTCGCCGTCAGCGAGATCCTCGGTGGCGAGGAGATGTCGCTGGTTCTCGCCCTCACCGGGCAGTATCTGGGCCATCTGCTGGTGCTCTGGCTGCTGAGCCGGCGCAAGGACCACCCCGACCTGGGATTCGCCATCGAAGGCAGGGACCTCCGCTACCTCGGTATCGGACTGGTGCTCCAACTGGGCCTGGCCATCGCCTTCCTCCCCCTCAGCTCGCTCCTGTTCCCCGAAGGCGAGTCCGCTCAGCAGGTGGGCACCGCCATCGCCGGATTGGAGACAACGACGGCGCGGGTGGCGGCCATGGTCACTGCGGTGGTGCTTGCCCCGGTCACCGAGGAGCTCATCTTCCGCGGGATTCTGCTCAAGACACTCGAGGCGCGGGGAAGGCGCACGATCATGGTGGTCACGTCCCTCGTCTTCGCCGCGTTCCACCTGCTCGGGCTCGATCCTGGTCGCATGCTCGAGGCGGCCGCGGTGGTTCTGCCCCAACTGTTCCTCGTGGGATTGGTCCTCGCCTGGGTCACCCTTCGCTCCAAGCGGCTGGGCCCGGCGATCTTCATCCACTCCGGGTTCAACCTGCTGGCCGCGGTAGTGCTGCTGCTCCCGCCCGAACTGCTCGAGACGGTGGGTCAGTGAGGTCTCGAGGAACCTCTAGGCGAGGCCGACCTTCTCCCGCACCGTCTTCATCTCGGTCTCGGCGCGGTCACGGGCCGTTGCCGCACCGCGCGCCATGAGCTTCTCCACCTCGGCGTCGTCGAGCGCCTCGTAGGCGGCCCGCACCGGGGCCAAGCCCTCGACTATCGCCTCCGCCACGGCGACCTTGAACGCCCCGTAACCGGCATCGCCGTATTCGGCCACCAGGTCGGGGATGGGGCGGTCGGCGAAAACGCTGAAGAGCTCGAGCAGGTTGGAGATACCCGGCTTGGAGTCCCAGTCGTAGGCGACGTCGGCCCCGGTGTCGGTAACCGCCGCCTTGACCTTCTTCAGGATGTCGTCGGGGCCGTCCTTGAGCAGGATGCGCGACCGCGGGCTGGGATCCGATTTGGACATCTTCGATGTGGGCTCGGTCAGCGACATGACCCTCGCCCCGACCTCCGGCGTGATGGTCTCTGGTAGGGGGAACTCGTCGCCGAAGCGGGCGTTGAACCGTTGCGCCAGGTCCCGGGTCAGCTCGAGATGCTGGGTCTGGTCGTCCCCGACCGGCACCGCATGCACCTTGTGCACCAGGATGTCGGCGGCCTGCAACACCGGGTAGGCGAAGATGCCCAGATTCTGCCGGGCCCGGTCCGCCTTCTCCTTGAACTGCGTCATCCGCTCCAGCTGACCGATTCCGGTCATGGTCCCCAGGATCCAGGCAAGCTCGACGTGCTGCGGCACCTCGGATTGGTGGTACAGCAGCGAGCGCTCCGGGTCGATGCCCACCGCCAGCAGCATCTTGGCCGTCTCCAGACGCCCGGCCCGCATATCTTCCGGGTCGTAGGGCATGGTCATGGCGTGCAGGTCGACGACGCAGTAGATGGTCTCGTCGTACTCGTCCTGCAACGCCACCCAGTTCCTCAGTGCTCCTACATAGTTCCCCACATGGAAATCACCCGTGGGCTGAATGCCGGAAAACACACGTCTCGGTGCCATGTCGATGATTCTCGCCCCTCTCACGCGCCTGTGCAACGGCCGACCGTGGTGGTGGGAAGGCGCAGTTGGTCAGGGCCTGGCCAGCGGACACTCACCCGGCGAAGGCGCCGGTCGGGTCCTCGGCGATCTCAGGGGCCAGGTAGTCGTCCACGAGGTCGGCGATGTCGACCTCGGCGACCAACACCGCCGCACCGGAGGCCGTGGTGGCGTCGGAGACAGGGATCTCGAGCTCGTCGATGTTGCCCCGACTCAGCCCACGCATGGTCCATGCCAGGTTGACGGCATCGATGAAGGACAACTCGGAGTCGACGGTGACGTGCGGGGCGATCGATCTGGCCACCTCGGCGATGTCGGTCGGGCTGCCGAAGTTGGAGAGGCGGCCCAGCATGGAGAGGAGAAACTCGCGCTGACGCTGGTTGCGGGTGAGGTCGTTGACCCCGGGCATGGTCCGCCAGCCGTTCTCGGTCAGCTCCTGGGTGCTGCGCGAGCGGAGCCAGGCGAGGGTCTGGGCGCCGGAGGCGTGGGTGCACCCGGCCGGGAGCTGGAGCTGCGCCCTCTGGTCCCGGACCGCGCGCTCGACACAGATCTCGTAGCCGCCCACCTCATCGACGGCCTCCTGGAACCCGGCCAGATCGACCATGGCGAGGTGATCGACGGTCTGGTCGATGACCTCCTCCACGGTCCGGGTGAGGGCGGTGGGCCCGTTGACGGTGTCGCAACCCTGGAGGGCGTCGTTCAACCGGTGCGCCCGCCCTGAACGACAGATGTCGTCGACGAGCAGGTCGCGGGGCAGGGACAACAGAGCAGCCCTCGAGCCATCGGCGGGGCGGAGCAGCACCATGACGACGTCGGCTCGCTCGCCGTCGAAATCGCCGAAGCCCTCGACGTCGTCCAAGGTGTTCCTCGAGTCGGAGCCAACGAGCAAGAACACTTCCAAGCCCTCGACCGAGTCGACCCGTGGGGTGTCCGCCGCGGCCTGCTCCTCCCCCGACGGCTCGTCGTCGGGCGTTTCGATGGGTGTCTCCCGGTCGATGCTGACGCGATTCACATCCCGCCATGTCGACATGGCGAGACTCGCTCCCACGGCCAGGAGTAGGGCAGCGACCAGCGCCCCGGCGATAATCAGTCGTTTCTTCACAGGTTGACTAGGAGATACCCCCGCCCTGTCGATTCTAAGACATCACGATGGCCTAGAACCGTGTCGATGGGTGGTGCGGGTGCTAGTCGGCGAGCCCGAGCAGGGATCGGACCATGTGCGCCGTCGCTCCCCAGAGCGTGTCCCCGTCCAGGTCGTAATACCAGACACGACGACCATTCCACGGCACGTGCCACCAGCGTCCTTCATCGGCGAGATCCGCCAGGCGTGGCACGTGAATCCGAGCGACCTCTCGTTCGCTGGGCACCAGATGCAAGGGAGTGGCCACCCGGCCCACGACAGGGATCACCCAAGGTTTGAACTCCACCGTGTCGATTGCCGGGAGGAATCCCAGGATCGCGACCCTGTCACGCTCGATGCCCACCTCCTCGTGGGCCTCGCGAAGGGCGGTGTCGACGGGCCCCGAGTCATCGGGATGCGCCCGACCCCCGGGAAAGGAGATGTGACCTGCATGGGTGGGCATGGTCTCGGGCCGCTTGGTGAGAATCACCCTCACCTCCCCGTCGTCGTCCTCGTAGAGCGGTGCCAGGACCGCGGCGAGATGGAGGTCGCCGGCGGGAGCGGCTTCGACGAGATGAAGTGTGTCCCACATCGAGAACTCAGGTTAAGCCCGCCGATAACCTGACCCTGTGCCGAAGCCACTTCTGGAGACCGAACGCCTCATCCTGCGCCGGTTCAGTCGTCGCGACCACATCACATACGACGAGGCCGCCCGTGCCTCCCTGCCCGAGCTGAACCAGTGGCTCCCATGGGCCCGGATGGACTATGAGCACGGCGACACGACGGCGTTCATTCGTGAGTCGCTGCAGGCGTGGAAGGAGGACCGGGCGTGGGACTACACGATCCGATTCAAAGACGACCCTGAACGCCACGTGGGGAGCATCTCGTTGTGGACCGTCTCCAAACTGGGAAAGATCGCCGAGTTCGGATACTGGGTGCGCACCGACGAGCACTCCAAGGGGATCTGCACCGAAGCAGTGGAGCGCATGCTCGAGGAGGCCTTCACCTCGCTCGGGTACCACAAGGTCACCCTCCGCATAGCCGTCGGCAACATCGCATCGGACCGCGTGGCGGAGAAACTCGGATTCACCCGGGAGGGTGTCCTCCGGGAGGAGCTGCTCATCCGGGGGAACTGGGTCGACCACTCGCTGTGGTCGTTGCTCGACCGGGAGTACCGGGCGCTACGCCGTGGTGAGGTCCGGGGGAGCAGGTGAGTCGGCTCGACCGGGACAAACTTGCGTCGTGGCTCGACGACCGGGCCCTGCGGCATCTGTTCAGCGGGGTGGTCCTGGTGCGGACCGGTGGGCAGACCGTGTTCGAGCATGCAGCCGGCGTCGCCCACCGAGGTCATGGCGTCCCGGTGACCAACCAGAGCCGATTCCAAGTGGCGTCGATGACCAAGATGGTCACCGCGACCACTGCTCTCAGGATGGTGGAGAGAGGCTCCCTTAGCCTTCACCGACCCTTGTTCGACTTCCTTCCCGCCGAGCTTCGGCCGCAGGCGCTCGACGAGCGGCACACCCTCCATCATCTTCTCTCCCACACCTCGGGCCTTCCCAACTACCACGACGATGAGGACGAAACCTGGGCTTCATTCATCGGCGCGTGGGAGACAGTCCCCGTTTATCACGCGCGCGGCCCCAGAGACATCCTCCCATTGATCGCCGACAAGCCGATGAGGAGTGAGCTCGGCGAGTTCGTCTACGGCGACGCCAACTTCATCCTGATCGGGGTGCTCATCGAGTGGGTGACAGGCAAGTCGTTCGCCCAAGTCGCCACCGAAGAGGTGCTGGTGCCGATGGGTCTCTCCGACACCGGTTTCGACCAGTTGGACACCGAGCCGACGAGGATGGCGACGCCGTACATGGTCACCGACGAGCCCCCGGAGACCTGGGTCTCCAACATCTACAGCGTGCCGGCCGGTGGCATGCCCGACGGGGGCATGATCACCACCGCCGCCGATCTCGCCCATTTCATCGAGTCTTTGCAGTCCGGCTCCGTCATCACCCCGGAGACACTCTCGTTGATGCTCACGCCACACGGTCTCGAGGAAGACAGCCCGGAGGGATACGGCTACGGGATGGAGTTGGTCGTCGAAGACGATGTGGTAACCATCTACGGCCATGCCGGTGGCGATCCAGGAGTCTCGGGCATGTTGTCGCACTACGTGAGAGACAACACCACGATCGTGGTCCTCTTGAACCACGACCGGGGCTCGTGGGCGGTGACGCAGGAGATCGCCAAGGTGCTCGGGCTGGACGACCCGAGGGAGTAAGCCTGTGCCCGGGCGGTCCGGACCGAGCGGCGGCCCGCAGGTGGATGGTCAGAGACAGTGCCGTGCCGGCCGCACCCGCCTCACTGATCGACGTATCCCTGCTCCCAGGTCCTGACCGGGTCATGGCCTCAGAGGTCGATGGCGAAGTCAACCGCCGCCTTCAACGGGAGCAGCAACGTTGAGCCAGCCTGCCATCACCTCGCAACGGTCGGCGTCGTCGACGCCTTCGTCGACAAGAGTGAGGTCGGTGCCTCCGGCTCCGTCATCGACGAGATCGAAGTTCACCTTCGAGCCGAAGTACTCGATGCTCCACCCGGCAGGGCGGTCACGTCGCAGAATCCGACTCTGGTGTCGAAGACCGCTGACGAACTCGAACGTGATCACTCCGTCCTGCTCCACAGCGGTCTCGGCCCAGAAGGCTGCACGCCCCGCATCGGTGTCCAGCATGTCGAAGACCTGCTCGCGACCGGATCGCAGGTGGAGACGCCACATGATCGGGTTCCGATCCCCATCCGAGGTGATCTGTCCGACGCCCCACGACAGGTCGCCTATGGGCCTCAGCCGCCGCTTGCTATCACCCGACTGGCGTCGCCGACGAAGGTGGCGACGGCCGGGAACAGCCCGATGATGACGGTGATCGCCAGGGCCACCAGCAAGGCGAGGCGCAACGAGCCTGCGGGAGCCGCTTCGACATCCGGGGCGAACTCGCCGACCGGATCGTCCAGCCAGACCGACTTCACCACGCGGGCGTAGTAGTAGAGGGCGATGACCGAGTTGACCGCGGCGATCGCGGCCAGGACCACGGTCGAGACACCGCCGGCGATGATGACCGAGCGGAACATGGCGAACTTGGCGAACCACCCGGCCAGAGGCGGGATCCCGGCCAGACTGAAGAAGAACACGGTGACCAGGATGCCGAGCCTGACGTCGACCTGTGCCAGCCCCGACCAGGCCCGGATTTCACCCGAGCGCGTCTTGCGTGCACCGGCGATGACAACGGCGAAGGCCCCGAGGTTCATGATGGCGTAGATGACGAGGTAGATCACGGTCGCCGAGAACGCCTCGGCCAGGTCGGCTCCCGCCACGGCCGCCGCGGCGAAGGGGACCAGCATGAAACCTGCCTGTGCGATCGACGAGTAGGCAAGTAGACGGACGATGTTGCTCTGACGCAGGGCGGCCAGGTTGCCCACCGTCATGGACAAGACAGCCAGCAGCCACAGCGCCGGAGCCCAGATCTCGGAGAGCCCGGGAAGGGCCTGGTACATGATGAGGAGGAAGGCGACGAATCCGGCTGCCTTCGAGTTGACCGAGAGATAGGCGGTCACCGGCGTGGGCGCCCCTTCATAGGTGTCCGGCGCCCAGAAGTGGAAGGGCACCGCCGAGATCTTGAACCCGAACCCGACGATGAGCCCGAACACGGCCACGATGATGGCGGGCTCGTCGGCCATGCCCGTGGTCGCCTCGGCGAGACCGGCGAAGGTGACCTCCCCCGTCAATCCGTACAGCATCGACATCCCGTAGAGCAGAATCGCCGTCGATAGGACCCCGAGGATGAAGTACTTCATCGAGGCCTCGTTGGACTTGGCGTCGCCCTTTCTCCATCCTGCCAGCATGTAGAGGGGCCCGGTGGTGAGCTCGAGACCGATGAACAGGATGATCAGGTCTCGAGCAGATGCCATGACCAGGGAGCCGAGCACCGACGCCAGGAGGAGGAAGTAGTACTCGCCCTGGTAGTAGCGATCCGACTCGATGTAATGGTGGGACATGAGAAGGACGATGTATGCCGAGACGAGGAAGACGCCTTTGAGGATGACTGCGAACTCGTCCACAACGTACGAACCGTCGAACATCGACCTGGTCGTCCCCTCGGATGCGAGGAGGACCAGGGGGACGGCGGCGAGGGTGGTGCCGGCCACGGCCATGGTGGCGGTCCAGTACTTCCGGGCGCGGGGAAGGACGAGGTCGAGAGTGAACACTCCGAGCATCGTCCCCACCACCACGAATTCGGGCGCCAGGGCCAGATAGTCGATCTCGAAGGTCACTGTTTTTCCTTGCCGGCCGACTTTGCCCGTCGGCAACCCTCGAGGCGACGAGCAACGAGCAATGGGCAACGGGCCAGACCGTTCCGACTCGTAGCTCGAAGCTCGTAGCTCGTAGCTCGCTTGCCAGCCATCATCCTCCCGAGCCCAGCGAGGCGACGGTCTCCGGCTTGAACACCATCTCCACCAGGGACACCACGCTGTCGGTGGTGGCGTTGAAGATGATCTTGGGGTAGAACCCGACCACCACGATCAGGACGATTAGTGGGACCCAGGCGGTCATCTCGAAGCGGTCCACGTCGTGGAACTCACGACCCTGCCACTCTTCGCCCGGCTCACCCAGGTTGACCTGCTGCAGCATGTAGAGCATGTACCCGGCGGTGAGTACGGTCCCGACCGCCCCGAGGACCATAGAGGTGCGGAACACACCCAGGGAGAGCCCGTCGAGGGGGTTGTAGGCGCCCACCAGCGACATGAACTCGCCCCAGAACCCGGCCAGGCCGGGCAGACCGAGGGATGCCATCGCGGTGAAGGCGAGGATGCCCCCCATCACCGGCATCAACCTCATGTTGCCCCCGAGGCGGGACATCTCCCTCGTGTGATAACGATGTGACATCGAGCCGGCCAGGAAGAAGAGGAGACCCGTGATCAAACCGTGGGCCACCATCCCGATGACGGCCGCGTTGATCCCGACGTCGGTCAGGGTCGCGATCCCCAGCATCACGAATCCCATGTGACCGACCGAGGAGAAGGCGATGAGCCGTTTCATGTCGGTCTGGGCGAGACAGGCCAGCGAGCCGTAGATGATCCCGATCACGGCGAGGATGGCGATGGCAGGAGCCCAGTTGCGCGCCTCATCGGGGAGAATCGGCAGCGAGATGCGGATGAACCCGTATGAGCCGAGTTTCAGCATGATGGCGGCCAGCAAGACCGAGCCGACCGTGGGGGCGGCGGTGTGGGCGTCGGGCAGCCAGGTGTGGAGAGGCCACATCGGCACCTTGACCGCAAACCCGAGGAACATCGCCCCGAACACGAGGAAGGCAAAGGTGCCGGTGAAAGCACCTTCCGATCCGAGGACGGTGAGCTCGACGATGTCGAAGGTGCGCAATCCGGTCTCGCTGGCGTCGCCCGAGGCGAAGTAGAGGGCCAGGAAGCCGAGGAGCATGAACGCCGACCCGAACAGGGTGAACAGGAAGAACTTGATGGCGGCGTAGAGACGGGTCTGCACCTCCCTGCCGAACCCGGGCAGCCTGCGTGGCGACCGGTCGCCCCAGATCCCGATCATGAAGTACATCGGGACCAGGACCACCTCGAAGAAGATGAAGAACAGGACCAGGTCGAGGGCGACGAAGGTGCCGTTGAGCCCGGTGGCCAGGATCAGCATGAGGATGAGGAAGACCTTGGGGTTCCTCGGCTCCTCCCAGTGATTCCAGCTGTAGATCACCGAGAGCACCATGACGAAGGTGGACAGGACGAGCATGGGAAGGCTGATCCCGTCGATGCCAATGTGGTAGTTGGCGTTGATCGCCCCGATCCAGCTCTCGTTGACCTCGAACTGATAGGTGTTGTAGGGGGCGCCGGAGAAGTCGAACAGACCGATGGCGACCACGGAGAGGATGAAGGCGGCGCCGGTGACGAGGAGGGACAACGCCTTCAGCGCCCCCTCGTTCTCCTTGGGGACCAACCCGAGGAGGAGGGCACCGGCCAGAGGCAGGAAGACGATCAGGGTCAGGGCCCACGTTTCGAACAATTCCATCGCTCTCTGCCTCTCCTATCTCACGAACACGAACAGGACTATCAGGATCAGGGCGCCCCCGACCACCGATGCCGCATACTGCTGCACCCGGCCGGTCTGCCACCTACGCAGAGCCGACCCGGCGCCGTCGGCTCCCGCCGACAAACCGTGGACCACACCATCGACACCCTTCTGGTCAACCACCCCGTAGACGAACGAGCCCAAACCTCTGGTGAGCAACCCGACCCCGTTGACGATCCCGTCGATGATGTAGTCGTTGACCCAATTGGTGAAACGGGCGAGCGGCCCCATGGTCCCCGCCACGACACCGTCGGCGAGGTCGTCCACGAAATACTTGTTGCGGAGCAGCGGGTAGAGAGCAGGAATCTGGAAGCGGTCCCGCTCCGCCTGGGTATCCCGGTCCTTGCCCCAGACCAGCCAGCCCAGGGCGATGCCGCCCAGGGCGGCGAGCAGCCCGGCTCCGGCGAGGAGGAAGTCGATCCCCTCGGCGTGATGGTCCCCCATCGGGACCGCTCGCACCGCCAGCCACTCGGTGAAGTTGCCGATGACCGGGAACCCGACACCGGGAATGTTCAACAGCCCGAAGAGGACCGAGGGGATGGCCAAGGCGATCAGTGGGCCGGTCATGACTCTCGGTGACTCATGGGGATGCCCGTGCCCCTTGTATTCCCCATGGAAGGTGAGAGCGACGGCACGGGTCATGTAGAAGGCGGTGACGAATGCGCCGGCGACCGCGATCCACATGATCGCGGTGTACCCCTCGAAGCCGAGGGTGGCCAGTATCTCGTCCTTGGACCAGAACCCGGCCAGGGGAAAGATCCCGGCCAGGGACAAGGCCCCGATCACAAAGGTCCAGTAGGTGCGGGGCATGAACTTCCTCAGACCGCCCATATCGCTCATGTTGTTGGAGTGGACGGCATGTATCACCGATCCCGCACCCAGGAAGAGCAAGGCCTTGAAGAAGGCGTGGGTGAACAGGTGGAACAGCCCGGCGGTGTAGCCGCCGGCGGCGACCGCGGTCATCATGTAGCCGAGCTGGGACACGGTCGAATAGGCCAGCACCTTCTTGATGTCGTCGGCGACCAGGGCGAGCAAGCCCAGGGCGAACAGCGTGACGGCGCCGATGACCACCATCCAGGGCCTGAGCTCGGTGGCCATGTTCTGGAAGAGAGGGAACATCCGGCCCATGAGGTACACCCCGGCGGTGACCATCGTCGCTGCGTGCATCAGAGCAGAGACCGGGGTCGGGCCGGCCATGGCATCGGGAAGCCAGATATGGAAGGGGAACTGGGCACTCTTGCCCATCGCCCCGACGAAGAGAAGTGCCCCACCCACTACGGCGACAGTGGAGAGCGCGCCGAGCCCGGCGACGGCGGCCTCGTTGATGGCGGCGAAGTCGAAGGTGCCCACCGCCACCGCCACGATGATCGCCCCGAGCATGAGCCCGATGTCGGCGGTGCGGTTGACCATGAAAGCCTTGTTGCCCGCGTTCACATTGGCCATGTCCTCCCAGTAGAAGGCAATGAGCAGGTAAGAGGCGAGACCGACCCCTTCCCAGCCGATGATGAGCTGGATCAAGTTGGGGGCCCCCACCAGGACCAGCATCGAACCGGCGAACAGGGAGAAGGCGGCGAAGAACCAGGGGACCCTGACGTCGCCGTGCATGTAGCCCACCGCGTAGATGAACACGATCAGGCCCACCAGGCTGACCAGGAAGTACATCATGATGGAGAGCCCGTCGACCACCCACCCCAGCTCGAAGACGAGATTGCTCCCGATCCGGCCGATCTCGAAGGTGGTGGTGGCGAGCACCCCGTCGGTCATGTTCATCACGAAGAGGACGGTGGCCCACACCGTGTTGACGGTGAGAGCCCCGATGGCCAGCTCCGCCCCCTGGTTCCTCATCCGCTTCCCGAAGGCGATGATGAGGAGGAAGGCGACGAAGGGCAGTACCAGCATGATTCCGGCTGTGTCCACGAAGAAGCCGCCGGTGATGCCGGCTTCGACCGCCTGCTCCGCCTCGGTGGCAAGGACGGAGGTCACTTCGTGACCTCCGGGCAACGGGCAACGAGCAACGAGCAACGAGCCGAAGACGCGCTCTGGCTCAGAGCTCGAAGCTCATAGCTCGTAGCTGCGGAGCGGAGCGACGCTCTCACCATCTCATCAGGTGGAGCTCGTCGACGTTGGCCGACTTCCGGTTGCGGAAGATCATCAGGACGATGGCGAGACCGATGCCCACCTCGGCGGCGGCAACGGTGATCACGAATATGGCGAACACCTGGCCGATCGCATCAGGGCTGCGCAGCACCGCTTCGAAGGCGATGAGGTTGATGTTCACCGCGGCCAGCATCAACTCGACCGAGAGCAGGATGAGCACGATGTTGCGCCGGACCAACAGCCCGTAGATCCCAAGCGAGAACATTGCCGCCGCGAGAATCAGAAACTGATTCAGAAGCATCGTTCACCTCCGGCGAACGATGCGCGACGTGCAACGAGCGACGGGCAATGAGCCAGCAACGCGCTCCGGCTCGTCGCTCGTAGCTCGTGGCTCATGGCTCTCATACCGAGCTCCTCTGCTCTTCCTCGAGGGGAGTGAGATCGCGGCGGGCGATGGTTATCCCCCCGATCAGGGCCGCGAGGAGAACAAAGGAGACCACCTCGAACGGGATGACGAATCGACCCAACAGGGCCAGCCCGAGGACCTCGGTCGAGGTGGCCTCTCCCACCTCTTCGATCCGGGTCGATCCGAAAGCGTCGATCGAGGCCCAGGAGAGGAGCACGAAGGTGGCTAGGGACAGGATCCCGGCCCACAGTCGCTTCTCCACGTCGAGGCCCACGTCACGACCGGTGGGGGCCCGGGTGATCATTATCCCGAACAGGAACAGGACGATCACCGCGCCGATGTAGACCAACACCAGGACCCAGGCAACGAACTCGGCGGAGAGCATGAGGAAGAGCACTGCGGTCCCGGCCAGAGCGGCAACCAGGAACAGGGCGGCGTGCACCACGTTCTTAGCGGTGACCACCCGGAACGCGGAAACCAGCACCAGGGCCCCGACGACGAGAAACACCCAGTTGACCGGCTCGGACACCCAGTCGCCGAAACTCACGATCCACCCTCCGGGCGCCATGAGCAACGAGCAACGAGCAACGAGCCAGAGCAACTCGTAGCTCGAAGCTCGTAGCTCGCAGCGGCGAGGCGAAGCCGAGCTCTCATTTCTCCAGCTCCGGATTGTCGGGGACGGTGGCGAGCCAGTCCTGGAGACGGTCCATGTCGTGCAACATGTCGCCCATCTGCGTCTCGGAGTACTCGTACTCCGGTGACCAGAACAGGGCGTCGAACGGGCACACCTCGACACAGATCCCGCAGTACATGCAGAGCGCGTAGTCGATGTCGAAACGGTCGAGCGTGTTCCGCACCTTGACCCTGCCCCCGGGCTTGTCCGGCTCCTTCTCCTCTTTGTGCCCTTCGATGTAGATGCACCAGTCGGGGCACTGGCGGGCACAGAGCATGCACACCGTGCACGCCTCCTGGTCCAGGGCGATGACGCCCCGCGCCCGGGGCACCGGGGTCTCCTTGACCACCGGGTAGTTGATCGTGGCGAGGTACTTCCCGGGACGGAAGATGGTGCGGAACATGGTGTAGATGGTCACCCAGAGGCCCTTGAGCATCCCCACGCCGGGAAGCACACGTCGGTCGGTGGCGCTGGTCATAGGTACACCTTGAAGGCTCCGGTGAGGAGGATGTTGGCCAGGGCGATCGGGATCAACCACTTCCAGGCCATGCTCTGCAACTGGTCTTCTCGGAACCGGGGGAAGGTCCAGCGGAACCAGATCATGACAAAGACGAGGAGGAAGGTCTTGGCGATGAGGATCACCGGACCGGCATAGGCGAGGACGTCCTCGGGGATCCCGGGAAGCCAGTAGCCGCCGAGGAAAAGGGTCACGGCGATCGCCGACAGGGTGAACATATTGGCGAACTCGGCCAGGAAGAAGAACAGGAAACGGAATCCCGAGTACTCGGTCAGATATCCCATCACCAGCTCCGACTCGGCGATGGGCATGTCGAAGGGGATCCGACTCAGCTCGGCGAGGGCGGCGATCAGGAAGATCCCGAAGCCGAGGAACTGGAGTACCACAAAGGGGTACCCGGCCTCGATCTGGGCCTCGACGATCCCGGACATGCTCATGGTCCCGGCCAGCATGACCGCGCCCACGACGGCCAGCACCAGGGGCAGCTCGTAGGCGATCAGCTGTCCGGCGGCCCTGAGCCCACCCATCAGCGAGTACTTGTTGCCCGACGACCAGCCGGCCATCAGGATCCCGACAGTGCTCAGCGAGGAGATAGCGAGGGCGTAGAAGATGCCGACCGAGAGATCGCGGAAGATCAGGTCCGGGCCAAAGGGGATCACCACCAGAAGGGCGACCGTGCTCACCAGCACCAGCACAGGCGCCAGCTTGAACACCGGGCGATCCGCCTCGGTGGGGATCAGATCCTCTTTCTGGAAGAACTTGACCCCGTCGGCGATGAGCTGTGCCCAGCCCCAGCGTCCCCCGGCGAAGTAGGGGCCGACCCGTGCCTGCATCTTGGCCGAGAGCTTCATCTCGGCGAACCCGATGACCATGCCCACGAGCGGGATCATGAGAGCGACGATGAGCAGCTTCCCGGCAAGAGAGACCCAGAAGTTGGAGAACAGCTCGGTCAGGAAGGACACTGGGTGTCCTTCCTGACGCGATGAGCAACGGGCAACGAGCGACGAGCCAGAATCGCGCTCTGGCCCGTTGCTCGTGGCTCGTAGCTCGTAGCCAAATCAGCGAAGCGAGCACTCATCGGTCCACGTCCCCCAACACGAAGTCCAGACTTCCCATGATGGCGATGATGTCGGGGACCAGGACACCCTCCAGGATCCAGGGAAGGATCGAGATGTTGGAGAAGCTGGCGGAGCGGATCTTCAGCCGGTAGGGGCCCTGGTTGCCGTTGGAGACCAGGTAGTAGCCCATCTCCCCCTTCGGGTTCTCCGCCCGGACATAGGTCTCTCCCTGAGGCACCTTGATCACCTTGGGCACCTTGGCCTGGAGCGGGCCGGAGGGGATGCCGTCGATCGCCTGCTGGACGATGCGCACCGACTGGCGAATCTCGAGGAGGCGGACATGCCATCGATCCCAGCAGTCGCCGTTCTCCCCGGTCGGGATCTCGAAGTCGAACAGGTGGTAGGGGAGGTAGTCCTCCACCTTGCGCAGATCGAACCCGACTCCGGAGGCACGGAGGTTGGGCCCGGAGACCCCGTATGCGGCAGCCACCTCGGGGGGCAGGACCCCGACCCCCTTGGTCCGGGCCACGATGATCTCGTTGTCGGCAACCAGCTGATTCAGCTCGTCCACCGCCTCCACCACCTTGTCCATCGCATCCCTGGTCTCGGCGAGGAACCCGGCAGGGAGGTCTTGGATCACCTTCCGGGTCGCCGAGCCCGACCCGTACGCCGGCTTGACCCCGCCGATCCGGTTGAAGTTCGGGTGGAACCTGCCACCGGTCACACCCTCGAGCAGGTCGAGCACACGCTCCCGCTCCCTCAGGGCGAAGAAGAGCGGGGTGGCCGCCCCCAGCTCCAGCGGGTAGGACGCCATGAAGACCAGGTGGGAGGAGATCCGGGCCATTTCGGTGAGGATGAGCCGGATGTATTGGGCTCGCTCCGGCACCTCGACGCCGAGCAGCTTCTCGGCGGCGACGATGAAGGGGATCTCGTTGGCGTAACCCGACACCCAGTCGATGCGGTTGACGAGGGTGGTGATCTGGGGGTAGGTCCTCGCCTCCGACAGCTTCTCGTAGCCGCGATGCATGTAGCCGATGACCGGTTGCACGTCGAAGGCGCGTTCGCCGTCCACCCGTGCCTTGAGTCGGAGAACGCCGTGAGTCGACGGGTGCTGGGGCCCGATGTTGAGGGTCATGTCCTCGGTGTCGAGCTCCACCGACACCGAAGACTCGGAGAGGTGGCGGACCAGATCCTGGTCTAGCACCATGTCATGCCTCCGGGTTCTCCTCGGAGGGCCCGTCCGCCTCGGCCCCGTCTCCCTCTGCTCCTTCGTCCTCTGTTCCTTCGTCACTGCCCGGCATCGCCTCGACGTCGACCGTGCCGGGCCAGGGCTTGACCTCACGGCTGAGAAGGGGATAGCTCTTTCGCAGCGGGTTGCCCAGGAACTGGTCGGGCAAGTAGAGGTGGATCAGGTTGGGATGACCATCGAAATGGATCCCGAACATCTCGTGGGCTTCCCGTTCGTGCCAGTTGGCCCCGGCGTACACGTCGATCAGGGTGGGTGCAGAAGGCGTTTCCTTGTCCAGATCGGTGGAGAAGATCACCCGTCGCCCCTCGCTGACATCGGCCACGGTGGCGAGGAGCTCGAGACGATCTTCGACCGGCTCGGGAAAAGGGTCGCCCACCTCGACCTCGGAGGACCAGTCGACTGCAGAGAGCCAAGAGAAGAAGACGAGATCGAGCTCGTCGCGTGCCGTGGTCAGGGCATCGACCCATCGCTCGAGGGGAACCCTGATCTTGACCGTGTCGAAGGTCACCGTCCCATCGCCCCCTACCGCGGCAGCAACCCGATCGGCGTACTCCTGGAGCGGGTGGACGGCGGCCGTCTCGGTCTCAGACGGGCTCGAGGTCACGCCGGTTCCATTTCTCTTTGATGTCTTCGCCCTGGATCTTCTTCTGGAGGAGCACGATCCCGTCCATCAATGCCTCGGGCCGAGGCGGACAGCCCGGGACGTACACGTCCACCGGGATCACCTGGTCGACTCCCTTGGTCACCGAGTAGGAATCCCAATATGGGCCGCCGCAGTTGGCGCACGACCCCATCGAGATGACGTACTTGGGATCGGGCATCTGGTCGTAGAGACGACGAATGGCCGG
The DNA here is from genome assembly GCA_035462175.1 of Acidimicrobiia bacterium. Lineage (GTDB taxonomy): Bacteria > Actinomycetota > Acidimicrobiia > Spongiisociales > ZC4RG35 > JARDZU01. The sequence goes on along the minus strand of DATHUP010000049.1, from coordinate 106,953 downwards.
AGCCATCTTGTCGGTGACCGTCCCGGCGACGACCATCAGATCGGCCTGACGGGGCGAGGCGGGAAGAGGGATGATCCCGAAGCGCATGAAGTCGAACCGGGGGCCAGACGCTGCCATCAGCTCGATGGCACAGCAGGCCAGACCGAACTGGAACAGCCAGAGGGAGTACTTCCGGGACCAGTTGAGAAGCCAAGTCACCGGCTTCGGGGCCCCGAACTTCTGGACTACTCCCACCGCAGGACTCCTTTGCGGACCGCGTAGACCAGCCCAAGGAGGAGGATGGCGATGAACACGAACATCTCCACCAGGCCAAACGTGCCCAACTGGTCGAGCACTATCGCCCAGGGAAAGATGAAGACCGCCTCCACGTCGAAGATGACAAATAGCAGCCCGTAGACGTAGTAGCGAACGTAGCTCTGGCTCCACCCCGATCCGACAGGGTCAACCCCGCACTCGTAGGTGAGCATCTTGGTGGCCGTGGGGTTGGTCGGTCGCAGCACCGTGGCCAGGCCGAGCATCATCATCACCAGGACTGCCCCGAGAACGGCGAATGCGCCGACTGTCAGGTAACTCTCGAAGTATGGGGTCATACCGTTTCGGGTGGAAAGGACAGCACCGCGGGCGAGTATACGCAGAGGTCGTTTCTGGTCGAAGTTTGGAATCTCCAAGTCCTATCGGGAAAAACCCCGGGACTGGTCCTAGCCTGCGGCGATGGTCGACGCCCCTTCGTACGACTCGCGCGGTCTGGTCAATCTGGTCGCGGAGATCGAATCCCGCCTGATCGGGAGCTCTCCCTCCCCCGGTCTCGATCCCGGTGTCGGTGACCTCGTCTCCGAGGGCAGGACCTACGTGCTCATCTTGTTCGACGGTCTCGGCGTGGCCCAACTCGGGCACGCGGAGGCCGGGCCACTCGCTAAAACGCATCAGGCGACGCTGCACGCCCCGTTCCCGACCACAACCAGCGTCTCGCTCGCCACGATCGCCACCGCCCTCCCCCCCTCGCGTCACGGTCTGGTTGCCCATCTCACCTGGCTCGAGGAGACGGGGCAGGTGGTGAACACCTTGAAGTGGGTCGATCTCTCCGGTCGACCGGTGGCATACGACTATGAATCGTTCCTCCCTCGCCCCAATCTCTGGGAGCGTCTCCGTCGAGGCGGGGTGGAGCCGATCACCGTCCAGCCTGCGACGTTCGCCGGCAGCCCGCTCTCCCGACTGCTCTATCGGGGCGCTCGCTTCGAGGGCGCATGGGACGACCAAGACCTGGTGGAGGCGACCGTTCAGCTCGCCTCGGAGCCGAATCGCTTGGTCTTCACCTATTTCTGGCCGGTCGACTTCGCCGGGCACGTTCACGGGGTCGGATCCGAGGAGTTCGGCGAGGCGATGCGCCTTGCCGCCAATCTTTGGGAAGCTGTGGCGTCCCGGCTCCCACCCGACGTGACATTGCTGGGAACCGCGGATCACGGTCTCATCGACTACGCGGAGGGAGACAAGATCTTGATCCGGGGCAAACCCTTCGACGATCTCCGCTATGCGGGCGACCCGAGAGGCGTCCATGTCTGGGGATCCCAGGCCATTATCGACGAGCTCGCCCGAATCACCGGCGCCCTCCCCGCCGATCCATTGGCCCTGCTCGGACCTGGCCCGATCCCGGCCGCGAGGGCCCGAGTAGGCGAGGTTCTCCTCCTCGCACCCCCAGGCAAGATTCTCCTCCCGCCGGGCTTCGACAAGCGTCTCCGCAGCTATCACGGCGGCCAGGCCAAGGAGGAGCTGGAAATCCCATTGCTGGTCGGCTGAACAGGTGCGAGCCGCGGGTTTGACGACGAGCTCTCGTGGGTAATCAAGAGAGCCCTCGATAGGGCGCGGTCTACAACAGGAGGTAGACGATGATCCCCGGAGGACTCTCACCCACGGACCGGCCGATGGCTGAGCGCGAGCTCCCCACTGGAACACCCCACGGCAGGCGAAACAACGCCAAAGCCGTCTGGCTCTCTCTGGCCCTCATCTTGCTGGCGATCGCCGCGGTGGTGGTGCTGCTCTCGTTCATACCCGACGCATGATCGTGGCCGACCCGGCCAGGCTGGCCTAGACGGCGCATGGATCGCACCGACACGGTCGTAGCCATCATCGATGATCACGGCAAGGGGCGTGACGCAGTGGCGGCTCTGGCTGCCGAGCAATTCCCGGCCGAACTCTTCCACGGAGAGGCGGGGAAGGCAGCACTCGCCCCCGATCGGGAGGAGGAGGGTGTATCCGGCTTGGTCAGCAAGCTGGCCATCGTCTTCGGCGACGAGACCCGGATTCTGGACCGCATGGAGGCCGCCTTGGACGAGGGAGCGTCGGTGGTGTCGGTCGATGTGACATCAGATGAGGCAGCGCGGGTGGCTACCGTCCTCGAGGAACACGACGCTCACGACATGTGGCGGCTCGGGGAGTGGAGCTTCAACCGCGTCGGATCCGAAGGATCCGGGGAAGGCTGATCGATGGCCCAAGCCCAGCACACGGTGGCCGTATTCGCCCCTCACCTGGCGTTGACTGTGACCATCGAGAAAGGGAGGGAAGACGGGCCCGACGATATCCACATCCACCCCGGGGGTCAGGGGTTCTGGGTGGCCCGGATGCTCCGCCATCTCGGCGAGAAACCGTTGCTCTGCGGTCCGATCGGAGGGGAGTCGGGTGCTGTGTTGCGCGGGTTGGTTCGGCAGTGGGGCATCGACCTGAGCCCGGTGGAGGTCCAGGAGAGCTCCCCGGCGATCATCCAGGATCGACGAACCGGTGACCGCAACCCGATCGCCGAGGCACCGTCCTACGGGCTGGCCCGCCATGAGCTGGACGACGCCTACGGGAAGATCCTGGACCATGCGCTGAGCTCCAAGGTGGTCGTCATCACCGGCCAGAGAACCGAGATCGTGCCGGTCGACACCTACCGGCGCCTCGGCCACGATCTTGCCTCAGCCGATGTCCGGGTGGTGGGCGACCTCCACGGCCGGGAGCTGCAGGCCTACCTCGATGGTGGCCCCATAGACCTGCTCAAGGTGAGCGACGACGACCTGATCGAGGACGGTGCCCTAGAGAGCCGCGAGGAGCCGGCGGCACTCGATGCGCTGCATCAGCTGATCGAGCAGGGGGCCCGGAGTGTCGTCATCTCGCGGGGCCGGCAGCCCTCGCTCGCACGTCTCGGCGACACCACCTTCCGGGTGACCGGGCCCGCGCTCGAGCCTGCCGACTTCCGCGGTGCCGGTGACTCGATGACGGCCGGGCTTGCTGCCGGAGTCAGCAGGCGTCTCGGACCCGAAGAGCTGCTCCGGCTGGCTTCCGGCGCCGGTGCGGCCAACGTCACTCGCCACGGGTTGGGCAGCGCATCCCACGACCTGATACCGAAGCTGGCGGAGCGGGTCGAGATCGAGATCCTCTCCACGGCACCGTGACGACCGAGCAGCGCCGCGTAATAGTCACCAACGACGACGGGATCGACTCGCCCGGCCTCCGCATGTTGGCCATCAGGCTGGCCGAAGACTACGACGTCGTCGTCGCCGCCCCCAGCAGCGACATGTCAGGCAGTGGCACGGGGATTGGTGGATTCGACCCGGTCACCGGCGTCGAGCTCACCGAGGTCGACATGGACGACATGACGGCCTTCACCATCGCCGGGCCTCCCGGGCTTGCGGTGATGGCAGCCGCCCTGGGTGCATTCGGCCGGTTCCCGGACCTGGTGGTCTCCGGAGTCAACGCCGGGATGAACACCGGTCACTCGATCATTCACTCCGGAACCGTTGGGGCCGCCCTGACCGCGCGGACCTTTCGCAGCCGCGGGATCGCCATCAGTCTCGCCCAGTCGGATCCGTGGAGGTGGGAGACTGCCGTCGAGGTGGGGGTCTCCGCCGCGCGGTGGATCATCGATCGCAGCCGCGGGCCTTATGTGCTCAACATCAACGTCCCCGGCGTCCCGCTTTCCGAGATCAACGGGATCCATTGGGCAGATCTCGACGACTTCGGCTACTTCCGGGTCGCCAATGCCGACGTCGAAGACCGGAGGCTTCAGTTCGTGGTCGGTTCGTCCTCGGCGGGTACCGACCCGGCCAGCGACACCGCGCTCTGCGCCAAGAACTTCGTCACCGTCACCCCTCTGTCCAGCATCGAGCCCGCCCCCTTCCCCGATCTCGACGCCGGCGAGATCTGGCAGCCATGACCGGGCAGGGTTTCGGAGGCATCGCGCCGGGGTATGACGGTCTCACCGGACCAGGAGTTGCCATGGAGTGTGCACACCAGCCCTGCACCTGTCACGTGCCGGAACCGGGCGAGTACTGCAGCGAGGTATGCGAGTTGGGAGCGATGTCAGGCCAATTCTGCGGATGCGAGCACGCGACGTGTGAGACCAACCGAGTACGGGCGCCCGTCTTCGACTCATGAGCCGTCTCGATCTGCTCGAGGGCGCAGTCATCGGAGCCTCCCTCGCGTATCTCCTCGACCCCGCCAACGGCAAATCGCGTCGTCGCGCCCTGGCCGCACGGATGGGCCGGGCCACCGGCGCCGCCTTCGACGCGGCCGTCACGGAGGTCGAGCGCCGCGCCGTCGCCAGGACCGGCCGTACCCCCCGAGTGATCGCCGTACTCCGCTCCGGCAAGGGCCTCCGGGGCTGGTCATTCCGAAGGGTGCCACCGACTGCGGCGGACAGCTGGGAGCTCCCGATGGCGACAGTGGACATCGACATCGACCAGGGCACCGTCACCCTGCGCGGCACCTTCCCACAAGACGACGGGATCCCGCTCGCGGCCAGAGCGCGCCGGGATTCCCCGAAGACCTCGATGACCGTGCTGAACGACGAGAGTTGACATAGGCGTTTCGGGCGGCCGATCAGGGGGTAAATGAGTCGGTCCAGGAGGATTTCATGTCCATGAACGTCTCTTTACCTGCGAATTCGGCCCAAGGGATCGCTCACGACGAGCTGAGCACGGTCAGTGCCGCATACTCCGACTCATCCGCGGCGCGGGCTGTGGTCGAGGCCCTAGAGCAAGCCGGGCTTCGCCCCACCGTGATCGTCCCGCTCGGCTCCTTGACGGGGTCCGGACCGGGTCCCGGTGGCAGAGTCCTCGAGCACTCGATGAGCACGGCTGCCACCGGCGCCCTCGTGCTGGGGCTGGTGACCACGTTCGGATCTCTCGTCTGGCTTGAGGGGAGGCACTGGGTGCTGTACGGCCTGCTCGGTGTCGTTGTCGGTGCGCTGACGGGATGGATCGGAAGCGCGATCGCCACCACCGCCCACCCCCCCCGTGAAGAGGATCTACTGGCCTACCCGGAGAGAGGTCTGACCGTCGAGGTCGACGCGCTCGAGCCGGACAAGGCGAGACTCGCCGAGACGGTGATGGGGCGCCACGACCCGATGACCTTCAGAGCGCGGACCCGCCCCGGAGCCCGCGCCCCCGCTCAGCGGGTGATGTGGCAACACGGTGCTGGCCTCTCTCCGCTCGAGGTGCTCGGATCGTGGCTCGACCACGACGACACCAGCACATCGCTGCTCCCGAGAGGTAAGCACCTCCAGCCGACCCGTCTCCGCAGCTGACGGTTCAGTAGGCCAGCCGTGTCAGCCGGCTGCTTCGACTCGGCCCTCTGCATCATCCCGAGATCCAGTCCTGGAAACGCGGGAGGGGCAGCGTGTTGACGACGGATGCCGGGGCAACACCGGCTCTCTGCAGGGTGCCCACCGAGTTGGCAACGTTGCCCAACTCTCCCATTCTGTGGGCGTCCGAGTTCGCCGCCAGCATCGCCCCGCCCGACAGAGCCGCTTTGGCGAGATCGGCGGACAGATCGAGCCGGTCGCGATGGCCGTTGACCTCCAACGCCACGCCGTGGTCCACCGCAGCGGCGATCACCGCCTCGACGTCGAGGTCGACTGCGGGGCGGATCCCGATCCGTCGGCCGGTGGGGTGCGCCAGGATCCGCACAACCGGATGACGCATGGCAGTGAGCACACGGGCCGTCTGTTCCTCCCGCCCCAGATCGAAGTGGGAGTGAAGCCCGGCCACTGCTAGGTCGAGGAGCGCCACACCTTCGTCGCCGATGTCGAGCCCGCCGTCGCGGTCGATGTTCAACTCAGCCCCGTGGAGCACCAAGAGATCGGGGAAGCGGCCCCGGACCGCGTCGATCTCGGCCCGTTGCATGACGAGCTCCTGCTCGTCGAGTCCCCCGAAGCGGAGGCCCGAGGTGTGATCTGTGATCAAGACATACTCGTAGCCGAGGTCCACCGCGGTGGTGAGAACCTCGCCGAGGCTCATCCGGCCGTCTGGTGATCGTTCGGTGTGAATGTGGAGGTCGCCGCGGATCTCCGTCGAGCGGACCACACCGATTGCCTGATTCTCCGGGAGACCGCGTGCAGGGGCCGGGATCCACACCCGACCCCGGCGGGCATAGATCTCGGCTTCGGACAGGGTGGCGTCGTCGATCCCGGGGACCAATGTGGCGACGTGGTCCGGTGGCCCAGTCGCTTCGATGAGCCGGGCTCCTCCTTCACCCGCTGGGGCCAAATGGACCCGGAGCCCGACACCGTCGTGAGACTCGAGCGTCGATGTCCCTGCTCCGGTTTGGCCGAGGAAGCGGGCCACCGCGGTCTCCTCGAGGAACCGGCCAACCCGGATCGGATCGTCCATCTCCGAGACCAGGTCGATTGTCTCCACCCATTCGTCGAGTCGGCGCACCGCGCCTGCAACCCAGGTTCTCCCGCCATGGTGGTGGGTCAGGTGGTGATCGAGACTCCCGGCGAGCCCCGCCGCTTCGAAGGCGGGAATCGCCTTCGCCGAGGGTGCCAGCTCGAGGGCGCGAGCCCATCGATCCGCCGTGGTCGGGCCCACGCCCTTGAGGGTCTCGACTGCACCGCTCTCTACCGCTGCGATCAGGTCGGCGGTCTGGTCCACACCGAGCTCCCCTTTGAGAGACCTGAGCAGGGCGGGAGTCATCCGGGGCAGCTTCCGCAGCCTGGCCACGTCGCGCGGATACTGCTCCCTGAGCGCTTCCAGAAGTGAGATCTCGCCGCTGGACCGGAACTCGTCGACGAGCCTGAGGACCCCGGGCCCGATGCCGGGGACGGCGAGCATGGCCTCGACAGGCCCGGCCAGGTCCGGGGGGAGGTCGTCCAGCGACCAAACCGCCTTCCGGTAGGCCTTGGCCCGAAAGGAGCGACCTCTCTCATCGGCCCGGACCAGGTCGGAGAGCCTCCAAAGCGCAGCACCGAGGGCTTGACGCGGACTGATCATGCGGAGGTGACCCCCGGCGGGTTTTCCCACGTGGTGGGGAGGGTAAGGGACGCCGACAGGCCAAGTGTGGAGGCACAGCTATGAGCATGGGAAAGTTCTGGCGCTCGGCTGGCATCGGTGCCACCGTCGGCGCAGCAGGCGTCTATCTCTTCGATCCGGATCGCGGTCGGACCCGACGGGCCAAGCTCGCCGACCAGTCCAACGCCGCCCTGCGGACCGCCCGTGACAAGATGATGGCGAAGGCGCGCTACCAACAGGGTGTCGCCCGCGGGGTGGCCCACAAGCTCACCGAGCCATTCCAGGAGCCCGTCGAGGTCGACGACGAGACCCTCCTCCAGAAGATCAAGAGCGAAGCGGTCGGTCGCTGGGACGGGCCGAAGAGGGACCTCGTGATAGACGTCCGTGACGGCAACGTGATTGTGCGAGGGCCGGCAGACCCGGATCAGGCCGGAGAGTTGATCAGACTGGTGGAATCGGTCGACGGCGTTCGCGTGGTCTCCGACGATATGAGAGTTGGCCAAGGGATCTGAACCTTTCGGCCGCAACCCCGGGACCGGCTAATCGGCCGTTCGCCCCGGCGGCCCGGGCGCGATCTCGCCATCGTCGGCGACATGCATCCCCTCCGAGCCCGGCTCGGCCAAGGGCTCCGAAGTGTCCCGCCGTCCAGCCCCGGATGCTTTGAGGAGCAAGACGACGGAGATCCCGACTGCCAGGGTCACGGCGAGCACGAGCACGACTTGGGGGCTCAAGACTCTTCCAGGGCCGGTCGTATCTCTTCGCGCCAGAACTCGATGAACCCGTCCATTGGGTCTCCGATCTGATGCAGGTATATGTGGTCCACCCCGAGGCTCGAGGCCTCTTCGATGGATTCGATGATCGGGCCGGGATCGGGCCCGCAGGGCAGGGCCTGTTCGATGTCCTCGCGATGGATCATCTGCACCGCCTGCTCCATGTGGGCAACGGTGCGCAGGTCCTGGGCCAATTGGCCGGCGAGGCCGGTATTCGGCCAGACGCGGAAAGCCCGGTCGACGGCGGTGGAACGATCCGGATCCCAGCTGAGTGACAGCTGACTCCATATCGGCCCTTTTCCACCTTGGGCCCGATAATTGTCGATGATGTCGGCCTCGAGCCCCGTGATCCACAACCCGTCCCCGACCTGGGCGGCGAGGGCCACCGCCTGGTCCCCGAAGGCCGAGACGACGATGGGAGGAAGCTGGTCGGGCAGATCGAAGATGCGGGCGTCCTCCACCGTGTAGTGACGGCCGCGATGGGTGACACTCTCACCCGTCCACAAGGCCCTGATGATCTCGATCGCCTCCTCCAGCATCTCGAGCCTGACTTCGGCCGGCGGCCAGCGATCGCCGAGCACATGCTCATTGAGGGCCTCACCGGTGCCCACACCCCAGGTGAACCTGCCTTCGAGCAGACAGGCCGCCGTGGCGGCGGCGTGGGCGTTGATCGCCGGGTGGATACGGACCGTGGGGCAGGTGACACCGACCCCCACCTTCAACCGGTGGGTGACCTGGGAGATGGCTCCGAGGACTGACCATACAAAGGGGCTGTGCCCCTGCTCGCCAATCCAGGGGTGAAAATGATCGGAGACCGACACGAAGTCGAACCCGGCTTCCTCAGCGGCGACGGCCATCTCCACCAGTTTGGACGGAGGGTGCTCCTCACTCGACAGTGTCAACCCGTATTGGACCATGGTGTGGTTTTACCTCCGAACCGCCTCGGCGGAACGACGGACGGGGAGGGAGCGTGTGAATCGATCATCCCTGGGCTCCCTCCCCGTCTGTCACGGTGGCGGATGGTGACCGGGATCACCTATCGCCGTCCGCCAGGCTGCGTCTTAGCCTCCGACCTGGTCCCGCAGAGCCCGCACCTCGTCGTGGGCGGTCTTGACCGCGTCGGCCTGGGCTGCGATCACTGGTCGCCAGTCGGCGGGTAGGTCGTCGTTCTGGAGCGCCTTCTCGAATTCGGCGACAGCGTGGTCCTCTCCACTCTCGGCCACGGCCAAGACGGCGTGTGGGTCGTCACCGGTGGCGGCGTCCGCGATCGCCATCCAACCGCGATGCAGGGCCGCGGCCACGGTCCCCTCGTCTTCGAGCTCCACGCCCTGGGTGAGAGCGATCTCGCGCAACTCGGCGGAGAGGCGGGCGCGTTGGTCCGAGTACCGGGTCATCCTCTGGGCGAGGTCCGGGTACCCATCCTCTTCCAGCTTCTCGGCTGCTTTCCTGAATCCTTCACGCCCGTCTTCGAGCGTCTCCACGAGCTCTTCGAGAATCGTGGCTGCGGGGTTTCCCACCATCTTGCGCCTCCTGATTCGTGCTGCCTTTCGATACCCGCAGCCGCGCCCGCTCAAACAGAACCGTTCGACCCGACTCGTTCCGCTACCAGCCGGTTCACCGCCGATTCGGCCCGCCCCAGCCACAGGCCGCGACGGGATCGGGCCCATGTCTTCTGCAGCGACCCGGCCCGAAAAGCCTCGGGGATGATTGGATGCAGATAGGAGCTGCGGCAGACCTCCCGTGTGTTGCCCAATTTCTCGGCCGTCGCGTCGATTGCCCGCAACAACCGGACCTCGGCGTCTTCGTTGTCGGGGCCGGTGGCCAGGTCCTCGGCCACGGCCGTGCTCGCCCCCCAGGTCCGGAAGTCCTTGGCTGTGAACGGGCCCGACATCACCTCGGACAGGTAGCCGTTGACGTCGGTCGACGTGATCGGGCTCACACCCTGGCCCGTCTCATACCCGAAGAGGGTCTGTCCGGACAGCTCCTGGCAGCGGGCAATCAACGAAGCGAGCCGGCGGTCGCGGAACACCAACTGGTGATCGGCGCCACCCTTGCCGGCGAACTCGAGATGGACGTGGAAGCCGTCCACCTCGACATGGTCACAGGTGAGTGTGGTCAGCCCGTAGGCCTCGTTCTCGTCGGCGTACTTCCGGTTGCCCACCCGGATGAGCGTCCGATCCAGGACCGAGACGGCAAGAGCCGTCACTTTCTCCCGGGACAGCCCGGGTCGTCTCAGATCGGAGTCCATCCGGCGACGCAACCTGGCCAGGCGGCGCCCGAACTCGCCCATCCGCTCGAACTTCGCCTCGTCCCTGACCTGCTCCCAGAGCGGGTGATAGATGTACTGCTTCCTCCCGGCACTGTCGTAGCCGGTGGCCAGGATGTGCCCCGACGAATCGGGTGAGATCCAAACCCCTTCCCAGGCCGGCGGTATCACTAGCAATTCGATCCGCTTCCGGACCTCGCCGTTGACCGTCCCGCCATCGGGGCCGACGTAGGAGAACCCCCGTCCCCGCCGGATCCGCCGCAGACCAGGGGTCTCCTCGGCGACATAGTGCAGACCGGCGTGCGCAGCGAGCGACATCGAGTCTTCGATGGTCATGAACGGGCAACGATTCCCCCTCGCCGCCATCCCCAAACCGGAGACGATGAGGGTTCCTGTTGTTAGGAAACCAAATCCCGGGGGTAAATCTCCGGGCCATGGATGGAGCGCCCGATCCGGGCTCCCCCGCCCTGAACAGCTCGACGATTCCCGACGAGCCACCCGAGCATTGGAACCGCTGGGAGCGACGTTTCCACACCGCGTCCATCGCCCTGGTCGCGGCGATCGTTCTGGCCGCCGCGGTCGGGCTGCTCGGAGTTCGAACCGGCGTGGTGGAGTCTTCCGGCGATGGATACGTGCTGCAGGTCAAACACACCGAGGTCAGCCGTCCCGGCCTGGCGACACCCTGGAGCGCGGAAGTGTCGACTGTCGACGGATCCACCTTGCCCGGGATGGTCGCCGTCGGGCTGACCACGTCCTATCTGGCCATGCTCGACCTCAACGGGCTCAGTCCAACTCCGTCGAGCACCTACAGCACCGGACAATGGACCTGGTGGGAGTTCGAGGTGCCACCGGGCCGGAGGAGTCTTCACATCGAGCTCGACGTCCGCCTGGAGCCTGCGGTCCAATGGGCCCGGTCGGGCTCGGCTGCACTGGAGATCGCCGACGACAGGAAGGCATCGGTCGAATTCACCACATGGGTCCTGCCCTGAGGAGGACTGATGGAGCTGTTCCTGCGCGCCACCGTCATCTATTGGTTCCTCTGGATCGTGGTCCGCGGCACCGGGAAGCGGTCGCTCGCCGAGCTGACTCCGCTCGACCTGCTCCTGATCGTGGTCCTAGGCGACTTCGTGCAGCAAGGCGTGACCCAGGAGGACATGTCGATGACAGGGGCGATGATCGCCGTATCCGTGTTCGTGCTCTGGACTCTGGTCGCCGATATGTGGGGGCGGCGATCCCGGACCGCCAACCGGATCTTCGCCAGCGAGCCGGTGATCGTCATCCACTCCGGCGAGCCGATCATGTCCCGGCTCGAACAGGAACGCGTGACGCTCGAGGAGCTGAAGGAAGCCGCCCGCATGGAGGGCATCGGTGACCTGAGCCAGGTCGAGTTCGCCGTGCTCGAGGCGGACGGGCGTTTCAGCTTCGTTCAGCGCCAGGGTGAGGAAAAGAGCCGGAGCTGACCATGTGCAGCCACTGCTCCGCAACCTCGAAGAAGGGCTCCTCGCGCCGGCGCAGCAGCTCGGCCACCCGCTCGGTCTCCGCCTCGGCCTTCCGGATCGTCTCCTGGCTGTAGCCCAAGCTCACCTGGTTGACCTCGAACTCGTCCTCGTCCTCGATCTCCACCGTCCCGTCTGCCAGCACCACCACGTCGAGATCGAGATCGATCATCTCGAAACGTCCGTGACTCAGGGTCGGCTGTGTGGTGATGTCGACGAAATGCGAAACGGGTCGCACCGGCCCGTTGTAGTGGAGGACCCACCATCCGTCGTGGGGGAAGCATTGGACCGCATCCTCCTGGGTCGGCCTCCAGGCGGTCTCTCCCTTCCACCGATCGCTGCCCCGGGGGAGACCCACCCAGTGCCCGTGCTCGTCCTCTCCGATGAGATACCCGGCGAACCCCCAATGCATACCTCGGGGGCTCTTGTAGAACTGCACCGTGACCGGGTCCATCCACTCATTCTGACCCGGGGGTTGGCCTGTCTTTGGGATACCTGCCACCCTTCGGGATGATGTGATGTGAGCTCTGCGACTGATCGGCTGGCAATCCGTGCCCGGGAACTGAGCAGGACGTTCGGCGACGCAGTGGCCCTCGACCGCTTCAGTCTCGACGTGTGGGAGGGGGGTGTTGTCACCCTCCTCGGGCCGTCGGGCTGCGGCAAGACCACAGCGCTACGGGTGATCGCCGGTTTCGAGACCGCCCACGGCACCGTCGAGATCCACGGGCGAGCAGTGCTCGGCCCCGATGTCTTCGTTCCACCAGAGCGGCGGAGGGTGGGGATGGTATTCCAGGACTACGCATTGTTCCCCCACATGACCGTGGCCGGAAACGTCGCCTACGGTCTTCCCAAGGAGGATCGCCAAACCCGCGTCGGAGAGGTGCTGGAACTGGTAGGGCTGACCGGGCTGGAGAGCCGGATGCCGAACGAGCTCTCCGGTGGTCAGCAACAGAGGGTTGCCCTGGCCCGGGCGTTGGCACCGGGTCCCGAGGTCATCCTCCTCGACGAGCCGTTCAGCAACCTCGACGCAGGTCTGCGCGATCGGGTCCGTCGCGAGTTGCGCGCGATCTTGACCGAGGCTCGCACCACGGCTGTGTTCGTCACCCACGACCAGGAGGAGGCTCTGGCCACTTCCGACATCGTCGCGGTGATGAGGGAGGGCAGGGTCCTCCAGGCGGACACACCGGCCCACCTCTACTCGAATCCCGCCGATCCGTGGATCGCCGAGTTCCTTGGTGACGCCGACATCCTCGACTCGGAGGCGCGCGACGGTCTGGTCGACACACCGATCGGTCGATTCGAGACCACCCTGCTCGGCCCGGTGTCGGTGATCATCCGGCCCGAGAACGTCCAGATCTCCCTCGGCGAGACCCCCAACGCAGTCGTGGCCGGATCCGAGTTCTTCGGTCACGACCAATTGGTGACCCTGGCACTGCACGGCGGCACCAGGGTCCGTGCCCGGATCGGCCCTCAGCCGGTATACCGGGTCGGGCAGACGGCACGGGTGAGAGCCAGTGACGCCCGCATCTTCACCAAGGCGACGTGAGGATGCCCCACCAAACGGGCCCGCCCTCGCCACCGGCCCCTAGCCTCGCCACCCTATGGACTCGGCCCTAGCCCTGCTCGCCGCACTTGCCGCCCTCGGCTTCTCCATCGACCTCTGGCTCGACTACCGGAGACGCCCCCGACCGCACATCGCTGCCTTCGGCACCGGGATGAGCATGTTCGCCGTGGCCACGATGGCCTTTTACCTCGGCCTGACCATCGGCTGGTCCGGGCCGCTCTACCGGACCTTCTATCTGTTCGGGGCGATCCTCAACATCCCCTTCCTCGCGCTCGGCTCGATGTTCCTGGTCGTCGGGAAGCGCTCCGGCCACGCCATGGCGATTGCCCTGGGGGCGTTGACCGCCATCTCGGCCACCCTGACCGCGACCGTAGCCTTCGCCAACCCGCTGCCCGATACCGGCGTGCCCCACGACATCTTCGCCTCGGGGTTCGGGCCCAGGTTGTTCGCCATCATCGGCGGCGCCACCGGCTCCACGATCTTGATCGCCCTCGCCCTGGTGTCGGCGCTCCGTTTCTGGAAGAAGAACAGGAGCATCGTGTGGGGCAACCTCCTCATCGTGGGCGGGACATTGGCCGCGGCGTCCGGCGGCACCGGCTTGGCCCTCGGCGAGTCCAGCGCATTCGCCTTGTCCCTGCTGGCCGCGGTCACGCTGATCTGGGCCGGCTACCGGGTGGCGTCGGGAAAACGAGTGTCGGATGATCGGGCCGGAGTCGGAGCAGTGGCCGGTCAGCCCCCGAACTAGCTTCATCTCAGCGGCGGCTCGGTCAGAGCTTCTCCTAGACCGAGACGTGCTCTCGGCTGTCGCCGGTGAACGGTTCCCGGGCCCAGCCGGCATGACGCGAGACGAACTTCATCCCGGCCATCTCAGCCATCAGGTCCAGCTCGCCCGGCCACACGTAAGCGAAATGGCACCGAGAATCGTCTGATGTCTCCGTCGACCAGGTCGAGGTGATGCGAGATCAGCCCTTGGTTGGCCACGTCGTAGTCGTCGATGTTCCAGCCGGTGTCGTCGGAGCGGAAGACGATGCTGGTTTGACCCGGAGGCAGGCGGCGCAGGTCGGGGACACCCACCTCGATGACGAAACGGCCACCAGGATCGAGATGCTCGGCGGCACCGGCGGGGATGTAGGGACGATCGGATTGCGACTGCTTGCGATTTTCTTCCAGCCGGTGATATCTGTCAGACCCTCCTTGTACGTTGTGGGCATGGGAAGGGGAAGGACCTCGCAGAGGATGATGCCGATCATCATCCCCCGACTCGAAGACCCGTCCGCCGCCTCGCTGGACGAACGTGACGAGCATCTGATGCTGCTCGAAGCAGCGCGTCATGCCCTCGATGTCGAATGGACCGAGACCCTCGCTGCTGCCGAAGCGGCGTCAGACCACAATGTCATGGGGTACCCGTCGATGGTCGCCTATCTCAAGCACCGGATGCGGATGGCCGGCGGCCGGGCGCATCGGTACGTGAGGATCGCCCGGGCCGCGACGAAGCATGCGGCCACATTCTCGGCATGGAGACATCGTCAGATCTCGGGTGACGAGGCCGAGCTCATGTTCAAGGCATCCGAGCGCCTTCCGGACAAGTACCCCGAAGCGGAGAGTGTCCTTCTCGAGCTCGTCGGCGATGGTGTCGACGAGACCAGGCGGGTCCTCGACTACTGGCGAAGCGACGTAGACCTCCCCGGCGTGCGGCTCGATCTCGAAGACCAGCTACAGCGTCGACGCTTCGACCTGACGAGGAGGCACAACGGAATGGTCGCCGGCGAGTTCCTACTGCCGCAGCTGGAAGGAGAGGGCTTGCTCGCGGCTGTCGACACTCTCATGCCGCCTCCGGCTGACAACGACAAGCGGACCACGACCCAGCGACGCGCCGATGCCCTCGGGGATCTCGCTCGCAGCTACCTCGAAGGTTCCGAGACGGCGCTCGTTGGTGGGGAGCGCCCCCACCTGAACATCCATGTCGACCTCGACGGCCTGCATGATCGCCCGGGAGGTCTCCACGAGACCGACGGCGGCTTTGTCCTCGACCCGTTCGCGGTGAGTCAGCTCGCCTGCGACGCCTCGGTGTCGAGGATCGTCTTCGGCCCCGCCTCCGAAGTGCTCGACGTCGGCCGCAAGACCAGGGTGATCCCGGCCGGGCTACGTCGGGGCGTGATCGCCCGTGATCGTCACTGCGTCGCTCCCGGCTGCGGACGCTCGGCCAGCTGGTGCGATGTCCACCACATCGTCCCCTGGCTCGATGGAGGCGAGACCGTGATCGACAATCTCTGTCTCCTCTGCCGCTACCACCACGGCCAGGTGCACCTCGGGCAGCTCTGTCTCGAGGACCTGGAGATCAGACCCCTGGCCGGGTCGGCCCGACGACGAAGTACCTAGGGGCGTAGCTCCCCCTCAAATGATCATGTCGGCCGCTCGGCCAGTTCTGGACGGAAAGCGCGCTGTGAAGGCGCCTAGCCCCCGATGTAGCTCATCTCCACCCGGGAGCCGATGCTGACGGTCTGGGAGGATCGGATCTCGGAGTAGCGATCCTCACGGTTCGACCACACCTGGTCGATCATCGCCCCGACGTCTTTACCCGCCCGGATCGCATCCCGGAGGTTCGAGCCCGACCCGGCGAAGAGACATGTGTAGAGCACGCCCTCGGCCGAAAGCCGTGCCCTGGTGCACGACCCACAGAATGGTCTGGTCACCGAGGCGATGACCCCAACCTCGCCCTCGCCGTCCAGATAGCGGAAACGGTTGGCCACCTCCCCCGGGTAGTTGGGCGGGATCGGCTCGAGTGGAAACACCTCGTTGATGGCTGAGATCATCTCCTCGGCGGGCACGACGTCGTCGAGACGCCAGCCGTTTGTTGTGCCCACGTCCATGTACTCGATGAACCTGACGATGTGGCCGCTGCCCTTGAAATGCGATGCCATGTCCACCACGGCGTGCTCGTTGACGCCGCGCTGGACGACGGCGTTGATCTTGATCGGTCCCAACCCGGCTTCGGCGGCCGCCTCGATTCCTTCCAGCACGGCAGCCACGGGGAAGCCGACGTCGTTCATCTGCTGGAAGGTGGGGTCGTCGAGAGCGTCGAGGCTCACCGTCACCCGGTCGAGCCCTGCTGCGGCGAGAGACCGCGCCTTCCTCGACAGGAGCGAGGCATTGGTGGTCAGGGTCAGGTCCTCGACCCCTTGGATCGAGGCGAGCATCCCGATCAGCTTCTCCAGATCCCTGCGCAGGAGTGGCTCGCCGCCTGTGATCCTCACCTTCTCCACTCCTCGCTCGACGAACAAGTCGACCAGGGTGTAGATCTCCTCGAAGCCGAGCAGCTGGTCCCTGGGGAGAAAGATGTGGTCCTTGCCGAACAGCTCCTTGGGCATGCAGTAGGTGCAGCGGAAGTTGCAGCGGTCGGTGACCGATATGCGCAGATCGCGCACCGGGCGCCGGAAGCGGTCGGTGAGGGCGGTCATCTGATGCCAACAGTATTTGGCCTCCGCGCCAAAGGTGGTACTCGACCTCTCATTCCAGCGGCGGAGACGCAAACGCGTCACGCCGGCCAGACCCGGCCGAGACGAGATTGAGCAGAAATACCTCGCTTTGGCTTGCGCCGTCCTCACTCCACGGTGTAGGTTTGTAAACGTTATCGACAACGTTATCGGCGCTCGGGACGAAGATGCGACGATCGACTGAGAGAGTCACCATCGGTGACGTAGCCGCCGAAGCCGGGGTCTCCATCGCCACTGTCTCCAGGGTGGTGAATGGCCGCTACGGGGTGGCACCCGACACCTTCTCCCGGGTCAGGGCAGTGATCGAGGATCTCGGCTACGAGTCGAGCCTGGTGGCGAGGAGTCTGCGCAGCCGCCGCACAAATGTGATCGGGATCGTCGTCGCCGATCTCGAGCCGTTCAGCGCCGAGTTGCTGAAAGGAGCGGCCCGAGCCATCCGCGGCACCGGGTACGAGCTCATCATCTACTCCGGGGGCGGTCACGTCGAGGATCAGGTCGGGTGGGAGCGCCGCTACCTATCCCGTCTCAACGGCACGCTCACAGACGGAACCATCCTGGTCACACCCACCGTGGTCGACGTTCCCAGAGGCGCCCCGGTGGTAGCGGTCGATCCCCACGCCGGATCCTCCAGCCTCCCCACCGTCGACTCCCAGAACCTCGAAGGGGCAGTCGCTGCCACCGAATACCTCATCTCATTGGGGCATCGCCACATCGGATTCCTCGCCGGTCGGCCCGATCTGGAGTCCGCCCGTCTCCGCGAGTTGGGATACCGCAAGGCGTTGGATCAAGCCGGCATCGCATTCGATCCCGAACTCGTCCGGGTCGGCGGTTACACCGAGGAGACGGCCGAGACGCCTGCCCGGGAGCTGCTCCTCCTCGATCGGCGACCGACCGCCGTCTTCGCCGCCAACGACGTCTCCGCCATCGGGACCATGAAGGTGGCGAGCGAGTTGGGGCTCGAGGTGCCGAGGGACGTCTCCGTGATCGGTTTCGACAACATCCCCGAATCGGCCCTCTCCACCCCGCCCCTGACCACGATCGACCAATCGATACAAGAGATGGGCTCGGAGGCGGCCCGGCTGCTCATCGAGCTGATCGACGAGCCCGCCCGCGAGCCGGTTCACTTGACCTTGCCCACCGAGCTGGTGGTCCGGCAGTCATGCCGGGCCCTGGCCACCTGAAACAACCGGAGGAGGAAGAGACGAGACAACCATGTGCCGTTGAAAACGATTCCAACATCATCGCCCCAGCGCAGGGGCGAGAAAGAGGAGGAGCCAAATGAAGAAAAACCCGACACGCCTACTGACGCTGCTGGCCGTCCTGGCCATGCTCGTCGCCGCCTGTGGAGGGGGTGAGGGCGGCGAGGCCACCACCACCGCGGCGCCCGACACCTCGGAGACAACCGCGGCCGCCGATGAGACCACGACGACAGGTGCCCCCACCGATGAGATGGAGCCGGTCTCCCTCGAGTGGTGGCATCTGCAGAACGTCGATCCGATGCTCGGCGTGTGGCAGGAGATGGCCGACCAGTTCACGGCGGCCAACCCCCATGTGACCATCGAGATCACCGCTATGGAGAACGAGGCGTTGAAGGCGGCGCTTCAGACCCGGCTCCAGGCGGGGGATCCACCCGACTTGTTCCAGTCATGGGGAGGCGGCGGTCTTCGTGAGCAAGTCGAAGCCGGGCTGGTGCAGGATATAACCGAGGCCTCGGCCGGCTTCATCGAGAACCTGAACCCGGGCGCGGTGGGCCTGTATCAGGTGGACGGGGTCCAATACGGGATCCCTTACAACCTGGGCATGGTCGGCGCCTGGTACAACAAGGCGCTCTTCGCCGAGGCCGGGATCGACGCTCCACCCGCCACCTGGGAGGAGTACCTCGAGGACGTGCAAACACTCAAGGACGCCGGGATCACCCCCATTGCCGTGGGAGCCGGTGACAAATGGCCCGCCCACTTCTACTACACCTACCTGATGATCCGCATCGGGGGCGAGGAGGCAATGAACCAGCTGGCCGAAGACCGCGACTTCTCCGCCGAGCCGTTCATAGAGGCGGGGAACCAGCTGCAACGGCTGATCGATATGGAGCCGTTCCAGCCTGGCTTCCTGGCCACCCCGTGGGACGGGGCCGACGGCGAGGCCGGGTTCATGGGCAGCGGCCAGGCCGCGATGGACCTCATGGGGCAATGGGCCCCCAATGCGTTCGTCAACGCCTCGCCCGACGGTGAGGGTCTGGGGGAGGATCTCGGTTGGTTCCCCTTCCCCGAGGTCGAAGGAGGCGCCGGTGCGATCACCGACGCTCTGGGAGGCGGCGACGGCTTCGCCGTGGGACGTGACGCACCACCCGAAGCGGTCCAGTTCCTCGAGTACCTGACGGCCATCGAACAGGCGAACCGGGTGGGTGAAGTCGGGACCATCCTCCCGATCACGGTCGGCTCCGAGGACTCGGTCACCGATCCCAACATGGTGGAGGTACTTCAGGGCCGCGCCGCAGCGACTTTCGTCCAGCTCTACCTGGACCAGTTCTTCGACCCGGAGCTCGGCGCCGCGATCAATGACGCGGTGCAGACCCTGTTTGCCGGGACCGCCACCTCGGAGGAGATAGCCGAAACTATCACCGAAGCAGCGCAGGGCTGATGAGATTCGACTGAAATCGGTCGAGCCGGAGGGCCGCCGGTGTGCGGCCCTCCCCGGCCCAACTGGTCATGACCACAGTTCAAGAGAAAGAGACAACGGGCACGGGTTCGGCGCGTCCCAGGCGATCCCTGCACCGGACACCGTGGCCGGTCGTCATCCTCTTCCTCATCCCAGCCCTGGCGCTCTACTGCCTCTTCGTCCTCTATCCCATCGCTCAGAGCATCCGTTACAGCGGCTACGACTGGAACGGCCTGGAGCCCCTGAACCAGTGGGTAGGCCTCCAGAACTTCATCGACGCCTTCACCGAGCCGGAGTTCCTCGAGGCGCTGAGCCACAACGCGATCATCGTGGTCCTTTCCCTGGCCCTCCAACTCCCTTTCGCCCTCGCCCTTGCCGTAATGCTCAACCAGCAGCTGAAGGGACGAGCCCTGCTCCGTACCCTCTATTTCGCTCCCTACATCCTCTCCGAGGTGGTGACCGGGGTGGTCTGGCGCCAGATGCTGCGGCCGGGAGGCTTTCTCGACACCACTCTGGCGTCGGCGGGAGGGGAAAGCGTGGTCCGGGAATGGCTGGGGGACCCCGAGGTGGTGCTCTACAGCTTGTTCTTCGTCATCTCCTGGAAATACTTCGGCTTCCACATGATCCTGCTCATGGCCGGGCTGCAGACCATCCCCGGCGAGCTCGACGAGGCGGCGGCCATCGACGGGGCCAATTGGTGGGACACATTCCGCTACATCACGCTCCCGTTGCTCGGCCCGACCATCCGGGTCTCGGTCTTCCTCTCCATCATCGGCTCCCTACAGCTCTTCGACCTGGTCTGGGTGACCACACGTGGCGGCCCGATCAACGCCTCCTCGACCATGGCCACCTACCTGGTCGACTCGGCCTTCCGGCGCGGCCAGTTCGGCTATGCCAGTGCCGTGTCGGTGATCGTCTTCGTCCTCTCACTGATCGTCGCCCTGCTCTACCAGCGGTTCGTCCTGCGACGAGACCTCGAAGGAGCCCTGACCGGTGCTTGATGTGACCCACCCGAGGACAGCACCGAATCACCGCCTGCGACGGACCGTGGGCCGGGGACTGCTCTATATCGTCGCGCTCGGGGTGCTGGCGGTGATCATCGTCCCCCTCGCCTTCGCCGTGCTCGGCGGCTTCAGCACCACCGGCCAGCTCGTGGTCGACCCGGTGAGCCTCCCCGACCCTTGGGTCACCAGCAACTACCTGGAGACCCTGGGCTCCGCCTCATTCTGGAAGCAGATGGGGAACAGCGCCTTCATCGCCCTCGTCACCATCCTCCTGGTCCTCCCAGCCTCCTCTCTGGCCGCCTTCGTCATCGCCCGGTTCAAGTTCCGGGGTCGCAACGCGGTATACGCCCTGTTCACTCTCGGGCTTCTCTTCCCGGTGGCCGTGGCCATCCTCCCCCTCTTCATCGTGCTCCGCCAGACCGGGCTCCTCGACAACCCGCTCGGGGTGGCACTGCCCCAGGCCGCCTTCGCCCTTCCCCTGTCCATCGTCATCATCCGTCCCTTCTTCCAGGGCATCCCCAGAGATCTCGAAGACGCCGCCTCCCTTGACGGCTGCGGCCCGCTCCGCTTCTACTGGTCGGTGATGCTTCCCCTGTCGCGGCCGGTCATGAGCACGGTGGCGGTGCTCGCCATCGTGACCAGCTGGAACGCCTTCCTCCTCCCCCTCCACGTCCTGATCCGCGCCGAGCAGTGGACCCTCCCCATCGGGGTCAACAACATATCGGCCCAGTACTCGACCGACACCGCCCTCGTGCTCGCCTACACCACCCTGGCCATGCTCCCCGCCATCCTCTTCTACGTCATTGCCGAACGTCAGATCGTGCGCGGCATCCTCCCCAAGGGTGCCCTGAAGGGGTGAGAGAGATGATCGACAGAACCGGCCGGTTTCGGGGACGGGGCCGATGAGCACCGTCCCGCTGGAGCAGGCGCCGCCGTATCGCGACCCGTCTCGGGGGGCGGACGAGCGCGCCGCAGACCTGTTGCGCCGGATGACACGCGAGGAGAAGGTGGCCCAACTGGGCAGCGTCTGGGTGTTCCAGCTGACCGAGGGCGACCGTCTGTCCGAGTCGAAGGCGGCGCCCTTGCTCCGACGGGGACTCGGCCAGGTGACCAGAATCTCCGGTGCCAGCAGCCTCGGGGCGGCAGAGGCGGCCCGCCTCGCCAACGAGATCCAGCGGTTCCTCCTGGAGGGAACCCGGCTCGGGATCCCCGCCATCGTCCACGAGGAAGTCTGTTCCGGTCTGATGGCCAGCCAGTCCACCGTGTTTCCCCAGGCCATCGGTGTGGCCAGCACATGGGACCCGGGGCTGGCCGAGGCGATGGCCGACGTTGTCCGGGTCCAGATGAGAGCGGTGGGCGCCCATCAGGGGCTGTCCCCGGTCCTCGACGTCTGCCGCGACCCGAGGTGGGGACGGACCGAGGAGACATTCGGCGAGGACCCCCATCTCGTGGCCCAGATGGGCTTGGCCATGGTCCGGGGTCTGCAGGGAAACTCGCCGACCAACGGTGTTGTAGCCACCGGGAAGCACTTCGTCGGATACGGGGCCTCCGAAGGTGGGCTCAACTGGGCACCTGCCCACATCCCGCCGCGCGAGTTGCGCGAGGTCTATCTCCACCCCTTCGAGGCAGCGGTCAAGCTCGCCGGGCTTCGATCCGTCATGAACGGCTACCACGAGATCGACGGCGTCCCCGGAGCCGCCGACCGGGAGCTGCTCACCGAGATCCTGCGCCGGTCGTGGGAGTTCCAGGGTTGCGTGGTCTCCGACTACTTCGCGGTGCGCCAGCTCAGCGACTACCACCATCTGGCCGAGGACGCCCCCGAGGCGGCCTCGATCGCACTCGAAGCCGGTCTCGACGTGGAGCTCCCCTCGACCGACTGTTACGGACAGCCGCTGCTTCAGGCACTGGAATCGGGCAGGTTGACCGAGGCCACGCTGGACGACGCGGTGAGCCGGGTCCTCCGCGCCAAGCTCGAGCTCGGGCTCTTCGAACATCCTTTCATCGATCCCGACGTGGCCCTATCGGTGATGAGCACTCCCTTCCAGCTGGAGCTGGCGGGGCGACTGGCCCGGAAGAGCATCGTTCTGCTGCGCAACGATGGGATCCTGCCGTTGTCACCGAAGCTGGAGTCGATCGCCGTCATCGGCCCCAACGCACATGAGGCCCGCAACCTCTTCGGCGACTACACCTATCCGGCCCATGTCGAGTCGCTCCTCGAGATGCGGGACCACGGCAACGTGTTCTCGATTCCCCTTCCCGACGAGGCCGACCTCGGTGGGCCGACGATTCGCTTCCCCACCGTCTTCGATGCGCTGGAGGGCCGCTTTGGGGACAAAGTGCGCCTCGCCATGGGGTGTGGGATCAGCGAGGACTCGACCGAAGGTTTCGCCGAGGCCGTGGCCCTGGCCGCCGACTCCGATGTGGCGGTCCTCGTTCTCGGCGACAAGTCCGGCCTGACCGAAGACTGCACCAGCGGTGAGAGCAGGGACCGGCACTCGCTGGATCTTCCCGGGGTGCAGGAGGCACTGCTGGCGGAAGTGGTCAAGACGGGTACCCCAGTGGTGCTGGTTCTGGTTGCCGGGCGACCCACCGGCAGCGTTTGGGCCCATGAGAGTTGCGCGGCGGTGGTCGCCGCCTGGCTCCCCGGTCAGGAGGGTGCCGCTGCGATCGTCGACGTGTTGACCGGAGAGGTGAACCCGGGGGGCAAGCTCCCCATCACCCACCCTCGCACCGTCGGCCAGATCCCGGTCTACTACGGGCACAAGGTGTCCGGTGGGAGATCCTATTGGAAGGGCGACTACGTCGACGGCCCGGTGGCCCCGCTGTACCCGTTCGGCCACGGTCTGAGCTACACCACCTTCGAGCTCAGCTCGCCGTCGGTGACCCCCGACCTCGTGACCTGGAACGACGAGGTGAGCGTCGCGATCGAGGTGGTCAACACCGGTCAGCGGGATGGCGACGAAGTGGTCCAGCTCTATGTGCGCGACCCGCAGGCCAGCGTGACCCGGCCGGTGCTGGAGCTGAAGGGCTTCGTCCGGGTCGAGGTGGAGGCCGGAGCCTCGAAGCGAGTCACCTTCCGGCTGCCGGTGGGCCAGCTCGGCTTCTACGATCGCCACCTGAGCTACGTGGTCGAGCCCGGGGAGATCGAGGTCATGGTCGGCGCCTCGTCACAGGACCTGGTCCACGCCGGGGTGTTCACAGTGATCGCCGACCGTTCCCGGCCACCGGTCAAGCGGTTCGAGGGGACGGTCGAGGTCGCCCACCTGGGCGTCAACCCGGGTATCTGATCGTGGATCAGCCTGTCTGCGTTTCCTGACTCTCTCGGAAGCTGAGCAGCCAAGCCCCCACCCCGGTGGGCAGGACCAACAGTGGGACGATCCAGCCCACGATCGGGATGAGCCAGACCACGCCGGCCAGGATCGACCCGGCGACGATCGCGCCGAACATGCCGAGATCACTGGGAAGGGCGCGGCCGGCGGCGAGGACTGCGGGCACGCCTGCCACGAGGCTGAGCACGAGGACCACACCCGCGGTGGCAATGACCAGCGGCCCGAAGATGGCCACGAGCGGCAGGCTGGCGGCGGCGGGGGCGAGACCGGCGACAACGGCTGCCACAGCAGCAAGGAGGAGCGGCGAGAGCACCACGACGGCGCCATATCCGAAGGCACGCCACGTCTGGGCCCGAGCCCGCTCAGCCGCCAGCCTGGTCCGTTTCGGCCATCCCCACCCCACCAGCAGCGCCGTCGCGGTGAGGGCGACAACCACCAAGAAGCGGGCCAAGAGACCGAGAGCGCGGACCCGGATGTTGGGAGGCAGCGGGCTCTTACGCGCAACCACCCCTCCCACGTCGGCCTGATCCAACCCATCCCCCTCGGAGGGCGAGCGATAACCCATGTCCCCTGTCACCTGGAGCGGGCCCGTAACGACGAGACGATTGACACTGACTTCGACGTCGCCCTCCACGATGCCAGCCAAATAGAGGCTGCGCTGGGATCCCTCCAGGTCGGCTCCGATGGTACCTTCCGATGTCATCTCCAACGCCCAGACCAGAACGTCACCTTCGATCACCGAGCCCTGGTCGAGCTCGACGGAGAGCGCGGCGGCCACCAGATCCACACCCACGGACCCGGGCACCGAGAGATTCCCAGCAGACACGCGGGCCGACCCCCCGACGTCGCCGTCGATCGTGACCGTCGGTGCGACCGCCAGCACACTCCCGGTCACCTCTCCGGTGATGACTACGTCCTCGGCGGCGAAGGCGACCAGATCACCGTCCACCACTCCCTCGACAATGATGCGAACTCCGGAGGCGTAGAGGTCCTCCGCGACCGTGTCGTTCTCTCTGATGACGACGATCTCAGACGACGCCGTCTCCGCGGCGAGGGCGGGCCCGGCCGAGGCGAGAAGGAAGACGACGACGAGGCCGGTGCCCGGTAGAGCCCTATAGCGGAAGCGCATCAGCTGCCAGATCGAGAAGCGACGACGGGAAGATGCCCCAGAGAATCGTCGTTCCGACAGCCACCGCCAACACCCAACCCTCGGGCCCGACCCTCAACGACTCCTCGTCCCCGGCGTCGTCCATGTACATCACGACGATGACCCGGATATAGAAGGCAAAGGCGACCACCGATGCCACCACGGCCACAATGACCAGCCATTCGTATCCCCGGGCCCACGCCTCGGTGAACACGCCGAACTTGGCCACGAACCCCGAGGTCAGGGGCAGACCCCCCATCCCCAGGAGGAGGACGGCGAAGGACGAGGCGAGGAGAGGGCTTCGCCGACCCAGCCCGCGATACCGATCCAGAGCCGACCCGGCCCCGTCGGGGCCGCTCACCACCGACACCACGGCGAAGGCGCCGAGCAGCTGGATGGAGTAGATGGCCAGATAGAACAGGATCGCCTCCGTCGACCCGCCGACGACGCCGGTCATGATGAACCCGGCGTGGGCCACTCCGGAGTAGGCGAGTAGCCGGCGGACGTCCCCTTGGACGAGGGCGAGCAACGAGCCGAGAGTCATGGACACGACCGAGATCCCGGCCACAACCGGCATCCAGGCGGCGTCCAGTTCGGGGAGAGCGGTGAGCAGGACCCGGGCTATGGCGGCGAATCCGGCGATCTTCGCCACCGCGGCCAGGTATCCGACCAGTCCGGCCGGCGCCCCCTGATAGACGTCGGGGGCCCAGGCGTGGAAGGGGGCGGCCGACACCTTGAACCCGAGACCGGCGATCACGAGCCCGAGCCCGACGTAGATAACCGCCGGGTTGGTCACGATGAAGTTGTCCAGGTAGTGCCGGATCTCGAGGATCTGGAATTGCCGGGTGCCGGCGTAGATCAGGGCCACCCCGTACACGAACAGGGCGGAGGCAAAGGACCCGAGCAGGAAGTACTTGATCGCCGCCTCCTCAGATTCCCTTCTCTCCCGGGCAAGCCCGGCGAGCACGTAGAGGGAGATCGAGCCGACTTCCAGACCGAGGAACATCATGACCAGGTTGTTGGAGGCGACCATCAGTGAGAAGCCGGCCGTCGCCAGCAAGACGAGGGCCAGGGCCTCCGCCCCGCGACGGCCCATCCCGACCACGAAGCGCCAGCCGCCGGTCACACCCAGTGCCGTCGCAGCGATCAATGCGAGACGGGCGAAGACGGTGAACCCGTCCATCGTGATCATCCCGGAGAACGCGATCAGGCTCGCGCTGTCCCCCGCGGCCACGGCGTCGGTCCCGATCAGCCATTGCAGGATGGTCAAACCGGCCACCACGGCCAGGGTGGCCCCGACAACCCATCCCAGCACCACGGGCCGCGGCTTCCATTGCACGTCGACCAGCAGCACCAGGGCAGCACCGACGGCGAGGGCCAGGTCGGGGGCGATGGCGATCCAGGAGATCTCGGGCGTGGCGATCATCCTTCGCCTCCGATCATCACGACCTCGTCGATCCGTCCCGGTTCGGGAACGACGAAGTCGGTCTGCGCCTCGATGTGGTCGAGCACGGCCTCGGTCGAAGGCGTGATCTTGTCGAGGAGCAGGTTGGGATAGAGCCCGATCACGAGCACCAACACGGCCAAGGGTGCGAGGACCGCGATCTCACGGGGTGAGAGGTCGGACAGGACCTTGTTCTCCTCGTTGTCGGGGACACCGGTGAAGACCCGTTCGTAGGCCCAGAGCAGGTAGATGGCGGCGAGCACCACCCCGGAGGCGGCGAGGACGGTCGGGACGGGGAGGGTGGGGAAGCTCCCGATGAGGACCAGGAACTCCCCGACGAACCCATTCAGGCCGGGGAGCCCGATCGAGGCGAAAGCCATGAAGAGGAAGAACCCGGCGAGCATGGGGACTGTCTTCTGCAGACCTCCGAAGTCGGCGATCTTCTTGGTGTGTCTCCGGTCGTAGATCATCCCGACCAGGAGGAAGAGGGCACCGGTGGTCAGCCCGTGGTTCACGTTCTGGATCACCGCGCCCTGTAAACCCCCCGAGGTCAGGGCGAAGGTGCCGAGCACGATGAAGCCGAGATGGCTGACCGAGGAGTAGGCGACGAGCTTCTTGAGATCAGGCTGGACGATGGCGACCACCGCCCCGTAGATGATCCCGATCACCGCGAGGGCGGCCATGATCGGAACCGCGTCGACCGAGGTCTCCGGGAAGAGCGCCAGGTTGAAGCGAAGCAGGCCGTAGGTGCCCAGCTTCAGGAGGACTGCGGCGAGCAGGACCGAGCCGGCCGTCGGCGCCTCGACATGGGCATCGGGGAGCCAGGTGTGGAACGGGAAGAGCGGGACCTTGATGGCAAAGGCGATGGCGAAGGCGGCGAAGAGCCATCGTTCCGCGCCGACGGAGAGGTCGAGCCCGACCAGGTCGGTCAGGGCGAAGGAGGCAAAACCTTCCTCGGTGGCATGGATCAGGGCGAGACCGATGATCGCGGCCAGCAGCAGGGCGGAGCCGAAAGCGGTGTAGATGAAGAACTTGACCGCGGCGTAGACCCGACGCTCCGAGCCCCAGATTCCGATGATGAAGTACATCGGGATCAGCATCGCCTCGAAGAAGACGAAGAAGAGGAACAGGTCGAGGGCGAGGAAGGCCCCAATCAGACCGGCCTCGAGCAACAACGTGAAGACCACGAACTCCTTGGTCCGGGTGGTGATCGAGGTCGAGGCGGCGAGGGCGATGGGAACGAAGAGGGTGGTAAGGGCGACCATCGGCAGGGAGATCCCGTCGACACCGAGGAACCAGTCGATCCCCCATGGCTCGTACCAGGCCACCCGGTCGACATATTGGAACCCTGCCGCCGGCTCGAATACCCAGAACAGATAGCCGGCGAGGGCGAGCGGCATCACCGACAGGGCGATCCCGAGCGGGAGATGGACCTCCCTCCTCCGCGAAGGCACCAACGCCACGATCAAGGCGCTGACCGCAGGCACCAGCACGAGGGCGGTCAACATGGGCGACCTCCGGTCGCCCCGTCATACGTCCTACGCCCTACGTCGTACGTAGGACGTAACACGTAAAACGTAGAACGGCGGATGAGCTTGCTCATCCGCCCGCCACCAGCCAGGTGATGACCACGAGGGCACCTGCGAGGAACAACACTCCGTAGTTTCGGACGAAACCGGTCTGGAGGGGGCGGGCCCATTCGCCGACGTCCCGGACCAGGCGGCCCACACCGTTGACCGCCCCATCGACCACTCTGGCGTCGAAGTCGAAGGCACCGATCTCGGCCAGTCGCCGGCCGGGCGCGACCAGGGCTCTCCCGTAGAGATCGTCGACCCCGTACGCCTGCTCCCATGCCCCCCAGAGCGGTTGGAAGGAATCCTCGAACCGTCTCCATCTCTCCGGCGGCCGGTTGTAGGCCAGGTACCCAGCCGCGGCGCCGCCGAGTGCGGCCAGGGTGGAGAGACCGGCCAAGATCCCCAGGAGCGCCCAGTCGTCAGGGGCGTGCTGCAGATGGACCAACTCGAAGCTTGGCTCGAGGAAGTGCTCCAGGGTGAGGCGGAACGGCGTGTTGACCAACCCACCCACCACGGAGAGTGCGGCCAATGCGATGAGGGGGAGTGTCATCACCCTTGGCGATTCGTGCGGTTGGGCGCCCTCGGCCCAGCGCGGCTCTCCGAGAAAGACCAGGGCCCACAACCTCGTGATGTAGAAGGCGGTGAGCAGGGCTGTGACCAGCCCGATGACCCAGAGGAAGTAGTACCAGCCGCCCCGGGCGAAACCCGCGGCGAGGATCTCGTCCTTGGACCAGAAACCGGCCAGGGGAGGGATCCCGGCCAGGGCCAGGGAGGCGATCCCCATCGTGGCCGCGGTGATCGGCATCCTGCGCCGCAACCCACCCATCTTGTGCATGTCCTGCTCGTCGCTCATGGCATGGATCACCGATCCGGCACCGAGGAAGAGGAGGGCCTTGAAAAAGGCGTGGGTCATGAGGTGGAAGACTCCGGCCACATAGGCGGCGGTGCCCACTGCGAGGAACATGAACCCGAGTTGGGAGATGGTCGAGTAGGCGAGGACGCGCTTGATGTCGCGCTGGGCCAGGGCGATCGAGGCGGCCCAAATCGCGGTGAGGGCCCCGACGCTGGCCACCACCGTCGAGGCGAACGGGGTCAACTCGTAGATGGGGGCGGAGCGGGCGATCACGTAGACGCCGGCGGTGACCATGGTGGCGGCATGGATCAGGGCCGACACCGGGGTGGGACCCTCCATGGCGTCGGGCAGCCACACGTAGAGAGGGATCTGAGCCGACTTGCCCGCCGCCCCGAGCAGGAAGAGCAGGCCGATGGCCGTGGCCAGCCCGCTGCTCATCTCGGCGCCGGCTCTCTCGAACACGTCGCCGAAGGAGAGCGTGCCGAAGGTGGCGAAGACCAGCATCAAGCCGATCATGAACCCGAAGTCGCCGATCCGGTTGACGACGAAGGCCTTCTTGGCCGCAGCGGAGGCGGTGGGCCGGGTGAACCAGAACCCGATGAGCAGGTAGGAGCAGAGCCCGACCAGCTCCCAGCCGAGGAACAACATGGCGTAGTTCCCGGCGAGGACCAGGGTGAGCATGGAGGCGGCGAACAGGTTGAGGTAGGTGAAGAAACGATGGAACCTCTCGTCACCGTGCATGTAGCCGATGGCGAAGACGTGGATCAGGGTGCCCACCCCGGTCACGACCAGGGTCATCAGTGCGGCCAGCGGGTCCCACAACAGCTCGAATGACGCCCCGATCGCGGGCATCCACTCCCAGAGCGCGATCGTGCTCGCCGCCTCACCTCCCTCGAGGAAGGGCCAAGCCGCCACAGCAGCGATGACGAACGCACCCCCGATCGCCACCGAGGCCAGCCACCCACTCAGCGGCTCGCGCACATACCGCCCGAAAAAGTGCAAGAACAGAGACCCGGCCAGCGGAAGGGCAATGACCAGCCAGAGATAGTCGGTCACGTTGTGACCTCCAGCAATGAGCAACGAGCAACGAGCAACGAGCAACGAGCTTCTGGCTCATGGCTCGTGGCTCGTCGCTCGTAGCGGCTGATGATGCGAAGCATCATCAGCCTCTCATCTCGCTCAACTCGTCTACCGAGGCCGTAGAGCGCCGGCGGAAGATGGCCACGATGATGGCCAGGCCGACCACCACCTCGGCGGCGGCAACCACCAGGATGAAGAACACCGCCACCTGCCCGTTGATGTCGTTCATGACCCGGCCCGCCGAGATGAGGGTCAGGTTGACTGCGTTGAGCATCAGCTCGATGCACATGAACATGACCAGTGCGTTGCGTCTGAGCAACATGCCGAGGGCGCCGATGAGGAACAGCGCAGCAGCCAGCCCCATGTACCAGTCGACCGGGACCATCAGGATCGCTTTCTCTTGAACTGGGCCAGCACCACGGCGGCCGCCGCGGCGATGGTCAAGAGCAGCGCCGTGGCTTCGAAGGCAAGCACCCAATCGGTGAACAGGGGCTCGGCGATGGCCTGGATCGTGCCGTTGGTGTTGCTCTCGATGAACCTCGCCGAGGCGGCCGGCACCCACTCGAAGTCCCCGAACAGGGTGACGCCGGCGGCGAAGAGGATCATCCCCACGGCCAACATCCCGACCCATATCCGCTGCAGCGGGAGTGACTCCGACCGGGTCTCCTCTTTGTCCACGCCGATGAGCATGATCACGAAGAGGAACAAGGTCATCACCGCTCCGGCGTAGACGATCACCTGGACCGCGGCCACGAGGTGGGCCAGCTGGAGCACGTAGAGCACGGCCACCGAGAACAAGGTGCCGAGCAGGCCCACGGCCGAGTAGACCGGGTTCCTCGCCACCACGACGGTCACCGCCCCGGCCAGGGCGGCGAGCCCGGCTATGACGAAGAGGACGCCCTCAACCATCGGTCTCGTCCTCACCACTCCTGCGGTCTCGCTCCTCCTGGGTGGGCTCGGGAGCCCAGTCGGCCGGCCCGGGGGTGCCCTGCCACATCAGGGTCCCCTCGTAGGCGGCGACCCCCGAGGAGGCCGTGGCCCGCATCCACCCGTCGGCGGTGTCGAGCTCGCCGAGATCGGCCAACTCGTCGTCGGGGAACATGTGAGGCACGGTCCCGTCCCGCTCCATGAGCAGCGTCTCTTTGGTGTAGACCGCGTCCTCGCGGTTGGTGGTGGAGAACTCGAAGAGATGGGTCATGGTGATCGCCTCGGTGGGGCATGCCTCGACACACAGACCGCAGAAGATGCAACGGAGCATGTTGATCTCGTACACGTAGCCGAATCTCTCTCCCGGCGAGGTCGGGGCCTCCGGGTCGTTGTCCATCCCCCGCACGTAGATGCAGTCGGCGGGGCACGCCCCGGCACAGAGCTCGCAGCCGATGCACTTCTCCATGCCGTCGGGGTAGCGGTTGAGCACATGACGCCCGTGGAAGCGCTGCGGCTTGACCCGCATCTCCTTTGGGTACTCGGTGGTGACCAACCCAGAGCCCGCGATGGTGCGGAGCATCGTCCCACCAGTCACCCGGAGACCTCTGATCAGCTCTGCTATGAGACCCATGCTCAGCTCCAGGGTGGACCGAATTGACGGAACGATATGACAGTTGCCGAAACGACGAGCCAGCCCAGAGCGGCCGGGATGAGTCGTTTCCAGCCCACCTGCATCAGCTGGTCGTAGCGGAGCCGGGGAAGCGTGGCTCTGATCCAGAAGAAGATGAAGACCAGGAAGTAGGTCTTGGCCAGGAACCACACCGTTGGGAGGAGGGCGGAGACGAACCCGGGGACCGACCCTTCGAAGGTTGGCCCGTTCCAGCCACCGAGGAAGAGGGTGGCGGCGATGGCGCACATAGAGAAGATGTTGACGTATTCGGCGAGGAAGAACATGGCGAACCTCATCCCCGAGTACTCGGTGTGGAAGCCGACGATCTCCTGCTCCGCCTCGACCAGGTCGAACGGGGCGCGGTTGGTCTCGGCGACGATGGCCACGAAGAAGATGACGAAGGCCACGATTTGGGGGAACAGGTTCCATCTCGGGACGAAGCGGAGGATCGGCTCCAGTGCCGGGATCACATCGCCCCAGGTGCCGGCCTGACGATTGACGATTTCGGCCAGGGAGAGCGTGCCTCCGTCGCCTTGGGTGGCGGTGAACATGACCACGGCCACCATGGCCAAGCCCATCGCCGCCTCGTAGGAGATCGCCTGGGCCGTCGCCCTCACCCCGCCGAGGAGGGGGTACTTGGAGCCGGAGGACCACCCGGCAAGGACCACCGAGTACACCGCCAGCGACGACATGGCCAGGATGAAGAGCAGGCCGATGTTGAGATCGGCTCCCTGCAGCGCGACCTCGTTGTCCCCGATCATGAATGGCCTGCCCCAGGGCACCATCATGAAGATGAGGAAGGCCGGGACCACGGCCAGGAACGGGGCGAGGAGGTACATGCCCAACTCGACCTTGCGCGGGGTGACGGCCTCCTTGAAGAACAGCTTGAGCCCGTCGGCCACGGTCTGGAGAATCCCGAACGGGCCGGCCCGTTTCGGCCCGATCCTGCTCTGCATATCGGCCAGGATCTTCCGCTCCGCCCACACGTTGAGCAGTGTGACCAGGAGCAGCAGGCCGAACGTGAGCACCACCCGCAGCACCACGATCCAGAACTGGGCCCCGCTCACCGGCCCACCGTCGTTACCCGGACCACGGCGTCGGTGCCCAGCGGAGCTGCGCCCGGCTGGTTGAAAGGGACGTAGACCACGCCGGGCGGGGTCCCCTCGTCGAGCACGGCGGAGAACTCGCCCTCACCGTGTTTGGTCACCACTCTCACCGTGTGACCATGGAGCGCCCCTGCCCGCTTGGCATCTTCGGGGTTGAGATGAGCCAGGGGCCCGGGGGCGAGAGGATGGAGATTGGGGCTGTGCCTCATCATCACCCCGTCGTCGTACAGGGTCCGCCCCACATGCAGCGTCAACTCCGCCGACGGGGCGATGTCGCCTTTCAGGGAGACCGGGATGTGAGTGAGCGGTGAGACACCGGAGAGCGGAACGACCGCCCCGTCCCTGGCCTCCCACTCCAGGTGGTCCCAGGTGATCCCGGCGTAGACAGGTGCCAGATCGGAGATCTCCTTGGCGATGGTGTCCGCGGAGGAAAGACCGATCGAGCGACCCGCCCTGTCGGCCAGATCGGCCAGGATCGCCCAGTCGGGTCGTGTCTGACCCGGGCCGGGGGCGAGCATGTTCACCTTCTGCACCCGCCCCTCGAGGTTCGTCACGGTCCCCTCCTTTTCCGTGAAGCCGGCTGCGGGGAAGATGACGTCGGCCTCCCGGTTGGAGTCGTTGAGGAACAGGTCGATCGAGACCACGGACTCCGCACCCTCGAGGGCGGGGAGTGCCGGTCTCGGGTCGGGCAGGTCGCGGACAGGGTCGGAGCCGACCAGGAGGAGGAACCTGATCTCCCCCGAAGCCAGCCCTCCGAGCATCCCCTTGGTGTCCTGGCCCCGGGCCGCCGGGATCTCGCCCCACGCTTCGGCGAGGGCCGCCCGGCCCGCCTCGTCGTCGCCCACCCGCCCGGGAAGCAGGTCGGGGGCGAGGCCCATGTCCAGGGCGCCAAAGAGGTTGCCCCTCCGAGCCAGGGGGAGGATGCGGGTGGAGCCTGCCTTGCTCCGCACGTATGCCGCCACCGCCTCGGCCAACCGGGGACCATCGGCGAACGAGGCCTGCCCGGCGAAGACCACGACCCGCTCTGCGCTGAGGGCCTCACTCAGCTCGGGGTGACGGCCCTCGGCGATCTCGTCGAGGAGGGCGAAGCCCGCCCCGGGGCGGTACTCGACCTTGATGGTGGCGCGGTCGTCGAGACCGGTGGCCCGGGGATGGACCACGACCAGCCGGACGCCGAGCTCTTGCGCCGCCATCCGCACCCGCAGGTAGAGGGTGGGATGCTCTTCTTTCAGGTCTGGCCCCCAGACGAGGATGGTGTCGGCGGTGTCGATGTCGGCGATCCGGGCTCGATCGACCGTGGCCGCCAGGAAATGCGATGCGAGCGTGTCATCGAGCCGGGCGTCGACGTTGTTGGTCCCGAGCACCACACGGGCGAACTTGGCAAGGGCGTAGGCGTCCTCGTTGGTGCCGTGAGCGCCGCCGATCACTGCAAACGACTCACCCCCGTGTTCGTCCCTGATCCGCCCGATCCTCTCCGCCACCAGCTCCAGGGCTTCGGCCCAATCCACCTCGATCAGTCGGCCGTCTTTCCGAACCAGCGGTGCGGTGAGACGCTCCTCGGAGCCGAGGTACTCGAAGCCGAACCGCTCCTTGTCGGAGAGCCAGCCATGGTTGGTTGCGTCGTTGTCCACTCCCACCAGCCGGAGGATCTGGTTCTGGCTGGCATGGACCGACACCCGCGGGTGGGCGGTGTCGTGGAGACCGGAGCTCTCCACCATCTGCAGGTCCCAGGGCCGGGCGCGAAATCTGTACTGAACCGAGGTGAGGGCACCGACCGGGCAGATCTGGATGGTGTTGCCCGAGAAGTAGGAGGCGAAGGGGTGGTCCGGAAAGGTGTTGACCTCGGTGATGTTGGCCCTCGCCTTGAACTCGATGAGCGGGTCGCCACTGATCTCTTCGGAGAACCGGGTGCAGCGAGCGCAGAGAATGCATCGCTCCCGGTCGAGGAGGACCAGGCTCGAGATCGCGATCGGCTTCTCGTAGTTGCGCTTGATCTCGACGAACCTGCTCTCTCCCGGCCCGTGCGAGAACGCCTGGTCCTGAAGCGGGCATTCCCCTCCCTTGTCGCACACAGGGCAGTCGAGGGGGTGGTTGGCGAGGAGGAACTCGAGTACCCCCTCCTGGGCCTTCCTCACCGTGGCGTTCCCGGTGTCGACCACCATCCCGTCGACGACCTCGTTGGTACATGCCGTGACCAGCATCGGCCCCCGCGGCCCCTCCACCTCCACCAGGCACATCCGGCACATCCCCACCGGCTTCATCCGCTC
Organism: Acidimicrobiia bacterium; assembly: GCA_035462175.1. Taxonomy (GTDB): domain Bacteria; phylum Actinomycetota; class Acidimicrobiia; order Spongiisociales; family ZC4RG35; genus JARDZU01. The sequence goes on along the minus strand of DATHUP010000049.1, from coordinate 72,045 downwards.
GTGCCAGCAGAAACGGGGGATGTAGGTCCCGGTGTCCTGGGCCGCCCTGATCAGCAGCGACCCGGCCGCCACCCGATGCTCCACCCCGTCGATGGTGATGCTGACCGTTTGGCCCATCTCGCTCACGGTTTGAGCCTCATTCGCGATCACAGCCCGGCGCGACCACTGAGGTTGGCCGCCGTGATGTCTTGGCACTTACGGCTCGGAGCGAGCGGGGGTCTGGGGGTCGCCCCCCAGAAGTAGTGGTCCCCCCAGAAGTGGTTCGCGTCAGGCTCATACTGCAGCCTTCGCCAGTTCTAATGGACATCCGCCCAATTCCACGTGGGCCTGGACCTCGTCGCGGAAGTAGTCGCGGAGGGCGAGGATCGGAGACACCGCCGACGGGCCGAGGGGGCAGATGGTGGTCATCTTCGGGGGCCAGTTGAGACCGACGCTGATGTTGTCGGAGACGTCGAGAAGGAGGTCGAGATCGATGGCCCGCCCCTGACCTTCCTCGATTCGGCGCAGGATCATCTCCATCCATGTGGTTCCCTCACGGCACGGGGTGCATTGGCCGCACGACTCGTGGGCGAAGAAACGCACCAGACGCTCGGCAGCGCGCACCATGCAGGTGTTCTCGTCCATCACGATTACGGCACCCGACCCGAGCATCGAGCCCGCCTCGGCGCAGACGTCTTTGGTGATCCGGTCGTCGAGGTGGATCTCGGGGACGAACCAGGGCGCGGAGGCGCCGCCGGGGATGATCGCTTTCAACTCCCGGTCTCCGGCGATGCCCCCGGCAATGTCGAAGATGAGCTGACGCCAGGTGATCCCGTGGGGAAGCTCGTAGTTGCCCGGCTTCTTGACATGACCCGAGACCGAGATGAGGAAGGTCCCGGTGTCGTCCGGGTGACCGAGTTGGGTGTAGGCCTCGGCGCCCATCGCCAGGATGTGAGGCAGGTTGGACACCGTCTCGACGTTGTTGACGATGGTGGGCTGCATGTAGAGGCCCTTCGCCGCGGGGAAGTAGGGCGGCTTGAGACGCGGCTCGCCGCGGAGACCTTCGAGACTGTTGATCAGGGCGGTCTCCTCACCGCAGATGTAGGCGCCGGCTCCGAGGTGGACGATCACATCCAGGTCGTAATCCGAGCCGAAGATCCCCCCTCCCAGATACCCCCGGGCATACGCCTCGTCGACTGCGGCCTGGACCCGGCGAGCCGGCTTCGGGTACTCGCCACGGATGTAGACGAAAGCGTGGTGCGCCTCGTTGGCGATGGCGGTGATCATCACCCCCTCCAACATCTGATGCGGGTCTCGTTCCAGCAACTGGCGGTCCTTGAACGTGCCCGGCTCCGACTCGTCGGCGTTGACCACGAGGAACGAGGGCCGGGCCGGGGCGAGAAAGCTCCACTTGAGGCCGGCGGGGAAGGCGGCTCCGCCCCGCCCGAGAAGACCCGAGGCCTTGATCTCCTCCACCAGCTCGTCCCGGGTCATCCCCAGGGCGCGGCGGGCCTGCTCGTAGCCGCCGGTTGCCTCGTAACGGTCGATGCTGTGCGAGTCGGCGGGGAACTCGGTCATCCGCTTGGTGACAACGAGTGGCGTCGTCAAGCGCCGCCCTCGCTTCCCACCGTGCCCAGCGGCTGGAAGGCCGGATAGGGGCCAACCGCCCCGTCTTCCTCCCTGATCGCCCAATCGAAGCTGCGAACCCCGCCGAACAGCTCCTGCATCTCGTCGCCGTTGACCACTTCGGGGCGGGCTTTGCCGAGCCACCTCACCAGCTCCCTGGCCTTCTCGGGGGTCACTCCCTCGATCAGCTCGTAGTTGACCTGGACCGCAGGCGCTCCCCCGCAGGCGCCGATGCACTCGACGTGCTCCACCGAGAAGAGCCCGTCGGGATCGGTCTCGCCGTGGGGCACGCCCGACTCGTCCTCGACCCCGTGAAGAACGTCGTCAGCACCAAGCAGCATGCAGGATATCGAGGTGCAACACGAGATCAGGTACCTCCCGGTCGGTCTCCGCTTGTACATCGTGTAGAAGGTGGCCACTGCCTGCACCTGGGCCGGGGTGATGCCGACCCAGCGGCCGACTTCCTCCATCCCCTCGTCGCTGAGATGGCCCTCCTCGGCCATGGCCAGATAGAGCAACGGCATGACCGCCGACCGCTTCTGCGGATAACGCGCCATGATCTGCCGGGCGCGCTCCTGAGTGGCCTCCGACCATTGACTCATCGAGGCCGGAGATTAGGTAGCACCCCTATCCCGAGCGAAACCCGGGGGGTCACACCGCGTTCCTAATGCAGGGCGTCACGTATGCGTGACGGACTGCATAAAGAATCGGACCCATACCTCACGGTTGTGGGGCAGAATCAACATCGATGTCCCGATCGTGGCGCGACGAGGACCCGGGCCTTCCCATCGCCTTCGGGCAGTGCTCGAATGGCGAATACGAGCCGGAGCAGATAACACCGGTCCGCCGCGAGATGGAGAAGACCGCCCGCGCCGGCATCGACGAGGCCATCCGACGCACCGGTCTGAGCCGACGCGAGTTCCTCCGCTCGGCCTCCGCCGTCGCCGTCTCACTTGCTGCCATCGATTCCGTCATGGCCTCCGCCCTCGGCCTCCAACCCGGGCTCTGGTACCCGTTCGACCCGGCCTCCCGCCATGACACCGACGCTGCCCGCGCCGTCTTGGGCCCGACTCAGTTCGTCTTCGACGTCCAGGGCCATCTCCTCGAATACGACCTGGACCCCTCGACCCGGGGCGACTGGTTCTGGGGTCGGAACTTCCCCCAGGCACGCTGCGAGGACGAGGACGATCCCCGGGCGTGTTTCTCGATGAACCACTTCCTCGAGGAGATCTTCATCAGATCGGATACCACGATGGTCGCCCTCTCCGGACTGCCGATCCACCCAGAAGGCAGCCCTCTCTCGCCCGAGGTGATGGAGGAGACCCGGCAGATGGTGCAGGGGCTGTCTGGCGACGAACGGGTATTGGTCAACGCACTTGCGCTTCCTCAGACCGCCCCGATCGAATCGGTGGTGGAAGAGATGCAGCGGACCGTCGCCGAGAACACCATCTCCGGCTGGAAGACCTTCACCCACTTCCCCTCGGGGATCCACTGGTGGCTCGACGACCACGACCCCGACCTCCCCGCGGTGGGAGACCGGTTCCTCGATGCAGTGGCGGGATCCGGGGCGCCCATCCTGTTCGTGCACAAGGGGCTCTCCGACCAGACCCGGTTTGGGTCGCCCGAGGACGTCGGCCCCGCGGCGAAAAACCATCCCGATGTACGGTTCGTCGTCTACCACTCCGGGTTCGAGGTGGCGCAGAGGGAGGGTCCCTTCACCGAGGACACCGCCCATCTCGGGGTGAACCGGCTGGTCGACTCGCTGCGACGAGCCGGGGTCGGCCCTGGGCAGAACGTGTATGCCGAGATCGGGTCGACGTGGTGGCACCTACTCCGTCGTCCCGACGAGGCGGCACATGCCCTGGGCAAACTGTTGGTGGCGGTCGGGGAGGACAACCTGCTCTGGGGCACCGACTCCATCTTCTACGGGTCGCCCCAGGGTCAGATCGACGCCCTGCGCGCCTTCCAAATCCCGGCGGACCTGCGCGAGCGCCATGGATACCCCGAGCTCACGCGGGGGATGAAAGCGAAGATCCTGGGCTGGAACGCGGCCAGCCTCTACCAGATCGACCCCATCACCGAGCCGGTGGGATTCACCGTCGACGAGCTCGAGGCGGCCCGGGTCGAGCACCTCGTCCCCACCATGACCTGGGGACCGTCGACGAGCGAGGAGGTGCGTGAGTTCAGGCTCCACCACCAGGGCTGGCCGTAGACGATTCCTAATGCATGGCGTCGCGTATCCGTGACGGGCTGCATTCGGAATTGACCGATCACTACTCCGTATTGCGTGGTAGTGTGCAAGTCGCACTAGCGACGATTGGAGTGCGAATGGACTCGACCCAGCTGCTCAAGGGGGTGCTCGACACGGCGGTGCTCGCCGTTCTGAGTCGGGGCCGCACCTATGGCTACGACTTGGTGCGACAACTTCGGGTCAGTGGCTTCGACGAGGTCGGAGACGCTTCGGTCTACGGGACCTTGCGTCGCCTCTTCGGGGGTGGATACCTCACCTCCGAGGTGGTTCCGTCCGAGGAAGGCCCGGCGCGGAAGTACTACGGGCTGAACCGAGCCGGCACCGACCTGTTGGACCGCTCCAAGAAGACCTGGCACGACTTCGCCGGGGTCATGAACCAACTGCTCGAGGGAGAAGAGGAATGAGCATCACGTTGTCACCGTCGAAAGCCGCCTATCTCGCGCGGGTCGCCGAGGGTCTCGCCGACCTCGCCGCCGAGGATCGCGAGGAGGTGGTGCAGGATCTGGAAGCACATCTCGCCGAGCTCGGGGACGAGGAGGTCGAGACCATCCTCGGGTCACCGGAATCGTTCGTGGCCGAGTTCCGGCAGAGTGCGGGGCTGGACATTGATCATCCCGCGCCCGGGTTGCTGGTGACAGCGCGGGCACGCGCCGACGCATGGGCGATCCGGTTGAGCGAGATCATCCACTGGCCCTCGATCAGGCCGTTCTGGATATGGATTCGTGGGTGGATGCTGGTGACCGCATGGGCTTTGCTCTACTACCAAGACCCGTTCACCCACTTTCCCATCCCCCGGTTTGGTTCCAGCTCCCTGACTGGCCTGGCCCTGGTCGCCGGCGCCACGTGGCTCTCCATCTGGCTCGACAAGTGGCGCGACCTGACCCGACCCGGGATCCATCTTCCGACGGCAGGTTCGTTCGTGTTCTCCCTTGCTGCAGGCCTCGGACTGATGGCGACGTTGGTGAACACCCCCAGCCACTACGTGGAGCCTTCGGTCGAATTCTGGTTCGACCGTCTGGTCACCGCCGATGGCACACCGGTGGAGAACATCTACGCCTACGACCTCGATGGGAATCCAGTCGACGTGCTGCTGTTCGATCAGGCCGGCCGTCCACTTCTATCCCTCCCGCCATATGTCTACGAGGAGGTCGAGTTCGACCCGGGCGCCGGTGTGATCCAATACGACAGTGGCACCGTGTCCTTTGACCGAGACAGGTTCGGGCGGATCATCCCCAATCTCTATCCGCTCCAGCTCTCCCGCTACGACGAGTACGGCCGACTGACCGAGGTACCTCCTCCGTCATCGGGGTTTCCAACGATCGAAGAGGACGAGACGCCGGTCGACGACAATCCGGTGCCGACCACAACTACGCCGCCGTTCGGTTGATTCTTTATGCACCGCGTCACGTATACGTGACGCCCTGCATTAGGAACGCGGTTCTTTACCGGTCGACGTCGCCCATCACCGGGTCGAGGGAGGCGATGGTGGCGACGGTGTCGGCCATGAGGGAGTCGGCCATGGTGATGGGGAGAGCCTGCAGGTTGGAGAACGACGGAGCCCTGATGTGCATCCGATATGGAATGGCGCCTCCGTCGGAGGCGAGATAACAGCCCAGCTCGCCCCGCGGCGACTCCACGGCGACATAGGTTTCTCCCGGCGGCACCTTGTAGCCCTCGGTGAACAGCTTGAAATGATGGATCAGCGCCTCCATCGACTCGTCGATCCGCCCCCGGGGCGGGGGGGTCACCTTGCGGTCGTCGACCCGGAAGTCGCCCTTCGGCATGGTGTCCATCACCTGCTCGACGATGCGCAGCGATTGCTCGATCTCCACCACCCTGATCCGGTAGCGGTCGTAGACATCGCCATGCTCTCCTAGCGGCACGTCGAACTCGTACTGCTCGATCCCGCTGTAGGGGAACGCCTTTCGCAGGTCCCAGTCGACACCGGTCGAGCGCAGGGTCGGCCCGGTGATGCCATAGGAGATCGCCTCTTCGGCGGAGATCACACCCACTCCCCTGGTCCGACCCACCCAGATCGGGTTGTTCTCGAGAAGGTCGTCGTACTGCTGGATCCGCTTCGGCAGCTCCTCGATGATGGCGGCGACGTCGTCCTTCCAGCCCGGAGGGAGATCGGCGGCGACACCGCCGGGCCGGATGTAGTTGTGATTCATGCGGAGGCCGGTGGTCTTCTCGAAGAAGGCCAGGATCTGCTCCCGCTCCCGAAACCCGTAGATCATCATCGAGACCGCACCGATGTCCATCCCGTTGGTGGCCAGCGCCACCAAATGCGACGAGCAGCGGTTCAACTCGGTCATGAGCACCCGGATGGCGGCGGCCCGGTGCGGGACCTCGATCCCGAGCAGCCGCTCCACCGCCAGCGAGTACGCCAGCTCGTTGTGGAACGGGGACAGGTAGTCCATGCGGGTGACGTTGGTCCCGCCCTGGGCGAACGTGAGCTGCTCGCCGGTCTTCTCCATCCCGGTGTGGAGGTATCCGATGATCGGCTTGGTGCGGCGGATGATCTCACCCTCCAACTCGATCTGGAGGCGGAGCACGCCGTGCGTCGACGGATGCTGCGGGCCCATGTTGAGGATCATCCGCTCCTCGGGGTCGGCGTCGTCGTCGAAGACGTAGTCGTCCTCGACCACCCTGCCGAACTGCTCGTCGAGACGGGTCTCGGACTCGTCGGTCGAGATCTCCTGGGCACCCTCGTCAGTAGCGGCGAGCTCGGGCTCTTCGGTCCCAGCCACCCAGACGTCGAGGGTCTGAGTGGTCTCGGTGTCGTCGGTCATCTCAATTCACCTTGTGGCTTTCCTTGAACTGGACCGGTACCGAACCGACGCCGAAGTCCTTGCGCAGAGGGTGACCCTCCCATTCGTCGGGCATCAGGATCCGGGTCAAGTCGGGATGGCCCTCGAACACGATGCCGAACATGTCGTAGGCCTCGCGCTCGGGGAAGTTGGCCCCGGGCCAGATCGGAACCAGGGAGGCGACCGCCGGCTCCTGACGCGGTGCCGTGGTGATCATCCGGAGCCGGAGCCGATGCTGCATGGAGAGCAGGTTGGCCACCACTTCGAACCGCTCCGGTCGTTGCCGCATCCAATCCACGGCGGTTACGTCGACGCAGACCTCGAAGCCCGCTTCCTTCGCCGCCGTGCCGAACTCGAACCAGCGCCCGTTGGGGATCCGGGCCACGTCCTGGTCTATGGAGAGCTCCCAGGTGACGTCCTCGAAGCGCTCGAAGAGGCCCCGCAACACCGATTGCCCGGGCAGGAGCCGCTCGAGGACCGTGGCCTCGCCCACCGTCTCGGCCTCTGGGCTGCCGTGCTCGTCGCTCAATTGGAGATCTCGCCTTTCATGATCTTGTCGTGGAGGGTGAGGATCCCGTGCATCAGGCTCTGCGGCCCGGGCGGACAGCCGGGCACGTAGATGTCCACCGGCACCACCTGGTCCACCCCTTGGACCAGGGCGTAGTTGTTGAACATCCCCCCGGTGGAGGCACAGGCGCCCATCGAGATCACCCACTTCGGGTCTGGCATCTGGTCGTAGACCTGGCGGAGGACCGGGGCCATCTTCTGACTCACCCGTCCTGCCACCACCATGAGGTCCGACTGCCGGGGCGAAGCCCGGAACACTTCCATCCCGAACCGGCCCAGGTCGTAGTGGGCGGCTCCGGTCGCCATCATCTCGATGGCGCAGCAGGCCAGACCGAACGAGGCGGGGAACATCGACCGGGTCCGGGCCCACCGTGCCGCCTTGTCGACGGTGGTCATGAGCAGGTTCCCCGGGGCCGTGGTTGCCATCAGGCTGCTTCGTCCGATGCGTCGGCGGCGATGTAGCGAGAGCGGCGGTGCACGTTCCAATCCAGCGCGCCGCGTTTCCAGACATAGGCCAGGGTCTCGGCCACGAAGAATGTGAAGATGAGGATGGCCGCCACTCCGTACCAGCCGAGCCGGTCGTAGATCGAGGCCCAGGCGAAGAGGAAGATGATCTCGACGTCGAAGATCACGAAGAGCATCGCCACCAGGTAGAACTTGACCGGGAAGCGTTGCGACGGCTCGGTCTCGGGAACGATCCCGCTCTCGTAAGGATCGAGCTTGGCCTCGGTGGGCCGATCGGGACGGACCAATCGGGACGCGATCAGGGACACCGCCACGAAGCCGGCAGCCAGCAGGAACATGATGCCGATCGGGAGATAGTCGGCCAGAGTCACCGTCTGGAGCTTAGAACGGGCCCTCTCGTGCGGTAAATCAACGGAAGATGGAACGTGGCTTCCGGGCTGAGCGTCTACCGGGCAAGATGATCGAGGACCAGATCACCCCGGCTGAGACATATGTCGTCGACTCGTTCGAGGTGTTCTACCGCGATCGATGGCAGCGCATCTATCGGGCGGTGGCGGTGGGTGTCAAGAACAGCGACCTGGCCAAGGAGGCCGTCGACGAGGCGATGGTTCGTGCCTACGAGCGGTGGCAAGCGGTGGCCAAGATGTCGAACCCGGAAGGGTGGGTGTTCCGGGTGGCCATGAACTGGGCCACCTCCCGCCTCCGTCGACAAGCACTCAGCGTTCGGGAGTGGGGGAGACCGGTGGTGACCTATCAGCCCGAGCCGGAACCGGGCCTCGTTGCCGCAGTCCGCGCCCTCCCCCGCCGGCAGAGAGACGTGGTCATAGCCCGCTGCCTCCTCGACATGTCTGAAGTGGACACCGCCAATGCCCTGGGGATTCCGGTCGGGACCGTGAAGAGCCGCCTCAGCCGGGGCCTGGGACGACTGAAGGAGCATTTGGCATGACTCTTGACGAGAGGATCAGAACAGATCTCGAGACGGCCGCCGCCGCGGTGCCCCATGCCACACCGATGCCGGTCGAGCAGATCCGGGAACGGGGTCGCAGGCGGCAACGGACACGTCGGGCCGGCTGGGCGTCGGCCGGGGTCGGGCTGTTCTCCGGGCTGATGCTCGTAGTCGGTTTCGTCGACCCGGGTCGCATCGACCCGGCCGACACATTCTCGATCGACACCGTCGAGATCGCCGACCTGGCGGTGCCGGTGGTGGACGACGAGCCGGTGTCGACCGATCCGGACGTCTGGATCGGCCTTCCTGGGCCGGAGCCCCTCTTCGACACGTCGACCCTGGGCGACGACCTGTCGTTCGGCCCGGGGGAGCCTGCGGCAGGTGATCTCGACGAGCGGGTGATACGAGCCGTGTACCTCGGCGAGTTGGACGGCGAGCCCTTCTACATCTACTCCGCCCCTGCCCCGTCGATATGGGATCGGATCTCCGAGGTCATCTCCGGCAATTTCTCCGGTGACACCCTCGGGACGTCGCTCAGTTGCTGCAGTGGGGGTGACATGGACCATGAGGGTGGGTTGCCCGGGTTCAGCTTCTTGCAGACGAGCGGCCAGCCGGATGTGATAGTCGCCGAGTGGCTCGGTCTCTCCCCTGCGGTCTCGGTGGTGGCATACCAGTTCGACGGAGTCCCCCTTGGGTGGCAGACCCCGGTGGGTGGAGTCTCCTCCATCAGGCTGGATGACGTGCCGGCCGAGATCGTATATGTCGCCTATGACTCCGTTGGGCGAGAAGTCGATCGATTCGAGCCCGGGTCGATGAGCCGCGCACCGTTGGGCTCTGCGGACATCCTGCCCGAGGAAGCCCCCGGGGCCGATTGGGCTCCGCTCACCTCGGAAGGCATCGAGATCCGGGCAGGTGACATAAGCGACGAAGAGCTGCGCGACACGGTCGAACCGCTCCCCACCGATCGGCTGTTCCTGGTCACCGTCGAAGACGGCGACCTGATCGTCCGGGTGCGCGCCGGCATGGCTCATGTCTTTGCCCGGTCGTGCGCCTACTTGGACAGGGTCGACCTTCCACCCGGCTGGCCGACCACCTGTCTGGAATGAGCCGCTCTCAGCGCCCCTCGGGTGCGTAGCTGGCGAAGACCACGCCCGTGGTGGTCGTCATCGAGTCCAACAGGCGCAGCGACAGCTTGTCGAGGCCATCTTCGAACAGCTTCTTTCCCGTACCCAGGACCAGCGGATGGATCATCAAGGCGTACTCGTCGACCAGGTCGTGCTCGATCAGCGTCTGAACCAGATTGCCGCTGCCCAGGACGACGATGGTCCCTCCGTCCTCCTCTTTGAGCTCCTTGATGGAGGTGGGGACATCTTGCCCGAGGAGATTCGAGTTCGCCCATGACAGCGGCTCCTGGAGCGTCGTCGAGGCCACGTACTTGGGCATGCCGTTGAGGACGTCGGCGAACATGTCTCCCTCGGGCACGTTGGGCCAGTGGGCGGCCATGATCTCATAGGTGCGCCGGCCGAAGAGAAACGCACCGGTCTCGGCCATCGACTTGCCCACCGCCTCGCCGGCGACCTCGTCGAAATAGGGCATCTGCCAGCCTCCATGGTCGAAGCCTCCGCTCCGGTCCTCGTCCGGATCGCCCGGGGCCTGCATCACCCCGTCCAAGGTGAGACCTTCGGCAACGACGAGCTTTCTCATCAGGAACCCTCCTTTCGTGGTTGCGCTCTAGACCTCGAGCGGGTCGAGAACTCATCGCGAGGATTCACAAGAAGACAACAGACGGCCCCCTGGAATCTGTCTCGGCCTCCCTGTAGCGTATCGAACAGATGTTCGAAGGTGGGTTTGAGCTCTCTCGAAAAGTTCTAACAATCGTTGCAACGGCGATTGGAGGAGTGAGTGGCTGGTGCTCGGTTGTCGAGGGATGAGCGGTATGTGATCGAGAGGGCTATCCGGTTCGACCGGTCGTTGAGCGAGGCGGCGAGACTGTTGGGTCGGCCGGCTTCGACCATATGCCGGGAGGTGGCTCGTAATGGTGGCCGGGAGCGGTATGGGGCGTGGAAGGCGCATCGGATTGCGGGAGAGCGGGCGCGGAGGCCGAAACCGTTGAAGCTGGTGGCCAACTCAGAGCTGGCCGCGGAGGTGACTCACCGGCTTCGGCGCTGCTGGTCGCCACAGCAGATCGCGGGCAGGCTCCGCTTGGAACATCCGGATGATCCAAACTGGAGGGTGTCTCACGAGACCATCTACAAGTCGCTGTATCTGCAGGGTCGCGGCGGTTTGGACCGAGAGTTGCGCCATGCTCTGCGCACGGGTCGGGCTCGTCGTCGTCCCCGTGGCTACCGGGTTCTAGGCCGGGGAAAGCTCAAAGACATGGTGATGATCTCGGAACGACCCGCCGAAGTCGACGACCGGGCTGTGCCCGGCCACTGGGAAGGCGACCTGATCATCGGAACTCGAGACGGTGCCTCCCAGATAGGGGTCCTCGTCGAACGGACCAGCCGATTCGTGATGCTGCTCCACCTCCCCGACAACCGTCGTGCCGAAACAGTCCGAGATGCCATCGCCAGAAAGATCGGAAGTCTTCCCCAAGCACTCACCAGAACGCTCACCTGGGATCAAGGGTCCGAGATGGGAGAACACGCCCAGTTCACCGTCGATACCGGAATCGACGTCTACTTCTGCGATCCACACTCCCCCTGGCAGCGGGGCACCGTCGAGAACACCAACCGACTCCTACGCCAATACTTCCCGCGAGGAGCCAACTACTCGCCACTCACCGAAAACGACCTCGACCTCGTCGCCGACGAACTCAACCAGCGACCCCGCAAGACCCACGCATACAGGACACCCGCCGAAGTGCTCGACGAACTCATCGTTGCAACCACCCCTTGACTCGAAGCACAGATCAGCATTGGAAGAGTGGGAGGCCGAAGAGGTCGACCGGCTGCAAATCGACCAGGTGGCCGATGATCCGGTCGAGTTGGAGCTGATCTCGGGGCTGGTCGAATACGAACGCCTCCGTCGTATCGCCGTCTTCGACCGGCGGGGCGGTCCGGACCGTCATGGCTACTCGTCGGTCACCGCATTTCTCAAGGACCGGTGTCGGATGGCGGCGGGTCGGGCGCACCGAGCCGTCGCCAGGTCACGGGTGCGGACTGCAGCCCGAACCACGCTGGTCGCCTGGACTTCGGGCCGGCTCTCCACCGACCAGGTGGCACTTCTCCTCGACCAGGCGGTGACAGTGCCCGACCAGTTCTCTGAAGCCGAATCGAAGCTTGCCGCCATCGTTGAAGACCTGACCGTCACAGACACCCGTCGCGCCCTCGGGTACTGGCGTCAGATGGTGGACGGGCCCGGCACCCAGCTCACCGAGTTGGAGGAGGAAGAGATGAGGGGAATCTCCGCCTCACCGACCCTGGGTGGGATGGTGGGTCGACGGGTGGATGACCCGTCTCGCCGGCGAAGCCCTGATCACCGCACTGAACGCATTGATCCCTGCCCCGGGCGAGGACGGGCGGGGAGAAACCCCACGTCAACCTAGTCTGCGACCTCCCCGCACTACAGGGTCTCGCCGGTGGTCTCCACGAAACCGAAAGCGGCCGGCTGCTCACCATCACCGAGCTTCGCACCGTCACCTGTGACTGCTCGTCGAGCCGCATCATCCTCGGACCGGACTCGGAGATCATCGACGTAGGCCGACGCACCAGGATCATCCCCACCCCCCTCCGCCGGGCGGTCATCGCCAGAGACCGGCACTGCACCTGGCCCGGATGCGACCGCAACCCCCGCTGGTGCGACATCCACCACATCCAACACTGGGCCGACAACGGACCCACAGAAGCCTCCAACCTGCGCCTCCTCTGCCGCTACCACCACCCCAGAATCCACCGAGAAACCGAATCGGGGCCTGACCCACCTCACCGGCGCTTCCCTTAGTCTCCCCACCATGACCAACACCCGCTTCCCATGAGCCTCGGCTTCGGTCTGCTCAGCGCCCAGCTCCGTCCCGGCGAGACCGACTGGACCCGCGCCTACGAAGAGACGATCCGCCTCGCCGTGGAGGCGGAGAGACTCGGGCTCTCCTCGGTGTGGACCACCGAGCACCACTTCGTGGACGACGGCTACATGCCCTCCCTCGCCGTGGTCAGCGGCGCCATCGCCGCCGCCACCACGACCATCGAGATCGGCACCGGGGTGATCCTCGCCCCGCTCCACCACCCACTCCGTCTTGCCGAGGACGCCGCCACTGTCAGCCTCCTCAGCGGAGGTCGGTTCACGCTTGGCCTGGGCCTGGGATGGATCCCCATCGAGTTCGACGGTCTGGCCGCGGAGATGGGCCGACGCGGCCAGGCCATGGAGGAGACGCTCACCATCCTCCGCAAGTCTTGGACCGGCGAGCCGTTCCGCCATCAGGGGAAGGTGTACGACCTGCCCGCGCTGGCGGTGCGACCCGCACCTTCCTCATCCATCCCGATCCTGATCGGGGGCGGGGCCGAACCGGCGATCCGCCGCGCCGCCCGGCTCGCCGACGGCATCTTCTCCAACGTCTCGCCCGACAAGTTTCTCGAGCAGGTCGGCTGGCTCACGGATGAGTGTGACCGCATCGGTCGGGACCCGGCCGAGCTGCGGGTTGTCCACTACTCGGTGATCATTCCCGGTGAGGACGCCCACGTCGCCTGGATGCGTTACGCCGATGACGTCTGGCACATGACATGGAAGTACTCCGACATGGAGGCGTCGGCCACCAGACCCGGCCCCCCAGCACCCGCGCCCGATCTCACCGAGGAGAATCGAAAGAGCCTGCACCGGAGATTCACCATCGCCGGCCCCAGCGACGAGATCGTGTCCACGCTGCTCCAGGTGCGGGAGCGCGCCGGGATCGAGGTCGAGTTCGTGGCCCGCAGCTACTTCGCCACCCTGGAGTACGAGGCACAGGCGGAGTTGATGCAACAGCTGGCCGAGGAGGTCGCCCCTCACCTCTAGGGCCGCTGAGAAGAGCACCCCGTCGGCGGAAGCTACCCGGCGATCAGCTGGTCGGCGATTCCCGTGAGGTCGGTCCCGGTCACGTCCGGCATCGGTCTTGGGAGGCTCCACATCAGCCTGGGACGTCGTATGAACGCGGCCCCGGCTCCGGCCTGGAGTGCCCCGGCGACATCCCAGTCGTGCGCGGAGACGAGCATGGAACTGGCGATCTGGACGTCCATGACCTGGGCCGCATGTCGATACGTGGAAGGATCTGGTTTGAAGCGGCCGACCTCCTCTACGGACACCACGCGTTGGATGAAAGTGTGCAGCCCTGCATTCTCGATCTGGACGTTTGCGGCCTTCGTGCTGCTGTTGGTCAGGGCGGCGGTGCGGAAGCCGGCGTCGAGGAGACGCTCCAGGGCGGGAATCACGTCGAGATGGACGGGCAGGATGGCGAGGCGGGTGACCACTTCGGTGGCGGTGGCTTCGTCGAGATCGACACCGTGTCGCTCCGCCACCTGGAGCAGCGCCTCGACCCCGATCACGCCGAAAGCGCGGTAGTCCCCGAGGTGGTTGGACACCAGCGATCCATGCAGCAGCCGGGCGAACCACTCACCCAACGGCTCAGCGGTTCCGAAAACATCCTCGAAGTCGATCCTCAGGGGCGACAGGTCGAGGAGGGTCTCGTTGACATCGAAGACGACGAGCTCGGGTCTCACGACGTCGGCAGGGCGCGGACCACCGCAGCCAGGGCGCCGTACACCCGCTCTCCCATGTGTCTGTCGTCTTCGTCGAGCAGGTTGGCCATGACCTTCAAGGTCCATTCCATCAATGAGCGGTTCCGCATCCCGGTGTGGGCCAGAGTCCTCATCACGGACGGGTGACCGATCAACTTCACGAATATCCGGGCCGTCTTGTAGTAGAGCCCGTATTCGTCTTCCAGATGTTGTGGATATCGGCGCAACAGCCCCAAATCTGCAGTCCCCAATGCCCGACCGACATGATCGGCGGCGATGCGCCCGGTCTCGTACGCATAGGAGATGCCCTCTCCGTTCCACGGGTTGATCGCTCCTGCGGCGTCACCGATGGTGATCCAGTTGGCGCCGACCAGAGGGCCCTTGGAAAAGGACATGGTCAGCTTTCCGCCTTCGGGGTCGGTGAGCTTGGATCCCTCGCCCAACCCCCAGTACTCGGGGGCGGTGGCGACATAGTCGGCCAGCATCCTGGTCGTGTTCACGTGCTTCCATCGTTTGAACGTGGAGAGAAGGCCGACCCCGACGTTCACTGTTCCGTCTCCTAGGGGGAACACCCAGCCGTAGCCGGGCATTGTTGCCCCCGACGAGTCCCTCATGTCCAGCTGGCTCTCCAGGAACGGGTCGGTCGATCGGGACGACGAGTAGTAGCCGCGAGCGGCGAGGCCCATCGGGTAATCCCTTCGTCGCTCGCTCCCCAGCTCCCGCCCGAACCGGTTCATCGAGCCGTCGGCGATGACGGTCACATCCGGGGTGACGATCTCTTCGCCCCCGTCGTGAGCGAGGGTGACCCCGGTGAGCACTCCCTCCTCGATGGTCGGTGTCGCCAGGGTCTTCTCCATGATCCTGACTCCCTGCTTCTCGGCGAGTGTCGCCACCTGGGCATCGAGATCTCGTCGCCGGATCACACCACCCCAGCTGGGGAAGCGGGAGTGCTCGGGCCAGGGCAACTCGAGCATGAGATCGTCTCCGGCGTAGGAGCGGAGACCTGTGATCAGGTGGAACTCCGCGACGTCGAAGTCGAAACCCATGTCCTGGAGCTGGAGCACGGCCCGGGGCGTCAGACCGTCACCACAGGTCTTGTCCCTGGGATATTCCTTCTTCTCGACGATCGTCACGTCGTGCCCGTCTCGCGCCAGCCAGTAGGCCGCGGCCGAGCCGGCCGGACCCCCACCAACGACCAGGACCGAGGGAGATGGCATCGTTCGTGAGGTTAGATACAGGGACCCCGTAGCCGGGATTCCAAAGACGCCCCGCGGGTTTTAAGGTGCGCTTGTGAACGGAATCCCAAAGGCCACCGTGGTCCGGCTCCCCCGCTACCTTCGGTTGCTGGAGGACCTCGAGGCGATCCGGGACGTGGTCAGCTCCGAGGAGCTTGCCGCGGCGGCAGGGGCCAATGCCGCCAATGTGCGGCGCGACCTCTCCCACCTCGACTTCCACGGAGTCCGCGGCATCGGATACTCGGTCGGTGAGCTGAAGGCGCGGATCCGTCAGGAGTTGGGCATCGCCGAGAGAAAGCGGGTGGCCATCGTCGGGACGGGAAACCTGGGTCGCGCCCTGGCCAATTACGCGGGACTGGGCCGCCGCGGGTTCGATGTCGTCGCCCTGTACGACACCGACGTTCGAAAGATCGGTACCAAGGTGGGCAGCGTCGTCATCCAGCATCTCGACGACATCGACGGCGACTGTGGCTCCAACGTATTCGAGATAGCCATCCTCGCCGTGCCCGCGGTCGCCGCGCAACAGGTGGCGGAGCGGCTGGTAGAGCACGGCATCCACTCCATCCTCAACTTCGCCCCGGTAAGGGTCAACGTCCCCGACACCGTCTCAGTCAGACAGGTCGACTTGTCGATGGAGCTACAGGTGCTGAGTTACTACGGAAGCCGCCTTTAGGCGGCTGCCGTAGTAGTTCAGTGGTCGGTAGTCGGTAGTCGGATCGAGCATTAGGCCGACGACTTCTCTTGCACTTCCTCGTACTGCTGCAGGGCTACCAGGAACGCCAGGAACAGCACCAGGGAGACGAGTAGATAGGTGATCGGGATGATCCTGACCTCGAAGGCATTGAGCCCTTCGATGTCGTCGGGCTTGGGGCCTCGGGGGGCGTAGACCACAAACAACATCGAGGTGATGGTGAGCCAGCCGAACACGGCCGAGCCGGTCACCAGGAACCCGAGCCGCTTGCCCAGGTTCGTGAAGTTGAACAGGTAGATCGACCCGTAGAACAAGGCCACCGAGGCCAGGGTGAGGAGTATCCCGGTGACGAAGAGATTGGCCGACAGCAGCGACCGGAAGAACTCACGGAAGAACATCGACACCCTCCTTCCCGTCCAGGTTGCCACTTCTCAGATACCGGGCGAGCAATTCGATGTCCTCGAGGCTGAGGCTGGGACCGAATCCGGGCATCCGGCCCGACCCGAACCCGTTGAGACCGTATGGCGCTTCGGAATCGGATCCGGCGACCAGAAACTGGATCAGCAGGTCCTCCTCGGGATTCTCATCAGCCTCTCCGAACTGAACTGTTGGCCGCCCGTCCCACAGCGCGGGGCCGAAGCCACCCGAGCCCACCTCCTGGGTGAAAGCGGGGCCGGCGCTGTAACCCGCGGTGTGGCAGCGGGCGCAGTTCGAGTTGAACAGACCGACGGCGCGCTCCGCCTCCTCCGCCGACGAGCCCATCGCCCCGGCGACGCCCTCGAAGTCGACCGTGTATAGCTGAGCTTCCAGGGCCTCCTCGAGGAATGCCAAACCGGCGCTCTCGTTTTCGCGGAGGGCATCCTCGTTGCTGACCGTGACTCCGAGTGTCGTGGCCAGGGATTCCAGGTTGCCCACGAAGCGGTTCGCGGTGGTGGCGTCGGGCTCGCCTCCAACCGAGGCGGGGTTGGTCGGGTCCAGCGCGATCGCACTCACCTCGTTGGGGATGGTGGCGCCGATCGCCGCCTCGATCTGGGTCGTGATCGTCGTCTCCGCTTCCGTCGACAGCCCATCCCCATCGGGATCGGACCCCGCGGTGATCGCCTCTGTCGCCGCTGCCGCCGACTCGGATGCCGCCGCCTCGAGGGCGGCGACGAGTGCTTCGGCGTCGTCGGAATTCTCGACCGATTCGGGCACCTCGACACCAGCTGCCTCGGCTTCGTCCCGGATCTCACCGAGAGTCGCCAGGGCAGCGGGGCTGAGCCCCACCTCGGGGTCGACTGAGCCCCCTTCGACAGCGGCCTCGATGGCGGTCAGATTGGAGAGCACGATGGGGTCGGTCTCGGCTGCAGCCTCGAGCGTGGCTATGGCCGACTCGGCTGCCTCGGCGTCGGGCGTCTCCGGGTCGAGGGTCACCGTCTCCATGATCCGGAAGGCCTCCAACGCCTGTTGGGAGATGTCGCTCAGCTCGGTCTCGGCGGCATCGGAGAGGCCGTCGGCGTCGCTGTCCAGGCCGTCACCTGCGCCATCGAACACGGTTCGCGCTCTTTCGGCCAGAGGGATGACGATCGCGGCGTCTCCCTCTGCCGCCTCGATCTGGGCCAACACCTGGCGCTGGGCCAGGATGGCGGCCTCGACCGTGGCGTCGGCGTTGGTCAGCGCATCCAAGGCACCGCTGATCCCCGGTTCGACATCGGCCAGGTTCTCCTCCTGGGGCACCTGAATGGTCCTCAGATAGCTGACGACGTCGGTCACCTGGTCTGCGTTGAGCGGCCCCCCGCCGGGAATTCCCCACGGTGGCATGGGGGTGTTCCCCCGGCCGTAGGTGACCCAGTAGTTGACCTCGTCCTCGTCGTACCTGTAGAAGACGTCGTCGAGTGAGGGGGCGGCCCAGGACACCGTCACCCCCGACCTCTTCTCCACATAGTTGGTGGTGCCACCGGAGCCTTCCGGGCCATGACAGGAAAAGCAGGCGAACTCCTCGACGATGTGCTGGCCACGGGTGACCGAGGCGGTGGAGAACTCGTCCACGAACCCATCTTGCCGGGCCGGCTCACCGAGGAAGTAGAGGGGAAGCGACACGGCAAGGAAGGCGGAGAAGGCGATGGCCGCTTTCTGACCTCCCTCCAGCCGGCGGGTCTCGATCTTCTCGTCGTCGATCCCGGGCCGGAGGTTGGGGGCGACCTCCTCGCCGCCGCGGCCGCGGATGGCGGAGATGAACAACACGCCGAGCCAAGCGATCCCGGCGACCACGGCGATGACCGTGATGATGTTGGCGGTCATGCCTCGGGGCTCGCAGCCACGGCGCTGATGCAGCTCGGGCCCTGTGGGTACTGGATGCTCAGTTCCGGGGCGCGTGGTGTCTCGATGATGCTTCCGGTTCGGATCACGAGGTTGCCTCCACGGTTCTCCACCACGAACCGGTCGAGGTTGCGCGGCGCCGGCCCACCGAAGTACTCGCCGACGGCGTTGTACCTCGACCCGTGACACGGACATTCGAAACCCTGGGAGGGTGCACACCATGGAACCCGGCAGCCGAGATGGACACAACGCATGTAGAGGGCCATCAGGCCATCGGTGGCCACGCTGGCGCCCTCGAACTGCTCGGAGAGCTCACCAGGGGCAGGGACCAGGTAAGCCCGCGCCTCGGGGATGAACACCGGCAGGATCCCGCCCGCCGGGGTGAACACCTGGGTGCGGAGATCGGAGATCGACCCGGCGTCGATGTCGGCGCCGAACCCGCCGGTCAGCTTGGGCCAGAAGAAAGCCAGGTAGTAGAGACCCTGCGCAGCCAGGAACGTGCCGAAGGTGGCCGTGATCGCCCGGTTGAAGAACTGACGCCGGCTGACACCGCCCTCCTCGGGCGACACCTCCACGATGCGCTGCGCCTCCACGATCCCCACCACGGCCTCGGGCTCCTCGTCGACCGGTTCCGGCTCGGGCTCGGCGGTCTCCTCGACCTGCTCGACCTCATCGCTCACCTCGACCGGAGCAGGGATCGCCGCCGCCCGCGTCCCCCGGTCGGCGGCGCGGGTCTCCTCGGAAACGCCGGCCAATGGGTCAGGCCTCTCGGTGGTCTGCGACCTGCGGTAGGCGACGGCGAAGGCCCCGACCGCGCCGAATATGGCGACCACGGCGACGGCGATCAGGGCGGCGTTGGTCAGGGTCACTCGAAATGCACCCAGTCTTTCAGGTCGTCGAAGTAGACCCCGTCCTTCCATGGGTAGGAGAAGTTGAACCCGAGACCGCGGAAGAGCACGCCGAAGATGGTCAAGGTGGCGGCACCCGCCAGGAACACCGAGTAGAGGGCGATGGCGAACTTTCGGTCACTGGGTCGGGTCGAAGGGTTCTTGTCGACATAGGGCACCATCATGAAGCCGATGATCCCGGTGACCGTCGGGATCATGACACCGGCGATCTGCGGGTCGAAGTAGGAGAGGAGCTCCTGCAGCCCGAGGAAATACCACGGTGCCTTGGACGGGTTGGGGGTTGCGTTGAAGTTGGCCGGGTCGAGCAGTGGAGAGTGGATGATCACCGACAGGATCACGAGGAACCCGGTGATGGCGAGCAGCGCCCCGAACTCCATCAGCATCAGATGGGGCCAGGTGTTGACCTTGTCGGTCGGCTCCGCCTTGACCGTTTGAATCGCCCGGGCCTTGACCACGGTCAGCAAACGCTGGGTGCGCACCCCCTCGGGGGTGCCCTTCGGGGGCACGGTGGGGCGGGGGGAGACCACCGCGGCCACCTTGCCGTTGCCGGCCCCGTTGCCCTCGGGGGCGGGACGGTCCTCCACCGCAGTGGCGACCGCCGCGGCAGGTGGCGTCAACGCCTCCTCGCTGTCCTCGATGGTCGGTGCCTCCTTGGGTGCCTCGGGAGGGACCTCGGCGTCGGTGTCGGTCACCACGTCCGGCGACGGCGGAGCGGCGCCTTCGGTGGGGGTCTCCTCGATCGGCTCGGGTTCTTCGTCCACCGAGTCGATGGCCTCCTCGATATCCTCGGAGCGCTCGGCCGCCTCTTGCATATCCTCGGCCAGCTCCTCCTCGGTCCCAGCCTCCGGCTCAGTCGTCGCGGCCTCGGTCTCGGCAGTCTCGGGCTCGGGCTCCGCTGACGGCGGCGGGGTGGGCGGCGCCTCGCCTTTCATCTCGGCGAGCACCTGCTCGACGGGAAGACCGAGCGCCTTGGCCTTGGCCTCCGCCGATCTTCTCAGGAGACTCTCTGGAATTTCAGTCACAACGACTCCTTAGAGCGGACCGGAGATGCCGCCGTCCTTGCGCACCCGCCAGAAGTGGACGGCGAGGAACAGCACCAGGATGAACGGCAACGCGAGCACATGCAGCACATAGAAACGGAGCAGGGTGGCGCCGGAGACCTCCACCCCGGCGAGCAAGGCGAACTTGACCTCGTTTCCTATCACCGGGACGAAGCCGGCCATGTTGGTCCCGACCGTCACCGCCCACAGCGCAAGCTGGTCCCAGGGGAGGAGGTAACCCGAGAAGGAAAGGAGCAGGGTCAGGAATAACAGGAGCACGCCGACCACCCAATTGAACTCACGGGGCGGCTTGTAGGCGCCGTGGTAGAAGACCCGGCTCATGTGGAGGAAGACCGATAGCACCATGAGATGGGCACCCCATCGGTGCATGTTCCGCACCAGGGACCCGAACGCCACATTGGTCGACAACGCCTCGATGTCGGCGTAGGCCGTCTCCGCCGAAGGGGTGTAATAGAACATGAGGAAGATGCCGGTGATGGTGAGCAGGATGAACAGGAAGAAGCTGAGACCACCGAGACAGAGGGTGTAGGACAGCTTGACCCCATGCCGTTTCACCTTGACCGGGTGAAGGTGATAGAGGACGTTGTTCATCACCACGTATGACCGGTTCCTCGGGCTGTCCGAGTAGCCCTTCTTGAAGGGCGAGCCGGGGCGCAGGATCGACTCGGTGAACTGGGATCCCCATACCTTGTCGTTTACCTCTTTGATCTTGTCCTTGATACCGGGTCTACCGTTTCCGTTGGCCAATCCGCCTCCTACCAGCGCATTCCATAGGCGTAACCGTTCTTGAAGTCACGCTGCCCTGTGTCGAAATCCCAGGGTCGCCGATCGAGCCCGAGCTCGGCGGCCTGATCGGCCAGCGAGCCCTCGAACTTGCCCAGGGTGATGACATTGGTCGGGCAGCGGTCGATGCACAGGGCGCACCTGGTGCACTCGTCCTCGTCGACCACGAAGAAACCCATGTTCTGCGGATCCTCTCCCGGGTGGTCGACGTTGACCCCCTCGGTGATCGCATCGAGCGACAGGTAGTGGATGCATTTCCACGGGCAGATATCGACGCATCCCTCACAGAGGATGCACTCCGCCTGGTCGATGTGGAGGAACTGCTTGGGCCGCAGCTTGTCGGTGAAATAGTCGCCCTCGACCACCGCCAGCTGGTAGTCGTCACGATAGGGAGGTGTCTCGTCGACGACGCCCTTGGGCATCAGCCTTCTCCCTTCACCAAGGGCCGCCCATAGGGCGACCTGACCTCGGGCTTCTCGGCCGACAGCGGTGCGCCCTGCCTCATCCTCTGCAGCTGGATGGTGAACACGGCTGCAGCCGCGAGCATCACGATGTGGTAGCCCATGGAGATGGAGTCCTTGATCGCCGCCCAGCTGAGGTTCACCTCGTTGCCCAGGATCAGCCAGGTCGGGATGGCGACGGCGACCCTCTGCGACGACCAGTCGAGATCCGTCTGGGCGAAGTTGAGCCATTCGGAGGGCACGATCCCGAAGATGAGGACCAGCTCGATCCAGGTGACGAAGGAGGCGAACAGGGCCCGGGCCCAGGTCATCTTCTGGTTCAGGACCCAAACGAAGAGCGCGCCCACCACGAGCATTTGGGAGGCGGCGAAGGAAGCCAGATAGGCGAGGCCCTTGGACAGCCATCCCCTGGGCACCCAGTCGAACTGGTCGAGGACCAGGGGAACCTCCTGCCCGTCGACGATGTGGGTTTCGGGGAAGCTGGAGTAGTGGATCCAGACAACCGCGATCACGAGCGTGACGAAGCCAACGCCGAGCAATCCCCATCCGATGCTCTTGCGTCTGCTGTCGCTGAGTTCTGCCAGGCGGTACATATCT
Organism: Acidimicrobiia bacterium; assembly: GCA_035462175.1. Taxonomy (GTDB): domain Bacteria; phylum Actinomycetota; class Acidimicrobiia; order Spongiisociales; family ZC4RG35; genus JARDZU01. Next base: position 49,659 of record DATHUP010000049.1, on the reverse strand, counting down.
CGACTTCGGGCGCGCGTGAATAGCTGTTGACGTCGTTTCTACCACAACCCGTGTCTCGTGAGAGAACCCTGGACTCATGCGGGCGCGGTCAATCGGGCTGGCTGCAGAACGAATCGAGGAAGTAGTTATGCTCCCGCCGTCCCGTTTCGCAACGAGGGAACCGTTGGCCGCCACCCAAACTGCAGACACCAGGGCCCTGCTCGGGTCCGCCTCCGATGGGGACCGCGTCGTCTCGGCTCATTTCCTGGCCGGTGCCTTGTTCCTCACGCTGGCCGGCGGACTCGAGCTCCTCGCCCTGTTCTCGCTGAGATTCGGGGGGCTATCCCCGGTCAGCTACGGCCGGATGGAATCGATGGCCAACATCACGATGATGCTCGGCTTCCTGGTGATGAGCCTGACCGGAGGGATCTACTACGTGTTGCCCCGGCTCACCGGAACCAGGCTCTGGCGAAGAGACCTCGCCTTCGTCGGCATGCTGGCCATGTCCGGGTTGGTGCTGGTCGATCTGCTCGCCGTTGTGCTCGGCCTGGGTGGGGGGCGTCAGCCCTTCGGTCTCCCCTGGTGGCTCCACATCCCGATGCTGGCTGTGCTCACGATCCCGTTCCTGGTCACGGTGATGACGATTCGGCGTCGGGAGGAGACACGGAGCTTCGTGACCCTCTGGTTCGTCATCGGCGGGGTGACCTGGCTGCCCCTGCTCTATCTGGTGTACTTCGCCGGGGATCTGCCCTTCGCCTCCTCGTTGGCGGAGACGTACTCGGACCTGTTCTTCTCCGCCGGGTTCGTGACCCTCTGGGTGTTCGTGGTCGGGGGCGGCCTCTTCTACTACACCGTGGTCAAGGAGCTGGAGATCCCGCTCGCCTCCCGCCAGCTGGCCGCGGTCGGGTTCTGGTCGCTCGGTTTCGCCGGGGCCTGGTGGGGCACCGCCCAGCTGGTCTTCGGGCCGGGCCCCGGTTGGATCGACGGGGTCTCGGCAGCCCTCGGTCTCGCTTTCCCCATCGGAGCCCTGGCCAATGCCTCCAATGTCTCGCTCACTCTCCAGGGCCATTGGGAGAGGCTGAGCGACAAGCCGGGCGTGGTCTCGGGTGTCATCGGTCTCTATCTCGGGGTCGCGGTGGCGATTCTGGCCAGCTTCGCCTCATTCCCCTCCGTGGGATCGGTCACCGCCCTCACCGCCTACTGGGAGGCGATCGAGTACGGCGCCCTGTTCGGGGTCGGTGTGCTGCTCGTGGCGGGCATCGCCTTCGAGGCCATGCCCCGAGTGACCGGGCGCGACTTGAGCTCTCTCGACCGACCCCGCTCGTTCAACCGGTGGACCGTCATCGGCGCCGGTGGCGTCATGATCAGCCTGGTCGCAGCCGGTTTGGTCAGCGGTTTCTCCTGGGTGGCGGGCTCCAACACCGCCGCATACGTCGATGCCGGCGATGGTTGGGCGGCGGGTGCCGGCGCTACCGACGTGCTGCTGCTTTTCGCCGTCGGTTTCGGTGTGATCGCCTTTCTCGGCCAGCTCGCCTACGCCGCCACCGTGATCGGCACCGTCACCATCGGGCGAGCGGTCCCCCAGGAGATCCTGGTCTACGGCTCGGACGGCAACCAGGACACCAGGGAAGTGACGGTGGAGGGGCGCGACGATGAGTGATCTGAGCGAGGCCGCCGCCGCCCTCGGAGTCCCCGAGGCACTGGTGGAGCGATCGGCCGCGGCGCGCGCCGCCGAGACCGGGGCGAGCGTGGATGAGGTCCTCGCCGCCTGGGCGGCAGGTGGCGACGTCCCCGCCTCTGTGCCGTCGGAGACGCCGCCGGCGCCGACAGAGACGTCGGACGCCGAGGAGGTGGTAGAAGGGACGGCGTCGGATACCGAGGCGCCCGCTGAAGAGACCGCCGCTCCGCCCCCCACGGCCGGGGAGTCGCCGCCTCCCGCCGAGCAGCTCCTCACCCCTGGCCCGGTAGGGGCGCCGACCACGGTTTCGGGCAAGCCGCCGGTGCTGGTCGGCGAGGCCGACAACCCGATCGGGGTACTGGTCGGGGCGGTGGCGCTCTTCGTCGCCATCTTCCTGGTCGGGCTGGTAGGGCCTGCTCTCCCTGCTGAGAATCCGGGGGCGAGGACGAGCGACCTGCCTTACACCGAGGCGGCGGTGCGCGGCCAGGAGATCTACCGGTCCGTGGGCTGCGCCTCATGTCACACCCAGATGGTCCGGCCGGTGGTTGCCGATGTCGACCTGGGGGCGGTGACGCTGAACGACAGCAACCAGGTGTTGGGGACACGTCGGTTCGGCCCCGACCTATCCAATGTAGGGGCGCGGGTACCCGGGAGCCAGATCGAGGCACTCGTCACCGGCTTGGGAGACCACCCGTCGATCGCCCTCGCCCCCGACGACCTTGCCGCCCTGGTCGCCTATCTCCTCGAGTCGAGGACACTGGAGGGCAGCGCCGCCGCAGGCAATGCCGGTGGCGAAGAGCCTGCCGCAGAGGAGCCAGCCGAGTCATGAGTGAGCTGAGCGCAGCCGCTGCCGCCGCCCTGGGCGTACCCGAGGCCATCGTCGAGCGGTCGGCGGCCGCACGGGCGGCGGAGACGGGGATGAGCGTCGACGAGGTGCTATCGGCCTGGGCAGGCGGAGATGCGGTGGCTGCCGCTGCCTCCCCTCCTACCGAGGAGCAGCCGGCTGCCGAGCCGGAGCCCGCACCAACCGCAGAGCCTGCCCCTGCCTCACCCGACGTCGAGGTTGCTCCCAAGGAGCCCGCGGCGCCGGCCGCCGCAGCACAACCCGCCACGGTGACCCGGTCTCCCATACCCGCCGAAGTGACCGCGGCCGAGGCGGCGACGCTTCCCGAGGTGATCACGGTCCCCACCGCCGGGATAAGGGAGCGAACCAACTTCGTCATCCCTCGCTGGCTGGCCGCAGTGATGTTGATCATTCCCGCCTTCGCCCTCTTCGCCCTGGGTGGCTCGGCCACCGGTGAGTGCGGCGATGCCACTGAGCTGCGGACCGATGTCATCACCGGTGACGTGGTCAACTGCGACGGGAGCGAGTTCACCGGATCGGGCGCTGGTGGTGGCGGCGCCGACTTCATCGCCATGGGAGAGGAGCTATACGGCGGAGCTCCCAGTTGCGACGGATGTCACGGGGCCAATGGTGGAGGCGGCGTGGGCCCGGCATTCGGCGGGGTGGTGAACACGTTCGGCTCCTGCGCCGACCATATCGAGTGGGTCACGTTGGGCACGCCCGGGTTCCAGGCAGAGGGACGGGCGACCTACGGCGACAGCAACAAGCCGGTCGGTGGCGCGGGGGTGATGCCCGCCTTTGGGGGAAGCCTCAGCGAAGAGCAGATCGCGGCGGTGACCGCCTTCGAGCGGGTCCGTTTCGGGGGAGCCGATCCCGAGGAGACCCTGACCGACTGTGGGCTGGCCGAGCCCGAGGGTGAAGAAGGTGGAGAAGAGGGTGCGCCGGGAGAGGAAGCCCCGGAAGGGGAGGAAGCTCCGGCGGAAGACGCGACCACCACCACTGTGGGTGATGCCGAGGCGGGATTGGGTCGTACCCCCTAGCCAGGATCAGTGCGCTGAAGTCCAGTTGCGCAGCGCCCGTCGCAGCGGCGCCGACTCGATCCGGCCCTCGGCGATCACCAGGTCGTCGGGGCCGAGAAGAACCGGAATCCTCTCTCGATAGGCCTCCAGCAGGCTGTCGTCGCTGTCGATATCGACCTCGTGGAGCGTCAGATGGCGGCGTTTGACCTCGCGTTCCACCAGCGAGCGGGCCTCGTCGCAGAGATGACAACCGTGCCGGGTCAAGAAAATGAGCAAAAAACCCTCAACTAACCACTCTGAGTGACCGATAATGGACGTGCATGCAGGAAGGAGGGTCAACCGTTCCCCTCATACCTAGGGCACGTTCGTCCAAGGTGTGAACGGATAGCCTCCCAGCCCGCCCCACGGTACGGCACTCTCCTTCGTGTAGATGGGGCCCTCGCTCAGCGGGGGCCCCATCACTTTGGTCCAGGGCGCTTTCCGATACGAGACGATCGTCTGCCATCGTGGAGCCGGTGCGACCTGCCACCGCAATCGTCCTGATGATCCTCCTGGCCCTCATCGCCATTGCCGGGATCATCCAGCTTCTCTCACTCCCGTCCCCGCCAGGGTGACCGAGACCCCGCTGGACAGATTCAGTATCTGATCCGCCGAGCCATCCCGCACTGCGATCGCCATGAGGCCTGCCGAGTCGACATGGACCAACGGCTCCCCGGGCTCGACGTCGGAGTAGGAACTCGCCCAGGGGATCGAGTGCAAGCTCGCCCCGACCCGGAGGGTGAGCATCGCTCCCGGCGCCAACCCGACCGCCGCGAGGTCGTCGGGGCCGATGTTCGTCTGCACGTTCCCGAACCCGTCGACCCACCACGCCTCGCCGGTCACTGCGGTGCCTTTCGTCTCGGGAAGGGGCAGTAGCAGCGGCTGGACCTGGTCCGGGCCCAGCTCGGGCCCCAGATCGCGTATCGAGGCCTCACCCGAGGCGAGGAGAGCAGCGGCTGGGGCGAAGAGATCGCGACCGTGGAATGTCTCCCCCGGCGAGGGGATCCTGGCCTCGGGATTTTCTATCGAAACCATGACTCTCGCCCCGCCCACCATGGCCACCGCCGGGGAGAGGACACCGTTGTCCGGCCCGACGAAAAAGCCCCAATCGGTTTCGAGCGCCAGGGCCTTCCGCTCCGAGCCGACATCAGGGTCTACCACCACCAGGGCGACCCCTTCCGGGAGGTACTGGATCGCACGGGTCATGGCCAAAGCGGCGGCTCTCACGTCGCCGCGGGGCGTGCCATGCCCCACGTCGATGACCCGTGAGCCCGGGGCCAGCTTGGCCAGGACGCCGTGGACCACGCCGACGAACTCGTCGGCGAGGCCGAAGTCGGTGAGGAAGCTGATAGGAAGTGAGTCCTGGGTCATTGGTGGTCCCGCGGGATGGTGGGGACGGTAGCCACGGGCAGGCCGGCACCTATATTGCCGCGATGACCGAGACCAACCACGACGCCATCGCCCGGGAGGTCTCGCGATCGAAGCTGGCAATGCTGATGGGCAGTGTCGACACCGGTAAGACCACACTCGCCATCGAGTCGGCCCGGCTCGCTCTCGGCTCGGGGCGCACAGTTGCCCTTGTCGACGCCGATGTGGGCAACTCGACGGTCGGCCCTCCGGCATGCGTGGGGCTCAAGGTGCTGCGCACGCCTGAGGACATCGAGAAGGTGCACACACCGGACCGGCTCCACTTCGTGGGCACCATCACCCCGGCCCGGCTGGTCCTCCAGCAGGTGGTGGCCACCGTGGCCATGGTCGACAAAGCCCGGACCTTGGCCGACCTGGTGATCCTGGACACCACGGCCGTCGTCTCCGGTGTGGCCGGCGAGACCTTGAAGTACCACAAGGCAGAGCTGTGCCGCCCGGACAAGGTGGTGGCCCTGCAGCGAGGTGGCGAGATGGAGCCGGTGGTGGGCATGTTGCGCCGCTTTCTCGGGCTCGAGGTGACCGTGGCCCCCACCGATCCGAATGTGATGCCGCTTTCGCCCGACGAGCGGGCCCAGCGGCGGACCGACGCCTTCGCCCGCGCCCTGGCTCCGCCCCTCGACCGGTGGAAGGTGCGGCCCACGGTGTTCGCACCCACTCTCCCGATGGGTCTCAACCTGGGACGTCTCGACGAGGTGCTCGTCGGGGTCCAGGACGAAGGGGGCGGTTGTCTCGGGCTGGGAATCCTCAGCAACGAGGAGGACGGGCTCAGGGTGATGACCAACACGGGGGAGGGGATGAAAGGGCTGCGTCTCGGCTCGATGCGTCTCAACCCGGAGACTCTCGAGTCGAGCGTGATCAGCCTGCGCGAGGTGATGTTCGGGGTCTGATGCCCTCCGGGCCTCAGACCCGTTCTACGTTTTACGTCGTACGTTTTACCTGGAGGGCTGATTAAAGGGATTTGGCGGCGGCGTCGATAACAGGAGATGCTGGGGAAACGCCGCTGGACAACACTCCTATTGGTCGTCTTCGTATCCGCCGCTGTCGGACTGGCGGCAGCCGCCGATTCGGGGACGGAGAATGAGTTTCTCTCCCTCATCAACTCGACCCGGGCCTCCAACGGTCTGGCGCCACTGGAGATGGAAGGCGGACTCCAATCCCACGCCCGGAGCCACACCCAGGACATGATCGCCGCCGCCGACATCTACCACTCGAGCGACGCAGAGCTCGCCGCTGCCGGAGGCAGTGGCTGGTCCCGCATCGGGGAGAACGTAGGCCGGGGCCAGAGCCCCACCTCTCTCCACGGCGCGTTCATGGGCTCCTCCGGGCACAAGGCCAACATCCTCGGGGACTACAACTACGTCGGCATCGGCACCGACAGCGCGGACGGTTATCTCTACGTCACAGTCGTCTTCATGAAGACGGGCGAGGCCGCCCCGCCGACGACCGAGCCTCCCCCGCCGCCCGAGACGCCGGCCCCCGACACCACTGACACCACTGACACCACGGTGGCCTCGTCGACCACCACAACAACCGTTGCCACCACCACCACGACCATCCTCGTCGTTCCCCCGGACAGACCGGTGGCCCCGGGCCAGTCCTGCCTCGCCGCCGACCGCTGGTCCCAGCTCTGCCACGACTAGGGGTCGGGCCGCACCCGCGACCGCCCAAGCAAAACGCCCGAGTGACCTAGCAGAGTCTCCTCCGCACTTCCCCGAACGGACGGTTCTCTGCTCTGCCTCTCGGGCGTTCGCTGCGCCGAATGTACGACTTTCAACGCCTCGATTCAACGACCCCGCATCGCACTGTTCCTACCGTCGAACAACGTCATCCATCGTCAAGGGGGGCGCAGGTGATAGCCGGAGCGGGGTTACCAACAGGAAACGGGGTTTTGCACAGGGTTTGTGCACATGGGTGTGTTCACAAGTTTCTAACCCGAATTTTCGCGACTTGCGTGCAGCGAGCGGAGCAAGGGCCGGAAGGCGACCTCGATGGTCTCGTAGATCTCGCCCAGGACCAGGTCGAGCTCGAGATCGGTCACCCGGTCCTCGGGGAGACGTCCCCTCAACACCAGAGCACCCTCGCTGTCGAGGGCGAACGCGCTGCGCCAAGCCCGCATGTTCCGATGCAGCGCCTGCCGGAACAGGTCCGCCGTGCCCTCGCCCACTGGCAACACATATGCCTCGTACACGAGACTTCGCTCCCCCACCGTGAACCACACGGTGGTGGCATCGCGAGTCTCCTGACCCATCCTCACCGCCCAACGCCCCTCGACTTCCTCGGCGTACTCAACGCTGGAGCCAGGATCGCGGAGCCAGTTTTCGATCCGAGCCTGGAGCACATCCCTCATGCCCATTGCAGCTCGACCCTCGGGTCCAGTTCCCCGACCGCCCGCCCGCCGCCGAGGACCTGGGGCCGTGCCAGAGGCGCAAGCACCCGGGAGGCGTGACCTGGGAGCTCCCCAACGGCCGCGAGCGTGGCGATCATGGCCGACGTGGCGATCTCCTCGAGCCCGTCCCAGGACTTGACCGCGATCCCGAGCCTGCCGTCGATGGCCACCCCGAGACAACCGGCGGCACCACGCTTTCCCACGAGGTTCAGGGTCGTCGCCAGAGAGGCATCCCCGTTGCCCTTGCCGGAGACCAGAGCGGGGTAGCGGTGCATGGCGGTGAACACCTCGTCGTACCTGGGCTGTATGGCGAGCCGGGCGTAGAGAAGGGCCATGACCCGGGTCGTCGTCCGAAGGACCGGCGCCCCGCAGCCGTCAACCCCGACCGGGGAGACGTCGTGTTCCCCCATCTCGCTCACATGACCGATTATCCGCATCTGCAGAGGATGGTCAGGGCGCAGGTAGCTCTCCAGGTCCCATCCCCGAGTCCGGCACGCCCGGAGCCAGGCGGCATGTTTTCCCGAGCAGTTGTTCCAGATCCGCTGCGCCTCATGCCGACCCGCCCCCATGAGACGGGCCCTCGCCGACTCCGAGACCGGCCAGCTCGGTGGGCAGCCGAGAGCGGATCCGTCCAACCCGACCCGGGCGAGCATCGATTCGACGAGCGCTACATGCACCGGTTCCCCGTCGTGAGACGAGGCAGCCATGGCCAATTCCTCGACCTCGAGCGCAGCGCCCTCCTCCTGGGCGATCAGAGCCTGGAATGGCTTGGCAGCCGATCGGAGAAAGAAGGGCCGATCGATGTCGCCGGATGATGCCAGCAGGTCACCGTCCTTGGACACCACCGCCACCGCGCCGTCGTGGACGGTCTCGACGAGCCCCGAGCGGATTCTTGCCGCCAGCAACTCAGCCCGCTGCTTGTGCTTCGCCCTGCTGGCTCCTGTAGCGGGAGATGATCTCTTCCTGCAGGCCGTCGATCACCGCGTGCAGTTGTCGACGTTGAACCGACAGCTGTGCCTCCACCTCCTCGAGGCGATCCACTGCCTCGTTCAAATCCTCCTGACTCAGTTCGGGAAGCTGGGTGAGGATGTCGTCGTCCATGATCTTGTCGATGAGACGCCGGCCGGTGGTGGTCGGGAGCGGCGGCATCGTCTCGAGGTGACGCAGATTCGGCTCGCCGCCGAGGATCATCCCCTGGGCCAGGATCTCGGGCAACGCCTCGATCAAGGTTCGCGTCTCGTGACCACTGCGACGACGCATCTCGAAGTTGATGAGATCGACCCTGCCGTGGAGGAGACGCCGGTAATAGGAGATCTGGGTCTCCACGTCCTCGGCGGCCTCGCGACGCTGACGCAGCTCGTCGAGGCCGACATCGGCCAGGTCGGCCAGATACTCGGGCTCGAGGACGTTGTCGATCCGACGTCGCTGCTCGCTCACGGGGACCAGGCTACTTGCATGCCCCGGCCAGGGTCGGATAGGGGTTGACCGCCGACGAGCCTCGGCCACCGGGGTGGATCTCGAAGTGGAGATGGGGGGACCCGCCTCGAGCATTCCCGCTGTCGCCGTTGAAGCCGATGGTCTGCCCTTGACCCACAGTTGCGCCCGACGAGACATTGAAGTCGGAGAGGTGGGCGTAGTAGAAGCCGATCCCGTTGTCCCCAAGGAGCCAGACCGTCTTCCCGCCCAGACCGCTGTTACCCAGCGCCACCCGACCCGAGGTGACCGCATACATCGGCTCGTTCCAGGCAGCGAACATGTCGGTGCCCTTGTGCGCCCGGCCCCCGGAGCGCGGGGCGCCGAAGGAATCGATGAACGAGGTCCGCCCAGGGGTGAAAGGACAGATGAACGATCCCACCTGCACCGACCCGGCGGCGCGTTGCCTGGCCCGCGCCTTGATCTCGGCCTGCTCCTTGTCGTACTGGGTGGCCAGCTCCTTGCATCGCCCGGAGAGCTTGGCGTAGGCGGCCTGCTCGGCCTCCATCGCCGTCTCCTGAGTGTTGCGCGCGTCGAGTTTCTCGGACTCGACCACCTCCAACTCGACCCGGGTGTCGTCGAGCTGGTCATTGAAACGGTTGAGCTCGCTGCGGGCAGCGAGCAACTCGTCGAGTGACTGCTGACCGCCGGTGGCGGCAGTGGTCAGGAACTCCGAGGTGGTCATGAACTCGTCCACCGAGGAGGCGGAGAAAATGATCCCCGGGCTGGAGAGACCGCCACGCATGTAGAGCTCTACCGCCTGCTCCTCGATATCGGCCTGGATCTTGTCCAACTCCTCGGTGTGGCTGACCACCGACCCGGTCACCGACTCCTGTTTCCGCTCAACCCGATCGACCTCGATGACGGCGGCCTCGTATTCGGTGGCCGCCTCCTGGAAGGCGGCCTGGGCCGCCCGGTACTCGTCGAGTTGGGCCCGGGAGTCGGCACACGCCGACTCGACTTGTGACTTGGTGACCGCCTGGCTCACCAACGGGAAGAGCACAGCCACCAGGGCTATGGCGGAGACAAGGCTGACGACGCGAAGCGGCGTCCTGGGGGCATGCATCGGCCGAGAGACTAACTGGTGGCGGTTTCTTTCTCTAGACGGCCCAAGGTGGGCATCGCCGCGGGTGGCGGGTGTCGCGAGGCATGCTCACAGGACCAAGAGAAGCAGCGGGTAGTAGATGGCGGCGGCGAGTGCGATGCCGTCGAGCGCCACCAGGGTGCCTGGCGGACGCTCGGTGAGGACGGAGCGACCGGTGCGCAACATCGACGAGATGCCACGACCGGCGAGGAGCGCGACGGCGATGCCGAGACCGACAAGGAGATAGGCGACGACGTCGAGGTCCCAGACCAGGGCGGCGGCCACGGCGGAGAGGACGGCGCCGAGGGCGGTCACCGAGAATGGGTCGAGAAGGGGCAACGGCGGTATCCGCTCCACTACCGCGCCGAGCACGACGGCGGCGATCACCGAGACCAGGAAGACGTCCACCGCCTGTGCCTCCGGAGTGTGGGCGGATCGGGCCAGGACGAGAGAAGCCGTCCCCAGTCCGGCGAAGAGCGCCACCATCAGCGGAGGAGTCACGACATCCACACGTCGATACTGAGGGAAGGCCACCGCCCAGCCCAGGCCCACGGCCACCGCCAGGACCAGAGACAGGGCATAACCGGCCCCTCCGGCGACATGAGCGGCCATGGCCGAGCCGGCAGCGGTGACGACGACGGCCAGGGTGGCGAACTCCCTCCCTCTCGCGTTGAACACCGAGCCGAGATCGACGGCCCAGACCGCCGCGATGAGGACCAGGACCGCCGCCCATATCTCCTGGCCCTGGGTGTTGGCCAGGATGGCCACCACCGCCACGGCGAGGGGAGCGAACCCGATCAGGTCCACTGCCGAGAATGTGGTCGCCGGCTGGCTCCCACCGGAGACCGGCGGGATGAGGACGACCTCGTCCTCGTCGGCCACCGGGTCGTCGAGTGCGGCCGTCTCCCCGTTGACCCAGACCCTCGCGGTCTCGACACCCCGTCTGAAGTCGGAACCGAACTTCTCGGAAGCCGCGTCGATCACGCCGCCCACGGTTTCCGACGGCACGTCGAGCCTCGAGGTGCCGGCTATCTCACGGAGGTTTGCGAAGAGGCGGAGCTTTGCCATGTGTGTCGAAGCTAAAGCGTAGAGATCCCCTCACGTTTCCGGGGTGACTTCGCCTACGCTCGCAATATGGACGACAGGGTGTTGGTGGCGGTCGACGTCCCACTCGTCGGCGACGAGCGTCACAAGAATTGGGCGCGGATCGTGGAGTCGGTGGACAACAACAAGACCTCGGGTTGGGCCTTCGAAGGGCCGTTCCTGGCCACGGGCGGGATTCAGGACGTCCCGATGGGCTCCACCCTCCTCGTCTACGGCGAACGGGGATCCCGGGCCAACCCCCAGATCACGGCGCGGGTGTACACGGTGAACCCGGACTCGACTCTGAGCCTCGAGGCCGAGGCCAAGGGAAGAGCCTGGGCGAGGACGCTGCGAGATCCGGTGGAGAGATGTCTGGGTCGGGATCCGGGCGTCCCCGACTTGTCGCATCTGAGCGACCAGCTGCTCGCCGACGAGCTCAGAGCCCGAGGATGGAAGGTGGAAGAACCGTGAAGGCAATCGTGGTGGAACAGGTTGGAGGCCCCGAGCGGCTGGTGCCGGCCGACATCCCCGAGCCGGAGCCAGGGCCCGGCGACCTCCTGGTGGAGGTCGGCGCAGCCGGTCTCAACTTCATCGACACCTATCAGCGAAGCGGTCTCTACGACCTCGACCTCCCCTTCATCCCCGGTCTGGAGGGGGCGGGGAACATCGTGGCCGTCGGCCCCGGGGTGCGCGGGTTCGAGGTCGGGGCCCGGGTGGCTTGGACCAACGTGCTCGGGTCCTACGCGGAGCGGCACATCGTCCCCGCCGAGCTTGCGGTCCCGATCCCCGACGGGGTAGAGACAGCGACGGCCGCGGCGGTGATGCTCCAGGGGATCACCGCCCACTACCTGGCCCACGACACCTTCCCACTCGCCCCGGGAGACAGGTGTCTGATCCACGCCGGGGCGGGTGGGGTGGGTCTGCTCCTCACCCAGGTCGCCAAGATGCGGGGTGCCGAGGTGTTCACCACGGTGGGCACGGCGGACAAAGCAGAGCTGAGCCGCAAGGCGGGAGCGGACCATGTGATCGTCTACACGGAGAACGACTTCCAGCAGGCGATCGAGGATGTGGTCGGCCCCAAGGCCCTGGACGTGGTCTACGACGGAGTGGGGGCCGCCACATTCATGCAGGGCCTGGAGCTGCTCAGGCCACGAGGGCTGATGGCAACCTTCGGCAACGCCTCGGGCCCGGCTCCGGAGATCTCTCCTCTGCTCCTGATGCAGAAGGGCTCTCTCTATCTGACCCGGCCCACGATGGCCCACTACCTGCAGAGCCGCGAGGAGCTCCTCTCCCGCACCGCCGACCTGTTCGCATGGATCGGCGAGGGCGAGCTGGAGGTTCGGATCGGGGCCGAGTTCCCGTTGGCAGAGGCTGTCGAGGCGCACCGCGCCCTGGAGGCGAGGAGGACGACCGGCAAGGTCCTGATCCTGCCTTGACCCAGCCCCGTCCGCTGAGGAGGAGCCGGATCATTTGGGCTTTGGCATTGCCCACCATCCGAGCCGGAGCCCGTCTCGCCTGGCGTTTGCGCATCGACCGGGGGCAGGGCTTTCCCGATCCACCGTTCGTCATCGCCGCCAACCACTTCTCGTTTCTCGACCCGCCGCTGGTAGGCGCGGTCTATGGCAAGCGGGCCAGGTTCATCGCACTGGCCGACCTGTACGGGAATCACCGGTCCCTCGACTGGGCGCTGGACGGTTTCGAGGTCATCACGGTGCGCCGGGGCACCGTGCCCCTGGGAGCGGTGCGGCAGTGCCTCTCCCATCTCGACGCGGGCGGGGTGGTGGGCATGTTCCCCGAGGGGATTCGGGTCGTGAGGTTCGGGGACGCCGGGTTCAGGCCGGGAGCAGCGTGGCTGGCGGTGCGGGCCGGGGTCCCTCTCGTCGCCGTGGCGGTGACGGGGACCGATCGGGTCCTCGGAGTGGACAACAAGTTGCATCGGGGCAGGGTGGGAGTGACCGTCGGCCCCACCCTCCACCCCACCGGCACCGACCGGGCCGCCGTCGCCGACCTCACCCACCGCTGGGCCGACTGGGTGAAAGACACGCTTTCCTAATGCTTGGCGTCACGCATACGTGACGCATTGCATTGAGAATGCCGAGCGGAGTGCCGAATAGCTTGTCCGGCAATGAACGGCCTCGATTACATCACCGTCTCCCCGGCCAACGCCGCCGTCCCTCTCACCGACCTGGACGGCCAGGTCCTCCCCCAGCATCGGGTCTACCAGCGCAACAGCTTCACCATGCCCTCGCCCTCCGAGGTCACCGGCGAGATCGAGGTGCAGCTCCCCGGTGGGCGCCGGAAGACGTTGGGCCCGCCGCACCTGGCCCGCCTCGAGCAGATGACCGTGGAGATGGTCCTCGAGTGTGCCGGCAACGGCCGGTCGCTGATCACACCGGCGGTGGCCGGGCTCGAATGGGGTCTGGGGGGAGCTTCCCCGATTCGGGTCGGCGGTGTGCGGCTGATCGATGTCTTGGGTGAGATCCCGCCAGAGGTGATCGAGCTCGTGCTCACCGGCTGCGACCGGGGCATGGTCCGTCCGGAAGGAGAGGTGCCCTACCAGTTCTCGATTCCGGTCGACCAGGTCAGACGCGGTCACGGGCTGCTGGTCACCGAGCTCGGCGACGAACCGCTCGGCCACGAGCACGGCGGGCCCATTCGCTTCGTGCTGCCCGGCCACTACGCCATGAAGTCGGTCAAATGGCTGACCAGGATCGAAGGCGTGACCTCACCGTTCCGGGGTCACTTCGTCGATCGGTACCGCTTCTTCGGTGACGACGAATTCGATGACGGCTCCCCGGTCGCCCGGATCCAGGTCAGGTCGGTCATCGCCGGGCCGACCGAAGGGGAGCGGGTAGAGGCGGGCCGGGTCGCCGTCTCCGGCTCGGCGTGGTCGGGCTCGGGACCGGTGACCGGCGTGACGGTGTCGGTCGACGACGGCGAGGAATGGATCGAAGCCGAAGTCGAAGCCCGTCCCGGGCATTTTGCCGCGGCCGCTTGGCATCTCGATCTCACCCTCGCTCCCGGCGAGCATGTGGTCATGGCACGGGCCACCGACGCCTCAGGAAGCAGCCAGCCCCTGGTCTCCCGTTGGAACCGGGGCGGCTACGCCAACAACGTGGCGCACAGAGTCCGATTCGTAGCGACCTGAGCTCAGATGAAGATCGTCTGTGCGCCCTCGGAGAGTTCGATGAAGTCGGCGGCGCTGATGATGCCCTCCACTCGCTCGTAGAGATCGTCCTCGCTCAGATGCATCATGTCTGCCGACATCCGGCACGCCCACAGATGACCACCGGAGTCGGAGATCATCTCGAGGAACTCGGGAACGCCGGGAACGTCGATCCCCTCGATCTGCTTCTTCATCATGTGAGTGGCGAAAGCGGTCATCCCGGGCAACCCCATGAGCATTGGCGGCATGTGAGTGGCCGGGTTGCCCAGAGGGGTGAATTGCAGGTGACTCATCGTCTCCTTGTTGATCATGTCGAAGCCCCAGAACGTGAAGAAGAGATGGGTCTCGATCCCCTCCCCGAGAGCGGCGTTGGCCAGGACCAGGCCGGGATAAGCCATGTCCAGCGAGCCCTTCGAGCAGATGATGGCGAGCTTCCGTCCCGACGTGTCCTCGTCGTCGAAAATAGGGACCGGGGCTTCGAGTGTCGTTGTCATGTGAGATCCTCCGATCAGACGCAGCCGGCCGGCTTGGGCAGACCTGCGATGTAGGACATCTTCTTGGCGGGCTTCTTCGGGAAGAGCCCGAACAAGTCCTTGGTGGGGATGCCACCGACCGTCGTCACCCGGCGCAGGGTCGGGGTCTCGCCCTGGGATCGGTAATCCTCCCGCAGGAACCTGATCACGTCCCAGTGGGCGTCGGTGAGCTCGATGCCGATGTTTGCGGCGAGAGTCGGGGCCAATTCCTCGGTCCACTCGTCGTATTCGGTCATGAAGCCCTCACCGTCGACGTGGACCTCCCTGCCGGCGAGTGTCGCCAGGCTCATACTTTCTCCTTTTCGATGGCTGTTGTGTCGGTCAGTTCCTTGCCGGTCATCGACATCGAGGTCGGGACCGGAAGCCGGCGCCCCGGGAGCAGGGCGTGCCAATAGACCCACTTGAAGGCCAACTTGCCCCAGTGGTTCACCCGCCGCTCGGCGAGAAGGGTCATCGGCCCGATCACCGGGACGGGGTACTTTCCGGGGACGGGCTCCTGGTCGTAGTTGAAGTCGATGAGCATCGCCTTGCCCCCACCCGACTCGACGAAGCAATTGGCATGGCCGTCGAAGCGCTCGGTCATCTCCTCGCCCCGGATGTGCCGGAGGAAGTTGCCGGCGAAGACGTCCACGGCGAAGTGTGCGACCGAGCCCGCCTTGGAGGTCGGGACGTCGGAAGCGTCGCCGATGGCGAACACGTTGTCCCAGCTCACCGACTGGAAGGTCTGCTTGTCGACCGGCACGTAGTTCAGCTCGTCACCCATCCCGCTACGCGCCACATAGTCGGCTCCCATGTTGAGAGGGACCGTGACCAGCAGGTCGAAGGAGACCTCCCTCTCGTCGTAGGAGACGAGCTTCTTCGCCTCGTTGTCGACTCGCTCGATGTAGAAGTCGGGCTCGATCTCGATGTCTCGCTGCTCGAGCATCCCGTTGAGCATCCGCGAGGCGACCGGCTTGGTGAACGCGCCATCGAGCGGAGTCACAAATGTGATCTCCACCCGGTCCCTCATCCCCCTCTCGG
Organism: Acidimicrobiia bacterium; assembly: GCA_035462175.1. Taxonomy (GTDB): domain Bacteria; phylum Actinomycetota; class Acidimicrobiia; order Spongiisociales; family ZC4RG35; genus JARDZU01. The sequence continues at coordinate 33,927 of DATHUP010000049.1, read as the reverse complement.
CGAAGAACGAGTCGGCGAGGAAGGCGAACTCCAGCGGCGCCGGCGGGCACTTGATCGGCATCTCGGTGATGTGCACCACCAGCCGGCCCCCCTCCCAGGTGGCCAGCTTCTCGGCCAGCGCCTCGGCTCCGTCCAGGGTGTAGAAGTCGAAGATGCTCTGGCGCCACTCCGCCCCCAGCATGCCCGGTGTCTGGTCGGGGCGGGGACTGGTCCCGGTGGCGATCACCAGATAGTCATAAGCCAGCACCCGCCCGTCGGCAAGCCTCACCTCGTTCTCGTCGGGTCGGACCAGATCGATCTCCCCCAACACCAGGTCCACCCCTGACTTCAGCTGATGGCGGCGCGGCTTGACGACCCCACTCGGCGATTGTGAGCCGAAGGGGATGAAGAGGAGCCCGGGCTGATACAGATGGACGTCGTCCTGGTCAACGACTGTTATCGACCATTCGTCGTCGGCGAGCAGTGGTCGGAGCTTGTTCACCACCATCGTCCCTGCGGTGCCTGCTCCCAGGACCAGAAGGCGCTTCATCGGCAATCTCCTCATCGGGGCAGGTTTGGACCCCTGCCATCAATAGGAGTCTCGGCACATCATGCCGACGAAAACAGAGCAGGACGGCCGATCGACATGGGACCAATGGCACGTGGTCCCGGGCGATGGGAGTCTACGGCTGGGGAGCGAGCGCGCCGATTGCGGCGGCGACCTGGGAAGGTTGGTCGAGATGGGCCTTCCATGCGTCGGCGAGGACCTCGAAGCCGGCTTCGGGAAGGGCGTCCTGCACCCGGTCGACGGACTCGCGCGGGACTTCGCCCTGCTGGCTCCACACATAGTGCACTGGCGCCGTTATGTCGGCGAGCTCCGAGGGCACCTTCGACGCGGCGGGAGTGCTGTGGAATGCCTGGATCGAGGCTGCCGTGTCGACGATCGTCTCGGCGAGGTCCCGCGACTCGACCTGGCTCCCCGTCGGGCACCAGCCCCCCTGCTCACAATTGGGAGCCCACCGCCCGGCGGCGAGAGGGCCAGCCGTCTCCAGGGCGAAGCTGGCTGCCTTGCCTACCCAAGGCAGCTTCTGGACGAACTCGTCCCAGCCGTCCGGCTTGTAGAAGTCGACGTCGACGAGGACCAGACCCGACACCAGGTCGGGCCGCACGACGGCGATCTCGGCCCCGACCTCGCCGCCCAAGCCGATACCGGCGATCACCACCGGCTGGTCGAAGACCTGCTCGGCCGCCTCGGCCACCTGCTCCGCCATGGAAGCCACGGTGTGCCGCCGGCCCTCGGTGGGCATCCGCTCGCTGAGCCCGAAACCGGGGAGATCGACGCGCAGAACCGTGAACCCAGGATCGAGCCCGGCGACCACTCCGTCCCAGATCACACCACCCGCCACGTCGATGTCGTGCAGCAACACGAGAGGCACAGGGCCGGCGCCCTCCCGCACCAGGTTGAGGTCGGTCCCATCGCTGGTGACGAACGGCTCGAGCTCGAGCTCGTCCAGTGCCTCGTCCAGTGCGACGTCTTCGATGAGATCGATGCGTTGTTCGGTCACCGCCGTCCACACGATCACGCCCGCGGCGAGGACCAGGACCACCAGAACCAGCATGCGCAGGGCAACGCGGGTTGGTGCGTCCGGCTTGGGGGGAGGCCGGAGGCCGCTCATCCCTGGCTCGCCGGTTGCACAGGTCGCCTCCCCCCGGTCGTTGCGTGGCCCCGCATCGGGCCCACGTTAGAAAGGGCATCGGCCCGCAACGGGTCAATGCCGGTCCTGGCGCGGCTCACCCCATGCGCTTGGCGACGGTCTCGGCGATCCGATCGACCGAAGGGATGGCCATGTCCTCCAGGGACTCGGCGGCCGGGAGCGGGATGTGCGGGGTTGTGATCCGCACCACTGGGCCGTCGAGATCCCAGAACACCTCGTCGGCAACGATGGAGGCGATCTCGGCGCCCCAACCACAGAGTCGAGGGTTCTCCTCGACGGTGAACAGCCGGCTCGTCTTGGCGACCGACCCGAGAATGGTCTGGGTGTCGAGTGGGACCAGGGAGCGCACGTCGATCACTTCGGCGGAGATCCCCTGATCGGCGAGCCGATCGGCAGCCTCGACGGCGCGGGGGACCATGAGGGCGAGGGCGGCGATGGTGCAGTCGGTTCCCTCCCGGACCACCCGGGCCACTCCCAACTCGTCGACGATCTCGCCCTCAGGGACGTCGCCCTTGTTCGCCATGAGTGACTTGTGCTCCATGAAGACGACCGGATCCGGATCGCGGATGGCAGCGGCCATCAGACCGACGACATCGAGAGGCGTCGAGGGGGCCACGACCTTGAGCCCGGGAATCATCATGACCCAGTTCTCGACGCTCTGTGAGTGCTGGGCGCCGAACCGGGAGCCGCCGCCGTTGGCGGTGCGGACGACCACCGGGACGCTCACCTGGCCGCCGGTCATGTACCGGGACTTGGCCATCTCGTTGGCCAGCAGGTCGAAGCAGACCGCGATGAAGTCGGAGAACATGATTTCGGCGATCACCGGGATGCCGGTCATGGCCGCCCCCATCGCCGCACCGAGGATCGCCTGCTCCGAGATCGGGGTGTCGCGTATCCGATCGGGCCCGAACTCCTCGAGCAGGCCGACCGTCGTCTTGAACACTCCGCCGGCCCCGGCGATGTCCTCCCCGAGCATCACCAGGTTTGGATCGCGCCGCATCTCCTGGGCGATGCCGTAGGCCACAGCCCCCCGATAGGTCAGTTCCGCCATGCCGAGCCTCCGTCTGCCCACACATCCGTCATGAGATGCTCCTCGCCCGGCGTCGCCCCGCTCTTGGCGAACTCGGTGGCCTCGTCGACCCGTCTCGCCACCTCCTGCTGGATGGCACTGAGGTCGGCCTCGGGCACACCGAGACGTAGCAATCGCTCGTGGTACATCGGGATCGGGTCCCGCTGCTTCCACGCCTCCACCTCGGCGGGCGGCCGGTACTTGGCCGGGTCGGCCCGGCTGTGGCCCTGCTCCCGGTAGGTCTGCGCCTCGACCAGCGAGGGGCCCTCGCCCCGTCGCGCCCGCTCGATCACATCCACCGCCACGTTGTGGACCGCGTCCGCGTCGTTGCCGTCGACGATGATGCTCTCCAGCCCGTACGCCGGGGCCCGGTCGGCCGCCGGGTTGGGCACCGCAGTGATCAGGTCGATCGGGGTGTACTCCATCCAGAGGTTGTTCTCGCAGACGAAGACGACTGGAAGGTCCCAGATCGCAGCCATGTTGAGCGCCTCGTGGAACGCACCGATGTTGGTGGTCCCGTCGCCGAAGAAGCACACGGCGACCTGGTCGGTGCCCCTCATCTGGGCCGACCATGCGGCTCCGTTGGCGATGGTGAGATGGGCCCCGATGATGGCGTAGGAGCCCATCATCCCGTGCTCGACCGAGGTGAGGTGCATCGAGCCACCCTTGCCCTTGAGGATGCCGTTCTCCCGGCCCAACAGCTCGGCCAGCACCGGCCCTGGCTCGGCACCGCGGGCCAGGGTGTGGGCATGACCACGGTAGGTGGCGAAGCTGTAGTCGTCGCGACGCATCGCCTGGCCGAAGCCGGTGGCCACCGCCTCCATGCCCAGGGAGAGATGCGACGTTCCCTTGACCAGGTTCTGCATGAAGAGGTCGTAGGCCCGCTTCTCGAATTGCCGCAACAACTGCTGCAGCTCGTACATCGCCAGACGCTGATCGAGGGCGATGGGGAGCTCGTCATTGTCCCGATTCTCCGGCGGGGGGAGCCGGGGCTCCCTCAGCGCGTAGTCGTAGAGGCCCTCCTCTTCCTTCGGTCTCGTGCTCATGGACACCAGTCAGCTCCTCGCATCGGTGACAAGGTAATGGTCCGCGTCTCGACGCACCATACGAAGCGCCGCCACCTGCCATAAAAACTGCAATCGATTGAGGTCGCTCCGCCGTTCCCGATACGATCCGATCGGGATGAGACGCGACGGATCGACGAGCGGAGATGCCATGGACCCGGAGAGAGTCGTGATCACAGAGACGCTCGGTGACGCCGAGTGCATGCTCATGTATGTCGAGGTCTGGGACGGGCTCTATGCACCGATCGGGGTGCGGAAGCCGGAAGGGGCCGGTCCCCACCCGATGATCCTGCTGGCATCGGGCAACGGCGGTGGGGGCATGGCCTGGATCCGGGACGCTTGCTCCAACCGCGGCCACATCATGGACCGTCTCGTCGACGCCGGGTACGCCTGTGCCTGGCTTCGCTACCGGACCGAGGTCGAGCTCGGCTACGACAAGGGAGGCCCGCTGGTTCGTGACATGCGGCAGGGTCGGGAGCTGTTCAACCGCTCGCCGCTCGAGTACGAGGACGAGATCGCCATCATCGAGCACGTGAGGAAGCTCCCATACGTCGATCCAGACCGGGTCGGTCTGATCGGGATGAGCCACGGAGGGGAGATGGTCCTCAAGCTCACCTCCGAGTACCACGGGGCGGCGGTGGCGGTCGCCGCAGAGCCGGCCGCCCACGAGTATCTCGCCCTCACTCCCGACGAGACCGTCCACGTCAACGAGGAGACCCGGCTCCGCAACATCGAGTCGATGATCATGACCGACGTGGCCAAGGTCAGGGACCGGATCGACCATGAGGTTGCGTCGGCGCGGATCGGCGGCATCGACACCCCGATCCTGGTGATGGGCCGCGAGACCGACGAGCTCCAGGGCATCTTCCGGCTCACCTTCGAGCTGATGCAGGAGGCCGGCAAGGATGTGGAGTGGGTGTCCTATGACCATCCGATGCACGGCTACATCTACCCGGTCCGCGGCGACGACGGCGTCTACCAGGTCGACGAGACCCAGCGCGATGCCATCGACCGGGTCATCGCCTACCTCGACCGATATCTGCGGCGATGACGTCGGGCGGGAGCCGGCGCGCCTTTCGCCACTCCTTCAAGTTCTGGGCGCAGGACACGTCCTGGGACGAGCTGCGCCGGGTCTGGATCGAGGCAGATCGTGACGGGTTTTGGGACATGGCCTGGCTCAACGACCATTTCTACCCGCCGAAGGCTGACGAGACGCACCCGCTCATGGAGCCGTGGACGTTGTTCGGGGGGCTGGCCGCGCTCACCGAGCGGATCAGGTTCGGGACCATGGTCTCTGCCAACACCTTCCGCCACCCGGTGTTGCTGGCCAAGCAGGCGGTCACGTTGGACCATATGTCCGAGGGGCGGCTGGAGATCGGAGTGGGCACCGGGTGGCAGGCACGCGAGCACGAGGCCTTCGGCATCGACCTCCCTCCCATCCCGCAACGCTTCGAGCTCCTCGAAGAGACCTTCGCCGTCGTCCACGGGCTGATGACCGAAGAGGTGTTCAGCTTCGAGGGAAGACACCGCACCATCACCGAGGCCAGGTTCGAGCCCAAGCCGATCCAACGGCCCCGGCCCCCCTTCGTCATCGGGGGAACCGGCCCGAGGCGGACCATCCCCCTCGCCGCCCGCTGGGCCGACCAGTGGAACTTTCCCGACTTCAACTCGGACCTCGACCTGTTCGCCTCGAGTCTGCTTCGGCTCGACGAGGCTTGCGCCGAGGTGGGGAGGAACCGGGACGAGATCGAGGTCTCGGTCCAGTTCAGGTACCCGGGTGATCCGGTCGCCACCGCAGACCGGGTCGCCGCCTACCGGGAGTCGGGTGCCGACCACGTGCTGGTGACCTTCGTGCCGCCCGCAGACCCTCGAGACCCTGGTGTGGCAGCGTCGGGCTTGGGCGCCTGATCGTTCGGTCGCGTCGGCCGCGGCGTGGCTCAGCCCAACTCGGCCAGCGCCGGGGCCAACTTGGCCACCGTGCTCCCGTCGTGAGCCGAGCCGAGGCCCAGGATCACCACGTCGAGCCCGGCTTCGAACAGCTGTGCCGCCCGCCCCGCCACCTCTTCGGGGTCGGGATCGGGATCGACGCGGAGGTGAGAGGAACAAGAGATCTCGGCTGGGTCCCGCCCCTCCCTCTCGCAATGGCCGACCAGCACGTCCTTGAGACGGCGCCACTCACTGACGTCGTCCACGAACAGCGCGTCCCACATCGAGGCATGGCGGGCGACGAGTCTCAGGGTGCGTTTCTCCCCCCGGCCGCCGATCACAATCGGCGGGCGGGGCGCCTGAACCGCTTTGGGCTCGTTGCGGGCCTGGCGCAATGTGAAGAACTTGCCGCTGAAGTCGGTGTGCTCCTGGGTGAGCAGTCGGTGGATGACCTCGGTGCCCTCCTCGAACCGGGTCATCCGCTCACCGACCGTGCCCAGGTCGATCCCGTAGGCGTCTGCCTCGAGCTCATACCAACCCGCTCCCAATCCCAGCTCGAGCCGCCCGGACGAGACGATGTCGAGGGTGGCGGCCATCGCCGCGGTCACCGCCGGATGACGGAAGTGCATCCCCGTCACCATCGAGCCGAGTCGGATCCGACTCGTCGCCTGGGCCAGGGCGGAGAGCGTGACCCACGCCTCCAAACAGGGCCCATCGGTGTCGACGCGGAGCGGGTAGAAGTGGTCGAAGTTCCACGCCGACTCGTAGAGGTCGATCTCGTCGGCAGCCCGCCAAATCTCGAGCATCCGATCCCAGGTGATGTGATGAGTGGGGGTCTTCACCCCGAATCGGGCCATGTCATCTCCTCAGCCGGGCAGACCCCTCGGATGGCAAAGTCTGTTGCGCCGAGGCGGTCCAATCATATATTGTGTATGAAAGTGCAGCAAACGATTGCTGCTGGCACCGGCCGAGGAGGAGACGATGCGAGCCAGTAAGCAGTGGCGTTTCGGGCGGATCCGGGTGGTTCTCGTTGTGTTGGCCTTGCTCGCCGCCGCGTGCACCGCCGACCCCGTCACCGACACCACCGGAGCCGACGACACCACGCCCGACACTACCGAACCCGGCGCGACCACCGCCCCGGGCGACACCACACCGGAAGAGCCCACCGGGGATGTCAACAACCCGGGTCTGTACGTGCACGCCGCCGACGACGAACCACTCAGCCTCGACCCGGCCCAGGTTGCAGCCGGGGAAGCGGGTGAGACTGTCATCACCCAGGTGTACGAGCGTCTGGTCGAGATCGGTCCCGGCGGGCCCGACCTGATCCCAGGTCTTGCCAGCGAAGTCCCCACCGTCGAGAACGGGCTCATCTCAGAAGACGGGCTGACCTACACCTTCCCCATCCGGGAGGGAGTGGTCTTCCACGACGGAAGCGAGCTCAGCGCCGACGTGGTCAAGTTCTCCTGGGACCGCGCCCTGACCATGGCGCTCCCCGAGGGCAACAGCAGCATCCTCTCCGACCTGGTCGCATCGACCGCCGTGGACGGGAACAACTTCGTCGTCACCCTCAACGATCGCAACGCCGCCTTCCTCAACTCGGTAGTCACTGCGGCAGTCGCCTCGATCGTCAGCCAGGAGGCCGTCGAAGCCAACGGCGGGGTCGAGGCCGGTGTGGTCAACGAGTTCATGACCAGCAACATGGTGGGCACCGGGCCCTACACGCTGGTCGCCTGGAACCGGGGCGAGAACATCCAGCTGGAGATCTTCGGCGACTACTGGGGCGAGCCTGCCCACCTCGACGTTCGCATCGACCAGGTGGCCGATGCCGACGTCCGGGCACTCGGGCTCCAGGCCGGCGACTACGACTCCATCGAGACCGACCCCACCTTCGTCACCGATCTCGAGGGCGCCGACGGGGTGACCATCTTCTCGGGCGAGTTCCTGCTCGAGCCGGTCCACATGGGGATGAACATGAACATCCAGGCCGACCAGCTGCCGCCCGAGGACACCATCCCGGCCGACTTCTTCCACGATGTCAACGTGAGACGTGGCTTCAACCTGGCCTTCGACTACGAGGCGTTCATCGAAGGCGGCCTGGCCGGGCTGGGCGGGGTGGTCCCCCACTATCTCCCCCAGGGGATGTTGGGTTACGACGAGTCCCTTCCGTTCTTCGAGAGGGACCTGGCCGCGGCGGAGGCCGCCTTCACCGAGGCCGGCTACTGGGAGGAAGGTTTCACCATGACGGTGCTGGTCGAGGAAGGCGGGGTCTTCGAGACCGCCGGTCTCGTCCTGGCTGACTCGATGGCCGAGCTCAACCCTGCCTTCAACATCCAGGTGTTGGCGGTGGTCGAGGCCCAATTCGACAGTGCCCACGCGTCCGACCCCTTCCCCTACGCGGCCTGGGTGAAGAACGCCGACCCCTTTGCCGACCCGGCTGCTCTCTTCTCGGCCTACATTCACCCGGACGGAGACTGGGGCACGGTGCACGGCTTCCGCGACGCCTACGCCGACCCCGATCAGATCGCATCATTGGTCGACGAAGCCGCGGTCGAGCTCGACACCGACCGGCGGGTGGAGATCTACCAGGAGCTGGCCAACCTCCTCTACGAGGACCCGGTGTGGCTGATCCCGGGCAACGAGCGGGCGTTGATGGCCCATCGATCCTGGGTTCAGAACTTCGAGATGAACCCGCTCTGGCCACGGCCCAGCCTCAAGTTCGCCTACCTCGATAAGTAGGCAGATGACCAATCAGGAGCGGGCGGGCTCACCCGCCCGCTCCTGTAACTTCTGACAGGGAACTCATGCAGATACGGGAATACATCCTCCGGCGGCTCATGATCTTCCCTCTGATCATCATCGGGACGTCGATCATCGTGTTCACCCTGTCCCGAGTCGGGGGCAACCCCATCGCCATCTACCTCGAGCACGAGATGACCCCGGCCGAGGTGGCCGAGATCGAGGAGCGCTACGGGTTGAACGATCCCATCCCTGTGCAGTACCTGGCCTGGGCCGGGGGAGTCCTCACCGGGGACATGGGTTGGTCGGGGGTTTCAGCCCAGCCGGTCACCGAGGCTCTCCTCGACCGGGTGGGTGCCACACTCGAGCTGGCAGTCTTCGCCGCGGTTGTCGCGGTGACGCTGGGGATCGGTCTCGGCACGTTCGGCGGGGCGAGACGCGACCGGTGGCCCGATCACCTGACCAGGGTCTTCTCCATAAGCGGGGCGAGCATGCCCATCTTCTGGTTCGCCATCCTGTTGCTCATCCTCTTCTGGGTGAACCTGGGATGGGTCTCCATCGGCAGGTCGGACCCGACCATCTTCGCCAGCATCGCCCACCCCACCGGGCTCTACACCGTCGACGCCATCCTGGCGGGCAGTCTGACCGCCTTCCTCGACGCCCTCGCCTACATGGCCCTGCCCGCCATCACCCTCGGCTTCGGAGCCACCGCCATCATCGCCCGGATGATGCGCTCCTCGCTGGTGGAGGAGCTCAACGAGGACTACGTCGACGCGGCCCGGGCCAAGGGCCTGCCCGAGAGGCTGGTGCTGCGCCGGCACGCCCGGCGCAATGCCCTCATCCCCACGGTGACGGTGATCGGCCTCGGTTTCGGGTTCCTCCTCCAGGGGACGGTGGTGGTGGAGATCATCTTCCGCTGGCCCGGTCTGGGCAGGTGGATGGCCGACGCGGTGCTCCGAGGCGACCAGGCCACGATCATGGCCTACGTCCTCTTCACCAGCGTGTTGTTCCTGGCGGTCAACCTGATCGTCGACGTCATGTACGCCTATCTCGACCGCCGCGTCGTCCTCGGGGCCTGATCGTGGTCGAGCTCTCCGCGCCGGGTCGGCTCCCCCTAGCCACCGACGGCCCGTTCGCGGTCCGGGTCAGACGGCTGGCCGAGGTCGCCCGGGAGGTCCTCCGCAACCCGACGACCGTCGCCGGTCTGGTGATCATCGTGGCGTTGCTGACCATGGCCTTCCTCGCCCCGGTGCTCACCGAGCCCAACACGCCCGACCCCTATCAGATGCCGCGCGACTGGACGATGCGCGACGCCCCGCCGGGAACGCCAGGGCACCCGCTCGGCACCACCTCGACCGGGGGTGATGTCTTCTACGGCGTGGTCTGGGGCGCCCGCACCTCGCTCCAGCTCTCGGTGATAGTCGTTGGCATCACGGTGACGGTGGGCATCATCGTGGGCAGCCTGGCCGGGTTCATCGGCGGCAAGCTCGACGAGATCCTGATGCGGGTGGTGGACGTCTTCCTGGCCATACCCGAGCTCATCTTCGCCCTGGCCATCGCCGCCGTGCTCGGCCCCTCTTTCAGCAACATCATCTTCGCCCTATCTGTCGTGTTCTGGGTCAAGTACGCCCGGATCATCAGGGGTCAGATCATCCACATCAAACAGAACGATTACGTCGACGCCGCCCGTGTCACCGGCGACTCAAGGTTCTCCATCTACCGCAAGGACGTCCTGCCCAACTCGATCACGCCGGTGATGGTCCAAGCCACCATGGACATGGGTGGGATCGTGCTCACCGCGGCCACACTCAGCTTCATCGGGCTGGCCGAAGCGGGGTTGGCCGAGTGGGGCGTCCTGGTCAGCGACGGCCAGGCTGGAATATCCGCCGGCAAGTGGTGGGCTTCGACTTTCCCCGGGTCGATGGTGTTCCTGTGGGCACTCGCCTTCAACCTGGTCGGGGACGGGCTCAGGGACGTGCTCGACCCGAGGACAGAAAGGCGATGACCGCCCCCGCCGCCTCCCCCCCGTCGAGAGCCACCGCCCCCCTCGTCGTCTCGGTGCAGGACCTCCGGGTCCATTTCAAGGTGAAGGCGGGAATGGCCCACGCGGTCGACGGCGTCTCCTTCGACGTGCGGGACGGGGAGACCCTGGGATTGGTCGGCGAGACGGGGTGCGGCAAGACCGTGACCGCCCGGTCGTTCCTCCGGCTAGTGAAGACTCCACCGGGCATCTATGCCGGGGGCAGGATCGACTTCTGGTCGAGGGATGCACGTCGCAGCGGTGAGGAACCTGTCGACCTTCTCCGCATCAGTGACCGGGAGATGCTCGCCATTCGGGGCGACCGTATCGCCATGATCTTCCAGGACCCGGCCAAGGCGCTGAACCCGGCGATGTCGATCGGGGACCAGGTGGCCGAGGTCTTCTATCAGCATCGCTCCGACGACCTGATCGGGGAGAGGTCCGACCGTGTCCCCACGCTCGTGCGCCGGGCATCACGCCAGCTCACCACCGGCCCGGAGCGACTCGCACTCAGACTGCCGCCGTGGCGAGGACAGGGCAGGGCACTTCGCCGGCGGGTGGACGCACTCGTCGCCGGTGCCCTGGCCGAGACCCAGATCGCCAACCCGCGCAAGATCATGGACCGATATCCCCACGAGCTGTCAGGGGGGATGAAGCAGCGGGTCATGATCGCCCAGGCCCTGGCCTGCAACCCCGACCTCTTGATCGCCGACGAGCCAACCACCGCGCTCGACGTCACCATCCAGGCTCGCATCCTGGAGCTGATCGCCGATCTCCAGCAACGTCACGGCACCTCGGTGCTCTACATAAGCCACGATCTCTCCCTGGTGCGTCAGATGTGCGACCGGGTTGCGGTGATGTACGCCGGGCGGATCGTCGAGACCGGCGACACTGCGGCAGTGTTCAGCGATCCCCTTCATCCCTACACCCGTGGGTTGATGGCCGCAGTCCCTTCCGCCTCCCAGAAGAGGGGCGAGCTGCAGGCGATCGAGGGCAATGTGCCGGAGATGGTGAACCCGACCCCGTGTTGCCGCTTCCACACCCGCTGTCGCTTCGCCGTGGACCTCTGCCGGCAGGTCGATCCCGAGCTCCTCGACGTCCGCGACCAGGGCGTGGCCTGCCTGGCCTATGCCTCGGCCACAGAGCTGGGTGTGCCCGAGTCCTCCCTGCCCCTCGTCGAAGGGACCAACCGATGACGACCCTGACCCCGGAGACGGTGGGCAGCGCCGGATCTGTGGCGGGAGACCTGGTGATGACCCTGCGCGGGGTGGAGAAGCACTTCCCGATCAAGGAGGGCGCCCTGCAGCGGGTCGTCGGGCAGGTTAGGGCTGTCGACGGGATCTCCATTGACATCCGGCGCGGGGAGACAATGGGCCTGGTCGGGGAGAGCGGGTGCGGCAAGACCACCCTCGGCCGGTGTGTCAGCGGTCTCAGCCAGCCGACCGCAGGCGGGATCTACTTTCGTCTCTCCGGCCAGGACCAGATCGCTCTCGACCAGGTGTTGGACGTCCCCGAGAACCTCCGCACCCAGGAGCAGAAGCAGCTTCTGGCCCGACTCGACAACGAGCATCGCCTCGACACGATGAGCCCGGCCGCTCGACGCATATACCGGCGCAACTGCCAGGTGGTGTTCCAGGACGCGTTCAGCTCGCTCAACCCCCGCCATCTGGTCAAAGACATCGTCGGCCGACCCCTGCGCGTCTTCAAGGAGGCCTCGGGGAGCGAGCTCACCGAAAGGGTCGTCTCCCTGTTGGAGAGCGTCGGGATGGGGCGTCAGCACCTGTATCGCTACCCACACCAGTTCTCGGGTGGCCAGCGCCAGCGCATATCGATCGCCAGGGCTTTGGCTCTCGACCCCGAATTCATCGTCCTCGACGAGCCGACGAGCGCCCTCGACGTTTCGGTCCAGGCCCAGATCCTCAACCTCCTCCACGAGCTGCAGCAGCAACGAGGATTGACCTATCTGTTCATCAGCCACGACCTCGGCGTGGTCCGCCTCATGAGCGACCGTATCGGGGTCATGTACCTGGGACGGCTGGTCGAACAGGGCACGGCCGAGGAGCTGTTCGAGAGCCCCCGCCACCCGTACACCCAGGCGTTGCTGGCGGCCAACCCCGATCTGAGCGCAGACCTCGACGTCGAGATGAAGGGGTTGGAGGGAACGGTCCCCGACCCGGCCAACCCACCTCAGGGATGTCGGTTCCACACCCGCTGCCCGGTGGCGGTTCCCCAGTGTGGGTGGGAGGTCGACGACGCCGTCTCTTGGCTGAGCGACGTGGCGGGCGGGTTGAAGGGAGACGTCCCCCCTCAGTTGGGGGATGCGTTCCCCGACGCCCTCGCCGCGGTGGAGCGACGCTCCGACTTCGACGCCACTCTGGTCTTCGCCGGCGAGGCATCGGCAGGCGTGGTGGCCAAGACCCTGACCGGCGAGGCGATGCCGACGCCGATGGCCACGGCATTGGAGGGGGTCTCGGTCGAAGACCGGAAGGTCTCCATCCGGTTCACCCCGGTCGACGAGGTGGCGCTGGAGGATGTGGGGGGCGGGCACCTCACCTCCTGCATCCTCTACACCGGGAGAGGCTGAACATCGTCAGGCGTGCCGCGACGGGCGAATCACCCCAGCGACAGGTCGGGGGGGTTGGCGCCGATCTGGCGAAGCAGGCCCATCTCGTCGCCGAAGTACCAGGCTTCGGCGATCCGCCCGTCCTCGACCCGCCACAACGCGACCTCCACCACATCCACGGGCCGACCCGTAGCCGGGATCCCGTAGATGGACCCGGTGTGTGTCCCCAACACCCGGAAGATGCCCCATACCTTGTCGTCTTTGGCGGTCAACTCGATGAGGACGTTGCGGCGGTCCCGCATCGACTCGTCGTCCATGCCCCCCGGGCCCTCATGATCCCACAGCTCTCCGATGTGGGTGAACCCGGCCCGATGGCGCACGAAGTCGGGTGCGAGGAATGGCTTGCGCTCGGAAACCCTGGCCTCGCGATATGCGGCGACCACGGCAAGAGCCTCCGCCTCCTGGTCGGTGCAGGTGCACTCGGTCGCGCCGAACAACGAGATGTGGGGGTGCTCCGGCTTCGTGCTCGCCTCCTCGATCGACCTGGTGCCAATCCGCAACGGTGCCGCCCGGCCGTGGCCTTGGCGGCGAGACCCATGGTACAAAATCGCCCGCTGCGCAGGCGCGCGAATGACGTGGCCGCGGTGCCCCAGGAGGAACACGGCCGTCGGCTGACACACCTGTAGAGGAGGGAACACGACTACCTACGACGTCCACGCCCATTGCATACCCGACGAGTTGACAGCGCTCCTCCGCGACGAGGGCGATCGCTTCGGCATCGAGATCGTGCAGGGAGAGAGAGGCGAATCTGCCCTGATCGCCGGCCGGGTGCAATTGGCTCCCTTCCGCCCCATCCTGGGAGACCTCGAGGCCCGGCTGGCCGCGATGGACGAAGCCGGGATCGACGTCCAGTTCATCTCCAGCTGGGTCGATCTGACCGCCTACGCCCTCGACGGCGAGATGGGCGCGGCCTATTCGCGGCGCTTCAACGAGCTCCTGGTCGCCGAGGCGGCCAAACATCCCGACCGTCTCCTCGCCCTCGGGACCGTCCCCCTGCAGAGCCCGCGTCACGCCGCCGAGGAACTGCAGCACGCAGTGGAAGACCTGGGGATGATGGGTGCCCAGATCGCCACCACCGTCGATCGGACCGATCTCGACCAGGCCGGGCTGGATCCATTCTGGGAGGCCGCCGAGGCGCTGGGTTGCCTCGTCGTCATCCATCCCTGCGACCCCCTGGCGGGAGTGGACCTCACCCGCAACTTTCTCGACAACATGCTGGGACGGCCCGCCGAGAGCTCCATCGCGGTGGGCCATCTCCTCTTCAGCGGTGTGCTCGAGCGATACCCGGGGCTGGTGATTTGCACGGTCCACGGCGGCGGGTTCGTGCCCTATCAGCTCGGCCGGATGCAGCGCGGGTTCGATGCCGTGCCCCATCTCACGGCCAAGAACATCGATACCGCCCCCACCGAGCTTGCCCGACGGCTCTACTACGACACCGTCCTGCACGATCCTGACGCCTTGTCGTTCCTGGTGCGGCGAGTGGGCGCCGACCGAGTCCTCGTGGGAACCGACTACCCCTTCGAGATGGGCGACCCGGATCCGATAGCCACCGTCGAAGGCATTCCGGGGTTGACCGACGACGAGCGCAGTCTCATCTTCGAGGGCAACATCGGCCGCATCCTCGACGGGATGCGACGGTGACGATCAGCGGGTCAGCTTCTCGGCGAGCCAGCGGAAGGTGGCCGGCGCCCAGTCGTCGAAATACTTGAAGGCGCAGTGGCCGGCGTCGGCATAGACCCGCGCCTCCTTGCCGGTGACCGGGCCGTGCTCGAGCATGAAGTAGATGTTCCCGATCGGGGCGAGATGATCGAGCTTCCCGTTGATCATCAGGACCGGCATGTCGATGTTGTCCAGGATCCCCATCTCCGAGAGCGCCCAACGAGCGAACCTCTCCTCTTCCTTCTCCTTCGAGGTGGTCTCGAACGACGACGGGCCCCCCGGCTCACCGAACACCCAGGAGGCGCGTTCGTTGGCGTTTTCGATGTACTGGTCGAGCTCGGCCTCGCTCATGCGGTAGCCGAACGGATGCCCGGCGTTTGCTGCCACCGCCTTCACCTTGCCCGACGCCACCCCGGCGAGCTGCATCACCGAATAGCCCCCGCGCGAGATGCCAAAGGCGCCGATCCTCTCCCCGTCGACCTCGGGACGGTCGGCAAGCCAGTCGAGTGCCGCCTCCCAGGCCGAGACCGATTCCGGGGACCAGGGAAACGGGTTCTCCCCGGTGCCGGGGGCGTCCATGACCAGGGCGGCCATCTCGTTGTCGAGCGCCATGTCCGCAGCCCAGCCCCGATCTTCCTTGAACATGTCTGCGCCGCACATGACGAGGACGGCTGGCACCGGATCATTGGGACCGGCGGCCCCCGGTGCCCGGTAGTGCGAGACGATCTCCTCCCCGGCGTGGGGCACCCCGACTACCTCGATCGGGGGATCGAGATGCGCCGAGGCCTTTTGGTAGGCCCGGTTGCAGTCGTCGCTGATCTCGGCCTTCACCGGGGTGATCGCACCGGGGAAGCGGCCGATCGAGTAGTAGGTCTTGGCACGGAGAAAGGAGCGGCGGGCCGCCTCGAGGTCGCCTTCGGTCTCGAGGCGGTCGCCGTCCGCCTCGTGCCTCGCCGCCACCTCACGCCAAACCGGAACCCAGAGGTCTTGCGTCGTCCCCTCCAGCCGGGCGACCGTGGCCGTCAACTCCTCGAGGTCCTCGATCATGGAGAGCCAGCGGCGGTAGAAGCCGCCATGCTTGACGACAAAGGGGTCCTCCGACGGGGCGAATCCGAGCTCGGCCATTGCTCACCTCTCCTTTCCGGTCATGTCGATGCCGCCGTCATCCGGGCCGACAGCTCCGGCTCCGGGGCGAGTATGTACACCCCGCCGTTGACCCGGTCGGTGACGTAGACCAAGTGGTCCTCGCCCACCCAAACGTCGTTGACCTGGGCCGCGGCCTGATCCGGGGGGCACTCGGGGATCCAATGGGCGATGTCATGAGGGCTCGCCGCATCGGCGACGTCGTACACCCGGAGCCCGGCGTTGAAGTAGGTGGCGAATATAAGCTCGCCGCTGCGATAGCTGCCCGGGCGGTTCTCGTGGAGGCAATGTGCGCCGAAGCGGAGCCCGCGGTCGCAGAAGTCCCCCTCCGGCACCGGGCAGATAGACACCACCTCGGGTGACGTCTCGTCGGAGACGTCGACAAGACGGACCATGTGGGCTGGGTCGCCGCAGCCGTAGACCACCGCCTCGTCGGTCACCGCCACCAGATCGCGCCCGTCCAGGGGGAGACAGGTGTGGGTGTTGCCGCCTTCGTCCCAGGAGAGGCGGGAGACCACCCCGATCTGGTCGAGGTCCCCGATGTCGAGGATCACCATCCCCGAGTCCCAGAAGCCCAGGTAGGCCCGGTCACCGCTGACCATGGCGTGATGCACCGAGCGGGACTCGGATTGGGGCCAGGAATGGTCCTCGTCGTCCCTCATTCCCGGCCACCACCATCGGGACCGCTCCACCGGATGCTCGGGGTCGGCGAGGTCGACCACCATCCAGATCCTGGTGGAGAACCCGGGCGGGGTGGCCGAGACGTAGGCGTAGCGGCCCCCTTCGAACACGATCCGGTGCACTCCGTCACCGCCGGAGTCCCAGAAGCCGATCTCGCAAGGGTCGAAGGGGTCGGAAAGGTCGAACACCGCAATTCCCACCCTCTCCGGGCGGCCGCCGCGGAACGCCTCGTGGTTGACCAGGAGCAGGTCCTCGGCGACCTGGACCTTGTGGGTGTGCGCACCCTCCGGCGCCGGCAATTGACGAACAAGTGCCGGCTCGGTCGGGTCAGTGACGTCGAGGATCGAGGTCCCCATGCCCGAGGGGCCGAAATGCCCCACGAACAGGGTGTTGCCCTGTCGCATCACCTGCATGCCGTCCCCGAAGCCACCCAGTGCGGAATGCCCAATCTGGCTGAGCCCACTGATGTCGGCGGGATGACCCACTATTCCTGACCTCGACGCGTCCTGACCTGCAAACGATTGTATCCGCTCCGGCTCCACGGTGGTCCCGATCTCGCCCCTAACCTGCCCGATGCCGACCCAAGGGTGTCTAGGGTTCCGGCCGACTTAGTCGGTGCTGGTCCGAGCGTCACAGAAGGCCCTTCCTCCCGCAACGAAGAAGGGCTCGCACCTCACTGGAGAAAAGCCTCGAGGGGACAAGTCGGCACGTATTCGACGCGTGCCGACCGAGGAGAGAACCATGTCCCGTACCAGCAGCCGAGACCACACCGGCGCCATCCTCACCGCCCTCTTCGTCACCGTGCTCTGGTCGTCTTCATGGGTCTTGATCCGGCAGGGTCTCGACGAGGAGCGGCTCGAGCCCCTGACCTTTGCCGGCATCCGCTATCTCCTCGCCTCGCTCCTCCTCCTCGGTCTGGTCTTGGGATCGCCGAGAGCCCGCCGCACCTTGACCGGCCTGGGCCGGGCACGTTGGGGTTTCCTCGTCCTACTTGGCCTGGTGTTCGTGGCCGTTGCTCAGGGCGCCCAGTTCGTCGCTATCGACGCGCAGCCGGCGGCCACCTCGAGCCTTGTTCTCTCCCTCACCCCCCTGCTGGTCGCCGGCGGCTCCACCATCGCACTCGCCGAACGGCCGACCACCAGGCAGACCGCAGGAGCCGGGTTGATCGTGCTCGGAGCGGTGGCCTACTTCTCCGGAGATCTCGGGTTCACCCTGGTCGGGCTGCTCGCCTCCGTAGTGGGTTTGGTGGCCAACGCGGTGGGAGCGCTCATGGGGAGGTCGGTGAACCGGGACCGAGCCCTGGCCCCGGTGGTGGTGACTGCAGTGAGCATGAGCTCGGGAGCCATTGCTCTCATGATCGCCGGCGTGGCGGTCGAGGGCATGCCGGCGATCTCGACTCGGGCCTGGGTCATCATCGCCTGGCTGGCCGTGGTCAACACCGCATGGGCGTTCACCCTCTGGAACCGCAGTCTGCAACAGCTGTCCGCCACCGAGTCGGCGGCGATCAACAACACGATGCTTATCCAGATCGGCCTGCTTGCCTGGCTATTCCTCGACGAGACACCTGGGCCACTCGACATCGTCGGAATGGTCGCGGTCTCGGTGGGTGTCTACCTTGCCCAGCGACCCCGAATCGAAACGAATCTCGAACGATGAGCAGATACCTGATCCCGGTGAGTGGTGAGCGTCTCCCCCGGCGTCTGGCCCACCTGATCGTCGGGCTGGTTCTGTTCGGCATCGGGATCGGGTTGATGCTGCAGTCCGACCTAGGTGTTCCCCCCTGGGATGTCCTCCATCAGGGTCTGGCCCGCCGCTTCGGGATGAGCGTCGGCGTGTGGTCGATCATCGTGTCGGTGGGTGTCCTGGTGCTCTGGCTCCCCCTGCGCGAGCCCTACGGCCTGGGCACGCTGCTCAATGCCGTGATCATCGGCGTGGTCATCGATGTCACCGCCGTGGTGCTCCCGGAAGCCAATTCGACCGGGGTGGCCTGGGTGATGCTTATCGCAGGCGTGGTCCTCATCGGGATCGCCTCAGGTCTCTACATCGGGGCCAACCTCGGGCCCGGCCCCAGAGACGGGCTGATGACCGGCATCGTGCGGAGGGGGCCTTCGATAAGGCTCACCCGGGCCATGATCGAGATCACGGTGCTCACCGCCGGCTGGATCCTGGGCGGGACATTGGGGGTGGGGACTCTGATATTCGCCCTGGGCATCGGCCCATTGGTCCACTACTTCCTGCCCCGTCTCGCCGTCACGGCGATCGTGGATGCCGACGCCTACGAGCATCCCGCCCGATAGCGACTCCCGGTCAGACGATCCGGTGGGGATAGACCGCCCAGACGCTGGCCAGGGCCAGACCGGCGATCAGGCCGACTCTGACCATGTCGGGCCAGGTTCCCTGCCACACGGCGAGCGCGACCATCCATGGCATCCCTACGACCCAGGCCATGATCTCGCTGCTCGGAGGAAGGGCATCGACCCAATCCCATGTGGCGGCGAGCAGTCCAGGGTCCTGCCAGGCGGCCAGGGCGAAGCCGACCCAGAGAAGAGCAACGACGGCCACCAAGAGCAGGTTGAGGACGACGAAGCCGCCAGTTCCCGCCCCCTGATGAGACTCCGCGGCAACACGCCACCCGCCCACGTCGAGGCGATCCGAATAGCCCACGACAGCCTCCCATCAGCTCGTCTTTCGCATTCAACGATAGATGTCGGGGCCCGGGTAGAGGACGAAGACCTTTTCCGGTCCGGGTCGCGTTGCTCAACGCCGGGGGGCGGTTAGCGTGAGCGTGGTGAGCTCGACCTGGGAGGACGACGACGGGAGCCCTGAATCCCGTTCGTCTGGGGAAGAGCACGACCAACGTCTCCGGGTCTTCGTCTCGTCCACCCTCGGTGAGCTGAGGTCGGAGCGGGAGGCGGCCAAGTCTGCCATCAAGTCGCTGCGTCTCGTCCCGGCAGGCGTGGATCTCGGCACCCCGCCCGATCTCGGTGGGCCTGTCCTGGAGAGCTCCGACACCTTCGTCGGCATCTACTGGCAGTCCTATGGATGGGTCACCGAGGACTCTCCGGTGTCGGACCTGGAGCAGGAGTACCACCGCAGCGCGGGCCTGCCCAGGCTGGTGTACGTCAAGGAGCCCGCCACCGAGCGCGAGGAGGGATTGACCCGCCTGCTCGACCGGATCGGCGCCGACGGGGTCACACCACGATCTTTCGAGTCTCCCGGTGAGCTGGCCGAGATGCTGGTGGAGGATCTGGCCGCGCTCACCGCGGAGCAGTTCGCCTCGGCGGAGCCGGAGCCTGGCTCGCTCCCCCTCGGCACCCTGACCTTCATGTTCGGTGACATCGCAGGCTCGACCTCACTGGTGGAGCAACTCGGCATCGAGTACGCCGATGTCCTCACCGGATACCACGAGATCCTGTCGAGCTCCGCCCACGGTCACGGCGGCACCGTGGTCGACCTCGAAGGGGAGAGGGTGCTCATCGTGTTCCAGGACGCGTTCGAAGCCGTCGGCACCGCGGTGGAGATCCAGCACGGTCTTGCCGCGCGAACCTGGCCCCGGTCGGTGGCGGTCCGGGCCAGGCTGGGACTGCACAGCGGCACCGCCCGAGTCGGTTCCGGGGGGTATGTGGGACTCGATGTGCATCGCGCGTCACGGGTCGCCTCGTCTGCCCACGGTGGGCAGATCGTGGTCTCCGCCGCGGTGAGGGGGCTGGTCGAGGGCCACTTGGCAGACACCGGCTGGCAGATCAGGGAGCTCGGGTCCTACGCCCTGAAAGGCCTGTCCCGTGCGGAGCGGTTGTTCCAGGTCGAGGCAGCCGGTCTCCCCGCCGACTTCCCTCCACCCCGGGCCCGCTCCACCACACGGGTACGGCTCCCCTCCGCGCCGACCCGTCTCGTGGGTCGGGAGAAGGAGTTGGATGAGCTGGCAGAGATGCTGGGGCAGGCTCAGGTCCGTCTGGCCACGATCGTTGGGCCTGGTGGGATCGGAAAGACCCGTCTCGCCCTGTCCGTCGCCGAGGAGCTGGCGTCGTTATTCCCGGACGGCGTCTTCTTCGTCAACCTCGCCCCCCTCACCGACGCCTCCCAGGTCCTGCTCGCCATCGGTGATGCTGCCGGGATTCCAATCGAAGGCGAGGCGATCGACTCGCTATCCAGCGAGTTCCAGGACCAGCAGGTCCTCTTGTTCCTGGACAACTTCGAGCAAGTGGTCGATGCCGCCGCCGCGGTAAGCGACCTGCTCGCCCGCAGCCCGGGGTTGAAGGTGCTCGCAACGAGTCGAGTGCCGTTGCGAATCATGAGCGAGCACGAGTATTTGTTGGAGCCGCTCGCTCTGCCGCCGATCGGCTCGGACCGGCTCGACTCGATCTCCACGTCCGATGCCGTTCGACTATTCATGGAACGTGCACTCGCGGTTCTGCCCGGGTTCTCCATCGACGAGGAGAACGCCTCGCCGGTGGCAGCCATCGTGCGCAAGGTCGAGGGTCTTCCTCTCGCCATCGAACTGGCCGCGGCCCGGCTGCGAATGCTCAGCCCGAAGGCGCTGTCCGATCGTCTCGGCAAGTCCTTCGACGCCCTCGGCACCGGCGGAGCGGACGTCCCCAGCCGGCAACGCACCCTCGATGCCGCGATCGATTGGAGCTACCAGCTCTTGACCCGGGAGGAGCAGGCACTCTTCTGCCGTCTCTGCGTCTTCCACGGCGGCTTCACCGTCGAGTCGGCCCAGGAGGTGGCTGTGGAGACGGGAGACGCCGTCGACCAGTTGATGGTCCTGGTGGAGAACAGCCTGGTCCTGGCAGCTCAAGGCGGCGAAGGCCGGCTTCGCATGCTGGGACCGATCCGGGAATTCGGTCTCCGTCGCCTCATCGAGTCGGGTGAGTACGAGTCGATAAAGCAGAGACACGCCGACTACTTCGTACGGCTGGCGGACGCGGCTCTCGCCGACCTGCGCGGTGTGAAACAGGCGGCGATGGTGGAGCGGCTGGCCGCCGACTGGAACAACATCGACGTGGCCGCCGCCTGGATGGTGAAGCAGGGGGCCCACGAATCCCTGGTGCGTCTTGCCTACGGGCTCTGGGTGTTCCTCTGGGTCGGGAACCATCTCAAGGACGGGGGGAGGTGGCTGGGCACTGTGGACGACAGCGGCTTGAGCCCATTGCTCGCCGGCAGATGCTGGTGGCTGAGGGGCGGGATCCTCTACGAGACCGGTGAGTACCAATTGGCCAAGGAGGCCATCGACAAGGCCCTGGCCATCCTCGACGTCAACGGCGACATCGACTGCCACAACTGGGCCGACTTCCTCTCGACTCTGCTCATGCCGGCTTTCGGGGAGAACCCGGCCGATATCGGGCGTCGACTCGAGCTGGCACTTGGAAGATTCCAGGGTTTCGAGGATCGTTGGGGTGAGGGCTATGCCCTGATCGCACTGGCCATCCTGGCCGGGTCCAACGGCGACTACGCCAGCGCGGAGAGATACCAGCTGGAGACCCGGGAGCTGGGCCAGGCACTGGGAAACGGGGCGTTGATCGGGCTGGCCGAGGCGCAGCTCGGTTTCACCTATGTGGCCGCGGGGCGAACCGCCGAAGCCAAGGACGCCCTGCGCCGGGCCTTCGACCTGTTCCGCGGGATGAACTACCGCGAGGGGCTCTGCTACGCACTGGAGGCGGCGGCATCGCTCTCGTTCACCGAGGGGAGGGCCGAACTCGGGATGATCGCCCTGGGCGCGGCCGAGGAGGTCAGAGCCAGGATCGGACTCCACCCGTGGCCGCTGATCATGTGGCTGTTCGATGCCCTCTCGACGATGGCCGACTCCCTCGACGACCCTTCTCTCCAGGAGGCGCGGCACAACGGCAGCGAGATGAACCCCTTCGACGCGGCCGCATTCGTCCTCGACTCAGCACTCGTCCCCGCCTGAGACCGTTTTGTGCGGGTCCGCACGGAATGGATATGGCCTCCTTGCATGGTGACTTTCGGCCCTGGACCCGCCCGGAGTCGCGCGGCATCGTTGCGCTGAAGGAGGTTGCGCATGACGCAGCTGGACACAGGCCCGCCGACCGTCGAAGGTGACATACCGCAGACGCGTTTGCGCCGGAGCACCGAAGATCGGATGATCGCCGGTGTATGCGGTGGGTTGGGCCGCTATTTCAACACGGATCCAGTGTGGTTCAGGCTTGGTTTCGTGGTGGTCACCCTGGCAGGTGGCGCAGGCATCCTGATCTACCTGATCTCGTGGCTCGTCATCCCGGAAGCCGGAAAGGGCGACGTCCTCGTCGGACGTACCGATGCGATGGGCTCACAGGGGCCGATGATCGCCGGTATCGCCCTCGTCGGGCTCGGGTTGATGCTTCTGGTAAACACCCTCGTGCCCTGGTTCGACCGGGTGATGTGGCCCCTGGCCGTTATCGCCGCGGGGGCCGGGATGCTCTATCTGGGGAGTCGCCGTGAGCACAGCTGAGACACTGGAGAGGCCCGAGACCGAATCGGTCCAGGGCCCAAAACGCCCCTACGGGGCAGTGGTCGCCGGCGCGCTGCTGGTGGTGGTCGGCGCTCTCTGGCTGCTCGACGCCACCGATGTGATCGAGCTGCGTGCAGCGATCCTGCTGCCCGCGGTGCTGGCCGTGATCGGCCTGGCATTGATAATCGGCGCCTTCGACGGGCCCCATCCGGGGCTGGTCGTGGCCGGGGTCTTCGTGACCCTCGCCGTCCTGGCGGTGGCAGTGGCACCACCGGACGCTTTCCACGGGGGGATCGGTGAGCGGAACGTTCGGATCACCGACGAGACCGACCTCGCCGCGAGATACGACGTTGGGCTGGGCGAGCTGAGACTCGATCTGAGCGATCTGGTCATGAACGAGTCGGCCGAGATCGAAGCCACGGTCGGGGCCGGTGAGCTCACGATCACACTTCCCCAGGATCTCGCCGTCGACATCCGCGCCTCGGCCGGGGCCGGGCAGGTCGATCTCTTCGGTGAGGTCAACGAAGGCCTCTCCGTGACCAATACCTTCACCAGTGACGGGTTCGAATCCGCCACGGTGACGCTGACACTCGATCTCAACGTGGCAGCGGGGAACATCGAGGTGGACAGATGAGAATCCACAGAGGCACATTGTTCGCCGGTGTGGTCTACCTGGGAATCGGCGTCGCCTTCATCCTGGAGGCGCTCGAGGTCTGGGCCCTTCAAATCGGAGACCTCCGGTTCGTCGGGCCGATCGCCTTGGTGGTCCTGGGACTGGCCGTTGTCATCGGCTCAATGAGGGGCGCACAGCGGTCGAGCTGATCGCGGGTGAGGCAGAGGCCCTCTGCGCGGCCTCTGCTCATCCGTGTTCACATGGTGGCTAGGGCTACGTTGGCCAGGGAGGGGCCGTAGCTGGCCCGGAGCAGCATCTTCTGCTCGAGGGCCTCGATCACCGCGGCGGCGAAGTCCACCTCATGCAGCGCCTTGGCGCTGCCCAACCCTCCGGGGCTGAAGACATTCGCCTCCATCAGCTTGTCGCCCACGATGTCAAGACCGACGAGGAACATCCCGTCCTTGATCAGCTTGGGCCGCGCCAATCGAACGACCTCGAGCATCGCCTCGGTGACCTTGACCTTCACGGCCTTGCCCCCGACGTGCATATTGGACCTGACGTCGTCGTCCTCGTTGACCCGCCGAAATGCGGCCACCTTGCCGTCGACCTCGAGCGGTCTCCCGTTCATCACGAAGAGACGAACGTCGCCCTTCTCTGCATCCTTGAGATACTCCTGGACCACCACGAAGCCGTCACGGACGATCGACTCGATGATCTGATTCAGGTTCTGCCCCTTCTTCCCGTCGATGAGGAACACTCCCTGGCCCCCTGAGCCCTGAAGCGGCTTGAGCACCGCCCGGCCCCCCAAGTCCTTGACGAAGTCCTTGATGTCGGCCTCTGTCCGGGAGATGAGGGTCCGCGGACGGACCTCCTCGGGGAAGTGCTGGAAGTAGGTCTTGTTGACCGCGTCGGCGAGATGGACCGGATCGTTGACCACGAGCACACCCGAGGCCGCGGCCAACTGGCCGAAGAGCACACCGGAAGCCTGCGCCCAGGGGCGCTCGGCGGCATCTTCGGCGGGGTCGTTGCGCAGCATCAACACGTCCAACTCGCTCACCGAGACCAACTCGGGCTCGGTGTCAGGGCTCTGGATGTCTTCGAGGAAGCTCTTCAGTGAGCGGTAACTCTTGTCCTGGGGCCCGCGCGCCCGGGCCTTGACCTCACCGGAGTCGGCATGGGACAGATCACCCACTCCCATGAGCCAAACCTCGTGTCCCCTTCTCCTGGCGGCGAGGGCGAGTCGGACGGTGGTGTACTGCGGTACCTCGGTCGCCACGTCGTTGACGACAAAGCCAAGTCTCATGCCGCGATACCTCCAATCTCAATGACACCAGCCCCTTTGCGGATCTCGGCGAGACGATCGAGGGCAGACTCCGACTCCATGAACCGTGGCCGAAGGGGAGGCTCGACCAGCACTCCCCGATCGAGCAGATCGACCACCAACGGCTCGTCGGCCAACGATATCTTGCCCACGAGGAGCGCATCGAGAGCCCCGCCTTCATGGAGGTAGGCGAGGAGACGGGTGAGACCTGCCAGGTATAGGGCGTCTTTGGTCATCCCGCCGGAGCGATGGGCGCGCATCGCGGTCGTGAAGGCGAGATGACGCGAGCACCCGTGCGCCATCAACACGTCGAAGGTCTCCCGGAAGCCGGCTCGCTCGCTGAGGGATTGGGCAGCCACGACCCTGAGCGCCAGGACCCTCAGTCTCTGTGGTCTCAGCCCGCAGCAAAGGTGCTCGGCGAGAACCCCGAGTGCCTCCTGGGTCTCCTCGTAACCGGCCAGGCCGAGGGAGAGCATCCGTACCGGCTGGGCGCTTCCATTGACGTGGGTCAGGACGTGCACCCCGATCTCATGCTGAAGCAACGGCTCGACCCGCGCCTCGGCGACTGTGGTGTCGGACCCGATGAATACGTCGCCGTTCTCCACCATGACTCCGGCGGCGGACTCGCTGACATGGACCAGAGCCGTGAGCTCTGGATATTGGTTGCGGTAGTGGTCCAGCTCCCGATTGGCCCGCGCCGCCACCTCGGCGGCGGTGAGATGCTGCCCTGATCGAGGGCTGGGTGGGATCCGGTCCAGGATCTCATGGGCCAGCTCGAGCAAGCTTCCCTCGACGTGCCCGTACTTCTCCACGGCGGCGAGGAAGAACTGGTCGGTGTTGCGGCACTTCAGCAGCTCGAGCCGCTTCTCCAGCTCGCGGTGCATGCCACGGATCATGTGGATGAGCACCGGGTCCGTAGCCTCCTCGGGGTTGATTCCGGCCAGATCGGCAGCGACGGCATCGAGGTCGGGAAGCTCCCGGTAGGCGAATTGGGGCTCGTCGATGTCACCGGCGAGAAAGGCTCGTCTCATGTCGGGGACGTTGGTCGGGGTCAGCAGCTGGAGCATGGGGAGGACCCCGCAGATCTCGGTGAGACGACGGTCGATAGCGAGGTCGACCTCATCGACACTCATACTCGTGCCCAGGCTCGTCGCACCGGGACGACCGATCCGGTCAACGCGTCCCCGAGTTGCTGCAACCGGTCATGATCGACTTCTCCGGTCCACTCGTCCATGAAGACCTTCTTGATCTCGATGGCGAGAGCGCAGCTGGTCTCGCCATAGTTGTCGTGGACCCAGCGCGCCACCTGCCGGCCCTCGAATCGGATGTTCTCCCTCACGTCGAGCTCAACCCCGTCCAGCGTGCTCTCTCGCATCGACTCCACGAACACATCCGCGACGCCCTTCCATCGCTCCGGAAGCGACCCGGTCCCCAGATTCACCGTCGGGGCCTCCGCGGCCGGGTCGGGTTCGGCTTGCGGCCCGCCCCGACGATGGTTGTAGGAGTGGATGTCGTAGAGCACGAAGCCTCCCTGCTCAGCAACCAGGATGTCGAGGACCGATGCGAGGTCGCGGTAGAAGCCGTCGTAGAGGAGGAGCGATTGCGCCACCTCGTCACGAGTGAGGGGCCGGTTCCAGATGTTGAGGCCCCAAGCGTCCTCGGGGCCCCTGTACACCGCCGCCTCCCGCTCCCGGTTGAGGTCGACTTCGAAGCGCGACCGGTGCACCACCGCCATGGTCCCGAACCGGGCGGCAATCTCCCCGGTGTGCGGGTCCTCTTCGCGCAGCCGGGTCGATTCATCGAGACCGATCAGATCAGCCAATTCCGGGCGCAGGGTATGCCCGTTGTGGACCGCGGTGGCGATCACCAGGTCGTCTTCAGACAGGCGGAAATAAGCGACAGCCATGGATCGAGGCCTCTTACCCTTCGCCAAACGGGGCCCAAACCGCTCACGGAGCCTTCAGATCTCGTTCGGGCCTATAAAGCCCGGTGGTGGCGGCCGATCGGCCGGGGCAAACCCGAGTGCATCGTCATGGCTGGAGCGCGACCAACCCCGAGAAAGCCCCGACGAAGAGGCTGGCGTCGGCCATGCCCCCGATGTTCGAGTTCTTGACGTGGAGCATCCCCTCCGAAGGCCGGTAGACCGCGACTGTGTCATCGCCGTCGCCATCCCAGTCACCCGCTACGAGGACGTCGCCCGGGTCGCCGAACCTGAACTGGCCGTCGGCGAGCCCGGGACTGTGAGAGTTCCGGAAGTAGATCAGGCCCGTTGAGCCCCGGTGCAATCCGATCGTGTCGATTCCATCGCCGTCGAAGTCGCCTGCGAACGGGGTGTCACCTTCCACGCCGAAGACGAAGGAATGGTCCGCGGCCCCCAAGCCGCGGTCCCCACCACCGAGGCTGTTGATGATGTAGGAGCGGGCCTCCGTGGGGCGATAGATCGAGACGGTGTCACAGCCGTCGCCGTCGAAGTCGCCTGCGATCGGGATATCGCCAGGATTCCCGAAGTAGTACGTGATGTCGGCGAAGCCTCCGTCGGTCGAATTGGTCAGGTAGACGTAGCCGTCGGAGCGCCGGTAGAGACCAAGTGTCTCGACACCGTCACAGTCCCAGTCGCCAGCGAAGGCCACATCGCCGGGGTTGCCGTAGAAGAAGGACGAGACACCCCGGGTGGAGGCAATGTGATCCCAGAGCTCGAACCGCCCCCCGGCATCCTGAAAAGCGACCGTGTCGCAGTTGGCACCCTGAGGGCAGGGATTGGAACCAGTGTTCTCGGGCGGTTCTGAGATGGTCGAGCCCAGGATAGGGTCCGCTTTCATGAAGACGACGGTCACGTACAGGTACCCGTTCTTGGTTCCGGTCCCGATCCCGATGTAGTTGTAATCGCCGAGAATGTTGTCCCTGTGGCCGGAAGACTCCATGAAGGCGTTGTGGAGTGAGGTCGGACTCTGCCCGCGGCCTACGTTCTCGCCGATCCTCTCCCAGCCCTCGCCCCCCACTGCCGTCAGCTCGTCCGAGCTGGAGTGGTAGAGATGGCCCGCATCCATCATCCCCATGGTGTGGCTGCGGGCGTGGGACCGAAGACCGCTCTCGATCTGCAGGGCTTCGAGCCCGTGAGCCGAGCGGGTGGCGTTGATCTTGGCGAGGAACTCGTCTTCGGTGCCGGAATCGGCGCCGGCGGATGTGGCGAGCAACAGCAGCGATGCCGCTGCGATCGAGACGAGCCAATACCGTTTACCCTGCATACGGTTGGTATCGGCACTGACAGCGTGCCCCTTGAGAATGCACCGGCCAGGCGGCGACCGGTGGATCGTGCAGGGGCACTACCGTTCCCTCCGTGGACCGACCCGACTGGTTCCTAGAGGACCAATACCCCTTCGAGAGTCATTGGCACGACATCGACGGCGCCCAGGTGCACTATCTGGACGAGGGCGACGGGCCTACCCTGCTCATGTTGCACGGCAACCCAACCTGGTCGTTCCTCTACCGGCGGATGGTGCCCTTCCTCTCCGATCGCTTCCGTTGCCTCGCCCTCGACTATCCCGGGTTCGGGCTGTCCAAGGCACCCGCCGGCTACGGCTACACGCCGGCCGAGCACGCCGACGTGGTGGGAAAGTTCATCGACTCCCTCGACCTCCAGGATTTCACCCCCGTGATGCAGGACTGGGGCGGCCCGATCGGGCTCGCCGCCGCCCTCGAGCGCAAAGACCGGGTGAGGGCGATGATCCTGGGCAACACCTGGGCCTGGCCCCGGACCGACGCCGCCACCCAGCGTTTCTCCACCGCCCTCGGAGAGGGCCGGACCGGTGAGTTCCTCGTCGACCGCGCCAACGTCTTCGTCAATGTGTTCGTGCGCCGGGCGATGCGGCGCCGCGCCCCGAGCGGGAGGGAGATGGCGATGTGGCGCGGGCCGTTCCCAGACCAGGAGTCCAGGCTTCCGGTGCGGGTCTTCCCCAGGGAGCTGACCGGGTCTGCCGAGTTCCTCGGCTCCATCGAGAGCCGGCTGGGCGAGATTGCCGACAAACCCACCCTGTTGTTCTGGGCCGACCAGGACCCGGCTTTCAGGGGCACCGAGAAGAGGCGTTGGGAGTCGATCCTGTCCAACCGCACCGGCTACGACCTCCGTCACGCCGGTCACTACTGGCAGGACGACGCCGGCCCCGAGGCGGCCCTCATGATCCGCTACTGGTGGGACCAGGTGGGGCTGTAACGCATTCCTAATGCATGGCGTCACGGATACGTGACGTAGTGCATAAAGAACCAGCCGCGAGTGGCTGACGGCGGGGAAGAGAACCGACCGTCCTAATCTGCCGCAGCCCTATGGAGCCAGCACAAATCGTCTTCCTGGTCATTGCGGTGGCCTTCGGGTTCTTCCTCAAGGGGATCACCGGGATCGGCGCACCGCTGCTCATCGTCCCCATCATCGCCGGGACCACAGGGATCGAGTACGCGGTCACCGTCGTCGCCATCCCCACAGTGATCGCCAACACCTGGTTGCTCTGGGACACCCGGAAATCGGTCCGGGAGGTGGCCTGGTTCCTCTGGCCCCTGCTCACCGCAGGAGCGGTCGGGACGGTCCTGGGAGCATGGGCCCTGCTCCACTTCGACAGCCGCCTGATGACACTGGTGCTGGCCGGGTTCGTGCTCGCCTACATCGTCTGGTCGCTGCTGAACCGGGACTTCAAGCTGAGCGATGTCTGGGCCCGGAGACTCTCAGCCCCCACCGGCTTCCTCGGGGGGATCCTCCAGGGAGGCACGGGTGCCTCGGGTCCGGTGATCGGGACCTACGTCCATGCTCTCAACCTGGACCGGGCCGCGTTCGTCCTCGCCGTGACCATCCCGTTCGAGATCCTGGGCATAGTCCAGATCGGGTCGCTGGCCGCCTTCGGCGGCTACGACCAGGAGCGGTTGGTGGCGGCGGCGATCGCCACGGTCCCGGCGCTGATCGCGATGCGGCCGGCGATGAGGCTGGGCGACCGGATGACGAAGGAGACCTTCCGGCTGATCGTCCTGGTCGTACTCGGGGGCGCCGCCATTCGACTGATCTGGTCGGTGCTCTGATCGACCTCCGATCGTTCGACCCCCCACCGAGACAACTCCGGTCCACCGCTAGCGTCAGGAGTGAACTCCAGAAAGGAGCGAGATGTCAGATCTACACGAGACCCGCATCGACATCCCCGAGGATGCTCGCGGCAAGTTGATCGACCTGCTCAACCGCCAGTTGGCCGACACGACCGACCTGTTCACCCAGTCCAAGTACGCCCATTGGAACGTGAAGGGTTCCGACTTCATCCAGCTCCACGAGCTCTTCGACGAGATCGCGGGACACGTGATCGGATTCGCCGACCTGATCGCGGAGCGGGCCACGACGCTGGGTGGAACCGCCAACGGGACGCTGCGACAGGCGGCCGGGGCGTCGACACTCGCCGAGTACCCGACCGCGGCAGTCGACGGGTTGGAGGCGGTCCACGCTCTGGCCGACCGGGTGGCCGAGTACGCCGCCAGCACCCGGCGCGCCATGGAGGAGTCCGAAGACCTGGGTGACACCAGCACCAACGACCTGTTCACCGAGGTCTCCCGCCAGGTCGACAAGGACCTCTGGTTCCTCGAGGCGCATCTCCAGTCGAAGGCCTGAACGAGACTGTCCGCAGCGGCGCGGGTCCCCGGCGTCCAGCCGCGGTAACTTGCGTCGATGCCAATCGCATCGGCGCCGCCACAGACGAGTTACGCCCTATCCGATGCGGGCTATGTCGCTTATCAAACCTTTGGCGACGGCCCCAACCCGGTCCTGTTCGTCCCCAGCTGGCTGCAAAACCTGGATGTGATGTGGGACGAGCCGGCCCTCGCTCGTTACCTCGGCCGGCTCGCCTCGTTCGCCAAGGTCCTCGCCTTCGACAAGCGTGGGACCGGCGTTTCCGACCCGGTGGCACTCCACGCCCTGCCCACGATCGAGCAGTGGATGGACGACGCCAGAGTGGCTCTGGACGCAGCCGAGATCGACAGGACCGCGGTGATCGGGGACACCGAGGGCGGGCCGATCGCGGCGATGTTCGCAGCGACCTATCCCGAGCGTGTGACCGCCTTGGTCCTGGTCAACACGTTTGCCCGCTGGCGCCGGGATCATGACTACTCGATCGGTATGCCCGACGAGACGGTGACCCGGCTGACCGATCTCTACGAGCAGCACTGGGGTGTCACGCCGGACATTCTGGAGCTGACTGCTCCGAGCGCCTACCGAGACCCCAGGTTCAGGGCTTGGTACCTGCGCTACCAGCGGCTGTGCATGCCAAGGGGGGCGGCCGCGGCGATGTACCGATGGGTGACCGATCTCGACGTTCGCTCGGTGCTCGCTTCCATCCACGCCCCGACACTGGTGGTGAGTCGATCCGATGCCCAGCACCACCGACCCGCTTTCAGCCGCTATCTGGCCGACCACATACCGGATGCCAAATACGTCGAGCTGCCCGGGGCCGACACCTACCCGTTCCAGACCGGTGACTTCGACCAGGTTCTCGACCAGTTGGAGCAGTTCCTCACCGGTTCGGAACCGGTTACGAACGTCGACCGGGTGCTGGGCACCATCGTGTTCACCGACATCGTCGCCTCGACTGAGGTGGTCACCGCGATCGGGGACTCGGCCTGGCTCGCCCTGCGCCGGACCCACGACGACCTGGTGCGGGAGAGCATCCGACGTCATCGCGGGCGCGAGATCAGCCACACCGGAGACGGGTTCCTGGCCCTCTTCGACGGCCCGGCACGGGCGGTCACCTGTGCGGCGCGGATCGTGGAGCAGGTTCGGGATCTGGGCATCGAGATTCGTGCCGGTGTCCACACCGGCGAGGTGGAGCTGATCGGCGATCAGATTGGCGGCGTCGCCGTCCACCTGGCAAGCCGGATCCTGGACGAGGCCGGGCCCGGCACGATCCTCGCATCATCCACGGTCAAGGACCTGGTCCTTGGCTCCGGCATCGGGTTCATGGACCGGGGCCCGCGTCAGCTCAAGGGCGTGGCGGATACCTGGAACCTGTTCCAGGTCACCAACGTGCCGTGAGCGGTACCGGGAAACCGCGCTTGGTGAGGCTGCGCGCCCGGAGCGGACCAGCATCCAGACGTTCGCGAAATCTCGGCAGCGTCGGAGCTGGCCCACCGACACGACTCGACCTAGGGTTTCGAGCGACTTCCCCGAGCGCCGATCGAGGCGTTCACTTCCCCTTCAAAGCGTTGATTTTCGCGCTCTGAGCCTCTTCGTCGCCCGAAAAGACGAAACACTTGACCCATGACAACCATGTAATTACAGTGTTGAAGTCCATACTAGATGTCGTGGCCACTTCCCCCTCGACCACAACATCTAGTGGTTGGGGATCGGAAGATGCAGTTTGGCAAATGGACACCGCCCCGTTCTGTGGCCGGGGCGCTCCCAGTGCAAGGAGGCACGTTTCATGAGCAAAGGCCTGCGGATCGCCCGTCGCTTCACCGAGGCCGGCAAGGACGCTTACGACAAGATCGAATGGTCGCGTCGTGACTCCCGGATCACCAACCCCGACGGCTCGATCGTCTTCGAGATGACCGACGCCGAGATCCCGGCCGGCTGGAGCCAGGTGGCCGCAGACATCATGGTGTCCAAGTACTTCCGCAAGGCCGGAGTCCCTCAGTTCGACGCCGAGGGAAACCAGATCTTCGACGAGTCCGGCCAGCCCGTGCTCGGCCCGGAGCGCTCCGCCCGGCAGGTGTTCGACCGTCTCGCCGGCACCTGGCGCCACTGGGGTGAGAAGGAGGGCTACTTCGCCTCCGCCGACGACGCCGTCGCCTTCGAAGACGAGCTCAAGTACATGCTGGCCAACCAGATGGCGGCCCCCAACTCCCCGCAATGGTTCAACACCGGACTCAATTGGGCTTACGGGCTGACAGGCCCCGCCCAGGGCTTCTGGTACGTCGACGGTCAGGACGGGGAGCTCAAGACCTCACCCGACAGCTACAGCCGCCCCGCACCCCACGCCTGCTTCATACTCGGGGTTAGAGACGACTTGGTGAACCCTGGCGGGATCATGGACCTCTGGGTCCGCGAGGCCCGCATCTTCAAGTTTGGCTCCGGCGCCGGCTCCAACTTCAGCCAGATCAGGGGCGAGAACGAGCGGCTCTCCGGTGGAGGCAAGTCGTCGGGGGTGATGTCGTTCCTCAAGATCGGCGACCGTGCCGCCGGCGCCATCAAGTCGGGTGGCACCACGAGAAGGGCCGCAAAGATGGTCATCCTCGACGTCGACCACCCGGACATCGAGAAGTTCATCGACTGGAAGAAGGTCGAAGAGGACAAGGCCCGGGTCCTGATCAACCACGGCGGCCTCCCCGCCGACTTCAACGGCGACGCCTACGCCACAGTCTCCGGGCAGAACTCGAACAACTCGGTCCGCATCACCAACGACTTCGTCCAGAGCGTGCTCGAAGACGGCGACTGGGATCTGATCAATCGCACCGACGGTTCGGTGCGCAAGACGGTCAAGGCCCGTGACCTGTGGAACCAGATCGCCGAGGCGGCCTGGGCCTGCGCCGATCCCGGCTTGCAGTTCGACACCACCGTCAACGAGTGGCACACCAGCCCGGCCGGGGGACGGATCCGGGCATCTAACCCATGTTCGGAATACATGTACCTCGACGACACCGCGTGCAACCTGGCCTCGATCAACCTGGTCAAGTTCCACGACGACGATGCCGGGGTCTTCGACGTCGAGGCCTACCGGCATGCAATCCGGCTCTGGACCATCGTGCTCGAGATCTCAGTGGCGATGGCCCACTTCCCCTCCCCGGAGATCGCACAGGGGTCTTACGACTATCGCACCCTGGGCCTGGGCTACGCCAACCTTGGGTCGTTGTTGATGCGTCAGGGCATCGCCTACGACTCCGACGAGGGTCGCTCCATCGCCGGGGCACTCACC
>DATHUP010000048.1:0-6487 GCA_035462175.1 Acidimicrobiia bacterium | reverse complement strand
GGATCTCGGTGGGCGAAGGTGCCCATGAACAGGTCGGGTCGGAGATCGTCGTCGAGGTCGGCCCACACCGCGGCGTGGCCGTGCATGCCCACGAAGGGCTCGATCAGCCCCGATGCCTCGGTTTGGTCGGAGAAGGCGATTCCCTCTACGCCGGCCGGCGCAGACGCCGACCAGCAGGTGATTCCATCACCCCGAGGGACGGTCGACCCGGTGTTCCCGGTCGAGGCCGGGCCGGTGGCGGTAGTCGATCCCCCTCCGGTCTCGGTGTTGGTGAGCGGCGATGGTTCACCCGAAGGCGAGCAAGCGGCGACGACGAGCACCATCGCGAGGGCTCGGCGCCAGGTCACGGCAGATAGACGACCAGCAGGGCCACCTCGCCGAAGTCATCCTCAGCTCCTACCGGACCTGAGTTCATCCCGACGAACACCTTGTCGCCCGACGGGTCGACCGCCACGTTGTAGCTGCCTCCCAGGGTCACCCCGAGCCCCTGTTCCGCCAGCAAATTCAGCTCGGCGACGTCCTGCTCCTCCCCGGTACGGGTGTCGACGCTGATCAGCGGGGTGTTCGACATCCAGCTCCCCCCATGGGCATCGGGGACATAGAAGAAGTGGTCGCCGTCGGGGTGCATGGCCATGCTCGCCGTATATCCCCGTGCCGGCCCCAATGTCGTTATCTCGCCGGAGGGCTCGAGGATGAAGAACGTGTATGGCTCGTCGGTCACCGCCGCCACCCGGCCGTCGGGGGCGGGGACCGTTGATGCCCTCAGCCAGTCGGCGGGCAGGGCGTGGGGATGGGTCTGGATCTCGTTGCTCGCCGGGTCGTATACCGCCAGCTCTCCCCCACCCATCGAGTAGTAGGCACGGCCGTCGGCGTCCACGATCAGGTTTCGGTACCCGACATGGGGGCTGTCCGGGCCCCGGAACACGACCTCTTCGGTGTAGACGTCGTAAACGAACAGCGGGCCCTGCTCGATGTCCTGCTGGTCTTTCACGACGGGATCCACTGCCTCCCCGTAGAGCAGACCGCCCTGGGCCCAGCCGCCCAGCGAGGCCTGGCCGTGGGCGTCGATGGGCACGGTCAGAGGATCGAGGGTGCGTAGGGCGGGATCGAGACGGAAGAGGATGTCGCCCCGATAGATGTCGTCGAACCTGATATCGCTGTAGGTTCCCCAGTAACTGGACAGGTAGACCTCGCCACAAGCCCCGGCCACCATCTGGGCGTGGACCTTCCCATAGCCCCACGAGCCGGGTTGGTGCTCCACATAGGAGAGAAGGTCGCCGAGCATGGCCAGGGTGCCGGTGGCCGGGTCGTACTCGTAGATGTAGGAGTTCCCGTCGGGGGCGAGGTGATCGCCGATCGCCGAGTAGAAGCGGCCGTCCGCGATGACCAGGCCCTGACCCCACTGGGTCCAAGGGTCGCCCGCATAGTCCGGATGGGGGTAGACCGCCCCTTCCACCCTGGCCCCGTTGGACTCACCCAGATCGATGAGCTCGACACCGGGGCCGCCAATGAAGGGCTCACCGGCCGGCAGATCGGCGCAGGCTCCCGCCCGATCGACGAGCGGGGCGTCGGCGGGGGTCATCCCGGAGGCGAGGGTCGACCCGGGCGCAGCGGGCGTGGTCGCATCGGGGACGGTGTCGGCGGCATCGGGCGTGGTGTCGGGAGATCCCCCGGCCAACCTCGTCCCCAGCAGCACGCCGCCGACCAGACCGACCACAAGGAGTGCGACGAGCAGCACCAATCTCCACCCCGACAAGCTCCCACTTCCCATATCGGTGAGCCTAGCCCCGCCCAGGGGCTGTCTCACCACGCACAGTGGCGGACGGAGGGCGGGGTTAGCATCTCGGCACTGTCGGCCCAGTCATACGGCCATGGCGGAGGAGTGCATGATCGTCGAGCTCATTGGGCCGGGTGGGGTGGGCAAAACCACTGTCGAGCCGCTCGTCGCCGCCCGGATGGGCATCCCCCACTTTCCTGGGCTGAAACGACACGGGTTCGAAGGGGAGCCGCTCGGCGCCGCCGGGGTATGGTGGGGCCGGATCGCCTCGGTGGCCCGGAGCCCGCTCCTGTTCTATGCGTCCTGGCGAGCTCATCGGGGCCGACCCAAGGAGCGGCTTCGCTTCGCCTTCGACATCTGCCGCCGGGAACGGATCGCACGGCGTGCCGCCGCTATTGGCAGCGGAGTCGTGGCCAGCGGCTCGGTGCACGCCCTGTGCGCCGCATCGGCCAACACCGAAACCGACCTGACCGGTCTGGTCGCCCGGATCAGCCTGGCCGATGTCTACGTGCGTCTCACCGGCGACCCGGAGGAGCTGACCGCACGGCTGGCCGGCCGTCAGGGGATCACCGCCGGGGAGCTGGAGGGCCACGCCGAGCTGCAAGAGAGTTACCTCGCCTATGCGGATTCCATCTTGGGGCGCATCGACCGGCCGATTGTCGCCGTCGTGGCGAAAGGGCCCCCCGATCGGGTTGCCGACGACATCGTCTCCTCGATGGGGCAATGAGCACGAAACCACCCAATGTGGTCGACATCGGAGGCACCTTGCGCAGTCGTCAGGGGCGATGGAGAATCCTGGCCTGATGATCATCGAGCTGATCGGCCCGGGGGCAGTGGGCAAGAGCACCGTCGGCCCGATTCTCGCCGCACGTCTCGGCATCTCGCACTAC
This sequence comes from Acidimicrobiia bacterium, assembly GCA_035462175.1. Taxonomy (GTDB): domain Bacteria; phylum Actinomycetota; class Acidimicrobiia; order Spongiisociales; family ZC4RG35; genus JARDZU01. The sequence continues at coordinate 3,820 of DATHUP010000048.1, read as the reverse complement.
GCCGGTCAGGGTTTCTACGGCTTGGACGGTGAGCCACTCGGTGCGGGGCAAATCTGGTTTGACCGGCTCATCTCGGCTTTCGCCGATCCCGGGCTGACCATCGCCGCCCTCCGCATCCTCGAGGACCCACTCCGGAGCCGTCTCAGCTTCGCTCTGACCACCTCCCGTCGGGAGAGGTTCGCCCGACGAGCCCAAACCACCGGGAGTGGTGTCTTCTCCAGCGGCCCGGTGCATTGGCTGTGCCAGGAGTCGACCAGATACCAGCAGGACCTCACCGGGCTCCTCTCCCGTGTGGTGCTCTCCGATGTATACGTCAGGCTGTCAGCCGACCCCGAGGTGGTCACCCGGCGACTGGCGGGACGAGGGGGGAAGACCGAGTCGCGGGTCGCTGAACATCCCCTCTGGATCGATCGCTACCAGGGGTATGCCGACCAGATCCTGGCCACGATAGGGCGCCCGGTCGTCGAGGTGGTGGCGGACGGGCCGGCCGAGCAGGTAGCCGATGAAATCGTCACACGTCTCGCCGCCGTAACCGGGCGGAAAGGATCTTGAAATTGCCCCCTGGTGACCACGCACAGTGGCGTACTAGTCTGTTACCCGCCGGGAGCGGAGGGAAATCGTCATTGGGAGGGACCAGTCGTTGAGCGCCGCCACTACTGCCGCGGGCGTCCAGGTAGAGAACCTGACAAAAACCTATTACCCGTCCCCGGGTTGGATGAAGCTGCTCGTGCGCTCCAACATCAAACAGCCCGTCTACGCCCTCGACGGGATCGGATTCGAGGTGAAGCCGGGTGAGATCTGCGCCGTGGTCGGGCCCAACGGTGCAGGCAAGACCACCACATTCCGAATCCTGATCGGTCTGACCAGCTCCACCGAAGGCTCGGCCAGCGTGATGGGCCACGACTGCGGTAGCGAGTCGATCAAGGTCCGTCGCCTGGTCGGCTGGATGCCGGCCGAGGACCGAAGCCTCATCATGCGGCTGTCCTGTGCCGAGAACCTGCACTTCCATGGCCGGCTCAACGGACTGGCCGGCGAGGACTTGCGCCAGCGCATCCAGAACACCCTGGCCAAGGTGGGCATCGCCCATGCCGCCGACTCGTCGGTGTTCGCCCTCTCCGCCGGCATGCGGGCCCGTCTCCAGCTGGCACGAGCGCTGCTCCACGACCCGAAGGTGCTCATCCTCGACGAGCCCACCGGCTCGGTGGATCCGGTGGCCTCACACGAACTACTCAATCTGATCATCGAGACCGTCGAGGAGCAGGGTCTCGCCTGCCTGATCAGCTCCCACCGTCTCGAGGAGATCGAGGCTCTCCACTCCCACGCCATCCTTCTCGACCGGGGTCAGATCCGGTATAACGGCGATCTCGACACGTTGCGCGGCGACCTCGACCGGCCGTCGATCGAGATCGAATTCGCCAGTGTCGACGACGCGGGGCGCGCCGCACAGGAGATCAAGAACCCGGGTCTGGGCGAATCGGTCCGTCTCGACGGAACCCTCCTCTCCTGTGTGCTCGCACCGGGTGTGACCATCGGCCGCGTCCTCGTCGCCCTCGAGGGCCTCAACGACCGGGTGGTCCACCTCAGGGAGGTGCAGACCCCGCTGCGGGACCTTCTTGCCGAGATGTATCGGCGGGAGCGCACTACCGAGGGCACGTCATGACCTCAATGGCCACTACGACAGCGCGGTTCCGCCCGGCCGCGGTGAGCGCCGCCTTCCTGCGGATGGACTTCATCGAAGACATCAGCTACCCGCTCTCGCTCATGCTCAAGGAGTTGGGAACACTTGCCCCGATCCTCATCTCCTTCTTCATCGGCGACCTGGTGGGCGAGGCACCCGAGGTCGGCGACGATTACTTCACATTCGCCACCATCGGGCTCTTGGTATCCACGGTCCTCCAGTCGGCCCTGGGGGGCTTCGGCGGCGCCCTGCAACGGGCGCAGAACCGGGGGACGTTCGAAACGCTCCTGGTCGAGCCCGTGCCCTGGCCGTTTCTCCCTTTCTTCATGAACCTGTACCGGATCCTGTCCGGGTTCGTCAGCGGAATCCTGGTTTTCCTGATCGGACTGGCCCTCGGGGCCAACTACATCATGGGCGGGATATCCAGGTTCGTGGTGCTGCTCATCCTCGGGGTGTTCGCCAGCACCGCGATCGGCGTGCTCTCGGCCAGTCTCATGGTGTTGGCCAAGCGGGCCCAGCCGGTGCTCACTCTCTACGGTATGGCTGCCTCGCTGCTGGCCGGAGCGGCGTTCTCAGTTGATCAGTTGCCCGAGCCCCTGCAGTGGCTCAGCTATGCCATCCCCCACACCTATGTGATCAACTCGGCCCGATCGGTGCTGATGGAGGACCCGGGCACCTTCTCCATCCCCTTCGGCACCGCGGTCATCGCCCTGGTCGTGTTCAACATCTTCGTGTTCGGTACCGGTATGTGGCTGTTCAACCGGGCCCTCCAGTACGCCCGGAAGATGGGCATGCTCAGCGGGTATTAGCCCAGAGACCTACCACTTCGATCAGCTGCGACCGAGGAACCCTTCGATCTCCGAGCGGGCCCGCTCCGCACCACGACGATGACGGGAGGGCCCCGACCCGGAGCCGAGCTCGACCAGCTTGAGGAGACGGGGAATCCGGACCGCCCACCAGCCAGGCCGATCCGCCAGGTCGGGATCTCCGTAACCGGCGAGAAGGGCGCCGACCAGCGTGTCGGTTCGGGAGGCAGAGGCACCGGTCTCGTAGGCGACACGGAAGGCGAGATGGGCGACATCGAACCCGCGCAACCGCGGCGACCAGGTGAAGTCGATCAACCCGATGCCGTCGGGTCGGAGAAGGATGTTGCTCGAGCTGAAGTCGCCGTGTGCATAGATCAAAGCCCCGGGGTGGTCCAGCACCTCGTCGTCGAGCTCGATCATGCGGCGCCTCAGGGCCTCGACAGTCGGCTCGGGGAGAACCGAACGAGCCCGATCGGTGCGCCGCTCGATCGCCTTGGCGAAGACATCCCGATCGGGCTCGATCCCGGGAGGGGAGCAGTCCTCGATCAGCCTGGCGCCCCGGCCCGCCAGGCGGAAAGCCTCCACGAGCCGTTCGTGTCGCGCCCGGGTGAGGAAATGGCGCGACATCTTCCCCACCGGGATACCGGAGACACCCAGGGTGACCAGGGTCAACGTCTCCGGGTCGACAGCGAGGGCACGGGAGAAGGTGATGTCCTCCCCCGCGGTCAGCGCGGCCAATCTCTCGTCGAGGGCCGGGGTCCGGGTCAAGCCCGCGGAGTGGGTGCTCTCCCACCTCTCCCTGCGGGGCGAGTGGTCGATTGGGGAATGTGACACCTTGTAATAGATCTCTGCCCCTTCGCCAGCCGCGTCGACGGCGGCGAGCCGGAAGATGGTGGAGCGAGGTCGCTCGATGGTGGCGACGATGCGCCAGGACACGGATTCCCGATCTCCCCATCCCAGGATCAACCCGGCTTTCTCCAGGGCGCGGTCGAGCAGCCCGGGGTCGGGAGCTTCCGGTCTGGAACGGGCTTCGGCCTGGGTCATATGGCCCATTTCAGTTCGAACTGCCGGGAACGGCGAATAGTCTCGCACCAGTGGGAGGAGAGCATCCAGTGAATCCCTTCGTCTTCTTCGTGGGAACCAACGGCTCGGGGACCACCCTGCACCGCGCCATCTTCGACTCCCATCCCGACCTGTCCATCCCGGGTGAGTCGCACTTCATCGCCAAGCTGGCCCGGGATCGAGCCAGGTACGAGGCGACCGGCGGCTTCGAACCCGGGTTGCTCTTCGAGGACCTGCAGAAAGAGAAGCGGTTCGCCAAGTGGGAGCTGGACCC
>DATHUP010000047.1:0-8414 GCA_035462175.1 Acidimicrobiia bacterium | reverse complement strand
CCGTCAGGTGTACAAAGTCGAGCCAGTATCCCGACCTGTGAGTCGATGAGGCTGTGTCGATCAGCGAGTGCCGTAGGAAGCTTCGAACTGGAGTGGCCAACCATGCCGTCCTCAGAACTGATGGCACAGTCACCCCGGATCCGGCGGCGCCGGCTGGCGATGCGTACGCTGCGCGCAGCCAATCGAGGGGATCTGCCGTGTCACTGTTCGATCGAGTCGCGTCGTTGCGTCGCCGGGCCGAGACGATGGGCGGTGTGGCCACCGCGACCGTTGTGGACCACGCCGATCCAGAGGGCGCGGGTCGAGTCATGGTCGACCTCGGAACGAAGTTCGCCGCGGGCCGGCTGTGGGCACGCACTGCGACGCTGATGGCCGGACCGGAGCGTGGCACATGGTTCGTCCCCGACGTGGGCGACGAAGTGCTGGTCGCCTTCGAGCACGGAGATCCACGTCGACCCGTCGTCGTCGGGTCGCTGTGGAATCATCGCTCGCGGCCACCCGAGGAGGTCGGCGCCGACAACGGGCGACGCAGCATCGTCACCCGCAGCGGAGCCCGCATCATGATCGACGACACCGGCGGTCGCTGCGTCGTCCACCTCGAGACGGCCGGGGGCAGGTACGTGACGCTCGACGACGGACCGCCCCGTGCGATCACCGTCGCCGACGCCGACGGGAGCTCGATCACGATCGAGCCGAGCGGTGTCGAGGTGCGCAGCCCGTCGAAGCTCACGCTGACCGCGGCCATCGTCGCGATCTCCGCCTCCAGGGTTGAGCTCAAGGCGGCTATGGTCGACGCCGCCGGGGTGGTCAAGTGCGACACGATGATCGCCTCCAACGTCGTGGCCAGCAGCTACACGCCGGGCGTCGGGAACATCTCGTGATTGGCAACGGCGGCTGGACCGACACCAACAGCCACGAACCGGGGAGAACGATCCTCAAGGTGCTCGCCTACACGCTCATCGCCGCCGCCGGTGCCACCGCGTTCGCGCTGTGGCGGACACGGCGCAACGCCCACCATCGGGACACGACGGGTTGACGCATCCCGCCGACGGCCGCGCGATCCATCTTGGCGCGTAGCCACGCAGGCCTCTTGAGAGGCTGACCTGATCATGAACGCGAAGGGATCGCTGCGCCCCATCTTGCTCCTGACCACGTCGGGCTGACAGGGTCCAATGGCCTCTCGTCATGGGATTGACACGGCCATCACAACGCGGTGGTCATCTCGCGGTGAAATTCAGTTGGCACCGCTTCCCAACTCAATCCCCAACGAACAAGGCCCCGATCAAGGGGCGATCGACTCGGAACCATGGCAGCGGGCGAAGTGGCTGACTGAGAAACGGGACGAGTGGTCACACCGGACGCGGGCGGGCGCCTAGGGAAACGGGACGCATTGAGCGGATGGCCAGCCACTCGATCCCCACATCTCAGGGTCGCGTCAAACCTTTGGGTGTTGCTGGAGAGTCCCACAACTTGGGGACGTCTACTCGCAAAACGATCAATCCCGCCCAACGAAACTCACACGTTCGCGGAACCAGGCCGCCGTCCAGGCCTCGTCCACCTCATGTGCCGCTATTGCGAACATGGCCTGTTCCGCTTGTTCAACATCAGGAGGATCTGGATCCCACCTGCCCTGATCGAGGTCCACGAACATGACGAGCGCCGCCCACGCGGCGCGCTTGTTTCCGTCCATCAGAGGATGATTCCAGGCCAGCCGGCACACCAGCACCGCCGCCTTGTCGAAGATGTCCGGGTAGAACTCGTTACCACCGAAGCCCGCTTGCGGGGCGTGCACGCTGAATCGGCCAGATCCGACCTCGAAGCCTTGGCTAGCACGTCAGCGTCGACGCCGGTGACCTGCTCGGCCAACTACATGTACTCCGCCAGGGTGATGTACCGGGTCACCGGCCGAGACGTTCGAGCAACTCCCGATCACGTTCGAGTAGCCGTTTCGCTCGGCTGGTGAACTCGTCATCCTCTCGGACCCGCTGGATCTCATTGCTGAGCGCTTCAATGATCAGGGCGTTGACGCTCATACCTTGGACGCGAGCCACCGCCTCGGCATCATCAGCCAGGGCTTCGGGAAGACGCACAGTTGTTTGCTTGCTCATGACCTCATGATTTCGCGATATCGCGAAGGCGCAAGGTGAAGCATCCTCCACGTCAATCGCGCGCTGGGGAAACGGGGTGATTCGTCCTGAATCACCGCGCAAGCAAGATCCCGACGAGTCAGGACCCGCCGCGCACCGACAGACCTGCCGAGCACTCCCGCCATCTCCTCCGTCGATGTTGCTTGCACGAACCCGCCGATCGAGTTCCTCTTCATCTTCCGGCGTCCATGGCCGGCGAGCGTTGGGATGCATGATCGGAACGTGGATTGTGTCGCTGATAGCCGATACGCTTTCGGTGTGACTGAAGCCAGAGACCTCGCATCCAGTTCCGAGCTCGAGCCCGCCGATCTCGCCTGGCTGATCGCACGTCTCGATGAGTACCGAGACCTCCTCGAGTATCTCCGCGAGCATTGAAGAGGCCGGGCCTTCAACTCGCCATCGAGATCAACAAGCGAGTTCGTGCTTCCGACGAGTGGTTCGACGAGCCTGACGAACTCGACCGAGTCGACACCGCATTGCGGTCAATTTCGGGGATGTCCGACCCTGTGAAGGCAGCTGCAGTCCTCGCATACCGCGTTACGAAGAGCCAAGGATTCGCCGAGGGCAACAAGCGGACCGCCTTGCTCCTCGCTCGGTGGATTCTCGACAGCAACGGCATCGACGGACGACGGATTCTGGATCCTGACGATCGCGAGCTCGCCGACCTTCTTGTCCGAGCAGCATCTGGGGAAGACGTTGAGGCCCGCATCATCGCCTCCTTTCTCAGCCGGGCACAGTCGCTCTGAGCACGCCACCCACTTCCTAGGCAGGAGGGGTCGGATGAGTTCGGCTCGCGGTGTTCACGGGGACAGATGGCCCGGTAGAGAAACGGGACGTGGAGACCTCGCTGTTCCTCTTGGCACACAGGCGAATGTGGTTCGCAGCTGATGGAGGTCAAGCCCCTGTCAAGGGAACCCGATTGGCCCCATCAACTCCATCTGGGAGGCAGTGGTTAGTGCTCACGCGGTCGCGCGACCCCCGAACTGGGAGTGTCGCCTGACCACATCGACGAGCTCAACCGGCGCGGAGTGATCTAGGAGCCGGCGTTGTACTCCGCTTCGGTGACCGCCCGCGGCTCCCAGACAGTGGCCCGGCCGGTGGTGATCGAAATATGCATCAAATAGGAAGTCGGCGGACGACGAATACCGGGCGGCGGTCGGCGCCGCCGAATGACCATCGGCGGCTGAGGGCGTCGCTCTGGAGCCTGCTCGGCGCTATTTCACCGGGTCCCATGCCGGTGGTGCGTCTACGACGCCGTCTCCGCCGCGCCCGAAGTCGAACCGACTGGCTCGACGAGATCGACGACCCGGTACAGCTTGATCGGACGGGTGACCCCTTTCAGAGCCCGCTCCCCCGCCCGCTCCACCGTGACGAGATCTCGGGGCAGCAGAGCGAGTGTTCGCTCCGAGATCAGGATCTCACCCGGTGCCGCATCATCGGCCAGGCGGGAGGCCAGGTTCACGTGGTTGCCGATGACCGTGTAGTCGATCCGGGTCGGAGAGCCGAAGTTCCCGACCGTCACGAATCCGGTGGAGATGCCGATGCCGGCCGTGATCTCGGAGAGGGCCGCTTGAGTCAGCTCCCTGCAGAGCAGGTCGAGTTGGTCGCGCATGTGCAGGGCCATACGCACCGCTCGCTCGGCATGGTCGGGTTGAGCGAGGGGGTCGTTGAAGAAGACCATGATGGCGTCGCCGACGTACTTGTCCAGGGTTCCGCCGTGCTCGAACACGATGTCGGTCATGTCAGTGAGAAACCGGTTGAGGCTGGCTGCCATCGCTTCGGGCTCGGATTGCTCGGAGAGGGTCGTGAACCCGCGGATGTCGATGAATGCGATCGACAGCTCGGCTCTCCGGGTCCGGTCGAGCCCGACATTGCCGGCCATCACCGAGTCGGCGATCTGAGGCGACAGGTATCGGCGAAGCTGCGAGGCGCGTTCGATCATGGAGACCTGTTCGTCGACCGTCGCCTGGAGGTCGCGGTTGACGGTCTCGAGCCTACCGTAGAGCACCTCGAGTTGCTCACTGGCGCGGTTGACGTTCTGGGAGAGCTTGCCGAACTCGTCCCTGTTGGGAACGTCGACTCGTGAGGTGAAATCGCCGCTCGCCAGGTTGTCCAGAGCCCCGTCGATCCTTCGCACCGGCAGGATGACCGTCCACGAGATGATCGCACCCATGGCAATCGCCCCGGCCAGGCTCATCGCCGAGAATGTTGCGAGCGCGATGGTGAGGAATCGTCGGACTCCCGAGAAGCCGGCGATCTGGTCGGCGAGCATCGACTCGGTGTCTGCGATGAACGCGTTGAGCAGATCTTCCAGGTCGTGGCTGATCTCGTGCTCTGACTGGATGTGGATGTCCAGGGCACCGTCGAGGTCGCCGGCAGCCTGCAGTTCCTCGACTCGGATGCCGGCCTGTCTGTAGCGCTGATCGATTGAGATGAGCTGGTCGAAGCGATCACCGTGGTCCCCGATGTCATTCGCCTCGGTCTCGGCCACGAGAGCCGTGAACGCGTCCTTGGCCGTGACGATCCTGTCGCTCCAAACGGGTTCGCCTGTGAGCAAGGCCATGGTCCGGAAATGAGACTGCGCCGTGACGTTGTAGAGCATCTCCTGGGCTCTTTGCTGTTGGTCCTCGAGCGCCGAGAGATGGCCAACCTGGGTGCCCATGCGGTTGACCACGACCAGGCTCACGATGCCAAGAGCCAACATCAGGACCGAGATGCCCAAGAAACCGACTAGCAGCTTCGTCTCGAGACGCGCCTGGATCCGGGCCACGAACTCGACAAATGGGCGAAGAAGCGCCGGCACCCCTTCGCCCTCCCTATTCGAGCGAGACGACGGCGTGTTGGCTCCGTTGGCGGGTGGTAATTCTTCGTTGGTGTCCAGACGCCCCCCAGGTGTCAGCAGAAACCTAGCCCGCGAATCGCCGGCGCGAGGTCTGATTGTTCCGACGCACCAGAACGCGGGTCGTGTCCGGATCGACGGCCGATCTCGCGATGCTTGGATGGGAGCCGGCGGTATATCGGCACCGGCAAGACCGACGCCCGCCGCATCGTCGCCAAGCTACGAACAGAGGGAGTGGTCCGCTAGGTCGGCGATCATATCGGTTGGTCCCCCAGCACTTCATCCAACCCGTCTTCAGAAGACAGCACACGGCGGTTCTAGAACCCCGGCCCAAGCCCACCCGGGGTGATGACGATCAGGGCCACCGGCAGAATCGGTCGCCGGTTCTTCCCGGTGCGGAGACGGCTGGAGTCCAGCTTCGCCCTGGAGGACGTCCCGTTGGGACGGGAACCTTTCCGCCGCTTCGACCAGATTCAGGTCGTCCGCACCACCAAGACCTCACCCTTTGAGTATGCGGCTTTCATCGCTCTCCAGCCACCAATGATCCTGGCCGTAACAATCGTGCTTGAGGACGGTCGCAGAGTCGAGGTATTACGTCATGTCTGATCCCCGCCGCCATGTGAGGAGCCGAGGTTCCATGTTGGCGAGAGGCAGGAGGACGCATTTGCGAGCGCTGGAGTATTTCATCGCCGAAGCCATGGCTTCCATAGTCTGTACTGCCCATCTGACCTAGCGGGACGGATGGGCCTCGTCGCCGTGCCGACACTCATGGCGTCTACGGGAGGCACCACGCGACACGTGAGAAGGCCTCGCTATTCTGGGGTCGACGGACTCGGCACGACAGGCTCGTCAGACCTCAACCACCGCGCAATCTCACGGGCTAGATCCGGGTCTGCTGCCGCAACGAACGGGGAACTTTCTCTATCACCGGCAATCGCTTCGTTTGCCGCGGTGAGCAAATCAAACTCTCGGCCCCGGAGATCCAAAATGGTCACGCCGCTTCTGAACGCGATGTGGCCTCCCGGCAGCCAATCGAACAGCTCCTGGGGATCGTTGAGGTGTGAGGCATCGGGCTGGAACACAGCGTCGTACTTCCCCAAAGCCAGCTCGATAAGGATTGGATTCCCGCCAAACGTGTAGAGGCCCGCAAATGGCACACCACGAAGGAGATGAGGCGCGAGTACTCGGAAATGGTCTGGGCGTCGACTCACCGTGCAGACGTGGGCAGCATCTATCGGGATACGTTTGGCCGTATTCACCTCCAGGACGGTGTCACCACCCTCACGGAACGTGCCTTCCCGGTCCTCCCGCGCCACAAAGACGGCACCGTCGGACATCTGTACCGCGCTGACTCGAAGAACGAGGTTGCCATCAACTCGGTTGAAGAGTGACAAAGCCGTGCACCAGAGATTCCTCCCTCGGGCCCAGTGCTGGGTTCCGTCGAGAGCGTCGAGGAGGCAAACGATGTCATCTCCTTCAGACGTGACGTCTTCCACATCCTCCCCGACCAACCTGACGGGCAAACCTGATCTGGCGGTCCAGTCCGCAATCGAGCGCCGCGCCGCGGAGACAGCAGCAAGGTCTGCAACCAACACCTCTTGACCGTGCTTGGGCTCGTCCACTTTCCGCACCGATTCGGGAGCTGACTCGTTCAGCTGCATCCGGATGTCCCAGCAAATCGAGCGAGCCAGAGCCACGAGCTCGTCGTCAATCGTTGCGGAGCGACGCGACTCGAAAGGCGCGCCTTCGCTCAAGGCCCCGCGGACGGCGTCGTGGATCGCTTCGGCCTTGTCAACAATCGGGCCTGGGTAGGCAACTAGCCATTGCATTGAGGTGAGGTAATAGCCGAGTGCACCGTCTACTTCAATCTCCTCGAGAAACACTGGGATGATGGGTTTACGGGTTCGATCCGCACGCTCGATCTCCCTCGCGACATGGATGGACCTGGAAGTGTGACGAGATACGACCATCAGAAACGACCTCGACTGGCCAATCGCCTCGGCTATAGCGTCAGCCCAGCTGGCTCCCGCTCTAATGTCTCGAGGAGCGATCCAGCATGCATATCCTCGCTGTTCAAGAGCGGCGGCTATCTCGTCGGCGGCTGAACGATCCTCCGAGGCATACGAGATGAAGACATCCGCCATGTGTTCCGATCATAAACTCTCGTGATATCGCACTTCAGAGTCCCATCTTTCGGATGCCACCTGAGAAACGGGACGAGCAGTCACACCGAACGCGTGCGGGCCCTTAGGGAAACGGGACATGTCCGCCCTGGTTGCCACCCTGCACGAGCCGGGGCCTAAAGGTGTACCGGTAGGGTGGCTCGCGGCCAATCAAACTCGAAGGTGGCGCAATCATGCACTTCGTCAATGTCGTCGATATCGAGCGTCCCATCGAGGACGTCTACACGTACCTGGCCGACTTCGAAAACGTGCCCTCGTGGAACTACGCCATCGCGTTGACAGAGAAGACGTCCGACGGGCCGGTCGGAGTAGGTACCACCTACCGGCAGGTTCGAACCCTTCCAAGCAGGAGTGAGGAGACCTTCGAACTCACTGTCTACGAACCTCATCGGTCTCTCGGCCTCAGCGGAACACTCGGTCCATTCTCGGCCGAGCTGGAATACCATCTTGAACCCCTTGAGCGGGGTACCCGGTTGACGAACGAGGTGGAGCTCCGACCGCGAGGAATCCTCGGCACGGTCGTCCAGCTGGCGGGCTCGAGGGTCAAGGAAGCTGTCGCCGACAACCTCGCAGAGCTAAAACGGATCCTGGAGTCTCGTTGAGCTAGTCCCCCGTCCGGGGAGGTAGTCGTCTCGGTCCCCCGATGGGTACTGGTCCCCGAGCGGGTCCGTCGGTCAGGGATGGGTCGTTGGGGCTACTCACCCGTCGGACCTTCCTGCCGATGCTTCCGCCAGCAGAGCAAGGGGCCAGGTCATGATTCCATCGCAACTCGGTCGGATGATCCTCGACAACCAGAGGTCGACCGCGGATGAAATGACGTCGACTCAGGACGACTCCGCGTTTGACCGCATCGACGAACTCATCGACGAGGTGGCCGCCCTGCTCGAGGGTGATCGACGGCCGGGAGGATCCTCCCGTAATCGTAGAAGGCCGGTCAACCGGCCTTCTGGATGATCCCTTCCATTTCCTCCATGTCGAATCCACGCAGAGTCGTGGTGCGCACGTTGCCAAGAGACGAGATCCTGAGGGCGGCCGCAGTCGCCGTCTCGTCGTCTGCCAGCTCGATTATCGCCACGACGTCGTAGGCCCCCATTGTCCACACGATCTCTTTGACCGTGCCTCCCATGTCCTCGACCATCTCCTTGAACGCCCCGGCCCGCTTCGGCGAGTCCGTGTAGTTGCGCATCCCCTGGTCGGTGAAGTTCACCAGACTGACATAGGTAGCCATCTGCCACCTCCTTTCCC
>DATHUP010000046.1:0-15844 GCA_035462175.1 Acidimicrobiia bacterium | reverse complement strand
GTGAGCGGTGGTCGATCCGCACTACCTCAACGGTCTCGGTCTCCTCGTTGATTCGGTAGATGATCCGATAGACGCCGCGTCTGGCAGCGAGGTATCCGCTCAGCTCGCGGAGCAACGGCTTGCCGACTCGATGTGGGTCATCGACCAAGGGTCCGACCATGAATTCAACAATGGCGGACGCGACCTTCGGTGGGAGTCGACTGAGCCCACGTTCGGCTGATGCTGAAACCACCAGCCTCCACCGAGTCATTCCTTGAGATACTTCTCTCGCAGCTCGTCGGCGCTCACTGATTTCCCGGTGTCGACCTCATGCTGCGACTTCTGGATCTCCTCGAGGGCTCCGGGGGTAGAGAGCAGGTCCAAGGTCTCTTCAAGAGACTCGAGGTCATCTGGACTCAGTAGCACGGCGGCCGGCCGCCCGCGCTTGGTCACCACTATTCGTTCGTGATGGTGTTCCACTCGATCCACCATCTCGGACAGACGCTTTTTGACCTCGGCCAGGGGAAGAGTCGCATCGGTCATGACCATAATCATAGTCACGTTGAGATTGAAGCGTGTTCTGTCTCGGCCCGTCCCGTTGCCCTGTGTCTTGGGATCGTCCCCTGGCTACACGTCCCGTTCCCTACCGCCTGAGCTGGAGTTGAGTCCTACGGGTTGGTTCGGTAGTGGTGGACGGTTACGCCATTCCCCGCAGGCGATGTCAGAGCGGAGCCAACCGCTGAATCGGGGTGGGAGTACAGTCGGCGGCCCGTCGTTGGAGACATCGTGGAGTTGGTAGGCAAGGTGGTAGGGGTCGCCGGGGGAGGCAGCGGGATCGGCAGGGAGGTCGCTCCGAAACTGGCGATTCGTCTCATCTACCGTCAGACCAAGAGCCTGCGCTTCTCACCATGAGCTACGGCTGGTGGAAGCTCATCCATCTGGTTGGTGTGGTGGGCTTCGTCGCTGCCCACGGCACCTCGATGGCGGCCACCCTTCTGATGCGAAGGATCCGTGAGCCGAAGCAGGTGGCGGGGGTCCTCCAGCTCAGCGCGGCCACGGTGAGCGCCTTCTACGTCTCGACCCTGGTCCTGCTGGTGGGCGGGATCGGAGCCGGGATCAAGGGTCGATGGTTCGACCAGGGTTGGATCTGGGTCTCGCTGGGCGTGCTCGTTGTGGTCGGAGTGCTCATGTTCCCCCTGGCCCGGGGCCACTTCCGGAGGGTCCGGATGGTGCTGGAGCTGATGGAGTCGGGCACCACCGTGTCCCGGGACGACTTCGCCCGGGTGCTCGACTCCGGCAACCCGCTCCTCACCGCCGGGACCGGGATCGTGGGCATATTGTTCATCCTCTATTTGATGGTGCTGAAACCGTTTTGAGCTCCTATCGAAGGATCCTGGTCGGGGCCCACGACTCACCCACCTCGGGTCTGGCCGAGGACACCGCGGCCGGGCTCGCCGGGCGGCTGGGGGCGGAGCTGATCCTGGTCAACGTCAGTGACGGGATGGGCCAGGGGAGCGGCGCCGCCATCCTCGCCGCAGCGGTGGAGAGGGCCCGCGGCCACGGGGTGGAGGCCAGGGCCGAACAACGCACCGGGGAGACCGCCCTTTCAATCATGGCCGCCGCCGCCGAGCTCCGCGCCGACCTGCTCGTCATCGGCGACCACGGGATGGGCCGGGCGGGCCGGTTCAACATCGGCGGCATCCCCGGCCAGGTGGCCCACCATTCACCGGTCGACATCCTGGTGGTGAGGACCGCAGACCCGACTCGGCGACACACCTTCAGCCGGGTCCTGATCGCCACCGACGGCTCGCTGACCGCCCACCAGGCAACCCGCCATGGCCACGCCCTAGCCCAGGCGCTCGGAGCCGCGGTGACTCTGATCTACGTCGGGGACGAGATCATCGGCGACATCGTGCTTCGTGACACCGCCGCCCGACTCGGAGACGAGGACATTGAACGGATCGTGGTCAAGGGCAAACCGGCCGCCGAGATCTCCAGACACGCCGGCGACCACGACCTGGTGGTGGTGGGGAACAAAGGGATGACCGGCTCCCGCCGCTACATCCAGAGGGTGGTCCCGAGCCGCGTGGCGCACGAAGCCCCCTCCGACGTCCTGATCGTGAAAACCGTGAGCCGCTCCTTTTTCGATCTCCGGCCTGGGGAAGGTGCCGTGGTCGAGGTGGAGGGGGAGAAGGTCGCCGCCTACCTCCACGACGACGGCACCACGTACCTGCTCTCGGCACGCTGCCAGCACATGGGCTGCATTGTGGGATGGAACAGCCGGGCCCGGACCTGGGACTGCCCATGCCACGGCTCCCGCTACGACCACTCCGGCGCGATCATCAACGGGCCGACCACCAAGCCACTGCCCCCTATTCAGACCTGATCGGAGCCGGGATCAAACCGGTCGGTCGACAGGCAAGGAACGAGTGGATCGAGCGCATGCGGTTTCGACCTAACCGTCAAGCTCGACCGTGTCCTCGTCGGCTCCCGGAGGGGCAGGCCCCAACTTGTCAAGGTATGGGCGGCAGGGCTGTGGATCTGTTGGTCGACCCATTCCGGACCACTGGGACCAGGATGCTCGTGTTACATCCAGGCATACATCAAACCTCCGACTCAGACGGACTACTGGGACGACTTGAGTCCATATGCCAAATCGATCGTGGAAATCATTGAGTCCGCTTGGAACCACTTCTCTTCTGCGGTAAACATCGCAGTCTCGACAGCTCAGATCTGAGAGTTCAGGGTCAATCGCGTCTGTGACTCGTTGTAACGCGACGCATGTTCCAGCCGTCAACCACAACCGGCCGATGATCCCGCCGACCGACGACTCGAGCAGAACGGTCAGACCTCACACGTCCCGTTTTTATGCCCGGTGGTAGCTGTCAGCGAAGACAACGATCTGTTGCCGGTTGATCCGAGGCCCGTTCGATGGCGAGGTCCGACCTTTTCAGGCGAGGCGTCAAAGCAATCCATAGCGACCGGCTCCCGCTCCCGAGTATGTTCGCTGTGTTCGGGCGTGGGCCTGGGAAAGTCGGTGGAGTTGTCGCTTCAAGGAAAAGGTGAGAAGCCGTTTGCTGCCCTGACGGAGGGTCGAGGGAACGTGTTGTCTGATCTGGACAACTGGGCCAATGTGTCCGTGGACACCCTGTCGAGTTTTGTCCCCAGACTGGTTGCGGCGCGATTCGCGGACGACCCCGAGATCCCCACCTACCCGAGAGCCGATCGTCTCGAGGTAGTGCTACTTCAGTGTGATTTGAGTGGCTTCACCTCATTCACTGAGACACTCGCCCGCACCGGACCGGCCGGCACCGAGAAGGTGTCCGCAGCACTATCAGAATTATTCGGTGGGCTCTCCGCGATAGTCGCCGGCCACGGTGGTGATGTTCTCAAGTTCGCTGGCGACGCCCTCCTCGCGATGTGGGAGGTCGATGATCTCGAGCCGACTGACCTGCTGAGACTTGTCTGTGCCTGCGCCCTCGAGATGCAGTCTTCGCTTCACAGCAATCCCATCGCCATTGAACAAGGGCTTGCCATGAGAGCCGGAATAGGGATCGGCGACGTCACGGTCTTTCACCTCGGAGGAGTCGACAACCGCTGGGATATAGCAGTCGTTGGCGATCCGCTCGCCCAGGTGGGACGGGCGCAGTCGTCTGCCGATCTCGGCGCTGTGAACCTCTCACCAGATTCGTGGCAGATCTTGTCGGGTGCGTCATATGACGCGCCCGCTCCGGTGACTTCCGACCAAGTCGGCAACCTGCCGGACCTTCCTTCCATGACCAAGACCGCCAACGAAGCCGCAGCCGCCGGGTTGGCTACGTATGTCCCTGGAATCGTCATCGACCACCTGGCGGCCGGCCAATCGGCCTTCATGGCCGAGCTTCGCCGTCTCTCGGTGATGTTCGTCGATCTGCCGACCCTGACCACCGCAACCGACACCGATGATGCACAGCGACTGGTGGTCTCGATTCAGGAGACGTTGAGACGCTACGAGGGGCACTTCCACAAGCTGAGCATTGACGACAAGGGCGTGAAGCTCATCGGTGTCTTCGGCCTGCCGCCCCTATCCCACGAGGACGACCCGGTCCGCACCGTGCTGGCCGGGCGCGAGATCCTCAGAGAGGCGGCCGAGCAGCACGCCAGGGTCTCCATTGGAATCACCACCGGAAGGGCCTTCTCCGGTGTGATCGGAGGGGAGAACCGAAGGGAATTCACTGTGATCGGGGACATGGTGAACCTAGCCGCAAGGCTCATGGGGGAGGCTAGAGGCGGAATCCTCTGTGACGAGAAGACCCATCAGGAGGCACAGATGCGTCTGACCTTCCGTGCCTCACGGCCCATCGCAATCAAAGGGAAGGCAGAGCCGGTCACCGCATACAACCCTACCGGAGAGCACGTCGACGATCTCGTCTCTCATCTGGTCGAAGGTCATGGGGCGCAAATAGTCGGCAGGCGACAGGAGATGGCCGTTATCGACGAGACGCTCAGCTTCCTCGCGTCGGGGCACGGGGAGGTGACTGTCATCGAGGGCGAAGCGGGCATCGGCAAGTCACGCCTCGTTGAGTACTTCGTGGAGCAAGCGGAGTCGAGGGGCTTCAAAGCGTTCTTAGGAGCAGGTGATGCCATCGAAACGTCGGCTCCCTACCGTGCTTGGCGGCCGATCGTAAACGGACTTCTCGGCATCGATCCGGGCTCGAGCAAGAGCCCGTACCTGAGCCGAGAACAGCTCGAGACATCGATCGGGAGACATGACGAGCTCAGAGACTTGGGTCCCTTGCTCAATGCGATTGTCAGCCTCGACATTCCTGAGAACGAGCTCACCGAGTCGATGACGGCCGAGGCCCGTGCCGACAACATCCGATTGGTCGTGGCCCAGCTTCTCGAAGATGTTTCGGAGAGCGAGCCCGTGCTGGTGGTCTTTGACGACGCCCAGTGGATCGACCCCAGTTCATGGCAGCTGGCACGCGACGTGTTCACATCGGTGCCCAACCTCGCGGCCGTGGTTGCCACCCGGCCACAGGGCGAACCGGTTCCAACCGAGTACGCCGCGTTTCTGAGGGCGGTGTCTCCTCGAGTAGTGCTCGTAGGCCCTCTCGACTGGGATGAAACCAGCAGTCTGGTCTGCAACACCCTCGGCATAGAAGAGCTTGAGGATGAAGTAATGGACCTTCTTCACAGCAAGGCAGAAGGTCATCCCATGTTCTCGAAGGAGCTCGCCTACTACCTGCGCAACGAAGGTCTTCTAGTCAATGAGCAATCCGACACCCCGGGGCATTTGCCGGCGGGGGTGTTGGCTCCCGGGGCGGACTTGGGTGATGTGCAGTTCCCCGACACCGTGCAAGTCGTCATCACGACGAGGATCGACCGGCTGAGCGTTCGCCAGCAGCTGATCCTCAAGGTCGCAAGCACCATTGGACGGGTTTTCGCAGTGGAGTTGCTGCGTGACGTACTTCCGGTGGAGTCATCCGACGATGAACTCGAGCGGGACCTGGAGGCCCTCGTTTCATCCGACCTGATCGAGGCGGTGCCACACATCGAATCTCCCGAGTACGTCTTCCGTCACGCCATCATTCAAGACGTCGCCTACGGGCTGCTCCCGTTCGCAGATCGTCGCGAACTGCATCGTGCCGTGGCCAACTGGTACGAAGGGAGCCACTCAGAGAATCTGGAGCTCTACCTCCCGCTACTCGCTCATCACTGGACTGTGGCCGAGGTCGATGAGAAGGCGGTCCACTACCAGGCCTTGTCGGGCGAGCAGGCTCTCGCCAACTTCGCCAACGCGGAGGCGATCTCCTACCTGGGCGCGGCTCTCGAGATCGCCGGGCGCCTGAAGTCGGAGTTGGACGCTCGGACACTCGCTTCGTGGCAGCTCCAAATGGGAGCAGCGAACATTCACTGGTCGAGGTACGCCGAGGGTCGCCACCACCTCGAGGCGGGGCTCGGGCTCCTGGGTTATCCGGTGCCACCCTCGGCGTCCGCTGTAGCCCGAGGGTGGAAGCTCAGCGGCGCGCTGACCCGGCAGTGGAAGAACCGGCTGTTCGGCAGTGGTCGTGTCATCACCCAGCCCAACGATCGAATCGACGTCCTCAATGCGAGCCGGGGATACACACGTCTCGTGGAGGCAGCCTTCTTGTCCGGCGACCAATGGCTGGCCGTTTACTCCGCGTTTCACGCTCTCAACCTCGCCGAGAAAACGTCGGAATCGCCAGAGCTCGCCGAAGCGTACGGGCCGGTCGGTGTCATCTACGGCTCGATCCCTCTCCGTGGTGAGGCCTCCCGATACCTGGGAAAGGCAGTCGACACTGCTCGAAGCGTCGACAGCCCTTCTGCACTTGGCTACACCCTTCTCACCCAGGCGACCTACTCGGTCGGTGCGGCAGAATGGGGAACCGCGGCCACCATGGCGTCCGATCTGATCGACCTGGGCCGGAAGTACGGGGCGCGCAAGCGTCTCAACGACGGCCTCCAGACTCAGACGAGCGTGCTCTATCTCCGGGGGAGCTTCGAAGAAGTCCTGCCGGTGGCCGAAGAGCTGGTCGCCTCGGCCCGGCGGGGGCACGACCCCAGGTTCCTCGCCTACGGCTACTTCGCCAGGGCTTACGCCACGTTGTTCCTGGGGAGCCCCGAGGAGTCCCTGCAATTGCTCGACCGAGTAGACGGTCTGTTGGGGGAAGAGTCAGAAACCGCCGACCGCATGCTCGAGCTGATGCGTCTCGGCGTTCTCTCGGCTGCCCTGCTGCGTTTGGGTCGCAGCGAGGAAGCGCGAGATGCGGCAGTCGAAGCCCTGGGACGACAGCTCGGGGCACCGCTCGATCTGGGCTACGGGGTTGCCGGTTACAGTCTGCCCGCCGAAGTCCTCATCGAGCTCGAGTCGACCGGTGAGGTTGACGCCCCCGGAGGCGCTGCGGTCGAAGCAGCCAAGTCTTTGAAGAAGTTCGCCCGGCTCTATCAGGTTGCGCGACCCCATTCTCGACTCGCCGCCGGAGATCTCGCGCTAAACCAAGGGAAGAAAGGTAGGGCCATACGCGAGTGGCGCACGGCGCTGAGTGTCGCCGAGGAACTCGACATGCCGTTTGCCGCCGGCCGAGCCCACCTTCGGCTAGCCCAGAACGAAGACGCTGGCACTGAGACCGTCCGACATGGCGAGGCCGCGAAACGTATCTTCGAGACGCACAACACGCCTTTCGAGCTGGAATCGGCGAGGAGCCTGGTGCAGGGGAAAGATGATCGGAACCCACGACTCTGATTTGGTCCACCAGAACGGACAGTCTGCGTGAACATCCCGATCTGGGTCATCGCCGTTGCGTTCCTATTCGAGGCCTTCTTCTGGCTATCCGTCTACGTGTTGATAATTCGAACTGGTTTCGCGAAGAAGATCCATGCGATGCCCGTCATCGCAATGTGCGGAAACATCTCCTGGGAGTTCATGCTGGGGATGGGCACATTCTCCGCATCGATGAAAGATCGCTTCCCGGCTTGCCCGGTTTCGTGGCACGAGTGCCCCGAGACGCTGATTGGAGGGCTGACTCTCAGCGCCGCCGTGCTCGACGTGTTCATCGCCTTCATCATCATCAGGTGGGGTGTCAACCAGATCAAGACCGACTGGCTCAAGAAGCACTTCTCCTGGTTCGTCCTCGCCGGGATCGCAACCGCCTTCGTGATCCTCATCACGTCCGTTTCTAACCTCTCCTTAGAGAATCCGTATCCGACCTGTTCGGGTGACATGACTGTCGGTTGTGTCGAACAGGCGCCAGCGCCTGACCACATCGGGCTCAACGAAGACGGCGGGTTCACCACCGGAGCGGTTCTGGCGGTGATCATGAACATGCTGTTCATCACCTGGATCATCCACCGGGACGATCTGAGGGGTCAATCCTTCTTCATAGCGTTGTTCATGGCCTTGGGGAACGCCAGCGCATACGTGGTGGCGATGCTGTGGTCGGGGTTCGTGCTCGCGCCGATCACTCACGTGCTCTCGATCGTCGCGCTCACCCTCAACTTCACATATGTGTATCTCTACGTGAGACGGGCGAAAGAGCTCGGTATGAACCCGTACGCGCTTCGGTGGTGATCTCTTAGACGCGGGATCCCGGGACGGGGAGGTCCCAGTCGTCGTGGAGGTGATCCGGGATCGAGAAGGTGGCGTAGCGTGCGTCGCCGCTGCCGTTCATCAAGGCGGCAACTATGTGCCTGGAAAGCCATCGCATCATTCGGGCCTGGATGGGACCGTGACCGATCAGGAATTTGAAGGCACGGCCGAGGTCGATGATGAGCCGGGGCAGCATCAGGTAGATCGGTGCGCGCGGCACCTCCAACAGGGCGGCCACGTTCTGGTGCATCAAGATGTCGTCGTCCAGGAAGAAGTGGACGGCCGAGGCCGGTACACCATTCGGTATCCCGTCCAGCCATTCGGCGTACCCATCGACCAGAGCACGGGTGAGAGCAATTCCTTCCGGTGATCCGGCGATCTGGCGTTTTCTTATCAGGAAGGTGAGCTCCCTGGCCTCTTCGAACGTGTCCGGCAGCAGATCGTCGTCCACGCCCATCAGTTTCCCGATCCCCGACCAGGTCTGGACGTAGCCCTCGGCGTCGGCGGGGGATACTTCTATGTGCAACTGCTTCAACCCGGTGAGGACGATGAACGAGAAAGTCATCAGCGTGCCGGCGAGGTCTTCTTGGTTGATCGGGATTCCGAGCTCTTCGGTGTCCCAGGGGTATTCCTCGTCGGCGAGGATCATGTGCCGAATGCCGGCGTGCATCAGCCGGACCTTTTGAATGGTGCGGATGCCGCGGCCGGAATGGGACAGGCCTTTCGGGTCGAGGACCTCGGTGACCATCCTGCTGGTCTCCAGCACCCGACGCATTGGCCGCTTTTCGAGGAATGCCGTGCGATAGAGCACCTGCACGCCTTTCTTGGCGGCGTATGCGGCCGGTAGGGAGTAGAAGCCGAGGACCATGAGAATCTCCGGCCCGTAGTCGATATAGACGTTCTGGCCCCGGAGGAGAGCGTCAGCCGAGACTGCGACTGGTCCCTCCGTGATCTCCAGGTAATCGTGGAGCGACTGGGGGAGATTGGGCGGCAGTTCCTGGTCGTTGCGAAGCAACGACAGAAGATCGCGGTCTACCTCGTCGATATGGCCGCCGGCTATGAGGTCTGCGATGACGGCGTCGGCAACCGGATCACCCAACTTCCGTTTGGCATCGAGAAGCTCGTTGGTCGGCTTGGCGATCGGACTCAATCAGTACCACCCGTTCTCGCAGCTCCGGACCGTTGCTCGACCGGATGCGAGCCACCCTACGTCAGGGCCGATGAGGCGTGCCCGCTGGACATTGTCCCAATCACCCGGAACGCCTCCATGCCACGAGGGCGACCTGGAGACCCTGGTCTAGTTGGCTGCCTGGGGAACGCGTCTCTGCCTCGGGTCTGATCCCTCGTCGTTGACATAGGTCAAAGGACTGATGACGTCGCGGCCGCAGCACATACCGGGCTTGGGGTGATCAGCGTCGCCAATGCACCTTGGTGGTCAGTCGCATCACGAACGTTCAGGCTCACCTCCGATATCCGCATTTCGCACAACCGAAGCCACTCGATACGCCGATACCGGAGGGTCTCAGACATGTGGGGTACCGCTCGACATCAGTTGATGTCTTCGCCTCTGCGGGGATGAGGCCCGACGTCCACTCGTGACCGGCAATCTCGGGCGGTACCTGACCTGCGATAACAACGCTTCTCAGTGGCGTGTAGCCGGAGGTTGGTCCTCGCGGCCCCACATGTAGACGCGTTCATGGCGTTGGACCTCGTTTGACACAGCCCAACAAAAGGCCGTGAATCGCAGGTAGCCACTGGCCTCTCCGCTCGAACCGCACCTAATTGGATCCCCACACGTCCCGTTTCCTTACCGCGCGCTCAGCGCAAGGGGCGTTGCCATTTCACTCGACCGGCGTGTCTTCTTTCCGATCGGATCGAAGCTTGCCCTTTCGAATGCGGCCAGCTTCGGCGTCTGACAGGCCCAACTCCAAGGCTGCCACCGCGGTGGGATCCCGATAGTGGGTCGCCTCGGCAGGCGTAAGAGCTACGGCCTCATGCAAGACAAGTCCACCATCGGGCAAGCTGTCAACCACCAGCTGGGTGGACTTGACCCCGAACCGGGCCAGTGACACTCGTCCCCGCGCATCGACATCGACTATCACTCGTTGCTTGCTCATGATCATCCTAAATCCGTTAGGGAGTCTAACACCCGCTCGCCCGTCTTGCCCAGGAGCGGCTTCTGCCCAAAATGGGCGACACGATTGGTAGGCTCTCGTCGTGGACTTTGTCTTCACCCACGTCTTCTATGTTGTTTATCAGGACTTGACCGACGACCGCGCTGTGGCCGTCGACGAAATCATCAAGCGATTGCTCATCGAACATGAATCAGGTTGGGCACGTCAAGGCAGGGTCGAGGGCGACAGGGGCGGGTCATGGATCATCACGGTGACCGGTCTGGACTTCGAAGGTGCTCTCTACTGGGATTATCACAGTGACGCCGAGATCATTCTCGTCGCTCTGGTGATCCGTGACCGGTGACGAGCGCCGGCAAAACCCGTTCCCTAGGTCGACCTCCGCTGGAACCTCGGCCAGACGATGGTTGTTCTGGTTGAGCTACTTGCCGAACAGCCTGGTGAGCGATCCGAAATTGGGCGCCCAGCCGACCCCTAGCACCTTCCCCGACAGGAGGGGACCATCCGAATTCCAATAGGTGTCCTGGACCCGCTCCCAGTTCGGTATGCGGAAGTCGTAGGGAACGAAGTTGGCGACCTTCCCGTTCCAGGTTCTCTGATCCGCCGGTTTCCTCAGCTCTTGAACGACTGCGATGATCCCGATGATCGCGAGGGCGAGCCTCCAGATGTTCTTCGGGGAGAATGCCGGCCGCTTGCTGTCCACCGTGGCGAGGGTAACGCGCCGCTGCGTGTAGATCTGGGGCGGAGTGAACCATCTAACCTCGATCGAGTGGCCAGTCGACCCGAGCTCGAGTTGCCACCCAGCGGGAGTCGCGGGGTGGAGATCCCGAAGCCGATACGTCCACTGCTCAAGGCGATGTCATGGACCGGGGACCTGATGTTTCGCTTCGGGGCGAAGATCCAGGGCCGGCCCCTGGTGCGTCTCGGCACCGTCGGTGCCCGCACCGGGAAGCGGAGGACGACGGTGCTGGGCTCTTTCCCGGCAGGTGAGAGGACCGACGGCTGGGTGGTGGTGGCCTCGAACGGAGGCTCGGCACGACATCCGGGTTGGGCATACAACCTGGTCAAGAACCCCGGTGGGGCAACCGTGGACGCCGGTGACGGCGAGGTACCCGTCGATGTTGAACTGCTCGCCGGAGCGGAGCGGGTTTCGACCTGGCGTCAGGTGGTGGAGCTAGCGCCGGGCTATGGTCACTACACGGAGAAGACCGATCGGGAAATGCCGATCTTCAGGTTGATCCGCCGGTCCTGATGGTGGCCGCGGTGTGGATCACGGTTCCTGGCATCATCGTCGTGGTCCGCAACGACGCCTTGACTGCGGCCGTCGTCGAGGCGATAGCCCTTGTCTAGTTCTGGACTCGATTGACCGTGACGGTGGGCACGACCCATCCCGGTCGGCTGGTAGTAGAAGGCCTCCCTGCCGCTAACACTCCCCAAAACGACCACCTCAGGCTCGCCTCAACCTGCCGGAAGGAAGAATTCGTCGTAGAAGTCCTCTTGAACCGTGTATCTACATGCCCCTGGGAGGGCGGTCCACCGTTGTGCCGCATAAGGTGGAGGGATGGGATTTCATCTGGCGCTCGTCCAGCCGATCGCTCACCGTCCGCCGGACGACGAGCGGAATGTGTTGGACGCCTTGGGGCAGGTCTCGTACGCCACCTCACGGGGTGCGCAGGTCGTTGCGTTCCCTGAGACCTATCCGGGGCCGTGGCGCACGCCGATGACATTTGACCCCACGGAGGCGATGGCCGCCGCTGCGAAAGAGCACGGTGTCACGATCCAGTTCGGAACGCTGGAAGAAGTACCGGGTGAGCCTCGTGCGGCTTACAACGTCCTCAAGTTGGTCGGGCCCGACGGAAGGATCAGCGGTGTCTACCGCCGTACTCACCCGCCCGGGCCGTGGATCTACGCCGGTGGGGTATGGGACTTCGACTATCGGGTCGGCGACGAGTACCCGGTATTCGAGAGCGAGCACGGGGCCGTGGGGCTGGCGATGTGCAGCGAAGCGTTCATGCCCGAAATCACCCGTGCCCTGGCGCTGCGAGGGGCCGAGATCATCTTCATGCCGGCAGGAATCGAAAAGAAGAAGTTATGGACGGTCTGGCGGAACCTGATCTGGGCGAGGGCTTCGGAGAACCTCGCCGTGGTGATCACGACCCAGAACCTGTTCGACGAGTCCGAGCGAGGTTTGGCCATGGTGGCGCAACCCGAAGAGATCGTGTTCGAGGCCGACGGTCCCGGCACCTTCCTGATCGACGTAGACCTCACCCGGATCCGCGAGATGCGTGAGCAGGAGGACGGTCCGAGGTCTTCAGAGGAATACGGGGCCAAGACTGGTGTGCTCACCCAGTGGCAGAGACCCGAAATGCAGGACAAGGTCTACCCCTCGGTGACCCGCATCTAGAACCGGCACCGCCGCCGGCCCACCACGCGACCGAAGACGTCTTCCGGGTTGAGAGAGCGGGTTGTCCGGTCACGGTTCCAACTGTCAGTACGACGGTGAGATGATCAGCGGATGGACCACCAAACCGTTGCGCGGTCCAGGACTAGACAGCCGATCGGGATCACCGAGCATTACGAGGACCCCCGGATTCTGGCTGACCTCGGAGGTCACGATCCAGCGGCATTCGCAAAACCTCGCTCCGCGACCCTACCGCCTCCTGTCGGACACCGGTTTGGATGGAGGAGGTGGCGGCAGATTCTCTACATCGGAATGGTCCTGAAGGGTCCAACCCGTCCCGTTTCCCTACTCGTTTAACAGGAGAATCTCGATCCGGCTTGCCGTCTTGGCTATCGCGATCTAATGAGGCGATACCAAGCGAACGTCGATGCGTCGACCCGGGGACCAGGTCAGGGTGCTACTCGTCCTGTCCACCCTCCCCGCTCTTCTGCCCGATGCGAATGAGGACGAACTCGGCCGGTCTGACCGGAGCAAAACCAACCACGATGTTGAGCATCCCGTGTTTGATGTCGTTCCGGGTCGTCGTCGAAGAGTCACACTTGACGAAGTAGCCGTCCCGGGGGGTGATACCGACGAAGGCGCCCTTTCGGTACAAGTCGTGCAAGAAGTTACCGACTTCGAGCCGGATCCGGGACCATGTTGTCTCCTCGTTGGGCTCGAAGAGCGCCCACTTCGTCCCCAGTTCGATCGATTGCTCCAGGAAAAGCGCCGTCCTTCGCACCATGAGGTACTTCCACTCCGAGCCTGACCCGTCCGCCCCGGCCCGGGTGCGAGCGCCCCAGACCACGTGATTGGCAGGGGGGAATGTCCGCAAGCAGTTGACCCCGATCGGGTTGAGCCGCCCCTGGTCCCTGTCATCCAGAGACAGTGTCAGCCCGGTCACACCAGTCAGGGTGGCCCCGGGCCCGGCGGGCGGGCTCCACACCCCGTGGTTCTCGTCGGTCCGGGCGATCACCCCGGCCACGGCTCCCGCCGGGGCGAAATCCCTGACTTGATCACCTCGCAGAGGGTCCGGCCGACGGATCCGCGGGAAGTAGACGGCTGCATTGGGGCTGGTGGGGAATGACGGCGTCGAGGCGCCGGCCACCGCATCGTCGATGCTGCGCCAGGGAGGAGGTGGGTCCATGATCAGCATCGCTCCCCGCTCCTCGGCGTAGACGACGGTATCGGCGATGACGCCGCTCGCCACACCGCCGGCCGAGTAGGGAGGGATCACGATCAGATTGACCAGGTCGACACGGTCCAGGGCGTAGAGACCTTTTTGTCTCCGCCGCATATTGGTCCCCCTCGTGAAGTTCCTGGCGGCGAGCCTGCCCCCGTCGTTCCCACCGATCCCAGCAGCGGTGAGCGGCAGGCTCTCGGGCAGCGCAGTAGGCAGAGCCCCATGCACCCGGACCAAATCGGATTGCTCCAGGACTCTGTCGAGGCGTCTCGGGCTACGCGGCCGCAGCGATACCCGCCGGTACGACTCCTCGATCCCGGATCCTCGGTCAGTGAGAGTGAGGTGGAACAGCTTGGCGCTGCCGGGGACACCTTCGATGGTCGCGGTGAGTCGGCTGCCCCACGAGCCGGGGCTGGCGGCCTCGAGGACGATCCGCCCGGCCCCGGTTCCGAGACGCAGCCGAGCCACGTGGCCGTCGGCGGGCTGGTGGACCCGGACGACGATCGCTCTCTTCCCGCCCTGTGCGAAGAAGTCACCAACCGAGTATCCGAGGTTGCTCTTCGCCCAGAACCCACCGAAGACGCGCTCGAAGTCGACGAACGAGGTGACGGTCCTCGGGTCGTCGACCGGTCCCCGAGACGCCCGGCCGATGAAAGCGGCTATCGAAGTCGCCACCCCGGTGATGGTCCGGACCCGGGTCGACATATCCCCAACGTACACTCCCGGGTAGGTGTGTGAGATAGTCATCGGTTAGCGGCTGGTGACAGAACGTACCGATGCAGGGCTAGCTTTTGGCCCCGATGGCCAGCTCGCCTCGATGGACCGATCTCAACGAGCCCGATCCGGGAATCTCGATACTGGAGCTGTTCGCCTTCCTGGCTGCAGCGTATCTCTCCATGACCAGCCTCAGGTCGATCCTGGTGAGGACCGGGCTGGTGCGCCGAACCGTGACCGTCGTGGCCGACGGGGAGCCGTGGACTCAGGTCGAGACCCTGGAGGATGCCGGCCCCGATGCCAGGGTCTTTCGCGTTGACCCGCCGACCGGCTCGATCCAGTTCGGTGACGGCGCCCAGGGCCGGGTCCCCTCCGGCTCGGTGATCATCACCAGTAGCTACCGATATGGACGATGTCGACTGAACGGCCCTCAGTACCGGCGTCGCCCCCGGTCACGGCGGTGCTCCCGGCGAGACCGCGGGGAGTAGGCTCGAAGGAGGCTCAATGTGGGACGGGTCGGCCGCTGCCGCGGTGTCAAGTGGCCGCGGCGGTCAGTGACCCGAGGTGAGCAAGCACCCGACTGAGGAGGACGACGACATGACCCATCACGAGCATCCCAATGTCAGTTTGGTCCGGGAAGGCTTCGACGCCTTCTCGCGGTCTGACATGAAGTGGATGGAGGCTCATCTCGCCGACGACATCGTCTGGCATGTGGGAGGCAATAGCAAGTGGGCTGGTGCCTATGAGGGCAGAGACAACGTCCTCGCCTTCTTCGCCCGCCAGGCTCAGGCGATGGGTGGAACGCCTCCCTCTCCGGAGATACACGACATCCTGGGCAACGACGAACATGTGGTGGTGCTCGGGGAGGCTTCCGCTTCGGCACCCGACGGTTCGAGCGCCGAATGGAAGTATGTGCAGGTCTTCCACGTGAAGGACGGCAAGGCCACCGAGGTCTGGGGGATGGCCGAAAACGACGCCACCGTCGACCCATTTCTCGACGGTCTTTCCGCATAGGGACGTCAGGGCGGGGAATCGCCTCGCCGACGATTGCTCATTCAGTTTTCTGGCAACGGATTCGGAGCAGCCGTAACTCCTCGAGCCCGGTCATGTCCGGTGAGCATCGTGGGTGGCTGGAGGTGTAGCTTCGAGGGCTGTCGACGGCCGGAGGGAAAGGAGGTGGCAGATGGCTACCTATGTCAGTCTGGTGAACTTCACCGACCAGGGGATGCGCAACTACACGGACTCGCCGAAGCGGGCCGGGGCGTTCAAGGAGATGGTCGAGGACATGGGAGGCACGGTCAAAGAGA
>DATHUP010000045.1:0-126121 GCA_035462175.1 Acidimicrobiia bacterium | reverse complement strand
GCTACACCTGAACCGGCGACGGGTCGGGCCATAATGCGGGCGATGTCAGGGACCACCTGGTGGCGGAATGCGGTCATCTACCAGGTGTATCTCCGCTCATTCGCCGACGGCAATGGCGACGGCACCGGCGACATCGCCGGGCTCAGGTCCCGTCTTCCCTACATCCGGTCCCTGGGAGCGGACGCCATCTGGATCAACCCTTGGTACCGGTCGCCTCTGCGAGACGGTGGCTACGACGTGGCCGACTACCGCAGCATCGACCCGAGGTTCGGGACCATCGACGAGGCGACGGAGATTATCAAAAAGGCGAGCGCCCTCGGATTGCGGACCCTCCTCGACCTGGTCCCCAACCACACGTCCTCGGAGCATCGCTGGTTCCGGGAAGCCCTGAGCTCGCCGCCGGGCAGCCCTCCCCGTCATCGCTACCACTTCAGGCCCGGGAGCGGGACGGAGGGAACTCGCCCTCCCAATAATTGGCGCAGTGTGTTCGGCGGGCCTGCCTGGACCAGGGTCCCTGACGGGGAGTGGTACCTGCACCTCTTCGATGCCAGCCAACCCGACCTCAACTGGGCAAACGACGAAGTCCGGGCCGAGTTCCGGGACATCATCAGGTTTTGGCTCGACCGTGGCGCTAGTGGGTTTCGGGTCGACGTGGCCAATGCCTTGGACAAGGACCCCCTCTATCCCGATGTGTCGTCCGAACAGGACCACATGATCATCGCCGCCGAGGGGGCGGACCACCCGTATTGGGACAGGGACTTCCTCCACGATGTCGTACGGGAATGGCGCTCGGTCGTGGACGAGTACCCCGGCGCCATGCTCATCGCCGAGGCGTGGGTCTCGAACTGGGATCGGCTCGCCCTCTATCTGCGGCCCGACGAGTATCACCAGGCCTTCGACTTCCGTTTCATGCTCCTGCCCTGGGACCCCGAGGTCATGAAGGAGGCCATCGAGACCGCTCTGGCCGGTGCCGCCTCGGTGGGTTCGGTGCCCACCTGGGTCCTTTCCAATCACGACGTGGTGAGACATGTGACCCGGTACGGCCTGCCTTCGATTCCCGACGCCCGGGCTTGGCTCCTCGACGGGGACCGGTCGCTCCTCGACGAGGAGGCCGGCCTGAGTCGTGGACGGGCGGCGACTCTTCTCATGCTTGCCCTGCCCGGGTCCGCCTATCTATATCAAGGCGAGGAGTTGGGACTTCCCGAGGTGCACGACCTGCCGGTCGAGGTCCTCGACGACCCGGTCTGGGACCGCTCGGGCCACACCGAAAAGGGGCGGGACGGCTGTCGGGTGCCCATTCCCTGGAGCAAGGCCGGGGAGTCGTTCGGGTTCGGGTCCGACGGGAGTTGGCTGCCCCAGCCCGAGGAATGGGGCGCGTTGTCGGTGGCGGCCCAGGAAGGGGTGCCTGGTTCGACCCTGGAGCTCTATCGCACCGCCCTCGAGGTCCGGCGCACACACCTCGGCGACGACGAGAGCCTGGAGTGGGTCGAGTCCGGCCCCACCACGATCGCATTCCGCCGCGGCGCCGACGTGACGGTGTTGGTCAACTTCGGCCAAAGCCCGATCCCGATTCCCGAAGGCCGGGTCCTGGTCTCGAGCGACGATCTCCACTACGGGATGCTGCCGGCAGACTCGGCTGTGTGGGTGGCCACGCCGGACGCCACCGGGCCTCGAACATGAAACATGTGGTCTCCGCCTTCAGGCCAAGCACTCTGAATCGGCAAGGTTGATAACCTCGGTCCCATGATCGACTTCAGGCAGTACATAGGCGGCGAATGGGTAGATGCTGAAGCGGAAGGGACCTGGGACCTGGTCAACCCGGCCACAGAGGAGGTCATCGAGCAGATTCCCTTCGGTGACGGGTCAGACGCATACGCCGCGATCGATGCCGCCGCCGAGGCCTTCCCCGAGTGGTCGCACCAGACTCCCTACCAGCGTGGTGCGATCCTGGAGCGTGCGGCCCAGTTCATCGACGAGAACCTCGACGAGTTCGCCCGGGTAACCACCGAGGAGTCTGGCAAGCCGCTGGGCCAAGCCAAGGCGGAGTGGGCCACCGCACCCAACCAGTTCCGCTGGGCCTCGGGCGAGGCACAGCGTCTCTACGGGCGTTGGATTCCCTCCCGAATGGCCAACCGGAGGATCGACGTCACTTACCAGGCGATGGGGGTGATCGGGATCATCACTGCCTGGAACTTCCCCGTCTACAACCAGACCAGGGCGATCTCGTCGGCTCTGGCCGCGGGTTGCACGGTGGTGGCGCGTCCTTCGGAGTTCACCCCCAGGTCGGCGATGTTGGTGGCCCATGCCTTCGCCGAAGCAGGGCTCCCCCCGGGCGTGCTCAACGTGATCAACGGCGACCCCGAGGCGATGGGCCAAGCGATGCTCGACGACAAGCGTCTCAAGAAGATCCAATTCACCGGCTCGACCCGGGTGGGCAGACTGCTCATGGACGGCGCATCACGCACCGTGACCCGTCTCTCGCTGGAGCTGGGGGGCAACGCCCCGGTGCTGGTGTTCCCCGACGCCGGCGACATCGCCGCCGTGGCCAAGAGTGCGATGAGGACCAAGGTGCGCAACAACGGCCAGGTGTGCATCGCCCCGCAGCGGTTCTACGTCCACGAGTCGGTGGTCGAGGAGTTCAGCGACAGCGCAGTGGCCACCGCTGAGCAGCAGGTGGTGGGCAACGGTCTCGACCCGAACACGACGGTCGGCCCACTGATAAACGCACGGCAACGCGACCGGGTCGTCGACCTGGTCTCGGCCAGTGTCGACCAGGGGGCTCGGGTCCTCACCGGTGGCGACCGGGTCGACACAGCCGGCTACTTCTATCAGCCCACCGTCCTCACCGACGTGAAGCCGGGCGTGCCCGTCCACGAAGAAGAGATCTTCGGCCCGGTGATGCCGGTCATCCCCTTCGGTGACATCGACGACGCCATCGCCGTCGCCAATGCCACCGATTACGGGCTGGCCGCCTACGTCTACACCCGCGATCTGGCGACCGCCTTCAAGGTGAGCGAGGAGCTCGAATTCGGGATGGTGGGCATCAACGACTGGCACCCGAGCACGCCGGAGGCTCCCTTCGGCGGGTTCAAGCAGTCGGGACTCGGGCGTGAGTCCGGTCTCGAAGGCCTCCACGAGTACGTCGAGACCAAGACCAGGTACTTCGGAGGCATCGGTTGACGTCTCCGGATTCGAGGTATCGATAGTGCCCCGCTTGGTCCGCCGTGAGGACATGCCCCATCTGACCTCGACGCGCGACACCCGCGACCGCATCGACCTGGTCACCGAGGAGATGTTCGACACGACGGACCTTCGGGCCGACAGGATCACCTATCACCCCGGCGACACCGCCGCCGCCCATCGACACCCAGGGGCCAAGCATTTCTTCTTCGTGCTGGAGGGCCGTGGGCTGCTCCACGCCGGAGACGACGACATCGACCTGGCCGCCGGCGACGTCGCGCTCGTCTACGAAGACGAGGTCCATTGGTTCGAGAACTCGCACGACGAGGAGTTCTCCTTCATCGAGTTGTGGGTGCCCGCACCCAGTGAGACGATCTGGGTCTCCGAAGATCAGTGCCGATGGGCCCCGGTCGGCCAACGAGACCCGGTCGACAGACCGAGTTAGCCGCCGGCTCCGCCTAGCCTGGGGTTTGCCGCACCGACCGGGAGGCCAGCGTTATCGACGCTCCACGGTGATCCACGGCATTTCTCATCCGGTCAGACCGCCTCTTCTGCCGATCTCGCAACCAGCACAACCGGTGCCGGCATCGAGGGAGATCGTCAACTTCGCATAGCCCCGTCTTGGGGCGGAGAGAGCATCATGACCACCTTTGCCCAACTCGGCCTGCCCGAGCCCCTGATTGCAACGCTGAGCCGTCGCGGTATAGACAAACCCTTTCCCATCCAGGAGATGACCATCCCCGACGTCCTTGCCGGACGTGACGTGGCCGGTGGCGCCCCGACCGGATCGGGCAAGACCCTGGCCTTCGGCTTGCCCGCCCTGGCCCGACTCGGGCGAGGGAAGAGCCGGAGACCGCGCGGTCTGGTCCTTTCGCCGACCCGGGAGCTGGCCGACCAGATCCTGGCCGAGTTACACCCCCTGGCCAAGGCCGCCGGTCGCTCGCTAGCGGCCGTGTACGGCGGTGTTCCCTACGGAAAGCAGCGATCCAGGCTTCAGCAGGGGGTTGACCTCCTCGTGGCCTGCCCCGGTCGTCTCGAAGATCTGATCGACCAGGGTGTGGTCGATCTGCGCGAGGTCGATCTGGTCGTGGTCGACGAAGCCGATCGGATGGCGGACATGGGATTTCTTCCCGCCGTCAAGCGGATCCTCGACATGACATCGCCCGACCGGCAGACCATCTTGTTCTCGGCCACCCTCGACGGTGACGTCAAGGTGCTGACCGAAAGGTATCAGCGAAACCCGGTGCGTCATCTGTCCGATGTCCAGGAGGACGCGGCCAGCGACGCCGAGCATCATTTCTGGAAGGTTGACCGGGCTGATCGACCTGCGCATGTCGCCCACCTGGTCGCCTCGACCAGCCCGTCGATCATCTTCACCCGGACCAGGCATGGAGCAGACCGCCTGGCCAAGCAGCTCGACCGTGCCGGGGTTAGGGCCGTCGCATTGCACGGCGGGCGCTCACAGCCGCAACGGAATCGTGCGTTGAAGGAGTTCACCACGGGACGGGTGCACGCATTGGTCGCCACGGACGTGGCGGCCCGGGGCATCCATGTCGAAGGTGTGGCCAGTGTCGTCCACTACGACCCACCCGAGGACGAGAAAGCTTACGTTCACCGCTCCGGTCGCACCGCCCGTGCGGGGGCCAGCGGGATCGTCGTCTCGCTTCTCGAGGCAGGCCAGGTGAGGGCGGCCCGGCGTCTCCAGCACGCGTTGGGCATCGACTCCCCCGTGATCGACCGGCCCATCCCCAAGCCGGGGCAGATCGAGCCGGCTGGCTCGCCGGCGACTCGACCCCGCGATCATGCCCCGGCCCGGTCCGATGGGTCGATCTACGTGGGGAACCTCCCCTTCACACTGACGGCTGAGGACCTCACCCGGATCTTCGGGAAGTATGGGGAAGTGGGGTCGGCCACTGTGGTCACCCATCGCGACTCCAAGAAGTCACGCGGATTCGGGTTCGTCGACATGCCTCAGGCGATGGCACACGCCGCGATCACGGGTCTGAACGGGTCGACGATCTCTGGACGTCGCCTCAAGGTGAGGGCGGCGCGAAGCCAGGTCTGAGCCCATCTAACGTGGCCCGGTGATCCAGGCGACGGCGGTCAAGCCATGGAAGCTGGTTCTGATCGGCCTCACGGCCGGTCTCCTCTCCGGCGGCTTTGGCGTTGGAGGAGGCATCGTTCTCGTCCCCCTACTCCTGGCGGTGGGGATGGACCGACATCGCTCCCACGCCACCTCGCTGGCAAGCATCTTTCCCATAGCTGCAGCAGGGGCCATCTCGTTTGGCCTCTCCGGCGAGGTGAACCTGGGACTGGGAGTGGCAGTTGGTATCGGCGGAGTGGTCGGCTCGATGGTGGGAGCCTCGTTGATGAACCGTCTCAGCACCCGATCGCTTGCGATCTTCTTCGGTCTGGTGATCCTGGCCGCCGGGATTCGGATGATATTCAGCACCGACCCGCTCCCTGGATCCGCCGACTTTGGCGACCTGATCCTCGTCCTGATCGCCTTCGGCATCGGCCTGATCTCCGGCTTCTTCGGAGGCGTGGCCGGGATCGGCGGGGGCATAGTCATCGTGCCGGCGACGGTGCTCCTCCTCGGCATCAGTCAGCACGCCGCCCAGGGCACCTCGCTGCTCGCCATCATCCTCACCTCGATGGCTGCCACCATCGTCAACCGAAAGAATCGCCGTGTCGACCTGAAGGATGCGGTCATAGTCGGAGGCGCCGGCGTCGCCGGATCGATCTTCTCCTCACAAGTCGCGTTGGGTGTCGACGGCAGTCTTCTCTCCGCCCTCTTTGGTGGCTTTGCCGTGCTCATCGCCCTGCGCACCCTGTATCGGGCATTCACTGCCGAGCCGCGCCCGGCGTGACGCTTTTCAGACGATGGTGACCTCGTTGGAGCGGAGCTCGGCGAGCGCACGGGCCGCGTCTCCAGGCTCCAACTCGACCGCGGCGCTGGCGTTGGCCACCACCGACGTCTCGAAGTCGTGTACTGCGTCGAGCGCGGTGGCCCTGACGCATACGTCGAGGGCCAGCCCCACCACAACCAACCGTTCGATCTCCCGCTCCTGGAGCATCGCTCGCAGCGGTGTCGGGATCTCCTCGCCGGTCACCGGGTCTCTCATAGTGAAACCGGAGTAGCCGTCCTCACCATTGGACCCTTTGCGCACCACCGGCCCCGACACCTCCAAACCGGGATGGAGCTGGGCGCCCCAGGTGTCCTTGACGCAATGCACAGGCCAGATGCCCCCGTCCTTCTCGAAGTGTGGCGTCGACTCGGGGTGCCAGTCTTGGGTGTAAACGACGAAGGCGCCGGCGGAGAGGGCTCGCATGACCTCGATGTTGACCCTGGGCACCACCGCGTCACCCCCGGTGACGAACAGGCTGCCGTTGGGATCGGCGAAGTCGTTCTGGACGTCGACCACGACCAGGGCGGTGTGTCTGTCGTAACTGATCACGATTCCAGAGGCTACCGGGTGCAATAGGCTGGCTTCGATGGGTATTTCCCGCGGCGCCCTCCTCACCGACCAGTACCAGCTGACCATGGCCCAGCTCTACTTCCGACATGGGCTCCATGATCGCCACGTCCGCTTCGAGCACTTCTTCCGCCGCTATCCCGACTACGGCGAGCATGAGGCCGGGTATGCGATAAACGCCGGATGGGGCTGGTTGGGGCGATGGGCCGATCGGGCCCGGTTCGGTGAGGAGGAGCAGGCCGCCCTCCGCTCTCACCGGGTCGAAGGGCATCGTCTCTTCTCCGACGACTTCGTCGACTGGCTGGGAGGTTTGAGCTGGGACGCCCTCCGCTACGAGTCCGTTCCCGAAGGGAGGGTGGTTCACGCCAGCGTCCCGATCACCGTGGTGGAAGGGCCGCTGGCCGCGGCGCAGATCCTGGAAACATCCCTCTTGAATCACCTCAACTTCCACACCCTGATAGCCACCAAGGCTTCCCGGGTGGTGGAGGCGACCCGCGGTGGCGCGGTGCTCGAGTTCGGTCTGCGCCGGGCCCCCGACGAGGGAGGCATTGCGGCTACCAGGGCGGCTCTCATCGGCGGGGCCAGCGCCTCTTCGAATGTAGGCATCTCACACGAGATGGGAGTGCTGCCCCAAGGGACACATGCGCATTCCATGGTCCAGGTGTTCATGACGTTGGGGGAGGGGGAGTTGGGCGCGTTTCGCGCCTACGCCGACATGTACCCTGACGACTGCATCCTCCTGGTCGACACCATCGACACACTCGAGTCGGGCATGCCCAACGCCATCACTGTGTTCGAGGAGCTGAAACGAAAGGGACATAGGCCGATGGGAGTGCGTCTCGACTCGGGCGACCTGGCCCATCTTGCAGTGCAAGCGTCGCAGATGCTGGACCGGGCAGGTTTCGAAGAGGTCCACATCGTTCTCTCCAGCAGTCTCGACGAGCTGACCATCTTCCAGATCCTCACCCAGATCGCCGACGAGGCGCCCCGCTACGGGGCTGACGCCGATCGGGTGATCGGCCGGTTGCTCTACGGCGTGGGGACGCGGATGGCCACCTCCGACGGGAAGCCCTATCTCGACGGGGTGTACAAGCTGGTGGCCGTCTCAGACGAAGAGGAGTGGCGCCCGGCGATCAAGGTCTCCGATACCCCGACCAAGATCGTGAACCCGGGCCGGAAACGGGTGCTTCGCTTTTACGACCGTCGAGGATTGGCGACGGTCGACCTCATGTCACTCCACGATGAGACGCTCGAGTTTCCCCTCGAGGTGCTCCACCATCATGAGTACGGTGTGACCCGTGTCCTCGCCGAGCCCGACTCCGCCTCAGAGGAGCTTCTCGAGACGATGAGCCTGAAGGCCCCGGTCGACGACCCGGCGGTCGTCGCCGAGGCCAGGAAACGACGGGTAGCCGACCTGGAACGGCTCGACCCGGGTGTGAAGCGGCTGGTCAACCCTCACGTCTACCACGTGTCGGTGACGAGACGTCTCGCCGACCTCAAGGCCAAGCTGATCGCCGAGAGCACCTAGAGGGCCTCGCCCGGCGCGTCCTTCTCGCTGTCCTTCTCGGTGTCTTCGTCCTTGGGGAGGAGAACCGGGAGGAGGATCGCCCCGCCGATCACCAGGAGGAGGACCGGCCAGAACCAACCCGTTACCGAGGCGATGGCTTCGACGACGTCCACCGGTGTCTGCGGGATCAGGAAGGCGAGCCCGAGCAGTGTGATCACCACCCCTGAGATGAAGGAGATGGCGTCGAATCTGTGTGTCTTCATGGTGAACCTCCGCGCTCAACCGTTGATGATGCTGATGTTCCCGACGTCGGCGATGGCCGAGAGGTCGAGCGTCCCGCGTGACCCGGGCTCGTCGAAGGTCAAGGTTGGCCTGCCCAGGCCGGCGCTCACCTGGCCCAAGGCGGTCACCTGGCCGACGTCGAGCGATGCCTCCCCTACCAGTCCTACTCCGTCGGGGATGATGACCTCGATGTTTCCCGCGTCGACCTCGACGTCGAGATCGATCTCTTCACCGTCCCAGGGGAGGCCGCGAAGATCGATGACGATGCTCCCCACATCGATGCTGTACGAGTCCTCCAGCTCGGCGAAGGTCAACGGGCGAATCTGGCGGTTGAAGTCCGCCGAGTTCCAGTTGTACTCGAAGACGGGGGAGAAGAGCATGGTGGGGACCAGGACGATTCCGAGCAGGATCAGCCCCCTCGCCCGGCCGGCGAAGCCACCGACGACCAGACCGAGTCCGAGGATCGTGACTGCGAGCGCCATGTAGTGACGGGGTTGCGGCTCGAGCGCCAGGGCCGGGATGTTGTCCAGGATGGCGAGGATCCCCATCCCGATCAGCATCATTCCGATGGTTATGCGACCGAGGTAAGACCGTTCTCTTGGGACGGCAGGGGGGACGGGAAGGATCGGCGGCGTCGGTGTCGCCGGGCGCGGGGGACGGGCCAGGCCCGCGGTCGTGCCGGCTTGCTGCTTGCCAGGCGCGGAATCGGAGGTTGCTACTGCGCCCGAGCTCATCGGGACTGTCGTCGCGGCCTCCCCTTCGGCGTGGGGCGGCTGGTTTACCAAGCGGGGCAGGTCTCCGGTGTAGAGGAGGATGCCCACCACCAGCAGACCTACCGCCCACACGATCCCTCCGGAGAGGAATGTGAAATTGTCGAGCAGGATCAGGACGGC
The DNA here is from genome assembly GCA_035462175.1 of Acidimicrobiia bacterium. GTDB lineage: Bacteria > Actinomycetota > Acidimicrobiia > Spongiisociales > ZC4RG35 > JARDZU01. The sequence goes on along the minus strand of DATHUP010000045.1, from coordinate 116,783 downwards.
GATGAATACCAGCCCAATCCCGACCCATGATCGGGAGGTCGATGCGCCTGTGAAGAAGCGCTCGGCCGGGGCCTCGGGCTCCTCCTCGGATCGGATCAGAAACCAGCCGGCTGCGTAGAGGGCCACACCGAGCCCGCCGCCGAAGGAAAGGAGGACGAGGAGGATCCTGACCCAGACAACCGGTATGTCGTAGCGGTTTGCGAAGCCTTGTGCAACACCGGCGATCATTCGTCCCTCGCGGGGGCGGACCAGCTCGGGTGCGGCCGGTGGCGCAGTCTCGGTGGTCGTGTCGTTCTGTTCCATGTCCCCAATTGGACCCGAGCGAGCGGGAGTCTTCAATCGGGGACGACCCTGAGGCCCCCCCGACGGTCTCGGGGATGTCCCCGATTGAGGTAGACCCCTCCGCCCGCCATCATCTTCGGTATCAGCAGCATCCGAAGTCTTCGATATCGCCGACGGGGCCGGGACCGTCTCGTCGCCGGTGTCGCCGGCGGCCTCGCCGATGCTCTTGGTGTCAGCGACGGATTCGTCCGGGCCGCGTTCGTGACACTGAGCATGGTGTGGGGCCTCGGTGTGCTGGTCTATCTCGGCATGTGGCTGATGGAGCTCGACCGGGTCGAGGACGTAGAGCCGGAGCCGGTGGCCCTGCATCAGGCACTGGGTCTGGGGATCGCCTTCGCCGGGTTCGTTCTGCTCCTGGGGGCATTCGGCTGGTGGCCGTCGAACGCCTTGGTGCTGACGGTGGGAGCGCTTGCGTTCGGCACAGCCGCCCTCACCGATCGCAACATGCCGGGGCCGCTGGCCGCCCTGGTCGATCCGACCGTTGAACGACCGGGACGGCTCCGCATGCTGGTCGGGATCGGCCTCCTCATCGGAGGTCTTGCCGTCTTCGCCGCCAATGTGGGGCCGATCTACGAGATCGGGCCGGTTTTTCTCGCTGTCGCCCTCACCGGCATCGGGATCCTGGTCGCATTCGGCCCCTGGGTGACCCGCCTCGCTCGCGACCTGAGCACCGAGCGGCGGGAGAGGATCCGTCAGGAGGAGCGAGCGGAGATGGCAGCCCACCTGCACGATTCCGTGCTCCAGACCCTGGCTCTGATCCAGCGCAGTGACGACCCGGCCCGTATGTCGATACTGGCACGTCACCAGGAGTCGGAGCTACGTGACTGGCTATACGGAAACGTCCCCCTCGACGGAGTGGACCTGCTCTCCACCGCGCTCAGGGACGCGGCCAGAAGAATCGAGGCCGATCATCAGGTTCCGATCGAGGTCGTGGTGGTAGGAGACCACCCGCTGAACGAGACGACCAGAGCCCTGCTCGGAGCGGCCAGCGAGGCGATGGTCAATGCCGCCAAACACTCGGCGGCGGGCCGTGTCTCGCTGTACTTCGAAGCCGAGAATGGCGAACTGGTGGTTTATGTGACCGACCAGGGGAAGGGCTTCGAGCCCGGAGACGTGGCGGATGACCGTCGCGGGATCAGAGAGTCGATCAAGGCGAGGGTGGAACGCGCCGGGGGAGCGGCGGCCATCGAGAGCGAGCCTGGAGAGGGGACCGAGGTCGTGCTCAGGATGCCGGTGAGCGCGGGATGAGCATCAAGGTCTATCTGGTCGACGACCATCGCTTGTTTCTCGCCGGGGTGCGGGCGGAGTTGTCGGAGGAGTTCTCCATCGTCGGCTCGGCCTACGACGTCGACACGGCAATCGAGGAGATCAGAGGGTTTGCTCCAGACGTCGTCCTCGTCGATGTCCACATGCCCGATGGGGGCGGGATCGCTGTGGTCGAAGGTGTGGCCGAGACCACCCCGGATGTGAAGTTCCTCGCCCTCTCCGTCTCCGACCAGGCTGAGGATGTGATCGCCATGATCAGGGCGGGAGCCCGCGGCTATGTCACCAAGACCATCGAGCCGGCCGAGCTCGCCGACGCGGTTCGGCGGATCGACGCCGGTGACGCCGTGTTCTCCCCCCGTCTCGCCGGCTTCGTGCTCGACGCCTTCGCCGGAGCAATGCCCTCGGACGATGATCCCGAGCTTGACCAGCTGACAACGCGAGAAAAGGACGTGCTCCGTCTCATCGCCCGCGGCTTCGCCTACAAACAGGTCGCCCGCAAGCTCAACATCTCGATCAAGACCGTGGAGACCCACGTCTCCTCGGTCCTTCGCAAGCTGCAACTGACCAACCGGCACGAGCTGGCCAGATGGGCCTCCAAGCGGCGGATCGTCTAAGGCAGAGTCTCGACGATCCTCCGGCGCGCTACTGAACCGACCGGCTGCCCGGCTCCTTGTGGAGGACGCCGCCCTTGAACACGTGGGTCACGTTGTCCGGATCTGACAGGACGGAGACATCGGCGGAAGGGTCGCCGTCGACACAGATGACATCGGCGTCGAAGCCCTCGACCAATTGTCCGGTCTTGGGCGCCTGCGGCCCCAGGGTGTCGGGCCCGTTGGCGGTGGCGCACTCGATCGCCTGGAGTGGGGTCATGCCCACTTCGACCATGAGCGCGAGCTCCTCGGCATTCTTCCCCCAGAGACCGGTGGCCCAGATATCGGTGCCCATGGCGATCTTCACCTCCTTCTCCACGGCGAGGGCGATGGCATCGGCATGGCTCCGGGATGCGATCTCGCCCTTGATCCGGGCGTACTCGGGCATGCCCTTCTTGGTGCCTTCTGTCATCAGGTACTTCAGGATCCACCTGGTGGGGACAAGGATCGCCCCGGTGTCCACCATGGCGTCGGCCGCCTCTTCGTCGAGGTAGGTGCCGTGCTCGATGGTCTTCACCCCTGCCTGCAACGCGGCCATGATCCCGCGCTTCCCATGGCAATGGGCCCCGACCAGACGCTCCATTCTGGTGGCCTCGTCGACGATCGCCTCCAGCTCGGCCTTGGAGAACTGGGGGAGATGTGGGTCGTCCAACTCGCTCATCACCCCACCTGAGGCGTGCACCTTGATCACCTTGGCCCCGAGCCTCAGCATTCGCCTCACTCCCGCCCGACATTCATCGGGGCCGTCGCAGATGTTGTCTTCGCCCCACTGGCGGGCGATCGAGGCGCGGGCGACGTCGAGCTCCATCCCGTGCTCGTCGCCGTGGCCTGCGGTCATCGAAAGCATCGCTCCGCTGGCGTAGACGTTCGGCCCGACCACCTGGCCCTCGTCGATGGCCCTGGCCAGGAACGTGCCCATGCCACCCATCTCTCGCACCGAGGTGAACCCGGCCATCAAGGCACGGTGGGCGTCGCCGGTGACCCGCATCGCCCCGAGTTGGGGGCGCAGGGTGTGGATCTCGGCGATGTTGGCGCTGTAGGTGCCGATGAAATGACCGTGGCACTCCCAAAGACCGGGCATGACCGTGTCGGTGGTGACGGTCTCGGTGTCATCGCCTGCGGATGGCGCGTCGGTGGCCGACCCGGCGAAGACGATCCCGCCGTCGTCGAGAACCACCACGCCGCTCTCGACGACATCCCCCCGGCCCGGGATCAGCCGATTCGCCTCGATGCGGACTGTCGTCATCAGTGCACCGGCTCGATCGATGGTCGCGTCGTCGCCCGGAGAGCGCCAAAGGCCACCATGCCGCCGAGGCGGACAATCGGGGCGTCGGGGTCGGAGGTGGTTTGGGTCAGGTCTTCGAAGGCTCCGGCCACGACGCTGCCGTCGAAGACCACTCGCCACCCCGGGGGCACCACCAGACTCACGTCTCCGAAGGCGACCAGGATGTCGAGATAGATCCCGGTGGGGGCGGGGATCGCCCGACGCAGGTCGAGCGTGGTGCCGGCGAAGGCGGTGGTCATCTTCCCTCCGAAGAACGGGTCGGCCGAGGAGATCAAGTGCTTGGTGGCGAAGATATTGACCAGATCGATCTCCTCGGTTTCCTCGAAGGCGTGCGATCTGAGCAGGAACTTGGCCGCCAATGCGGCACCTAGGGCGAGGACCATCGCCAGGCGAAACAGTCTGAAGAGGAATCCGATCACGACCGTAGGTTACGTCGCCAGCCGCTCGCCGGCCTCTACCGGGGAGGGGAGACGATTCGCAGGCGGGGCCAGGGGACAGGACCACCGGCCGGAGTGAACACATGAGGGGTGGTAGGCGAAGTTGAAGTCGAGGGTGATCTCGTCGCCCGTGTGGCCGAGGTCGGCGCCCTTGACCGTGTCGAGCAGGTAGCGCCCTCCTCCATAGGTGGAAACACCGTTGCTCGCATCCCGGAAAGGGAGGAAGACACCTCCGCCGTACGCGTCGAGCCAGAGGACCTCGAGTCGACCCGGACTGCCGGCCAGCTCGAACTCGACGACGCCGATCTTGGCGAATCGGGTCGTGCCCTCGCCGGAGTGGCCGACTACTGCGCTCTCGTCGTCACCGGCGGTGAACCGACCCGAGGTCCGCCAGACAGGGTCGTAGGGGAAGTAGGGGAGCCCGCTGAACCGGGAGCGGTCCTCGATCGGCGACTGGGAATGGGTGGCGAAGAGCTCGTCCCGATCGGCGACCCACCGAGCCCAGGATTCGGGGCCCGGGCCACGCTCCCGCACCCGTCGATACTGGTCGTGCACCTGACGCCGGTAGTCCCAAAGATCGAGAGTCGAACTCATCGCCGTTCAAAACTAGGCGGGTTCTCTTTATTGCCTTGACGGATCGTTTGCGACCAGGCAATCTGGCGGCGTCGAGAGAAGAGGTACCAATGGTGAAGCAGCGGATCATGAATCCCACCGGAAAGGCAGCGCTCTTTGGCGCGCCCACGCCCGCTGCCCTCGGCGACCAGCCGAACACCTGGCGACCTCTCGTCACATGATGTGACATCCAGCAAGAGTCTGTTGTGAGGCCGCCGGAATCACCGGCGGTTTTTGTTTCCCGCCTCTACACAGCAAGACGAAGGACTCGACAAGTGAACACCCATCTACAACAACTCCAAGAACTCGGACGATGTAGCCACGAGGGCAGCCATGAGCTGTTCTTCTCGGAGAAGCCCGCAGAGCTGGCCGAAGCCCAGCGGATCTGCGGTGTCTGCCCGGTCAAGGTGCAGTGTCTGGAGATTGCCCTGCGTGATCGTCACGAATGGGGCGTATGGGGCGGTGTCATCTTCTGGGATGGCCAGCCCTATCACCGGCGTCGGAGTCGCGGCCGTCCCCGCCAGTCCGAGGCCGGTCTGCCCATAGAGGCAGACACCGGTGAGCTCTGGGAGCAGGTGAAGTCGGCCTGAGCGATCAGGAGACCGCCAGCTCCCGGAGACCTCCGGGAGTGGAGGGATGACGCATCTTGGCCAGGGCCTTGGCCTCGATCTGCCGGATGCGTTCCCGGGTCACGTTGAAGTGACGCCCGACCTCATCCAGGGTGGCCGGCTCCTGGTTGCCCAGGCCGTAGCGCATCTCGATGATGGTGCGCTCCCGCTCGGTGAGACGGTCCAGGACGAAGTGCAGGTTCTCGATGTTGAGCTTGGAGGCGATCAACTCGAAGGGGGCTGCGGCGTCGAGGTCCTCGATGAAATCGCCCAGGGTGGCGTTGTCCTCGCCGACGGGCTCGAAGATCGAGATCGGCTCCGGAGCCACCTTGCGCGCCTCGCGGATCTTCTCGACGGTCAGACCCGACTCTTCGGAAAGCTCTTCGTCGGTGGGCTTGCGCCCGAGACGCTTGGTCAGGTTGCTCTCCGAGGTCTGCATCTGGGTGATGGTGTCCATCATGTGGACGGGAACCCGGATGGTGCGGCTCTTGTCGGCGATTGCCCGGGTGATGGCCTGTCGGATCCACCAGGTGGCATAGGTGGAGAACTTGAAACCTTTGCGGTACTCGAACTTCTCCACTGCCCGGATCAGACCCAGGTTGCCTTCCTGGACCAGATCGAGGAAGGGGAGGCGGGCATGCCCGTAGCGCTTTGCGATGGAGACGACCAGTCTCAGGTTGGAGCGGATGAACGTTTGGCGGGCTTCCTCACCGGCCCGGACCATTTGAGCGAGCTGACGGCGCTTGGCCTGGTCGGTTTCGGACTCGAGGGCCAACTCTGCCTTACGGCCCGTTTCGATGGCTTTGGCGAGGCGAACCTCGTCTTCGGCGGTGAGCAGATTGAAGAGACCGATGCCATCCAAATACTGACGAATTGCCTCGTCGCTGACTTCTCGTTCGATGGAGCTACTTCTTCCCATTGCCGTATTCGCCTCCAGCCAGGGTAGGTACACCCACGGCCTGTCCTGGGGATTGTCAATTGCTGTATCGACACTTCTGCCCCGAATGTTGAATGGGTTGAGCGACCCATTTCTCTTAGACTTTCCGGGGTCATCCTCACGATCTCGGGCGTTTAGCTCAGTTGGCTAGAGCACTGCCCTTACAAGGCAGGGGTCGGCGGTTCGAGTCCGTCAACGCCCACTCTGATCCTGTCGCGGGTTGCTCAACCGTCGGTCACGATGACTCTTTGCCATCGGTCAGCCGGAGAAACCAAACCGTTATGCCCGGTTTACGACGTGCGTGGTTGGATGGACCTCGATGCGACGCATCGGAGCGGTGATCGTCCTCGTACTGGCTGCATGCACGACCGAGCCCGGTGCGGTGGCGACAGCTACCTCGCCGCCGAGCTCGGTCGAGACTGGTTTTCCGCCGGCGCCGGACGTCCCAAGCGGTCCTCTCGCCCCACGGGTCCTCGATGAGCTTGGTGGACTTCTCGTTGGTGTCGTTGGAGGAAACCACGAGAGCGAAGCCCTCGACGAAGTCGTCGCCTCCAAGGACCCCCGGGTGGCCTGGCTCCTGGCCGACATGCTGCGTTTCGTCCAAGTCGGTGAGATGGCAGCGGAACTGAAGTCGGCATTCGCACGACTCACCGGCGTCAGACTCGATAGCGAAACCGCTCCGCCTTTCGTGGATGCGATGAATCATCTCTTCGCCTGGGATCTCCCGGCGTTCCCCGAGTACGACCGGCTCAAGGCAGATCTCTACACCACCATCGAGCCGGGCTGGCAACCCTTCTTCGAGGCCAACGTGAGCATCGATTGGCGCTATGTGACCTGGGGCGGGGTGCTGATCGATGATCGCCCGTTCGGTGAGAGCGCACCCTGCCCCGAAGGCTGCATCCCAGCTTTAGACGACCCTCCCACCACCGACGCGGAGGGTGGAAGCTGGTATCCCGACGATTCTGTCGTGTTCGGGATCGTGCTCGGGGGCGAGGCGATTGCACTCCCGCAGAACCAAATGGAAGTGCACGAGATGGTCAATCTCGAACTGGGCGGTCGACGGCTCGGAGTCCCGTATTGCACGTTGTGCGGCTCGGCCCAGGCATATTTGACCGACTCGTTGCCCGAAGGGTTCGAGCCCGCAGTGCTGCGCACATCCGGCCTGCTCTCTCGGTCGAACAAGGTGATGTACGACCTGCTCACCCAGTCGGTGTTCGACACTTTCACCGGCGAAAGCCCGCTCCGGTCCACTCGCCGAGGCCGGCGTGACATTGGAACAGGTCACGGTGGTGGCTTCGACTTGGGGGGACTGGAAGACAGCTCATCCCGAAACCCGGATCGTGGCCCAGGACGGAGGTCTCGGGCGGAGCTATCCAGACGACCCGCTCCGGGGCCGTGATGACGACGGTCCCATATTCCCGGTCGGCCCAGTCGACCCGCGTCTGCCCGTTCAGGAGCCAGTAGTCGGTGCGATCGCTCCCGACGGCACACCGGTCGCCTTCCCGGTGGCAGAGACGCGAAGGGCGCTCCAGGCTGGTGAGGAGGTGGCGGTCGAGGGGATCATGGCCATGTTGGACGGGAATGGGATCCGGGTGGCCGGGCCCGATGGTGAGCTTCCCGCCCACCAGGCCTATTGGTTCGCCTGGAGCCAGTTCCACCCCACGACAGTGGTGTGGACCGCCCTGGGCTGACTCATGTGGTGAGTCTGTCGTCTCTCACCTGGAACCGGCTCGCCTCAGGGCGGGCCGGTTCGCGTTGCCCACTCGGGCCGGGGTTGTCAGGAGTAGACCTTGCCGTACTCGTCTCGGTACCGCTCGAGAAGCCTTAGCCACACCTCGCTCAGGGTGGGGAAGGCGGGGATGGCGTGCCACAGCGTCGTCAGTGGCACCTCGGCCACGATGGCGATGGTCGCGGCATGGAGCAACTCACCCACGCGGGGGCCGACGAATGTCGCCCCGACGATCACCTCACGGTCGGCGTCGACCACCAGTTTGCAGGTGCCCCGGTAGCCGCGACCCAAAACTGAAGCGCCGGCTACCCGACCGATTTCGTATTCGACCGTCCGCACCTCGATGTCCTCCTCTTCGGCCTCGGTTTCGGTGAGACCCACCGCCGCCACCTCGGGACTGGTGAAGACCACCCGCGGCAGGGCAACGCGGTCGCCCCAGGCGGTGGTGTCGAGCCCTGCGATGTGAGCGCCGGCGATCCGTGCCTGGTACTTGCCGGTGTGCGTGAGCAAGGATCTTCCGTTGACGTCACCGACCGCGTAGAGCCAGCCGTCGGCAATGGCAGTTGCCCGAAGATGATCGTCCACTTCGATCTCCTCCCCCGGTTCGAGGCCGATGGTCTCCAAGCCGAGGTCGGCGGTGTTGGGTTGACGGCCGGTTGCGACCAGGATCTGGTCTGCTTCGATCTCGATGCTGGTCCCGTCGGACAGGTCGACTTGTGCGGTCGCCGACCCGTCGTTCGCCGGCCGTCGCACCGACTGGGTGGACGCCGAGGTGTGGACGGTGATCCCCATCCTGACCAGAGCCGACTCGAGCTCATCGCCGGCGAACTTCTCCTCCCGGGAGAGGAGATGGTCGAACAACTCGATGATGGTGACCTCCTCGGCGCCGAGCCACTTCCAGGCCTGGGCCATCTCCACTCCGACGCCGCCGCCGCCGATCACAATCAGACGCCGCGGGACTTCCTTGGCCGTGGTCACATCCCTGGAGTCCCACGGTCCGGCTTCCGCCAGACCCTGGATTGGTGGGAACGAGGCCGAGGAGCCGGTGGCCACCACCACCGCCCGTTGCGCCTCGTAGAGGGTGTCCGCGCCATCAGCATCGGTGACCGAGACCTGGCGTTCGCCGACGATCCGTCCATGGCCTCGAATCAGGTCGACGCCGACTCCGTCCAACCATTCAACCTGGGCGGAGTCGTCCCAATGGGCTACCAGGGCGTCGCGACGGGCCAGCGCTTCATCCACGTCGATATCGCCACTGGCGGCCTCAAGGGCGCCCGGCACCCGGCGGAGCGCTGCCAACGCCTCTCCGGGTCGGAGTAGTGCCTTGGAGGGCATGCAAGCCCAGTAGGTGCATTCCCCACCCAACAGGTCGTGCTCGATCAGGGCCACCCGCAGCCCACCGCGAGCGGCGATGTCGGCGGCATTCTCCCCGGCAGCCCCGCCTCCGACAATCAAGACGTCATAGGTGGTATCAGCCCGACTCGAGTCGTTCTTGTTGCTCATGGCGCTTCTTCTTTCTTGTTCAGTCTTCGACGAGATCGGTCCCGGGCTGGTAAGTGGACCAGGCAAACCAGAAAGTGTCGAGGTGGTGGAACTGTTCGAGGGCGGTTCCGGCGAGCTCACGGAAGAGGATGGGGCTGATGAACGGCTGTCGTATCCAGCGTACGGGTTCTCCCCGTAGGGCCGATCGAACCCGGTGGAGGACCGCCGCATCGGGGAACGCCGCCTTGAAGTCAGGCCATTCGAGGCGAGCGCGACGATAGAGGTGCTGGATTCGGGTCCCACCACATTGCCGGCAGGGATCTTCGACACATCCACCTTCACCCGGTGGTGGGGAGGGGACCCTCCGCCCACCACGGAAGCGACAACCCCGTAGGGGGCCCCCGGGGATTGATCAGTCAGAGCCGGATCGGTCGTCGTAGCCTCGACGGCATGACCGAGCACGGGGACCAGATCACCAGGGGCCGGGCCGCAATCCGGGCGAGCAAGTGGTCAGAGGCTCATCAGATCCTCTCCGAGCTCGACCGTGAGAAGACGCTGTCTCCCGAGGATGTCGAACTGCTGTCGACGGCGGCGTTCATGCTGGGCCGAATCGACGAGATGCTCTCGGCCTTGGAGAGTGCCCACCAGGCGTATCTGGACGAAGACGACCTCTTTCCTGCTGTCAGGACGGCGGTATGGCTGGGCACCCATCTGGCGAGCCGGGGAAAGTACGCCCAGGCCAGTGGATGGCTGGAGCGGGCCCACCGGCTGATGGAACCTGTCGACGAGGATCGATTGGAGCGTGGATACATGCTCCTGCCTGCCGTTTTCAAGCACATCGATGCCGAGGAGTACGAAGAGGCGGCCGCTCTGGCGGGCGAAGCAGCTTCTATCGGAAGGCGTTTTCGAGATGACGATCTGGTCGCACTCGCCATGCACACCCAAGGCCGGGCCTTGGTCAGACATGGCAGAGCCCAGGAGGGCCTCAGGTTGTTGGACGAAGCCATGGTGGCGGTCACTGCCGAGCAGCTGTCGCCGATGGTGACCGGGCTCGTCTACTGCAGCGTGATCGAAGGCTGTTACGAGATAGGGGAGATACGGAGGGCGGGGGAATGGACGATGGCGCTCTCCGCGTGGTGCGACGCCCAACCCGATCTCGTCGCCTTCACCGATCAGTGCCTCGCCCATCGCGCCGAGATCATGCAGCTTCGAGGCACCTGGACCAAGGCGCTGGAGCAAGCGCGCCGGGCTCACCAACGAAAGGGCGGGGGACTGATAGCGGCGCAGGCGTACTACCAGCAGGCCGAGATCCATCGTCTTCGAGGAGACTTTGCCAGTGCGGAGGACGACTATCGCAATGTCAGCCGCCATGGCGGAGACCCCCAGCCCGGTCTGGCCAGGCTGAGGCTCGCCCAAGGCAATCCCGCTGCTGCCGCCGCCTCTCTCCAGCGAGCCCTCACCGAAAAAGGGGATTCGATTCAGCGCTTGGCGATTCTTTCTGCCTATGTGGACATCATGTTGAGCGTGGGCGACCTTGCGGCAGCCCGGAAAGCCTGTGATGAGCTGCAGGCGATCGCCGACCAGACCGACACCGACATGCATCGGGCCAGGTCTTCGTACGCCCGTGGGGTGGTCGATCTCACCGATGGTCTTCCCGGCGCCGCCATTCCCAGTCTGAGAGACGCCTTCAAGTTGTGGCAGGCCCTGGAAGTGCCTCATGAGATGGCTCGGACCAGGGCCTCGCTGGCCCAGGCGCTTTTCGCCGTGGGTGACGAGGACACCGCCCAGCTGGAGTACGAAGCGGCTCGATCGATCTTCTCCGAGCTGGGGGCGGCGCCGGATCTGGTCGGGGTCGAAGCCGTCATCGGGACGGGTCGCCCCGAGTCACACGACCTGACACCACGGGAGCTCGAAGTGCTCAGGTTGCTCGCCTCGGGTGCAACCAACCGGTCGATCGCGGAGAAACTGGTTCTGAGCGAGCGAACCGTCGACCGCCACGTCAGCAACATCTTCGCCAAGCTCGGAGTGACCACCCGGAGCGCGGCCACCTCCCACGCCTACCGACACCGACTGGTGTGACCGGATCTGGGTAGTACTACCCACCTCCCGGGCGCCACCAGTTTGGGTACTTCAGGCGATGCGGGATCGCCTACCCATCCATAGGTTGGGGGGGTAGCCAGACGTGGAGGGGACAGTGGAGCGCCACTCGGGAACAGAGCGGTTCGAGACGATCGTCATCGGAGGCGGGCAAGCTGGCCTGGCTACCGGTTACCAGCTCGCCAGACGCGGTCTTCCCTTCGTCATCCTCGACGCCGATGAGCGAGTGGGCGACTCCTGGCGCAAACGGTGGGCGTCGCTTCGCCTGTTCACCCCGGCCCGATACGACTCGCTTCCCGGGATGCCCTTCCCGGCTCATCGTTCAACCTATCCGACGAAGGATGAGATGGCCGACTACCTGGAGTCGTATGCGACGAGGTTCGATCTCCCGATTCGAGGCGGGGTGAAGGTCGACCGGCTGATCAAGGAGGGGGAGCGGTTCGTCGTCAGGGCGGGTGACCTGCGGTTTCAGGCCGACAATGTCGTAGTGGCGACCGGTGCCTATCACGTCCCTCGGGTTCCGATCTTTGCCTCCGAGCTCGATCCATCGATCCTCCAGATGCATTCGAGCCGATACCGAGACCCGTCTCAGCTGCGGGAAGGTGCCGTCCTCGTGGTCGGGGCGGGCAACTCAGGGGCCGAGATCGCCCTCGACGTGTCCCCACATCATCGCACCTGGCTCTCCGGTCGAGATCCCGGTCAGGAGCCGACCCGAGCCGGGACTCTGCCCGACAGGCTGTTCACGCCGATCATGTGGTTCGTGGCCTCCCGGGTGGTGAACGTCAGGAACCCGATCGGCAGAAAGGTGCGGGATCGGTTCATCGACCCTCCCCGGGGTATCCCTCTCGGGCGGGCCAGGCGGAAGGACATTCTCGCCGCCGGGATCGAGAGGGTCCCAAGGACGACAGAGGTTCGTGACGGGAACCCGGTGCTCGAGGACGGCCGGGCGCTCGATGTGACCAACGTGATCTGGTGCACCGGATACGTCCCCGACTACTCCTGGATAGACCTTCCCATCGTCGGTGCGAATGGCTATCCCACCCACACCCGTGGCGTGGTCGAGTCACAGCCCGGTCTCTACTTCGTGGGTCTGCTCTTCCTGAGCACACTGAGCTCGGCCCTGGTGGGTGGGGTGGGCCGGGATGCGGAGCACATCGCCGCGCATCTCATGTCGAAACGCTCGCACCGGGGTGAAGACGGTCAATTGCAGAGCGAAGCGACGATGACAGGGTCGTGACCTACCCGGAAGCCGCGGAATCAGCTCTCGATTCGGGCCGCCAGACGCCGACCGGCGTCGTTCACCATCGAGAGGTGACGGTTGTGATCACGCGTCAGATTGCGGTGTTGACCTGGAGTCAGCCGCTGACACACGTAGTCCCAATGCAGGGCTACGACGTCACCGGGAACGAGCGGATCGTCGTCGACGGGGGGCAGCGCCGGCTCGACCTGGTCGGGGGCGAGAGCGAGGGTATGGCCGTCCCAAGCAAGCGGCTGGGATCTGACCAGGAGCCGCTCACCGGCGCGACCAACCACCGTGCCCCAGCGGATACGGCAGCGGTCGAGGACCTGCAGCGACTGGGTCACCACACCGGAGCGGAGGAGCCCGGCCCAGGGATAGATACAGAACACGTGGAATGCGTGACTGGGACGTCCTCCTGAGTTGAGAGCGTCGGAGACCATCTCCCAATCCCAACCGGCCCGGGCTCGGAAGCGATCCTCCATGGAGTTGCCCAAGGTGAGGAGGTCGATCCTCTCCAGCAGTGGCGTCCCCAACCAGTACGCCTCGACGACCTCCGACTCGAGCGGGTCCCGGTCGAGAGAGGTGCCGATCAGCTCCAGGTAGGGCCAGGCCCCGTCGAAGGCGGTGATCACGTGACGCCACTCGTCGCTGAGCTCATCGCCTGCAGGTACCAGTTCTCTCAACAACCCCGAGTCCGCCGGGCCGCAGTAGCCGAGGGAGTTGGGGGGGAAGGCGAATCGGGCGAAGATGGCGGCGCCGGACAACGTGGTCATCGAACCAGGGCGGGGCGGCGCCATCCGGCGGCGATGACGAGGAGGACGCCGGTGGCGATGAGGACCAGTCCCGTCCCCGAAGGGAGCGCCGCTCCACGCAGCCCGGTCTCGAGCAAGCCGGTGATCAACGCCCCCGCCACCAGGACGGCGGTCACGTCCACGGCCTGGGCCCGGGCCAGGGCGGCGTACCAGGTGCCGACATACCCGGCCAGGGTCACCGCGGTGACCGCAATCCACATGACATGCTCGGTGGTGACCCCCGTCAATCCGGAGAAGGCACCGCGCCAGACCCCAAAGAGGATGAGGACGAGGGCCCCGCCCGCCATCCGGGTGACCCCGAGTGCGAGGGAGGGCACGGCGGAGAGCAGCCGTTTGGCGATGACCGTCTCCACGGCCCAGAGCAGCGTGGCCAGCAGGATCATCCACTCACCGCTCCCGGGTGCGATGGCACCCACCCCGCCGCTCAGTGCCGCTTGACCCCAGACCAGGAGCACCAATGCGGCGAGATGGGGGAGACCGACCCGCTCCCGGAGGATGGTCACCGCGAGTATCGCCACCCAAACCACCAGCGTCTTGTGGATGAACGCAGCGTCACCGGACGTGGCCCGGGCGAGACCCTCGAAGAACAGGACGAACGGGATGCTGCCCCCGACTACGGCGATGAGGATCAGGCCCACCTTGTGCTTGCCCAAGCGGCCGTCGGATTCCCCGGCACCCCGGACCCTGGCCCCGATGATCATCACCACCAGGAGGATCAGGGCCGCGCCGGTGTTCTTCAACGTGGTGTAGGTGGTGGGATCGGAGATCTCGGTCCAGGCCCTGACCCCATAGCCGTTCACGAAGACGGAGACGCCGCTGATCAGAGCCGTCGCCGCCGCCAACAGGACTCCGGTCTGACGGCGATCGAGTCGAGTGCGAGTCCCCAAAGCCATGACGGCCCATCACCCTACATGCTCCGAGAATCCGCATATGCAGGTGATCGGGAGGTGGCCTTCACACGACTCCTGCGACTATCGGTACTGTCTCCTCACATGGACGGCATGAGTCAAAGCGTTCTCGACCGCCAAGACTTCCCCGCCCTCTTCGAAGCGCTGGGCGCCGAGGGTTACACGATCGTCGGCCCAACCGTTCGTGATCACGCAATCGTCTACGGCGGGCTCGACAGTGTGGACGACCTTCCCATCGGCTGGACCGACGAGCAGGAAGCGGGCGAATATCGGCTGAAACGTCGGGACGACGAGGCGCTGTTCGGGTACGCCGTCGGCCAGCAATCGTGGAAAACGCTCCTCTTCCCGCCGACGACGACCCTGTTCCAAGTGAAGCGAAGCAACGGCTCGCTCGATTTCGTCCCCAGTGAGGTGGCCGACACCCGTTATGCCTTCCTGGGAGTTCGGGCCTGCGAGTTGGCAGCCATCGCCATCCAAGATCGTGTGTTCATGGGGAGCGGCGCGGTGGACCGCACCTACGAGCAGCAACGCCGCGACGTGTTCACCGTCGCCGTCAACTGCATGGTCGCCGGCGGCACCTGTTTCTGTGTCTCCATGGGGACCGGCCCCCGCTGCACTTCGGGATACGACCTGGTGCTGACCGAGATCCTCGAACCGGGGCGGCACGAGTTCGTGTTGGAGGCAGGGAGCGAGGCGGGGGAGAGGATCCTCTCCCTGCTCCCGGGAAGACCCGCCGGCGAGGAGAACCTCGGCGCCGTGGACCGGATCGTGGCCGAGACCGCCTCCAACATGGGGAGGTTCATGGACACCGAGGGGATCAAAGAGCTCCTCTACGAGAATCTGGAGCACCCGCGCTGGGACCAGGTGGCGGAGAGATGTCTCTCCTGCACCAACTGCACCCTGGTGTGCCCCACCTGCTTCTGCTCGACGACCACGGACACGGTGACCCTGGACGGCGAAACGGCGCAACGTTCTCGTCGTTGGGACTCGTGCTTCACGATGGACTTCTCCGCTCTCCACGGGGTCCCCGTCCGAGGCGACACCAAGGCCCGCTACCGGCAGTGGATGACTCACAAGCTGGCGTCGTGGTACGACCAGTTCGGGTCCTCAGGATGTGTCGGATGCGGGCGATGCATCAGCTGGTGCCCGGTGGGGATCGACATCACAGAAGAGGTGGCGGCCATCCGGGCCACCCAAGGAGCGACGACATGAACCTGGAGGCGTTGCGGTCGAGCAGCCCACTGCTCACCAAGCTGTCGAACACGGAGCTCGGATTCTTCGAGTCCATATCCCACGAGGTGCACCTGGGCAGCGGCGAGGTCCTGTTCGAGGAAGGGAGCCAGGCCGACACCTTCTTCATAATCTCCCAGGGCAAGGTGGGACTGGAGATAACCACCCCCGGGAAGGCTCCGATGATCATCCAGACCCTGGGACCGGGCGACCTGGTGGGGCTCAGCTGGTTCTTCCCGCCCTACCGTTGGAACTGGCACGCCCGGGCCATGGCCGACACTTCGCTCGTCGCCTTCGATGCAGGCGCGGTCCGTCAGAAGTGCGAAGAGAACCGCGATCTCGCTCTCGAGGTGCTCGGTGTGGTCGCATCCGAGCTGGCCGCACGTCTCCACCGCACCCGTATCCAGTTGCTCGATCTCTACCGGGCGCCATGACCTTCCCGTCTCCCGCTCCGTCCGTCACCCCCCACACCGTGGGCGAGGCCATGCTGCCCCGCCCCTACCGGGTCAGCTCGCGTCGCATCGAGACGGGGGACACCGTGACCCTCGAGATGGTGCCCGACGACGGAAAGGGGCTCGCCTTCCTCCCCGGGCAGTTCACCATGGTCTATGTGTTCGGCATCGGTGAAGTGCCGCTCTCGATATCGGGAACACCACGCGACCCGGGGACTCTGGTCCACACGGTGCGCTCGGTGGGAGCGGTCACCCGGGCCATCGTCGGCTTGGAGGCCGGGGATGCGATCGGGGTGCGAGGCCCTTACGGCACGGGGTGGCCGGTCATGGAGGCGGCAGGGCGCGATGTCCTGCTCGTCGCCGGCGGTATCGGTCTCGCCCCGCTCCGCCCCGTCCTCTACGAGGTGATGGCCAACAGGGACAGGTACGGGGCGGTCTCACTCGTCTACGGCTCCCGCTCACCGGCCGATCTCCTCTTCGACGACGAGCTCCACACCTGGAGGAGCAGGTTCGACATGGAGATCGAGGTCACCGTCGACCGTTCCGACGAGAGCTGGTTCGGCGACGTCGGCATGGTCACCGGCCTGCTGCCCCGGGTCCCCTTCGACCCGGCCAACACGATCGCCATGCTGTGCGGGCCCGAGATCATGATGAAGGTGGTCGCCGGCGAGTTGGGGGCTGGAGGGCTGGGAGCGGAGGCCATCTATGTCAGCCTGGAGCGGAACATGAAATGCGCCATCGGGTTCTGCGGTCATTGCCAGTTCGGCCCCGACTTCCTCTGCCGGGACGGCCCCGTCGTCCCCTACTCCCGCGTCGCCGACCGACTGAGGGTGACCGGGCTGTGAGCGCGCCTCTCCCCAAGCTGGCGGTGTGGAAATTCGCCTCCTGCGACGGCTGCCAGCTGACCCTGCTCGATGCCGAGGACCATCTCATGGACATCGCCGGCGCGATCGAGATCGCCTACTTTCCCGAGGCCAGCCGCGGCATGATCGAAGGGCCATACGACCTCTCGCTGGTCGAGGGCTCGGTGACCACGGCTCACGACGCGGAGCGGATCAGGGAGGTGCGTGAGCTCTCGGGGGCGGTGGTCACGATCGGGGCCTGCGCCACCGCAGGAGGCATCCAGGCTTTGCGCAACTGGAACGACGTCGACGAGTTCCTCACCATCGTCTACGCCCATCCCGAGTACATCGAGACCCTGGGGACCTCCACCCCGATCTCGGATCACATCGAGGTCGACTTCGAGCTGCGCGGCTGCCCCATCTCCAAACATCAGCTTCTCGAGGTGATCGACGCCTTCCTCCACCGTCGTAAACCCAACATCCCGGGGCACAGCGTGTGTGTCGAGTGCAAGTTGCGGGGGACCAACTGTGTCATGGTGGCCCAGGGCATCCCTTGCATGGGCCCGATCACCCAGGCCGGTTGCGGCGCCATCTGCCCTGCCTACGACCGGGGGTGCTACGGGTGCTTCGGCCCGGCCGAGGAGCCCAACATCGACTCCCTGGCCTCGTGGTGGGGCCGACTCGGCGTGTCCGACTTCGATCTGGTCCGGGCGTTGCGAACCTTCAACGCATACGCCCCCGAGTTCCGGGAGGCAAGTGAGGCCTATGAGCGACGCTGAGCGGGAGATAGCGGTCGACTACCTGGCCCGGGTCGAGGGGGAGGGGGCGATGTACCTCAAGTTGCGCGGCGACGAGGTGCTCGACCTCAAGTTCAAGATCTTCGAGCCCCCACGATTCTTCGAGGCATTCCTCCGTGGTCGCCGCTTCTCGGAGGCGCCCGACATCACCGCCCGCATCTGCGGGATCTGCCCGATCGCCTATCAGACCAGCTCCTGCAACGCCATGGAGTCGGCCGTAGGCGTGAGGCTGACCGGAGGTCTGCGCGTCCTGCGACGTCTCATCTACTGCGGCGAGTGGATCGAGAGTCATGCCCTCCACGTCTTCTTCCTTCACGCCCCCGACTTCCTGGGATACGAGAGCGCCATCGCCATGGCCTCGGACTTTCCCGAGCAGGTGGCGACGGGTCTGAGGCTGAAGAAGATCGGGAACGCCATCATGACCCTGCTTGGAGGCAGGGAGATCCACCCGATCAACATCCGGGTGGGCGGCTTTTACCGGGCTCCGACCCGACGAGAGCTGGAGACGCTGATTCCCGACCTGGAATGGGCCCGTGATGCGTCGGTTGCCACCGTCGAATGGGTCTCGGGTCTTCCCTTCCCCGACTTCGAGCGGGACTACGAGTTCGTGGCTCTCAGCCATCCCGACGAATACGCCATCCAAGAAGGACGCATCGTGTCCAATCGTGGGCTGGACATCGCCGTGGAAGAGTGGGGTGAGCATTTCGAGGAGTCCCATGTCGCCTGGTCCAACGCCCTCCACGCCCGGCGCAAGGAGGGGGGCGCCTACCACCTGGGGCCTATGGCCCGCTACTCGCTCAACTCGGACCGGCTCACTCCGATGGCCACGGCGGCCGCTTCCGGGGCCGGTCTCGGCCCAACCTGCAACAACCCGTTCCAGAGCATCGTGGTTCGGGCAGTCGAGATCGTGTTCGCCTGTGAGGAGGCGCTGCGTCTCATCGAATCCTATGAAGAGCCCCCGGCACCGTTCCTCGAGGTCGAACCGAGGGGCGTGGTCGGCCATGGCGCCTCGGAGGCGCCGCGCGGGACGCTCTATCACCGTTATGAAGTCGACTCCGAAGGGCTGATCGCCGAGGCGCACATCGTCCCTCCCACATCGCAGAACCAGTCGAGCATCGAGGAAGACCTCCGCGCCTACGTGCCGGGCCGGACAGGTCTCTCCGACGAGGAGCTGCAATGGCAATTGGAGCAGGCGATCCGCTGCTACGACCCTTGCATCTCCTGTGCCACCCATTTCCTCGATCTGACCGTGGAGCGGGAGTGAGACGGATCGTGATCGGTGTCGGCAACCCTTCCCGGGGCGACGACGGCGCAGGTCTCGAGGTGGCGCGCCGGGTCAGGTCCAGGGGGAGCTACCAAGTGCCGGGCGGATCGTACGAGCTGATGGACGTTTGGGAGGGCGCAGACGACGTGATCGTTGTCGACGCGGCCCGGTCCGGATCTGCGGCCGGGACCGTGCATCGTTTCGATGCGAGGGACCAACCGCTTCCCGGCGGGGTCCTAGGCACCAGCACCCACTCGATCGGGGTTGCCGACGTGATCGAGATGGCGCGCAGTCTCGGCCGGCTCCCTGAGCGTCTCGTCGTCTACGGGATCGAAGCCTTCGACGTGTCGCCAGGGGGACAGATCACCGCGAGCGTGCGTCAAGCCGTGGACCGGGTGGTGCAGGAGATCGACGGTGCATGAGAGCGGGGTCGTGGCCGACCTGATGAGACGGGTCGAAAAGGAGTCGAAAGACGCCGGGCGGGTGAGCCGTGTCACATTGCGGGTCGGAGCCTTGGCCGGGCTCGACGCCCACTCCTTGCGGCACGGGGTCGAGCATTACGCCGAAGAGCGCTGGGGATATCTCCCGGAAGTGGTGGTGGAGCGGTCAACCGACCCCACCAAGCCCGACGCCCAGGGTGTCGTCCTCGTGTCGATCGGCGTGGGCCCCTGAGCCATGTGCATCGCTATTCCAGGACCGGTCGTCTCTCTGGGCTCCGCCAGCGAGATCTCCTATCCGGGGAGGGTCTCGATCCTCGGAGACGAACGGGAGGTCGACTTCGTGATGGTCCCGGATGTCGGGATCGGTGATTATGTCGTAGTGCACTCCGGCTACGCCATCGAGATCGTCCCGCCGGAACGTGCCCGCAGGACTCTCGAGCTGTTCGGAGCCGAAGCCGGCGAAATCGATCGCCAGGTCGGCGGCTAGAAGGTCGACCGGATCTGGTCGCTGTTCAGGGTGCGCTTGGAGAATCGGTCGTAGGCGAAGAGCACCATTGCCGAGACGGCGAACATGGTGAGCGGTCCGAGCAGTCGTGACCCGCCATCGAGCAGAGTCCGAACCAGGATCTCGAGGATCAGGAGGGGGGAGAGGACCAGGTCGACCACGGCGGGCGGGAGAACCGTGTCCAGCATCTTGGCCATGGTGGCCGTGGCTCCTGTCTCCTGTGCCGACATCAGGCTGCTGATCGCCTCCTGGCTTACCGTGAAGGGCTGTTCGGGGGTGAGGGCTGCCAACTCGAGGACCATGGCGAGCTCGGGTCCGGGAGTCGCTGCTACTCCTTCGAATGGAGGGGTGGGCTGCGGTACCGGCCGCGTGCCTGCGTCCGGGTCTGGTACGGGGACGGGCACTGGCTCGGGGTTTGTAACCTCCGGGGCCTCGGTGCTGCCGCTCTCGGGTTCGGGTCTGTTCCCCGAGTTGGAGCCGGGCGGGCTTCCCTCATTGGAGCCTGGCCCGTTGCCGCCGGCGGCCGGTGGGGGAGAAGCAGCCGAAGGGGGGGTTGTGGTCGTCGTGGTAGCAGGTGGTGTCCAGTCATCAGCCAGCGCGGAGACGGTGTTTCGTGCGGCGAGGCGGGTGTTCTGAAGCTGCTGCTTGGCTTCGCCGCCGACCTGCCCGAGTTCACCCGGGTAGAGGGCGGTGAGGTCGTCGACGGTGGTTCTCGCCGCGCTCCACACCGAATCGACTTGTGTCAGGGCGGTGTCTGCCGCGTCGTCGACTGAGTCTTCGTCGCTCATATTGGAGATCTGGTTGGAAAGGGCGGCCACGATGCCGTCGCTGTCCTTGCCCGCCTGATTGACCACCTGTGCGATCTCGGCGGCGGTGTGATCGGCGTTGTGGGTAGCCGAGACCGGCCCGGAGCCGATCAAGACGATGGCCGACGAGGCCACGATGAGAGATAGGAACCTCCGCCGTTTTGTCACCCTTCTCTATCGGCAGAACACCACCTCACACTTAAAGCTCATCGTCGCCGATGCCGAAGATCCACCTAGGTGAAAAAGCGAAATCTTGACTATGTCCCGATCGTCGTCGTAGGCGCTGTCCTCACCACCCTGGTCGTGCTCGCTGTGTTTCTGGTCAACCGGGAGAGCTCGGGAGCGGTGGCTGCCGACGCCGAAGTGGCGATCCTCGCCGAGTCCGCGCTGAGCGCGGCGGCCGGCGCTGTGAACGCAACCAATTTCGCCGTCGTGCTCGCCATCGACATAGCCGATTCGGAGTTGATCGCCGGGGCGAGAGCTGGGGCTGAGGGGGCCTCCGAGGAGCTGAACACTCGGTCTGCCCGGCTTGTCGCCCACCTGCCGCCGAACCAGCGCAGTCGCCTGGTGGAGGCTCTGCGTCTCTTCACACTGGCCACCGAGGACGCCCTGGCCGCGCTGGGTACCCTCGACGAGCAGCAAGGGTCGACGCTGCTGGCGGCCAAGGCCGAGACCTATCGGACGATGGTCGAGACGTTGACCGAGGTGCGCGATACGAGGACCGCCGACATCCTGGTCGCCGGGGAGGGAGTCGGGCGCGCTGCCGACGCAGTCCGGTTCCTGGTGGTGTTCCTCCTCCCGATGGGGATCATGATCGCGGTGTGGAGAGCCATCCGGCGCAGCGCCAAGCAGCGGATCCTCACCGAGGCGTTGCGTCATGCGACAGACGAGTCGCGGTCGAAAGACCAATTCATCGCCGATGTGTCCCACGAGCTGCGCACCCCACTGACCGGGATCTACGGCTTCGCCTCCTCTCTCGAGGACGCCAGCGACGCCATGCCGGAGTCTGCCCGGGAATTGGTCGGTTTCATCGTGACCGAGGCAGCCGAGCTGTCGAGGATGATCGACGACCTGGTTGCCGCGGGTCGTATCGACGCAGACGCGATCAGCTATGAGGTTGGGCCGGTCCCCGTCCTGGACGAGATCCGGGAAGTGGTCCGTCCCTTCCGCAGGCGAGGGATTTCCGTCGAGGTGGACGACATCTCGATCGTCGTCTTGGCCGATCGGATGAGACTGAGCCAGATCCTGCGCAATCTCGTCTCCAACGCCGCCAAACACGGAGGGAGCGAGATCGCCGTCACCGCGTACACTCGTGATGACACCGCGGTGATCGAGGTTATCGACGACGGCGCCGGTGTCGACGAGGGCGTGGAGGGTCGCCTCTTCGATCGTTACGTCCACAGGG
Source organism: Acidimicrobiia bacterium (assembly GCA_035462175.1). GTDB lineage: Bacteria > Actinomycetota > Acidimicrobiia > Spongiisociales > ZC4RG35 > JARDZU01. The sequence goes on along the minus strand of DATHUP010000045.1, from coordinate 94,637 downwards.
ATGGTGCCGCTGTCGTGACGGGAAGCGTCGGGCTCGGGCTGGCGATCGCACGTTCATTCGCCGAAGGAATGGGTGGCACCCTCGGATACGAGCGGGTCGACGATCTCACCATTTTCGAACTCAGGCTTCCTCTCGTCCCGTCGGAGAAGCTGGCCATTCCCGAGCCCGAGCTTACGGCAGTCTCCCTCTGATCCTGTCTCGGCTCGACCTTTCCCGAGCCTCCCACCCGCGCCAATTCGGCCGATTGCGAGTATCGTTGCCGTCGAGAGGAGTGCGACATGAGTCGGCTTGTCTGGACCGAAACCAGGGACGGCTGGCAGAGCGGTCGCTACCTGATCGAGTTGGCCGCCCCTCAACTATGGGTGCTGTCGCGTCGACCCAAGCGCGGTGATGATGCTCCGATGGACTACTGGGAGGTCGTCCGCACCGCCGGCTCCCTACGCCAGTTGAAGAGCGTAGCCTCCGAGATGGAACGACACCGGAACCGTCGCCGCGGTCTGCTCATCCATGTTGCGGCCATGCTCTTCCTGGCCGTGGTCGCCATCGCGGCATACCTGCTCGACTGGGTTCTCGTCGTGCCTGCGGTGGCGGGTGTGTTCGCACTCTTTCTGCGAACGTTGGTGATCTGGATCGAGGCTGCCACCGGCAACGCCTGGTCGGTGATATCCGAGCACTACCAGTGACCGAAGTCTCAGCGGACTAGAAAGCCGGATCCGAGAGCGTCTTCGGGGTCGATCCACAGCTCGGACCGCCCGGTGAGGTGCGCCGTCCCCGTCACCTCGGGGATCACCGCCGGCATGCCAGCCACATCTGTCACTCCGACCACCCGGCCGGTGAACGTGCTGCCCAGGATGCTCTCGACCGTGATCTTCTCGTCGACTCCGATCTCGCCACGGGCATGGTGGATGGCGAGCCGGCCGCTCACCCCGGTGCCCGTCGGCGACCGGTCGACCTCGCCGTCGGCGAAGATGCACACGTTGCGAGAGTGGTTGTCCCCGACGAGTGCCCGGCCTACGAAGATGACGCCATAGAGGAAGCCCAGATCAGGCTCGGTGGGGTGAGGGATCGCCCTCGAATCGACCAATGCCTGTTTGATCGCTCGGCCTGCCTCGATGAGCCCTGAGACAGCGGGCGGTTCGAGGGCCAGGCCGACGGCGTCGGAGTCGACGTATGCGTAGAACGCTCCTCCGAACGCAAGGTCGTAGCCGATCGTTCCCATCCCTGTCACCTCGACTTCGTTGTCGAGGTCGACGACGAATGAGGGCACATTGCGGAACCTCACCGCGGCGACCATGCCGTCTCTGAAGGTGGCCGTCGCCTCGATCTGACCCGCCGGAGCGTCGATCCTGATCACCGTCTCCGGCTCGACGGAGGGGAGGATCCCGGTGTCGAGCACGACCTTGGTGAGCGCGATGATCCCGTGGCCACACATGGTGGAGAACCCCTCGTTGTGGAGGAAGAGGACCGAGATGTCGCTGTCAGACGCCACCGGAGGGCCGAGGAGCGCCCCGTACATGTCGGCATGACCCCTCGGCTCCCACATCAGGGCGCGCCGGAGGTCGTCGAGGTGGTCCTGGGCGAAACGGCGGCGTTCGAGCATGGTGGCTCCCTCGATGACCGGACCATCGCCGACCACGACTCGAAAAGGTTCGCCGCCGGTGTGAGAGTCGACGACCACCACCCGTTCCCAACCCGAAGGGGGCTTCCATCCCTGAGCAGCGTCCAGATCCAAGGGAGCAAGGATAGGAGGGCGCAGCGAGCGGCCCGTTCGAGTGAGCGACAGGCGCAGGTAGGTTGTGACGCGTGCCTTCCGTAGCCGATCTCGTGGCAGCTCTGGCCGAAAGGACGCGTCCCGAATCCGCGGCCCCGTGGGATCCGGTCGGGCTGCAGCTCGGCGATCCCGCGGGAAGAGCCGACACCGTGGCCGTCTGCCATGAGGTGACCGAAGAGGTGATCGCCGCAGTCGAGGCGTCACCGGTCGATCTGGTCATCACCTATCACCCGCTTCTCTTCGATCCGGTGAACCGGATCGTCGGCGGTCGCTCGCCAGCTGCCCGGGCCCTTCGCCTGATGCGGGCCGGGGCGAGTCTGATCGTGATCCACACCGACTTCGACGGCGCCCCAGGGGGCACGGCCGATGCCCTGGCCTCTGCTCTCCGACTGCACGACGTCGCGCCTTTCGGTGGCGACGAAGCCGAGGGCCTGCCGGCGATCGGCCGGGTGGGGAGCCTCGAGATGACACTCGCAGACCTGGAGTCACGAGTCGCCGAGGCATTCGGCTCCACGGGCTTGCGGGTGTCGGGAGAACGCAGCAGCACCATCGATCGGGTGGCGGTGGTCCCCGGCTCCGGGTCGGGCCACATCGAGCAGGCAGCCTCGCTGGCCGACGCCATGGTGACCGGCGACGTGTCCCATCACGGGGTCGTGCGCGCCCTCGATCTCGGCCTTGCCGTAGTCGACCCAGGACACATAGCCACGGAACGCCCCGGGATCTCAGCCTTGGTGACCATGGTCGCCGACGTCGTGGGGGACTCTGTGATCGATCTCACCGAGCTCGACCCGCAGACCTGGAGCTGACAGACCACTACCCTCCGCTGCCGAATGGAGATGACGAGCCTCGCCGATCTACTCGACGTCCAGGATCTCGACCTTCAGATCGACCGCCTCCTCGAGGAGCGGCAATCACTTCCCGAGCTCGCCGCCTACAAGGACGCCCACGAGCGCGAGCAGGCTCTGGCAGCCGAGATCGAGGCTGCCGGCTCCGATCTGAAGACCCTGGAGCTGGAGTTCGACAAATCGGAGGGCGAGCTGCAGATCCTCGAGACCAAGTTGACCGAGCACGAGACCAGGCTGTTCGCCGGGGGAATGAGTGCCCGTGAGACCGAGCACATGAGGCTCGAGGTGCAGAGCCTCCACGGGCAAAGGGAGGCGCTGGAGGAGAAGGTCTTAGGCATGCTGGAGCGCCTCGACCCCGCCCGCGAGCTGAAAGCCGACCTCGACGCCCGGGCAATCGCCGTCGCCGAGGAGAAGGCCATCCTGGAGAGGACGATCAAAGCCGAGTGGAAGAAGATCGATGCCGAGCTGGCTCGCAAGGAGGAGAGGAAGAAAGAGGCTCTGATGCCGGTGCCCGACGATCTCGTCGAGATGTACGAGAAGCTCCGTCACTCCAAGGAAGGGGTGGCCATCGGCCGATTCGAGCACGGGGTCTGCGGCGGCTGTCACATGGCGCTCTCACCCGCCGAACAGGCTGAGGCCTTCGCCGAGGAGATCCCCCGATGCGTCCACTGCCGGCGCCTCCTCGTCGCCTGAGTCATGCTTTTCTGGCACCTCGGGGCCACCCTGTGGCTGTTCCGATGGATCTTCAGAGATCCCAAGGTCGACGTGAGGTTCCTCTTCGCCGGTGCGGTCCTCCCCGATGTCGTCGACCTCACGCTGGGGACGGTGGTATTGAGCGAGTCACACGCGGCCGGGGAGCTCTGGTTGCATACCCTCCTCACCCCGACGATCTACATGATCGGTGTCCTCCTCATCACCAGGCGGGGAAGGCGACGCCGCGCCTACATGGCTCTCGGGGTCGGCTGGCTCTTCCATATCCTGCTCGACGGAATGTGGACCGATCCCGAAGTCATCTTCTGGCCCTTCTTCGGGTGGGAACTGCCCGTCGGGCAGACGCCGTTCTGGCCGCTGGCCTGGCAGAGAGCCCTCTCCGACCCGTGGCGCTGGCTACTCGAGGCCATCGGCCTGGCCTATCTGATCTGGCTCTGGTTCGCCGCGGGGCTCAACCAGAGGGCGCGTCGTGAGGGACTGCTCAGCTCCGGGCGGATCCCCGGCCCGGTGGCTCAGGATGTCTAAGGCTCTCGCCGTCGCCTCCCTCGTCGTCGCCTTGGGCGCCTGTGATGGAGACTCCGGGGGGGCGACGACGGTGACCGCCGTGTCAGGCGCGGACACTCCGGTGGCGGCGGTCGAGGAGTTGCGCACCCTGATCGCGGCGGGCGATTTCGACGGCGCCGCCTCGATGGCCGTGCCCGATCAGGCCGTCTTGGCCTCCCTGGGCGAAGGGGCCACCCCTTCGCTGATCGCGGAGTCTCTCGAGAACGAGGGCGAGGAGGTGGCGGCGAATTTCTGGTCCGGTTTCGCCCAGGGGGTCGGCGACACATTCACTGGAGAGATGACCATCGAAGACGTCGGCCAGGTCACCGAGAGGGGCGTCGAGTTCTTCCTGGTCGGAGTCACCCCGGAGGGCGGGCAGGAGCGTCTGATGGTCACCCGAGATCTCGACGGGCACAGGATCGACCTGTTCGGCTCGTTCGGCGCCGGTCTGGCCGAGGGGATGATCTCACCCGTCGAGCTCCTCCTCGCCTCGTCCAGTCCCGATGCGAGGACCATTCTCTCCGCACTCCAGGATGTGGTGCCGTCCCTCCTCGTAGCTGCCACCGACGAGAGCCTGTCCCCAGAAGCCGTGCAGCGGATCATCCAACTGATCGAAGTGATAACCCGTGTGGGCTGAAGTCGCCCATCTGTGCCCTTGCGTCGCCGGCGAGCGAAACGGACCTCAGGGGATGAACGTCCCCTTCAACCCTTCAGCGCAGGCAACACCTCGCCGCCCAGCATGCGGATGAGCCCGGGCTGATCGAGGGATGCCATCTGGAAGGTGACTATGTCGGCACCGAGCTCCTCCACCAAGGGTCGATAGACGTCGACGATGTCGTCCGTCGAGCCGACCCGGGAGTAGCGGTCGAGGATCTCCTCCCTGGGCATCTGGTCGGCTCGTTGGCGCAGGTCGGCGGGGTCGACGGCTTCGAGTCGCCCCGGTGCTCGAAGACCGCGCCATGAGTAGATCGCCTCCCAGGCCTCGTCGTCGTTCCCGGCGAAGATCGACCAACGGGTGGCGAGGATGATGGGCTCGGGGCGGCTCTTCTCCCGGGCTGCCTCCCGAAGAGGGTCGACCACCTTCTCCATCGTCTCGGCCGGGTCCTTGACCGAGGTGATCACTCCCTGGGCCGACTCACCGGCCAGAGTGGCCGACTTCGGCCCACCTGCAGCCATCAGGATCGGTACCTGTCCGACCGGGGGTGAGTAGAGGCGAGCCCGGTCGGTCTGATAGTAAGCCCCTTGATAGGTGAGCTTCTCACCGTCGAGCAGACGCCGCATGATCTCCAGGGCCTCGGCCATCCGGGAGTTACGTTCGGCGTAGGCGGGGAACTCGTATCCGAGCGGGCCTTCGTTGATGTTCTCTCCGGTGCCTACCCCGAGGGTGAACCGTCCTCCCGAGAGGCGGTCGAGCGTGGCCGCAGCTTGGGCGACCACCGCAGGGTGAAATCGGAACAGCGGCGTTGTCACACCGGTGATGAACTCCAGATTCTCGGTGGCCCGGGCCATCGCCCCGATCGTAGAGAACGCGAATCCGGAGGCCGACTCGTCGTCGACCCATGGGTGGAAGTGCTCCGAGACCACGACGGCGTCGAAACCAGCTTCTTCAGCCATCACAGCATGTTCGACCAGTTGCTCGGGATGCCATTGCTCGTGGCCGCAGAAGTAGGCGAACTTGGTCAATCGGGGGTCCTTTCGCTCAACGCCTGAGATCTTGCCAGGTCTACTGGTAGGACACGAAGATGGGGACCGGCTCCCGGTCGATCGTGAAGGCCGGCGAGGCGATCTCGGGGGAGTCCTCGTCGTAGAAGTTCTTCCAACCCCATCGCCAATGGGCTTCCTCGGTGCCTTGGGTCAGCACGGCGTAGGTGTCCTCCTTGGTCGGGATCGGGCCCTGACCGTCCATCTGGATGATCATCTGGAGCTCCGGTCGCTGCTTCAGCGATTCCCGATCGACGATCATCCGGGAGAGGAACTGGTGCACGATCAGCATCTTCTGGGGCAGCCCGTTGTCACGGACCAGGTCGGCGAGCCAATCGACGACGGTGTTCACCTCCGCCGCCTCGACGTGCCCGGCCTGACGCAGGTGCACCTCGTCCGGTCCGAGCCGCCACTCCGGGTCGAGGGCGAGACCGACGAAGGGGAGCTTCAACAACTCCTCGTACTGCTGGGCCTGGCTCAAGAAATCCTCCCGTCCCGGCTGGAGATCGAGGATGACGTAGACGTCGTTCTCCTGGGCCACGCGGATCCACTCGGCGAAGGCGGATAGGGGCCACTCCTCGCTGTAGTCGCCATCGGTGGGCACGGCGGATGCGACGCTGGCGATGATCTCGAAAGTCGGGATCACCTGATGCCCGTCTGCCCCGTACTCGCCGAGCAGAGGAGCCATCCGCTCCAGGGTGGCCTCCGGGCCTTGTTCCCCGAGGACTCCAAGTCCGGTGGTCTCGGGATGACCGTAGAAGGCGACATAACGCCGGGGCTGATCGGGCGGGAGGATGTGGAAGCCGCCGCCAGGCACCTGCAGACCTCTGGTTAGCACTGAGATCTCCCACTGCGAACCCGTCGGCTCGCTGCCGATGTAGCGGATCGCAGCAGGCGGCCGGCCGGACAAGGCGTTCCCGACCTCGGGGTAGCCGAGGAAGTTGGCCGGGTCGAAGGCGACTACAGAGGCGCCGATGGCACGCCCGGTCGCCGCAGCGGAGAGGGCGGCGACGGGTCGGCCGGCGTCGACCAACCATGCGAATTCGGAGCCGGAGGGCTCGGCGAGACCGGTGACCAGGGCGGCGGGGTCGATGACCGGAGCGGTCGGGGCGGTGGTGGCAAGAGCAGGATCGCTTTGGGGCAGCACCACCCGATCCCTTGCCGTGAGGGCTCTGATGGTCTCCACGACCGTGCTCGCGTCCGGAGTCGCGGGGAGATGCACCTCTGCGGACACGCCGAGGGCATCGCGGGCCAGGTCGACGGCCTCGGCCGTCTCCGGCCTCGTGGCTTCGGCCTCGGGGGGCGTGGTGACGTCGACCGAGCCGATCAGGTGGACAGTCTGCGGTTTGAGACGTCCCAGCTCGGCGGCCAGCTGAGCATGGGGGTGCAGCAGCGGCGCGCCCAGGGCGGCGGCGAGCTGTGCCGCCGTCGCCACTTCGTTGAGGTCGGATTCACCGACGACCACCACGTCGTCGGCACAGCGGAACAGCCCTGTGGAGAGAAGGAGGGCGTCTCCGGAGACGGAGCCGGTCATCACCGGTTCGCTGTCGCCGGTGACCTTTGTGCATTGGCGGATGGTGGGATCGCTCGTGGCGGGTGCGGTCGACCTCGTCGTCGGGCGGGTGTCGGCCCTTGTCTCGGTGGGCGTGTCTCCGACGATCGAGCTGCAGGAGGCCAGCACGATCGCCAACACGATTGAGCGAAGGGCTTGGTTCATGGGGGGATCGGGGAGAAGGAGAGGGTAGGGGCCGGCCCCGCTCAACCTCGACGTTGTCGTTTCCAGATCAGGCCGACCATGATCAGCGCCGCCCCGGCCAGCCAGACCTGAGACGGCACGAAGAACGACAGGAAGATGCAGGTGCCAAGGCCGAGCCACGCCGTGGGGCGGCGCCGGTCGAGAGCCAGGGCGGAGAGATTGGTGAGCCCGTAGTAGAGCAGGACGTTGAAGGCCGAATAGCTCCAGGCGAGGGAGATGTCCCCGACCAGGGCGATGAGGGCGACAGGCACAGCCGCGGTGATCACGGCAGCGATAGGCGTCGACCGGGTATCGAGCCGGGCCAACCCTCCCGGCATGTCCTTGCGCCGTCCCATGGCCAGCCAGACCCGGGACAGCCCGAGGACCAGATTGAGCAGGGCGCCGAGCATCGCGGTCACCGCTCCGACCGCCCACATCGTGGAGAAGGGCCGGGGTACCAGTTGCGCCGGGCTCTGACCGTCGCTGAGGACATGGCCCCACTCTGGGCCGCCGGCGGCCCTGCCTCCCAGCTCGACCGTCGCGTAGAGAAACACGGCGATGGCCAGGGTGACTATCACGGCCCTCGGGATGACTCGCTCGGGGCGACGCACTTCCTCGCCCAAGGTGGCGATGCGACCGTACCCGGTGTAGGCCACGAAGAGAAAGGCCGTGGCGGGGAGCAGCCCATCGAAGGTGGCGCCGCCTCCGAGGGATGTACCCGAGCCCGGCTCCAGCACGCCTGCGATGCCGAAGCCGACGATGGCCAAGACCGTCACGGTGACGAGGAGGGTGTTGACGACGATCGTCCGCCGCAGACCGGCCAGCACGAGGCCCGTCACCAGGACCACGGCCACGACCGCCACGATTCGTGGATCCCAGGGGATGCCCAGATAAAGGGCCACACCCAGGGCAGCCGTGGCCGCCGAAGCAGTCTTGGCGAGGAGGAACAGCCAGCCAGCGCTGAACCCCCACCATGGTCCGAGGGTTTGGTACCCGTACTCGTAGGTCCCACCTGCTACCGGGAAGCGACCGGCGAGGTATGCAGAGGAGAGCCCGTTGAACACCGCCACCGCCCCGGCGAGCGGCACTGCCAGCAGGACTGCGTCTCCCCACATCCCGGCGGCGACACCGATGGCGACGAAGGCTCCGGTGCCGAGGATGGAGCCGAGCCCGGTGACAATGGCACCGCCCAACCCCATCTCGCGCCGGAGGGTCTGCATCAGAAGAGCGTTTCCCGCTCCACCTTGTCTCTCAATTCAGGCACATTGTTCTTCACCGAGTTGACCCGGTTGGAGACGGTGTGCTCCATGATCAGGTCGGGATCGATCGTCTGGAGCAGACCGGCGACGGCCTCCGGGTCGCGTAGCTCGCGATCGAGCCACGCATCCCACAGTGCGGGAGGAAGTGACACCGGCATGCGGTCGTGGATGGGGGAGACGGCGCCCTCGGCGCCGGTTGTGATTATCGAGCAGGTGCGCTGCCAGATGTCGGTTTCCGGGTCGAGTCTCGATGCCCAGATCCCGGCGAAGACCATCGGGTGACCGTCGGCCCGGTAGACCCAGTGGGGGGTGCGGCCCTGTTCCTTCGGCTCCCATTCGTAGAAGCCGTCGGCGGGGATGAGACAGCGTCTCCTCGAGAAGGAGTCACGGAAGGCGGCGGTAGTGGCCACGGTCTCGGATCTGGCGTTGATGTGGATCGACTTGGCGTCTTTTGCCCAATGGGGGACCAGGCCCCATCTCATCGAGCCGAGCGACCTGACCCCATCTCGTTCCGCCACCACATATACCGGGTCGGTGGGGGCGACGTTCCAGCTGGGCTCGAGTCGATCGGTGAGCACCTCGTCGACCCCGAAATACTCCGCATAGAAGTCGAGGTCACCGGTGATCGAAAACCGCCCGCACACCGGCCCAAGAATAGGGCCGCCCGCGAGGCGGCGGCCGCAACGGCCGCGGGGCCGCGGCCGCAACCTGAGGTTCTACGTCACGTATCCGTTACGAACTCTCTCGAGTTCAGGAGTGGGACGGGCCGTCGAGCACGCGCCCAAGGTTCGAGGCTCTGAACCTGAGGCGGTTCGTTGCATATATGCAACGGGGAACCTCATGTTTCGGGAGCGTGGCCTCCCGCCGGGGGACCGGTCACCCCTCGATGGCCTCGATGTTGTGACGGGCCCAGGAATGGACGTCCCAGCGGCCCACCGCCCGACGAAGACGGGACATGCGTCGTGCCTGATCGTCGCGCTCCATCATCACCGCCGAGTGCAGTGCCACCGCTAGCCCGTCGAGGTCATAGGGATTGACGACGAGGGCGTCGGTGAGACGCTCGGCCGCCCCGGCGAACTCACTCAGGATGAGCACGCCGCGGTTCTCCCTCCGCGTCGCCACGTACTCCAGGGCGACCAGGTTCATGCCGTCCCTGAGCGGGGTGACCATCATCACGTCGGCGGCCAGGTAGGCCCCGACCAGGTCTTCGAAGGCATAGGTGCGGTACATGTAGTGGATGGGTGTCCACGAGGCGCGGGCAAAGCGCCCGTTGATCCTCCCCACCATCTCCTCCACCTTGCGTCTTATCGTCCGGTACTCCTCCACGTCCTCGCGGCTGGGCACCGCGATCTGGACGAACGACACCTTCCCCCTCAGCTCCGGGTGGCGCTGCAGCATCACTTCGAAGGCGCGCAGCCTCAGGTCGATGCCCTTGGTGTAGTCGAGACGATCGACACCCAGGATCACGTGCTCCGGGTCACCGAGATCGTGGCGCAGCCGTTCCGCCGCGGCCAGCGCCTCGGGCGAGTTCCCGGCCGCCCGGCTCTGCGCCACGTCGAGCGAGATGGGCACGGCCTGAGCCCGGACGTGCCGCCCCTGGTAGTCGAGCCACGAGGCCGGGCCGCGCGCCCCGACGATCTCGCGGGCGGCGGCGGCGAAGTTGAGCACGGCGCGGCGGGTCTGGAATCCCAGGTAGTCGGCCCCGAGGAGCCCTTCGAGCACCTGTTTCCGCCAGGGGAGACGCTCGAAGATGTCGACCGGAGGGAAGGGGATATGGAGGAAGAAGCCGATCCTGGCTCCAGGGAGCCGCTCCCTCAGCATCGCCGGGACGAGCTGGAGCTGATAGTCGTGAACCCAGATCTTGCCCTCCGGGCCTGCCGCCTTGGCCGTTGCCTCTGCGAATCGGGTGTTCACCTCCTGATGCGGCCCCCACCAATGACGGTGGAACTCCAGTGGGCGGATCGCATCGTGATAGAGGGGCCAGATCGTCCCATTGCAGAAGCCGTCATAGTGATCCTCGATCTCGGACGCCGAGAGGACCACGGGCCGGTTCTTGATCCCCGCCGCCTGAAACGACCGTGACTCCCCGCCGGGTGCGCCTCCCCACCCGACCCAGACTCCGCCCCGCTCGCGCAGAACCGGGGTCAGGGCGGAGACGAGACCGCCTGGGCTCGGATTCCATTTGCCGGTTTTCTCGTCCCATGCCACAGGGAGACGATGGGCGGTCACCACCAGAGGGCCACCGGCACGATTGGGCTGCATCTCCTCTGACCATACCCGTCAGGTCCGATCGCTCAATCCGGGCTTCCCGCCGGGTTTGGCGCCGAGGATGGGAACATCGGGAGATGCTGGCGGCGTTGAACATCGTGGCAGTCGGTCTCGGAGTCGGGGCCGGGGGCCTATCGGCCACCCTCCTCGCGCTCGTTCTGGGTGGCGTGCTCACCGTGATCGGGGTGGAGCGGGGCGCCGACATCGGGTTGATCATCGGTGTCGTCCTGGGGCTGGCCGTCTCCGGATGGGTCGCGGGCCGCCTGGCCCGCCATTCCGAGAGGTTCCACGGGGCAGTGACCGGTCTGCTTCTGGCCGGGCTGATCATCGTGGTGGCCAGGATGGGAGGGAGCCCGGCGCCGACGGTGACAGTCGTCTGGCTGGCCGTGGTGGCCGCCACTGTTGCCGGTCTGACCGGGTGGCTGGCGGGTCGAAAGAAGCAAACCGGCCCATAGAATGAAGGTGTGAGCCCGCCGGGCGACCGCGGTCGAAAGACCGAGGAAAGTCCGGACTCCGCAGGGCAGGGTGCTGGGTAACTCCCAGGCGGGGTGACCCGACGGAAAGTGCAGCAGAGAGCAGACCGCCGATGGCCCTCACGGGCACAGGCAAGGGTGAAACGGTGAGGTAAGAGCTCACCAGCGTCGCAGGCGACTGCGGCGGCTCGGCAAACCCCACCCGGAGCAAGGCCAAGCAGGGACGTCGGCGGCCCGTCGATCAAGTCCCGGGTAGGCCGCACGAGCGCATCGGCAACGGTGCGCCCAGATGGATGGTCGTCCTCGACAGAATCCGGCTTACAGGCGGGCTCACCACGTGGAGAGGCTCCCGAGAGGGGGCCTCTCCTTTATTGGAGGCCTTATCCTCTTCAGTCGTCTCGCGCCGGGATGGAGAGTCCTGTCTCAATGTCAGCGACGACTTCGTCGACGGCCCGAATCGCTTCTTCAGCTCTTGCTCGCTTCTCCGCTCGTGGGATGCGCTCCGATCCGAGGATAGACGCCAGGCGCCGGTTGAACCGCTGCATTACTCCGCCGATAGGTCCATCACTGCTGATGTCGTGTCCCATTCTGGGCTCCCTTTCAGCGCCGCCATCCTCTTGCTCTCGTCGGGTTCCTCAAACCATTGGTCGACACCCTCGGTCTCTTCAACGCGACCCGAGAGGGCCTCCGACTCGAGTGCGGAGACTGCCGATGATTCCAACTGGGAGATGTCGAACGTGGAGAGCACGAGGCTCGCTGAGCTTGCGAACGCGAACGCTCCCAGCAGGAGGATCGCCACGGTGAGTTGTTCTCGCGATGGGCTAGTCCCACCCAAGACCCAAGGGGCTGCAAGGCTTGCGGCGGCAGCTATCCACATTGGGATCTGAGGCATCACCCGTATCTCGAGCGCTCGGTGGAGACGGCCGATCGCCAGACTGGTTCGGATCACCGACCACAACAACACCATCGACATACCGAGGTAGAGCAGCGCGGGCCACGGCTGATTGAGGACGACGAGGCTCAACGACATGCTCAGTGTCATGCCATAGAGGATGACCACCGACCTGGTCGCGGCCTGGAGGTACTGCTGAGCCGCCTCGGCGGCCTGTGGGAACAGTCCTCGCTGCACATAGAAGAACACCCCGACCACGAAGAAGCCCAGCAGTGAAGCGGTGATCCCTGCTAGCTCCAACAGAAACGCGTCCGAGACTGGACTCATTGTCTGATCATCCAGCAGACCCAGAGAGACCACCAGGGACTTTCGTCACGTCTCGCATCGAACGGTGGGTTCAAGGGCAGGTTGTCGCCCTCGACAGAATCCGGCTTACAGGCGGGCTCACCACGTGGAGAGGCTCCCGAGAGGGGGCCTCTCCTTATTGGAAACCAGAGACCTTCCCCTACGTGCTCTCGTATGTCGGATAGAAGCGTCGACGGGCCCATAGGGCAACGTAGACCAGACCGATGAGGACCGGGACTTCGATGAGCGGGCCCACGACCCCGGCGAGAGCCTCCCCCGAGGTCACTCCGAAGACGCCGATGGCGACCGCGATGGCGAGCTCGAAGTTGTTGCTGGCTGCGGTGAAGCTCATCGACGTGTTCTTGGGGTAGCTGAGGCGGAGACGAAGCCCGAGGGCGAACGACGCCGCCCACATGAGCAGGAAGTAGACGAGTAGGGGCAAGGCGATACGGGCGACATCCCAGGGCTGGGCGATGATGGTTTCGCCCTGAAGGGCGAACAGGATCACGATCGTGAACAAAAGCCCGTAGAGGGCCCAGGGGGCGATCCTGGGGAGGAATCGGGTCTCGTACCACTCCACACCACGGCTGTGTTCTCCCCAGCGCCGGGTGAGATAACCGGCGGCCAGTGGAATGCCGAGGAACACGAGGACGATCCTGGCGATCTCCCACATGGACACGTCGAGAGTTGAGGTGTCGAGCCCCAGCCACCCCGGAAGAAGGTCGAGGTAGAAGTACCCGAGGACGGCGTAGGCCGCGATCTGGAACACCGAGTTGATCGCGACCAGGACGGCTGCGGCTTCCCGGTCGCCACAGGCGAGGTCGTTCCAGATGAGCACCATGGCGATGCAACGGGCCAATCCGATGATGATCAGACCGGTGCGAAACTCGGGAAGGTCGGGGAGAAGCAACCAGGCGAGTGCGAACATGAGGGCTGGGCCGACGATCCAGTTGAGAATCAGGGATGTGGCCATGAGCTTGCGATCGGTAGCCACCTCGCCTATCTGGGAGTAGCGGACCTTGGCCAGCACCGGATACATCATCGCCAGCAGCCCTATCGCGATCGGAAGGGAAACGCTGCCGATCTTGACCGTGTCGAGCCAGTCGTTCAGGTTCGGGATCAGGTTTCCCAGGACCAGGCCAGCCACCATGGCAGCACCGATCCATATCGGGAGGAAGCGGTCGAGGGTGGAGAGCCGTCCCAGGACAGGCTGCTCGATGACTGCGGCGGTATCGGTCATGAGATGAGCATCGGTGGCAACGCTCCCGCCGGGTAGGGACCTTCGACCACAACACGAGGGCGACCGGCGGTTACGAGGATAGGGCGAGCATCACCGCCACTCCGACACCGAGTCCGACTCGGGCACGACGGTCAAATCCGTGAGGACGACGAGACCGCGAAATAGCCTGGCCCAGCTGAAACCTTCAGGCGTCACCGCAGGTCGGAACGGCAGACCTAGAGAAGGAGCTCGAATGGTCATCAACAAGTACCTGGCCGAATTCCTGGGCACGTTCATCCTGGTGTTTCTCGGCTCTATGGGGATTCTCGCCGTCGGCGGGGCCGCCGGGGCGGCCGAGATCGTGGCCATCTCCTTCGCCTTCGGACTGGCGCTGTTGGCCGGGATCTGGGCCGTCGGACATGTCTCCGGTGGCCACTTCAACCCAGCGGTCACCCTGGCGATGGTGCTCGACGGCCGAACCTCGCTCGGCGACGCCATCGGTTACTGGATCGGTCAGTTCGCCGGCGCCGGCGTTGCCTCCCTGGTGGTGCTGGCCGCGTCCAGCCGGAACGATGTGGGTGGGACGGTCACTGGCTACGACACTATTTCCACCGGCATCATCGCCGAGATCGCACTCACCACGATCTTCGTGTGGGTGATCCTGTCCGTCACCACCAGGGGCGCCAATCACGCACCGGCCGCCATCGGCCTCACCCTTGTCGGCGTCCATCTGGCCGGCATCCCCTTCTCGGGGGCTTCGGTGAACCCCGCCCGATCGTTCGGCCCGGCCGTCGTCTCGGGCGAGATAGGACAGCTCTGGGTGTACATCGTGTTCCCGCTCGTCGGCGGGATCGTGGCCTGGACCTTGTCCCGGATGTTCCCGGTCGACGTCGCCGATTCCTGATTACGGGGGAGGGGCCGGCACCGCCGGACCGCTCAAGAGAAGAGCGGGTCCTCTCCGAGATCCTCGAGGCCCATCACCCACCCAGCGGGGAGGGACCAGTGTTTGGCCCCCTTGACCATCGATTGGAGATGGTCGTTTCCGGGGCGGCGTTCACCGTTGGGTGAGGCCTTGGCGACAAAGGTGAGGCAGTCGTGCTTGTTGCCCTCGCGATCGACCGCCTTCGCATCCCATCCGGCGACTCGCCCTTCCCCCTCCTCGGCATCGAGCAAGGCCGGGACCTCGGTGTCCGGCACTTCGAAGACACCCCCCCAAACCGTGTGACCGGCTTCGGCGAGCAGGGAGGGAAGACCTTCGGAACCCTCGGAGTCGACGAAGACCAACCTGGTCTCGGGAAAGTGGGCGGTGAACAGGAATCGGGCGTGTGGAGCAACGGCACCGATGCGATCGGGGTCGAGGAACGATGCGTAGGCGAAGTACAGCGTCGAGTTCAAGGGCAGCGAATTGTAACGACCGGGACCGATGCATCGCGCAACCCCCGAGCACACCTTTCCGGTGACCAGGGCCGGGAGTGGCGCTGCTCCTGCCGTATCATCCGCGCGTGCCTGCGCCCGCCTCGCCGACAGACGAGCAATGAGCTTGAAGAGATCCGACAAATCGCCCTACTGGCGAGACGAGCTCCTCCAGCTGGAGCAGCGTCTCCTGGACCCGGCGGTGCGAGGCTCTCCGGGCGCGGTCATCCCGCTCCTCCACCCCGAGTTCCTCGAGTTCGGGAGCAGCGGCCGGGTCTACACCAAGGACGCCATCGTCCAGATGATGGTGCAGGAGACGCCCGGCGTGGTCAAGATCCGTGATTTCGATGTGCGAGAGGTATCCGACGATGTGGCTTTGGTCACGTATCGCACCATCGGCCAGGAGGGTCGGGAGACACGACGGAGCTCGATCTGGCTGCGTCGCAACTCTGAATGGCAAATCGTGTTCCACCAGGGGACCAAGGTTCAGAACCGCTTCCATGACCGATAGAGGGTTCCCACACCGGCGAGGGGGTTTTAGGCTCGTCCGCCCTTGAGGCGTTTCGAGCTGTTCCTGGTCTTCGGTGAGGTGTTCGCCGTTGCCTGGCCCGCGGTGTTCGGGGTCAGGACCCGACGAGGCATCGCCGCGGGCCTGCTGGTCGCCCTGTTCGTCCTTCACTGGCAGCTAGAGGGGCTCCGCTGGCAGATGATCCCGGTGTACGGCGCGGCCCTCGGTCTTGTCATCGGGGACATCCTTGCCGTGGAGCGGCGGGTGGACTGGACCAGTCGCATCGCCCGGGGCATCTTCGGGGTGGCCGGGGTTGCCCTGGGGGCGGTCCTTCCGCTGATTCTCCCCGTGCCGGAGCTGCCGGTTCCGACCGGGCCGGAGCCAATCGGCACGGTCACCGTGGCCCTGATCGACCGGGAGCGAGAAGAGCTCTACGGCCGCCCGAGGTCCGGCGAGGCGCGACGTCTCGTCGCCCAGGTTTGGTATCCCGCCCTGGCCGGCGAGGGCGTCGAACCGGTTCCCTGGAGCGAGGATTGGGACATCGTCGCTCCCGGAGTCGCGACAGAGATGGGATTCCCCGGTTGGTTCCTCGATCACACTCGTTACACCCCTTCCCACTCCATCCCCTCGGCCCCGATCGCTCCGGGAGCGTTCCCGGTCGTGATCTTCAGCCATGGCTGGAGCGGCTTTCGCTCCATGGCCATCAACCAGATCGAGAGCCTGGCCAGTAACGGCTTCATCGTGGTGGCCGTCGACCACACCCATGCCTCGGTGGCGACCCGATTCCCCGACGGCGATGTGGTGCGCCTCGACCCCGCAGCGCTCCCTGACCGCGCGGAGGTAGGGGAGGAGGCGTACGAAACGGCCGTCGAGACTCTGCTCGACGTATTCACCGAGGACATCGTCACCGTGGTCAACGCACTAGAGGCGGGTGAGGAGGGGCCGTTTGGCGCATTCGCCTCCAGCGCCGACGTGACCCGGCTCGGCGTCTACGGCTACGAGACCGGCGGAGGCGCTGCGATTCAGTTCTGTCTCGTGGACGAACGGTGTGATGCAGTGCTCGGGCTCGACCCTTGGGTGGAGCCGATCCCGGATCGGGTCCTGGCCATCTCCGCCCCGCGACCTGCCCTCTACCTCCGCTCAGACGACTGGAGGGGCAGCGAGAACGACGCCATCTTGCGCGGGATCGCCGAGCGCTCCACCGAGACGACCTACTGGATCGGTGTCGAGGGGGCGGTCGAGAACGATCTGGTGGCAACCCCGCTGCTCTCGCCCCTGGCGTCGAGGCTGGGATGGAAGGGGCCGATTCCCGCAGGGCGGGTGATACCGATCATCGACCGGTACCTGGTCGGCTTCTTCGACGTCTTTCTCCTCGGCACCGGCCCGGCTGCCCTCGACACCGCATCGTTCGACGAGGTCACCTTGGAGGTGATCAGGCCGGGCTGAAGTCAGGTGTCGGGTGCCTGCTGGGTGTCCCCGGTGATCTGCTGGCCGGGGCGCTCACCGGCGATGATGGCGTCGATGGTGGCTCCCAGGATAAGGGCATTTGACTCGCCGATGATCTTGCCCACCACCGTCCCCTGGGGGTCGATGAAGAAGGTCTCCGGTATGCCGAACACCCCGTAGGCGATGGCGGTGCGGCTTCCCGGGTCGGCGAGGTAGATGGTGGCGGCGGATCTGCCCGCCTCGTCGAGATAGGCGAGCGATTCGGCCGGGTCCTCCTGATACCCGATCTGGACGAAGGTGACGTCCCGATCGGCGAAGGACTCGGAAGTGGCGACGAGATCGTCGTGCTCCTCTCGGCACTCGGGGCACCAGGAGGCGAAGAAGTTGACCACGACCACGTCGCCACGGAGCTGGGAAAGGGTGATGCCTTGGCTTCCGTCTAGCCCTGGGAGATCGAACGCGGGTGCGGGCTGACCGAGCAGGGGCGAGTCGACCAGACCGGGGTCGCTGCCGAAACGGGAGGCGAGAACCACCGCCAGGACCACGGTTGCCCCCACGACAGCCAAACCTGTCCAACGCAAGACCCGTCCCGTCACGGGCACTCCCCGCCATCGCGGGCAAGCTCGATGTCGGATTCGATCCGGGTCTTCGTCTCCTGGTCCAAACCGGGATCTGCGAGCAGGCTCTCGAAGGTCGCTATCGCCCCATCGGCCTCGCCGGCACCACACCATCGCACCCTGGCCCTCACATAGAGCGCAACGGTCGACCTCGGGTCGATGGCCAGCGCCTCGTCTACGAGCCGGGTGGCCGTCTCCACCTCGCCGTTACCGTCAAAGGCCATCCATCCGAGGCGGACCAACGCGGCTATCGCCTCGGCGGCGGTCGCGTCCGGGTCCTCGGCCACCACCAGGTAGTGGGGGAAGGCCGAGCGGTAATCACCGGTGTCGAAGTAGCGCTCGGCCAGAGCAAGCCGCATACCGTTGATCTGGGGATCGTCGGCGTTGGCCGCCACCACCGCCTCCATGGTCTCGTTGCTCACCTCGGAGAGATCCTGGCCGTCGAGGGCGGCCGCCCCGGCGGCCGCCGCAGGGCGGTCCTGGAGGGAGTTGCTGGCCACCACCACGATGCCGGCGAAGGCGAATATGAGGATCACACCTCCGATCACCAGCCGTGTCCGGCTCCGCTCGACAGGGAGTGGGGACTGTTCGCCCCCGGCGCCCGGATGGCGTTGCCACCACAAGATCACGGCTACGCCGAGGACCAGAGCCGCGATCGGGGCGAGCCAGAGCACCAGGGTGGTTCCCGAGGCCGGCGGGTCGAGCAGCACCGCCCCGGTGTAAGAGCCGAGCAGCTCGTCGATGATGTCCTGGTCGGAGATCCCGGCGGCGACTCTCTCGGAGACGAGATCCATCATGTCCTCCGCCATAGGCGAAGGAGAATTGGCGATCGACTCTCCCTGGCACACCGGGCACTTGATCCGGGAGCCGATCTCCTCGACCCGGTCGACGTCGGCCGGCCTGGTCGACACGAGCAGCGTCAGGGCGACGGCCATGACCGCCATCGTGGCCACGAAGGCGCCGTTCCTGACTCGCTCAGACATCGGCCAGAACCGGCTCCGGCTCGACCTCCAGCCGGCGGCGCCTGGCCGAAAGCGACCAGAACCCACCGGTCGCCGTGGTCAACCCGCCCAGCCACACCAGCCAGATCATCGGGGAGGTGTCGAGCCCGAGCTCGATGGTCTCGTCGTCGAGACTTCGCAGCGTGAGGTACAGGTCGCCGCCGGGCCGGGTCATCACGGCCGGGGTGATGATTCCTCCGGTAACCCCGGGGTAGAAGTTGGCCCGCGGTTCCAGCGTGCTCACCCTCGTGCCGTTTCGACTGACGCCGACCCGGGCCCCCTCGACGACGCGGTTCGGCTCGTCACGACGAAACGGTGCCTCGTAGACGAGCGTGTAGCCGGCGAACTCCACGGACTCGCCCGGGGCCAGCTCCACCTCGGCGTGGAGGGGGAGGTTGGCGGCGAAGGCTATGCCGATGGCAACGAGCACCACGCCGAGGTGGCTGACCTGCCCGGCCCAGAACGGCTGGTCGTTGCCGATCACTGCCCTCGCTTCCGCCAGCACCGGACGACCCGACTTCGACGCCCTGGCACCGGCCAGTTCGAAGAGCAGCCCGACCACGACGCCGATGACGAAAACGCCGAGGACGATGGCGAGTACCACCCAACCCACCCTGGTCACGGTGGCGGCGACGAGGAGCCCCGCGGCCAGGGCGACGAGGGTCGGGACCCGGAGGCGGCGCCAGAGGAGGCCCGGCCCTGCTCCCCGCCACGGTGTGATCGGTCCGAATCCCATCGCCAGCAGCAGCATGAAGGAAAGGGGCACGGCGAGACGGTTGAAGAAGGGCTCGCCGACCCCGACCTGGGTGCCGGTGAAGGCTTCGAGAAGGAGCGGATAGGTAGTGCCGATCAGGACTACGAACGCATAGACGGTAAGGAGGAGGTTGTTGACGAGGAAGGTCCCTTCGCGGGAGACGAACGACTCGATACGAGGCGACGACGAAACCAGATGGGAGCGCATCGCGAAGAGGGTGAACGACCCGACCAGGACCAAGACCAGGAAGCCGAGCAGGGCAGGACCGATGGCCGATTGGGTGAAGGAGTGGACCGAGTTGATCGTGCCCGACCTGGTGAGGAAGGTGCCGAGGATGGTGAGGGCGAAGGCACTGATGACGAGCACGAAGTTCCATGCTTGGAGCATCTCCCTACGTCTTTGCACCAGCCCGGAGTGGAGAAAGGCGGTGGCCGCCAGCCAGGGCATGAGCGAGGCGTTCTCCACAGGGTCCCAGGCCCAGTAGCCGCCCCAGGACAGGACCTCATAGGCCCACCAGCCACCCAGCCCGATCCCGAGGGTGAGGAACGACCAGGCCACCATGGTCGAGCGGTGACTGCGACGCAGCCAGTCCGGTCCCGGCCTCCCCAAGGCGAGCGCGCCGATGGCATAGGCAAAGGGCACGGTCAGGCCGACGTATCCGACGTAGAGGACAGGGGGGTGCACCGCCATGAGGAAGTGGTTCTGGAGGAGGGGGTTCGGGCCTGGACCGTTGACCGGGGCATCCACGGTGGCGAGGGGCCATGCGCTGGATGCGGCGCAACCGACATCGAGCGCGTCGACACATACCTCGAACGGGTTGGCCACAGTGATCATCAGCCCGAAGAAGAAGATCGCCACGCCACCCATCACCGCCACCGCGGCGGCTCCGAGGCGGTCGCCGGCTCCGCCCTGCCGTCTCGCCGCGACCCAGGTGAAGAAGGCCAACACCAGGCCCCACAGGACTATCGAGCCTTCCAGGGCGGCCCAGGCCGTGGCGACATCGAATGGGAACGGTGTGGTGACGGAATGATGGTTGGCGACGTAGGCCAAGCTGAAGTCGTCGGACAGCAGGGCGATCTGCATCGCCGCCATCGCCACGAGTGCGCCGGCGAACACCAGGCTGGCCGGAGCGTTCAGGTCGGCCTCCCCACCGCGGGCCAGCCGGGTTCCCCTGAGAACCAGCAGAAGGGAGCCGATGAGGGCCGCGATCACTCCGGCCGATCCGAGGAAGGCAAGCATCAGCCCTCCGGGTAGGCCCCGCCCTCCTCGGGGACCTCGTAGTTCTCGTCGTGACGGATGAGTGCCGAGTCGGCCTCGAATGTCGCACCCGACCAGGCTCCTTCGAGGAGGAGCGGCACCTCTTCGCCGAACAGGGAGGGTTTGGAGCCGGTGAGCCGGACCGAGATGTCGGCTCCGCCGTCGGTGATGTCGAACGAAGTCGCTCCGTCTCCCTCGACCACGCTCCCCGCCACCACCATCCCGGCGAGGCGGAACCGCTCACCGTCGGGAAACTCGGACCGTTGCTCCACCGCTTCGGATGGATACAGGTAGTAGGTCAGGTTGTCATCGAGGCTGCTGATGGTGAGGCCGAGCACGAGGACGATCACCCCTCCGATGCCGAGGTAGACGAATCGGCGGTGGGCCACCGTCAGTCCTTGACCCGGCGACGGCGCAGGTGGAGACGGGCGGCGTAGCCGATGATCGCCGCATAGCAGAGGGCGAAAGTGCCGACGACGATGAACAGGTCAGACATCCTCGACCTCGGTGAGACGTGGCGGCTTGACCGCGTCTCCGGCCATATCGGCCTCGGCGGCGACTCTCTCCTCGGCTCGAGCGACGTCGAGGCGAGCGAGGAGGAGGGCCACGTAGAGATAGGTGATGGCGAGGAAGTTGACCAGAAGGGCGACGACCATCTCCCTCGGCATCGTGGCTCCGTCGGGGCGGATCGAGGGGGTCTGATGCAGGGTGCGGAACATGTACACCGAGAAGTAGACGAGGGGGACCTGGACGATGGCGACCGTTCCCAGGATCGCCGACCGTCTCGCTCGCATCTCCGGGTCGGGTGTCGCCCCGCGCAGGGCGAGATACCCCAGATAGACGAAGAGCATGACCGCTGTCGTGGCCAGGCGTGCGTCGCCCCAATCCCAGGCCCGGCCCCACACCGCCTGACCCCAGACCATGCCGGTGAACAACCCGGTGACGGTGAACACAACGCCCAACTCTGCTGACGCCTCACCGAGCCGGTCCCAGCGAGTGGTCTTCTTGACCAGCCACATGACGGAGGCCAAGGCGGTGACCCCGAAAGCAAGGAAGGCGACCCACAGGAAGGGGGCATGAATGTTGACGATTCGGCTGAATTCGCCCTGGAGTCGGTCCACGGGTGAGGTGAAGGCGAACCACAAGCCGACCGCGACCGCCAAGGCGGCCGTGCCCAACAGGATCCTGGTTCGGTTCATCTCGACGCCTCCTCCAGTGGCCTGGCCAGGGCGACACCTGCAACGGCGAGCGCCAGGTCCGTGGCCACCAGCAGAATCAACCAGCGGAGGATACCGGTGTCGCGGGCTAGTGATTCCAGGGTCTGCGAGGCCCCGATCACCAGGGGCAGGGCGAGCGGGGCGACGATCAGTGAGGCCAGCGTCGTCCGGTTCCTGAGCCCGGCGGTGACCTCCCCGGCGAGGGTTCCCAACTCGGTGAGCCCGATGGCGGTGAGGAGAAGGCCCGCCAGCACCGGGAGCAGCCAGCCATCGGGGAGGTCGGGGCTGTAGAGGACGATCGTGGCGAGAAGCAACACGAGGAGGAAGACCACCATGAGGGCAGAGCCGGAAAGACATCGCCCGACGAAACGGGCTGAGGGATCGACGCCGAGCAGGGAATACAGGTCGCGTCTCTCCGGGCGGTCGTCGGCGGTGTGACGAAGGGCGATCTGCATCCCGAAGAGGATCCCGATCGCCCAGAAGACGGCAGGCCCGAGACGGGAGACGGCGGACAGATCGACTCCGAGGGCGAGAGGGAACACGAGAAGGGCCACGACGGCGAAGGGGAGGACGATGCGGAGGACGTCGCCCATCCGACGCTCGATGCGAAGATCCACTCTGGCGATCTCGAGTGCCTGGTCCCAGAAGCTCAAGTCACGGGCTCCAGTCGCCCAGCGGAGAGGTTGAGGACCTTCCCGGCGCGCTCTGCGATGTTGCGCGGGTCGTGCGACACCATCACCGCAGCCCCCCCGTCCCGGGTGGCACGGTCTATCAAGGTGTCGATCAGCTCCTGGGCGTAATAGTCGAGCCCGGAGAACGCCTCGTCGAGCAGGAGCAGACGGGGCTGCGTGATCAAGAGCCGGGCCACCTCGGTACGGCGCAGCATGCCATGCGAGCTGGTCTCCACTTTGCGATGGGCCGCCTCGTCGAGCCCTACCACCCTCAAAGCGGGCTCGATCCGGGCGGGGTCGGCCCCGGCCAGCCGTATCGCATGCTCCAGGTTCTCGCGCAGGCTCAATTCGCCGATCATGGCGGGGACGTGGCCGATGAGCCCGATCCAGGGGCGCACCCCGTAGACCTCGCTGGTGCCTAGGGTCGCCCCCAGCACTCGGCCCTCTCCGCGGTCGGGGCGGACCAGGGTGGCCAGCAGCCGGAGCAGGGTCGTCTTGCCCGATCCGTTCGGCCCGGCGATCCCGAGCACCTCGCCGGGGCCCACCGACACCGTCAACCCGCGCAGCACCATCTGGCCACCCAGGGTCACTCCCGAATCGCGCAAGACTATTGGTGGGGGCACCGCGGAAGTCTCATTGCGTGCGGGGTCAGACTCAAGTCACGGCGCGGCACGGGTCGTCAGAAACCTCGGGCCCACCGCGGCGGCCACGAGACCGACTGCGATGGCTGCGATGTACCACCCGGTCGGCCCGCCGGTGACCGACAGTCGCAGGGGCTCCGTGACGAGTCTCACCATCCCGGCGGCAGCCAGCCCGAGCCCTGATCTCAGCAGCGGACCGAACGACAGCCGGGCCACCGCCCAGGCGGCCAATGTCAGGGCCAGCGCCACGTACAACTCGACCGGATGCCTGCCGACGACGCTCCCCGGCTCGGCGAATGCCCAGGGCAGGTCGGACGTCGTCCCGAGACAGGCGCCTCTCCACAGACACCCACCATGCCACCCGGCCAGCGCGAGCAGCGCCGCAGGGGTGATCGCATCGAGATAGTGGAGCTCGCCCCGCACCGACCACAAGTACGCCGCTACGGCCCCGATCGTCGCGCCGACGGTGTGGACCCCACCGCGGACCACGAGGAGGTCTCCCGGGTGGAGGAGCGGATTGGTCCCTTGGGCGATCATCGCGGTGATCCGTCCCACCAGAAGTCCGATGGCGCCGGCACCCAGCAGACGGTCGGAGGGCCGATCGGGCAGGCCTTCGGGCCAGATCCTGGTCCCGACCCAGCCCAGGGCGGCTGCGGTCAGAGCCGCCCAGAGAAGGGTGAACTCCATCAGGGGTCGAGATGGAGCAGTTCGTCGATGCCGAGGGCGAGCCCACGTTCGTCGATGATGCCGTTATGGGTGGTCACCAGCTCACCTCCGGAGGCGAAGAAGAATGTGATCGGAGTCCCGAAGCCGGCGAACCGATTCGGGATCGAGCGGTTGCGGTCGAACACGTGCTCGAATCCCAATCCGAACTCCGCCAGGAACGCTCTGGCGTCAGGCTGATTGTCCTGCACATCGACTCCGATGAACTCGATCTCGGCGCCGTGAGCCTCGAAGGCGGCATTGAGCAAAGGTGCCTCGGATCGACATGGGATGCACCACGAGGCCCATACGTTCACCACCGCCGGCCGGTCGAGAGCGGCCAGCTTGGCCTCGAACTCGTCTGCGGTCATCTCGGGAAGGTCCGGGACGCCCGATGTGTCCGGGCCGGGCCCACCACACGATGAGAACAACACGACGACGACCAGAACAGGGAGAAGGCGACGCATGGCTGGGATTCTCCATCTTGGCTCGAACAGAGACGTAACGATAAGTTTCCGACCTTGTGAGCACCGAGGTCGTGATCGAGCGCAGGTTCCGTGGCCCACCGCAGAGCGGCAATGGCGGGTATTCCTGCGGTGTCGTCGCCGAGGGCGTGAGCAGTGTGGCGACTGTGACTCTTCGCCTGCCCCCGCCGTTGGACCGCCCCCTCACCCTCAGCGGTGACGGGGAGCAGAGCAGGCTGACCGATGGGGAGAACATTGTGGGAGAGGCGAACCAGTCGACTCTCGACCTCGAGGTTCCCGAGGCGCCAGGGCTCGAGGTTGCAGTGGAGGCCTCGCGTCGTTATGCCGGTTTCGAAGCTCATCCTTTCCCGGGTTGTTTTGTGTGCGGGCCGGAACGGGCGCCCGGTGACGGGCTTCGCATCTTCCCCGGACGGGTGGGCAACACTGACATCGTTGCCGCGCCCTGGACCCCGGACGACTCGTTGCGGGGTGCCGACGGAATGGTTGGCCGGCGACATGTGTGGGCCGCCCTCGATTGCCCCTCCTATTTCGGCCTGCCCTCGGCTCCGCTGGCGCTACTCGGCCGTCTCACCGCTTCGATCGAACGGCTGCCCGAGATCGGTGAGCCATTGGTGGCGATCGGATGGCCGATCGAAGTCGAGGGGCGCAAGTCTTTCGCAGGCTCCGCCCTGGCCAATCAGGAAGGGGAAGTGTTCGCCCGCGCCGCGGCAACGTGGATCGAGCTCGCCGGCCTATCTCTCTGACGGGCCTTGAGACGGATCACCGGTCTGATGGGCAGGGCCAGTGTCCCGGTGGCGTCGACCAGGCGGACCGACCGGCTCCCCATCCACCGCCAGATCAGGCTGGACTCCTCCGCGGTCTCCACGCTGTCGGGCACAGCGAAGCCGGGCCCATCTCCGACGTTGGGCGCCGGACGCAGGGGAGGGCTCGACCCGGCCTTCCACGTGCTGACCAGACGCCCGTGATCGACCAGGACATGTGATCCGTCGTCGCTCTCCAACTCACAGACACCGAGACGGCCCAGGGCCGTCCAGGCCCGGCTCATCTCGATGGCCCTGGCCAGCGCTTCATGACGGTCACGAGCCCATCCCGCCTCCTCGTAGCGCAACTCGCGGGCGAGCTCCTCCATTCGGGTTGCCAGCGGCTCGAGTAGGAGCCCGGGGGAATCTGCTATCCCCTCGAGGATCTGATCCACCACCGGCCGGTATTCGGCAGCGTCGAGATCCCCATCACACGGGCAGTGGGCCACTCCCATCTGGGCAGGAGCACAGCGCGCCGACCTGGTGCCTGGCCGGGTGGTGCACCGACGGATCAGGGTGGCGTCCCAGAGGGCCGACACCACCACATCTGCCGACGACTTGGATCGAAATGGCCCGAGATAGGCCAGGCCGTTCTCCTTGAGGGTCCGCACCACCGAGAGCCTCGGGAACGCTTCGTCGGTGAGCTTGACCCAGTGCGACGACTTTGGAGGCCGGGATCGCCGGTTGTAGCGAGGGCGGTGAGCGTGGATGAGGCGGAGCTCGGAAATCTCGGCTTCGAGTGACGTGGGGCAGACGATGTGGTCGACGGTGTGAAGCTCGCGCATGAGATTCCCGATGCTGCGGCGCTGATCGCCGTAGAAGTATTGGCGGACCCTGGCTCTCAGGTTGGACGCCTTTCCCACATAGATCGGAGTGCCGTGCCGGTCACGGAACAGATACACCCCCGGTTGCCGAGGGAGGCCGTTGGTCAGCCGGATCTTGGAGTAGTGGGCGGAGCCGCGCGCCCGTGGGAGTTGGAGCAGGTCGTCGAGATTGGTCACCCCCAGGCTCCCTGCCCGCTCCAGAAGGGCGTGGAGGACATGGGCGGTGGCCCGTGCATCCTCGAGGGCGCGATGAATCGGGGCGACCGGGCTGCGGAAGTGGGCGGAGAGAGTCTGTAGACGCAGATTGCGCACTTCGTCCCGGACCAGGCGCCGCGCCAACCCGGCGGTGTCAACAGTGTCGTTGCCGATTCGGGGGTAACCCAGCCGGGCGGTGGCGGCGTTCAGGAAGGACATGTCGAAACGGACGTTGTGGCCCACGATCACCGCGTCCCCGATGAACTCGAGGAAAGCGGGGAGGGCCGAAGCGATGTCTGGCGCCTCGATCACCATCGCCTCGGTGATCCCGGTCAGGATGACGATCGATGGTGGGATGGGAAGCCCGGGGTCGACGAGGGTCTGAAACGAGCCGAGTGGCTCGCCGCCCCGGTACTTGACCGCCCCGATCTCGGTGATCGCACAGTCTTTCGGCGAGCCGCCGGTCGTCTCCAGGTCGAGGACGCAGAAGGTCACGTCGAAGAGCGGGGTGGAGAGATCGTCGAAGCTGGGCTGGACCAGTGCGGACACGGTCCGATAGAGTCTTGCATCGAACATATGTTCGATGCAAGAAGCGTTCTACGTTCTACGAGCGCTGTCTCAGGGACTCGTATGCGATGACCGCCATCGACACCGAGACGTTGAGCGAGTCGCCGGCACCGACCATTGGGATGGAGACGGTGCTGACGGAGGCGCTCCTGGCCGCCTTGCTGATCCCTCTGTGCTCCGAGCCGACCAGCAGGGCGCAACGACCGGTCAGGTCCACCGACCACAGATCCTGGCCGGCATCGGGGTCTGCGGCCACGATGGGGACCTGTTCCCGTC
The DNA here is from genome assembly GCA_035462175.1 of Acidimicrobiia bacterium. Classification (GTDB taxonomy): domain Bacteria; phylum Actinomycetota; class Acidimicrobiia; order Spongiisociales; family ZC4RG35; genus JARDZU01. The sequence continues at coordinate 67,501 of DATHUP010000045.1, read as the reverse complement.
GAAGCCACTCAACCGCGGATCCCAGATCGGTCACGGCCAAGGGGACCGAGAACAGGGCACCCGTCGATGCCCGCACCACATTGGGGCTGAACGGATCGGTGCCGGGATCCGCCGCGATTAGAGCCTCGGCCCCAACCGCGTCGGCCGTGCGCAGCAACGCGCCGAGATTGCCCGGCTTCTCGATCGCCTCCGCCACCAAAACGAGAGGGTCGGGACCCAAACTGAGATGTTCGAGGCCGACGTCGAACTGCGGGAACACGGCGATCACACCTTGTGAACTCCCTCGATACGAGGCCCGGTCCATGGCGTTGGAAGCAACGGTGGCTTCGATATCTGCGCGGTGCGGAGACCGGCGGAACCGAGCGGGGTCGTAGTAGACCTCGTCGGGCCGGAGCCCCGCCGCCAACGCCCGGTCCAGGTCCCTGGCCCCTTCGACGACGAACACCGACTCCTGGTCGCGCTTCCGGCGGTCGCGAAGCCCTATCAGCCGCTTGATCCGAGGGTTCGATGGCGACGTGATCTCGGTGGCGGCCATGGCCGACGAGTAAAGCAGCGTCATCGGCGCGGTCCGATAGGGTGGGGTGATGGATTTGGCCCGAGTCGGCACCTATCAGTCGATGACCGAGGCGGCCCTGGTCAAGGCGAGGCTGGAGGTCAACGGGATCACCGCGGTCGTCCAGGGAGACACCGTGTCGGGAGCAGTTCCCTTCCTCGAGGTAACCCAAGGGGTCAGGGTCATGGTCCGGCCCTCCGACCTGCCCGAAGCTCTCGAGGTGCTGGAGCGAATGCTCCCCGCACCCGGCTGATCAGTCCTGCCACCGTTCCCGATGCACCACGGTGTCCCGAAGTCTCCTGCCCCGGTCGAGGCTGGAAGAGCGCCGGTCGGCGAGGGGGTACCCGACCGTTACCACCCCGATCGGGCTGTGATGCGCCGGGATGCGGAGCAAAGCCCCGAGGTCGGGCAGGGAGTGCACCCCGAGAAAGCCGGCGGCCAGACCCTCGTTGACCGAGGCCAGCAAGACGCCCATCAAGGCCGCCCCGGCGTCAACCCACCAATAGGGGACAGGCCACTCGATCTCCTCGCCTTCTGGGCTCAGCTTGTCAGGCTCGCGGTATCGCTCCCGGTAGGCCAACTCGCTCACGGTGGGGACGATGTGCGCCGGAGCGGCCGAGATCCATGGATCGAAGCCCCTGGACACGTACCCAGCTTCGTCGGCGAGGGCGGCGATGGCCCGTCGGGTCTCCCGCTCGGTGACAATCACGAATCCGAGCCCCTGGCTGTTTCCCGCCGACGGAGCGCGGAGGCCGACGTCGACGATCCGGTCGAGCACCGTGCTCGGCACCGGGTCGGGGCGGTAGTTCCGCACCATCCGGCGCTTGCGGACGACCTCGTCGAAATCCATCGACCCAATCTTGTCACTTGCGCACGTCATGATCACGTCGAGACTGTCCGGTGACATGGGCGGGCCGATGCCTTATGGTGAGACCGGTGGTCGACGTCCGGCTCGTCCGGGCCCGCTACCGATGCGGAGGGAGTGACCGAGGTGACCCCAACGGCGGGGAACGAGATGAAGGTTGTCTGGACCCGCGGCAACGGCTGTTCCGAGCTGGCCGAGCTCCTGTCGGAGGTCGAACCGGATCGGATCACCGGTGACCTGGTCGAGCAATGTATCAATCACCGGGCAGACCTCCTCGTCTCACGTCGTTTCCCCGGGTCGTTCGACCTGGTCAATGTTGCCGTGCCGCTCGATTTCCACCCCGACAATGTCACACGGGTGGTGTCGGCCGTCGCCGGCGGCCCGCACTCGTTCCTGGCTGCAGACACCGCCTCTCGCATCGGCCGCCGTCTCGGCGTCGAGGCTGAGATGCTCTCCGCCATCCGCCCCGGTGACGACCCCCACGATGCCGAAGTGCTCCTCGATCACATGGGGCTCTCCCTTCCCGAGATGGGCGGGAGGGTCATGGAGGTCGTAGGGATCTCCGATCTGGTCGAGACGCTGGGCGAGGGGGCACTGCTGGTCCTGGGCGCCCCGGGTGGTTCATGGCTGCAGCGGTCGATGTTCGGCCCCGGGGCCCGTCTTCGTAGCAAGGCACCGGCGGGGGCGATCATGGTGCGTAGCGCTCCCGACCGGGTCTTCCGATGGATGGGCGAGCCCGTGTTCGTCAGCCCTCTCCGTCTTGCCGACGACACCCTCCTCCTCCACCACGAGAAGGTCCTCGCCGTAGCCGATCGGGGCATGCTGATCGGACTGGTGCGGCGTGAGAGCCTCGAAGGGGCTGGAACGGCCGCGGTGGGGTCGGTCATGGAGGAGGCGGTGTCGGCGAAGGTTGACGAGACCATCGCCGAAGCCATGGAGCTGGAGCCGACCTTTGGCAACGACCCGATCCCGGTCACGGACCATCACGAGAACCTCGTCGGTGGTTTGTCGTTGCCTGTCGGCTGATTCCGGGCAGAATCTCCCGGCGTGAGGATTCGGAGCCTCTTATGGGGGACATTCTGGACGCTGGTCGGCCTGGCCCTGGTGTTTCATCTCGCCGGCGGCTGGTATTTCTCCGGTGACTTGATCGAGGACGGCTTTGCCCCTGAGCCGGACACATTCACCCTGGTCCAAGGGGATTTCGAGCTCGAGGAACTGACCTACACGTCGCCGCTTGGGGCCATGGCAGCCTGGCATCTCCCTGCCGAGGGCACGACCTGGGTGATTCACGTCCACGGTCTCGGCGCCACTCCCGCCGAGGCCGAGCCGCTCTTCGCCCCCCTCCAGGATGCCGGCTATCCCCAGCTCGCCATCACCTACCGCAACGACGAGGGGCAGCCGCAGGACCCCTCCGGGTACTACCAGTACGGGGCCACCGAATGGGAGGACGTCTCCGCGGTGGCAGACATGGCCGTTGCCGGAGGCGCGGACACGGTGGTGCTCAGCGCTTTCTCGACAGGAGCAGCACACGTCATGTCCTTCCTCTCCCGGGAGCCCCGGGAGGTCGTGGTGGGCGTGCTCATGGACTCTCCCAATGTCGACTTCGGCGAGACCGTCGACTATGCCGCCCGGCAGCGGGAGCTGCCGATCATCCCGCTCAACGTCCCTCCCACCCTGTCGGCGACGGCCAAGTTCCTGACATCGCTCCGCTTGGGGATCAATTGGAAGATCCTCGACTACGTGGCCGACGCCGACGTGACGATTCGCCAGCCGGTCCTGATCCACCACGGAACCGAGGATCTCCGGGTGCCCATCGAGACAAGCGTCGAGCTGGCGAAGATGAACCCCGACCTGATCCAGTTGATACAGGTCGAAGGCGCCGGGCACGTTGAGTCCTACGACGTCGATCCGCAGGGATACGTCGACTCGGTCCTTGCCTTCCTCGACGGCCTGGGCTGAGCTGACACCACCTAGGGTCCGTGCCGAGCCGAGGAGAAGCTGGTGGCCGAAGACCCGATGATCAGTCTCGAGAACGTGAGCAAGACCTTCCCCGGGGCTGCTCAACCGGCGGTGACCGACCTGAGCCTCGAGGTGGGCCGGGGCGAGTTCGTCACGCTGGTCGGCCCGTCCGGCTGTGGCAAGACCACGACCCTGAAGATGATCAACCGGATCATCGAGCCCACATCGGGCCGCATCTCGATCGACGGGCGGGACGCGATGGCAACACCGGCCCACGAGTTGAGGCGATCGATCGGCTATGTGATCCAGCAGGTGGGGCTGTTCCCTCATCGCACCATCGCCCAGAACGTGGGCACCGTCCCTTCGCTGCTCGGCTGGGAGCAGGACCGCATCGACGAGCGGGTGGCCGAACTGGTCGAGACCGTCGGGCTCGATCCCGTAATGCTCTCCCGCTACCCGTCCGAGCTCTCCGGTGGCCAGCAGCAGAGGGTGGGTGTGGCCCGAGCCCTGGCCGCCGACCCACCCGTGTTGTTGATGGACGAGCCGTTCGGAGCGGTGGACCCGATCGTGAGAAAACGTCTCCAGGACGAGTTTCGCGATCTCCAGCAACGTCTCGGCAAGACGGTGGTCTTCGTCACCCACGACGTGGACGAGGCCATCTTCCTCGGCAACCGGATGGCCATCCTCAACATCGGGGGGATCCTCGAGCAATACGACGCCCCGGAGACGATCCTGGCCGAGCCGGCAAACGAGTTCGTGGAGAGCTTCCTCGGCGGTGAGAGGGGGCTGAAACGGCTGGGTTTGCTCCCGGTCACCGGCGCCGTAGCGGAGCGAGGGCCGTTCGTGGAGGTGACAGAGAATCCCGACCGGGCAAAGCGGGTCATGGAAGACCACGATGTCGACTGGCTCGGCCTCCTCGACGGGGGTCGCCTCTTGGGGTGGGTCGACGGGTCGCTCGTCGACCTCATCCCGCTCTCCGAGCTCGAGCCCCGCCCCTTCCTGGTGACCCTGAACAGCGACTCGACGCTTCGCTCTGCCCTGGACGCGGTGGTCACCGGCCATGCCCGGGTCGCGGTCGTCGTCGACGACGGCGTGTACCGGGGGATGCTCGACCTGGAGGCCATCGCCGAGGAGATCACCGAGTGACGCTCGCCCAGCAGACGGTGCCCTTGTTCGACTGGGACTGGGTCGGCCGCAACCTGGACACGATCTGGGATCGGACGATCGAGCATCTGAGCCTCACCGGCGTGGCACTGCTGGTGGGCATGGCGATATCGGTCTCGTTGGCCGCTCTCTCCCTGTGGCGGCCGAGGACCTATCAGCCGATCGCAGGGGCCGCAGGGATCATCTACACCATTCCCTCCCTGGCCGTGTTCGCCCTGATCGCTCCGTTTGTCGGCATCGGGACCGCCACCGGCCGCTTCATCATCGCCCAGGTGGCGCTGGTCGGCTACACCCTCCTGATCCTGATCCGCAACATCGTGACCGGGATCAGGAGCGTGCCCCCCGAGACCCGCGAGGCGGCGCTCGGCATGGGCTATCGGGATCGGGAGAGGCTGGTCCGGATCGAGTTCCCCCTTGCCCTCCCCGTCATCATCGCCGGGCTCCGAATCGCCACGGTGACGGTGGTGGGCCTGGTCACCGTCACCTCGCTGCTCGGGCTGGGCGGGCTCGGGTTCTTCATCCTTGACGGTCTGCGGCGATCGATCATCTTCCCCACAGAGATCATCGTGGGAGTGATCCTCTCGGTCGCCCTGGCTGCGGTGCTCGATATCTCCTTGCTTGCATTGGGCCGGGCTCTGACACCGTGGGTGCGCCGCGGGGCAGCGCGATGAGCGGTTTCCTCTCCGAGGTGGCGGAGTGGTTCTCCGAGCCGGGCAGATGGACAGGTGCGGATGGGGTCCTTCCCAGGACCCTCGAGCATCTCTGGCTGGCGACCCTGCCCATGATGATCGCCGTCGCCGTGGCCTTGCCCGCCGCGGTGTGGTTGGCCCACAAGCGCAGGGCGGAGTTCGCAGCCAACGCAATCGTCAACGTGGGTCGGGCCGTTCCCTCGTTCGGCCTGCTCATCCTCGCCGGGGTGTTCTTTGCGCGGGCCGGGGTGGACCTCCGTTTCTGGCCGGCCGTGGTGGCCCTGGTCGCATTGGCCATCCCCCCGATCTTCACCAACGCCTATACCGCCATCGTGACCGTGCCACCGGCCACGGTGGAGGCGGCCCGGGGTCTCGGCTACAAGGAGGACCAGGTGCTGTGGGGCATCGAGGTCCCGGTCGGGGCCCCGGTCATCCTCGCCGGGATCCGCATCTCCTGGATACAGGTGCTGGCCACGGTCCCGCTTGCCGCCGTTCTCTCCTCAGGCGGCGGTCTGGGGCAGTACGTCGTGCGCGGGTTCGCCCAAGGACCGGGTGCCCGGGCCGAGATCTTCGGTGGTGCCCTCCTCATCGCCCTGCTCACCTTGGGAGCCGACCGGCTCTACTCGATGGCCGAGCGGGCAATCCTCCCGGCGGGGGTGAGCCGCCTCGCATCGGAGGACGTCAAGGCGGTGGCGTCGGCTTCCTGACACCTCCGAATTGAAATACGAGGGGTCGGGTTAGGGTTGGTCAGGTCGGCGCCTTTCGGGGCGCCGCTTACATTCCCAACAGAAAGGAAGACCCATGCGGAAAATTCTCCGCAGGCGCGTCTTTGGGGCGACCCTCCTGGCACTGATGCTCGTGGTAGCAGCATGTGACGGAGGATCGGGTGAAGACGCAACGACCACCACCGCCGATGGCGATGATGCGACGACCACCTCCGCCGAGGTGACGACGACCACAGGGGCAGAGGCGACCAGCACCACCAGCGATGGACCGGGCGAAGGGCCGGCGATCACGGTCGCCTCCTTCAACTTCCCGGAGTCGGTGATCCTCGCCGAGATCTATGCCCAGGCGCTGGAGGCCAACGGCTACACGATCGAGAGGAACCTCAACCTGGGATCACGTGAGCTGATCTTCCCCGAGATCGAGTCGGGGGCGATCGGGTTCCTGCCCGAATACCTCGGGTCGGCCATCGCAGTCGGATTCGGAGCGGAGGCGCCCACCGACCCGGCGGAAGCGGTACAGACCTTGTCCGACCTCTTCGCCGAGGTCGGAGTCACGGTGCTCGAGCCCGCACCAGGTGAGGACAAGAACGTGTTCGTCGTGACCGGTGACTTCGCCGAGGAGAACGACGTGTCCATGGTCTCCGATCTCGCCGGACTTGGGGACCTGACACTTGGCGGGCCCCCGGAGTGCGAGGAGCGGGAGACCTGCTACGCCGGCCTGGTCGAGACCTACGGGTTGGAGAACCTGGCGTTCGAGGCCATCCAGGAAGGTGCGGCGCGGGTGGCGGCTCTGAGCTCGGGCGGGATCGACCTGGCCCTGCTCTTCTCCACCCAGCCGGTGATCACAGTCGAGGGCTTCGTCGCCTTGGAGGGCACCGAGGAAATCATTGCTCCCGAGAACGTGATCCCGGTGGTGAGCAACGAGGTGGCCGAGGCGTATGGCGAGGACTTCGCCGCCCTGGTCAACTCCATCTCGGAGCTGATCACGACCGACGTCCTGCTCGACCTGAACGGACGGGTCGAGCTGGAGGCGCAGAATCCCGACGACGTCGCCACCGACTGGCTCAACGAAAACAGTCTCCTGCCCTGACGGGCAGGGAACTAGTCGGTAGTCGGTAGTCGGTATCCGAATGCTGACTACCGACTACTGACTACCCCCAACCCGCGAATCTGTCGTACCCGTCTCGTACCTTGACTGCCAGGAGGTACGAGATGCTCATCGATTGCGAACAATGTGCGATGCAGGGGACCAGTGCTTGCGACGACTGCGTCGTGACCTTTCTCCTCGCCGATGGGCCGGTCGACCTCGACCCGTCCGAGGTGAACGCCCTGGCCAACCTGGCCGGGGAGGGTTTGGTCCCACGCCTCCGCCTGGTACCGACCGAGCGACGGGCGGGCTGACGACCGCGGCCCAATCACCCTGCCCAATTAGCCTCGGGCGGCACATGGTCAAGGTCTACTCGATAAGTCTCGCCCTGGGTGTGCTCGGGCTCCTCGTCGTCATCCTCGGCGGGGCTTTCGCCGAAAACGTCGGCCGACAGGAACGAGACCCGGGCCGGCGAATCGGGCTAGTCGGCCGTGCCCTGATCGGGGGTTTGGTCGGTTTCGGCATGGCCGGGCTCTCTGCCGAGTTCTCCGTCTCCGATTGGAGCTGGCAGACCGCTCTGCTCCTCGCCGTGGCCGGAGCGGCGGCCGGCGCGGTCTGGGCGTGGTATGCCTCTCGTGACTCCGGGTCGGATGCTGGTCCTGTCTGACATCCATTTTGCCCTGGAGCCACTGCGACGGGTGGTGGCCACCGGCGAGACCCTGCTCATCCTCGGCGACCTGGTCAACCTCACCGACTATCGAACCGGGGAAGGGGCGGTGGCCGAGGTCCTCGGCATCGAGTTCGCCCGCGCCTCGGCCTCGGCGCGTGGGGCAGGCGACTACCAGCGGATGCGGGGTCTGTGGCAGGAACAGGTCGGAGACCGCGCCGATGAAGTGCGAGCCGCCATCGGCGAGGTGATCGAAGCCCAGTACGCCGAGGTCGCCGAGGCGCTGAATGGCGGCCACGGTTACGTGATCCACGGCAATGTCGACCGACCCCGGGTGTTGGAGCGGGCACTACCGCCCGGCTTTGAGTACGTCCACGGTCAGACGCGGGAAATCGACGGTCGCCGCTTCGGCTTCGTCGGCGGGGGGGCCGCCACCCCATTGCAAGCGGAGGGCGAGATACCGGATCGGAGCATGGAGGAGCTGCTGGGGGCACTCGGAGAGGTCGACATCCTGTGCACCCATGTCGCCCCGGCCCTCGATCCGCTGCAGACCGATGTGGTCACCGGGCGCGCCGAGCGCGGCTCGGCTCCACTGCTCGACTTCATCAGGGAGCATCGCCCCCGATTGCACCTTTTCGGCGACGTCCACCAGCCCCAGGCCAGCACATGGAGGATCGGGCCCACCCGCTGCCGCAATGTGGGCTACTTCCGGGCCACAGAACGCGCTGTTCCCCTCGATCCCGGCAGGCTCCAATAGGCCTGCTCCTGGCTAACCTCGGCCCAGGCCCGCACCAACAACAGGTCATGACCGAAGGAACCTTCCAGACTCTCGAGATCGACGCCCCGGCTGAGGCTCTCTACGACGTGGTAGCCGACATCGCCACCTACCCGGAGTGGGCGACAGGAGTCAAGGAGGTCGAGGTCCTAGAGCTGAATGAGGAGGGGCTCGTCGAGCGGGCTCGTTTCGTCCTAGAGGGGTTCGTCAAGGAGATCGAATACGTGCTCCGCTACACCCACGAACGCCCCAACCGGTTGAGCTGGGTGGCCGAGGAGGACTCAAAGGACGTGAGGATGCTGGAGGGGTCGTACAGCTTCAGCCCGGTCGACGGTGCCACCGAGGTGGTCTACGCCCTCACGGTGGAGCCGAGCTTCACGCTTCCGGGGTTTCTCAGACGGCAGGCAGAGAAGCAGATCGTGACCACGGCGTTGCGCGGATTGCGCAAGCGTGTCATCGATCGGGTCTGAGGATGAGAATCGTCCTGGTCACCGGCAAGGGCGGAGTGGGCAAGACGACGGTCGCCGCGGCCACCGCCCTGGCCGCCGCCGACGGCGGGAGTCGCACCCTGGTCACGTCCACCGACCCCGCCCACTCCCTGGCCGACGCACTGGCGGTGCCACTCGGATCCGAGCCAGGCCCCATCGTGGACAATCTCGATGGGCAGCAGATCGACACCCAGCGCCAATTGGATCGCTACTGGGGCTCGATTCGCCGCCAGCTCATGGACCTCCTCGATTGGGGTGGCGCAGGGGGCATCGAGGCCGAGGAGTTCCTGGTCTTCCCCGGGATGGACGAGTTGTTCGCACTGCTCGAGGTGAATCGACATGCCCGGTCCGGTGCCTACGACGTGATCGTCGTCGATTGCGCCCCCACCGCCGAGACCCTTCGCCTCCTCTCCCTTCCCGAGGTGTTGAGCTGGTACTTCGAGAGAGTGCTGCCCACCGAGCGACGGCTGATGAGGGCCGCCCGCCCCATCCTGACCCGGATCACGGACCTCCCCATCCCCCAGGACGAGGTGTTCACCTCGGCCCAGTCGGTGTTCGAGGCGATCGAGGGGGTCAAGGAGCTGATGTCCGACCCCGAGGTCACCTCGGCCCGCCTCGTGGTCAACCCTGAGAAGATGGTGATCGACGAGGCGAGGAGGACCTACAGCTATCTCGGCTTGTTCGGCTACGGGGTGGACGGGGTCGTCGTCAACCGAGTCCTTCCTCAGGAGGTGGCCGATCCCTACTTCGAGCGGTGGCGGGCGATCCAGAAGGGCCACCTCGACACGATCGACGACGCTTTCGCCGAGGTGCCGCGGCTCCGTCTCCGACTGTTCGACGACGAAATGGTCGGAGTCGACCGGCTCCGGTTCATGTACGCCGAGCTCTACGGCGACCGTCACCCCATCCTCGGGTTCACCGCCACCCACCCCTTCCGCATCGTCGACTCCGACGGGGGGATAACCATGGAGATGGACATCCCCTTCGTCGAGAAGTCTGAGCTCGACGTCTATCGGACCGGGCACGAGCTCTACATCCGGGTCGGGCCTCACCGGAGGTCGTTCATCCTCCCCGACGCCCTGCACCGGAGAGAGGTGACCCGGGCCCGCCTCGAAGCGGGCACCCTCACCGTGTCCTTCTCCGATCCGGACAGCCGATCGTGAAGGAGCAGTCCGAGGCGATGGAGGCGTTCGGCCGGGCCGGGCGGCGGGCGGTGTACCACCTGCTCCAGGCGCTGATCGAGGGTCTTAAGGCGGTGGAAGCCGTCATCGAAGAAGTTGGCCGGATCGGCGACGATTATGAGGCCGGCAAACCGGAGCCTCGGACAAGGATCGAGATCGAATGACAGACGAAGCGAGACGCATCCGACCCGATGACGTGATCCCCCCGGACGGGGGATCGGTCCAGGCACGGCAACTGCTCCGAGACGCCGCCTTGATGCTTCCCAACCTGGTCAAGTTGATCAGCCGCCTGCTCAAGGACCCACGGGTTCCCCGGCGCTCCAAGGTCGCCCTCGGCCTCGCCGCCGCCTACGTGGCCAGCCCTGTCGACCTCGTCCCCGAGTTCATCCCGGTCATCGGTTGGGCGGACGACGTGATCTTCATGATGTTCGCCATCGACTCGCTCATCGAGCGCGCCGGGGCGGAGGTCGTAGAGGAGCATTGGGACGGCCCCGGTGATCTCCTGGGCATGGTCAGGGAGGTGTTGGGTGCGGCTCGTAACATCGTCCCCACCCGTCTCGCCAGGGCCCTGGAGCGGCTATCGGGATAGGCCCCAGGCCATAAGCCAGAGGCGCGTTTTTGCTCATAGCTCGGTGCTCATAGCTCGTTGCTCATAGCTGGTTGCCCATCGCGACTACTTTGGACGTCTCATGGTCGACTTCCGCCGCATCGGCTCACTCCCGCCCTACGTGTTCGCCACGATCGACTCACTCAAGCTGGAGGCCCGGCGGAGGGGTGAGGACATCATCGACCTGGGCTTCGGGAACCCCGACATCCCCTCGCCCGAGGCTGCCGTGGACAAGCTCTGCGAGGCGGCTCGCAATCCACGCAACCACCGCTACTCCTCGTCCCGGGGGATCCCCAATCTGAGACGAGCGGTCTCCGATCGGTACCAGCGTCGTTTCGGGGTGGAGTTGGATCCCGATACCCAGGTGATCACCACGATCGGCGCCAAGGAGGGTCTCGCACATCTGATGTGGACTCTGGTCGAGCCCGGCGACTCGGCCGTCGTCCCCGACCCCAGCTACCCGATCCATCTCTACGCCGCCTCGCTGGCCGGCGCCCACACGTTGCGGGTCTCGCTGGATCAGGGGCCATCGGTGTTTCTCGAGGGTCTCCGTGAGGTGCTCACCCGGGCGGAGCCGCCGCCCCGGGTCATCGTCGTCTCGTTTCCCCACAACCCGACCACCACGTGTGTCGACCTCGGGTTCTTCGAAGAACTGGTCGATCTGGCCCATCATTGGGGGGCGTTCCTGGTCCACGACTTCGCATACGCCGATATCGGCTTCGACGGGTACACCCCGCCATCGATGCTGGAGGTTCCCGGCGCCGAGGAGGTGGCGGTGGAGTTGTACACCCTCACCAAGGGCCACTCCATGGCGGGCTGGCGGGTGGGTTTCGTGGTCGGCAACGCCGCGGCGGTGGCCGCCCTCGCCAAGCTGAAGTCATACTTGGACTACGGGACCTTCCAACCGATTCAGATCGCATCGATCATCGCCCTCAACGAGGGGGACCAGTACGTCGGCAAGGTCAACGAGGTCTACCGAAGCCGCCGTGAGGCCCTGCTCACCGGGCTGGATCGGGCGGGGTGGAAGCTGGAGCCTCCCCGGGGAACCATGTTTGCCTGGGCCGGAATCCCGGATTCCCTGGCCGAGATGGGGTCGCTCGACTTCGCCATCCGTTTGCTCGAAGAGGCGAAGGTGGCGGTGAGCCCGGGCATCGGCTTCGGCCCGGCGGGGGAGGGGCACGTCCGATTCGCATTGGTGGAGAACGAGCAGCGAATCACGCAGGCCACGAGGGGGATCCGCCGGGCCCTGGAGCGGATGAGCTGAACCTCCCGCAGCAACAGGCATAGCCTTGGGCTCATGGCCTTCCCCGACGGCACTGCCGACTTTCGATCAGACACCGTGACCCGCCCCACGGCGGCGATGCTCGAAGCGATGACCTCTGCACCGCTCGGGGATGACGTGTACTCGGACGACCCCACCGTCAATGCCCTGGAGGAGGAGTCCGCCGCGGTCACCGGCAAGGAGGCCGCCGTTTACGTCCCGACGGGGACGATGGGCAACCAGCTCTCCATCATGGCCCAAACCAGGCCGGGGGAGGAGGTGCTCGCCCATGAGGGGAGTCATGTCCGCAGCATCGAAGCTGGGGCGCCCCAGGCCCTATCCGGTGTCGGCTTTCGCACCGTGAGCGGCGACGGGGGCCGGATCGAGCCCGAAGACGTGGAACGGGCGATGGCCATGTCCGGCTTCTTTCCCAGGATCGGCCTCATGGTGTGGGAGAACACCCACAATCTCTCCGGGGGGCGAGTGGTCCCCATCGACGTCATGGAGAAGACCTCCGGCGTAGCCCGTGGCCACGGTCTCAAGATCCACATCGACGGCGCCCGCATCTTCAACGCCGTGGTGGCAAGTGGCGTAGCCGCAGACAGGTACGCGGCGGTGGCCGACACAATCCAGTTCTGCTTCTCCAAGGGCCTGGGTGCCCCGATCGGATCCATCGTTTGCGGGCCCGCCGACCTGATCGGCGAGATCCGCTATCTGAGGAAGAGGCTCGGGGGCGGTATGCGCCAGGCAGGGGTGATCGCTGCAGCGGCTCGGGTGGCGCTCGCCGACAGGGATCGCCTCGCGGAAGATCATGCATTGGCGCGTCGACTGGGCGATGGGATCTCCGAGCGTTTCCCCGGGGCTGTAGACCCGTCGCTGGTCGAGACCAACATGGTCCGAGCCCACTTCCCGGCGTTGAGAGTCGACTGGCCCCAGCTGAAGACCCGACTCGACGGGGCCGGCGTGAAGGTGAACCCCCCGCTGGGGAGCGGATGGCGGATCGTCACCCACCGCGACGTCGACTCCTCCGACGTCGACCGCCTGCTGGCGGCCCTCGGGTAACCACTGCCGGGTCGTCGGAGTCGGATTAGGCGTGCGTGGTGTCGGCATTCTGTTCCCGGGCCAGGGAAGCCAGTCCGTGGGCATGGGTGCCGACCTGTTCGAGGCGAGGCCGGAGCTGTTGGGGGAGAGGGCCGACGAGATCCTCGGATTCTCGCTGCGCACACTTTGTCTGGAGGGCCCCGAGGAGCGACTCGCCCGGACCGAACATGCCCAGCCGGCTTTGTTCGCCCTCACCTACGCCCTGTGGGACCTGGTCGACTCCGAGGTCGAGTCGAGCCCCGCGGGCGCGGCCGGTCACTCTCTAGGTGAGTACACCGCCCTGGCCGCAGCGGGGGTTTTCGACTTCGACTCGGCATTGTCGTTGGTGGCTCTGAGAGGCCGGGCAATGGCACGCGCCGCCGACCTCGAGGACTCGGGCATGGCGGCCCTCCTGGGCTCTGACCGGGACGCGGCCGAGGAGGTCTGTCGGATCCGCCGCGAGGAGGGTGGGAGGCTGGACGTGGCCAATGTCAATGCCCCGGGCCAGGTGGTGGTGGCGGGGGCAAGGGAAGACATCGATTGGCTTGCCGAGCAGGCGAGCCGGCTCGGCATCCGGCGGGTCGTCCGGCTCGCCGTGGCCGGAGCCTTCCACAGCGGCTTCATGGCTCCCGCCCAGGCGGAGCTCGCCGCGGCTCTCGAGTCGAGGAGCATGGAGGATCCTCGTTTCCGGGTCTGGTCCAACACGAGCGCCCAGCCGCATCGAACCGCGGAGATCGCCGACCTGCTGGTGCGCCAGTTGGTGGAGCCCGTGCTCTTCTCCGACTCGCTGAAAGACATGGCCGCGGCCGGAATCGACACCTTTGTGCACGTCGGACCGGGCGATGTGACCGCCGGCCTGGCTCGAAAGACGGTCCCGGGTGCGGAGGTGCACTCGATCTCGAACCAAGCCGACATAACGTCGGTCCTGGATGCTCTCGGTACCATGGGCCGACACTGAGGAGACGAGAATGCGCAACGCCGAGATAACTGGCTGGGGCAAATGCATGCCTCCCAACGTGCTCACCAATCAGGACCTGGAGCAGCTCGTCGACACCACCGACGAGTGGATCACGACCAGGACCGGGATCAAAGAGCGGAGGATCAGCCATGTCGAGGCCTCGGAGCTGGCGGCCGTGGCGGGGTTGCGAGCATTGGCGGCGGCAGGCAAGACGGTCAACGACGTCGACCTCATCCTCGTGGCGACCTGCTCCGGTGATTCGATAATCCCCTCCACCGCCTCGGTGGTGCAAAGCCGTCTCGAGGCATGGAACGCGGCCGCATTGGACCTCAATGCCGCTTGCTCCGGATTCGTCTACGGGCTGGTTGTCGGAACCAACATGATCCGGGGTGGGACCAACAACACAGTTCTCCTCATCGGCACCGAGAAGCTGCATTTCGTCACCGACTACACCGACCGCACGACCTGTGTCCTCTTCGGGGACGGAGCGGGGGCGGTGGTGCTCGAGTCGACCGACGAGCCGATCGGCCTCCTCTCCTCGGAGCTGGGGATGGACGGCTCGGTGGGGCACATCTTGAGCGTGCCTCGTGACGGCACCCACGGCGACCGGCGCCCGGTCGACCCCAGGGAGTGCGCCATCGGCATGGAGGGGCCCGAGGTTTTCCGTCGTGCCGTGACCACCATGGGCGACTCGGCGGCGCGGGCGATCAAGGACGCCGGGCTCTCTCTCGAGGACATCGATCTTCTCATCCCCCATCAGGCCAATGTCAGGATCATCGATGCAACCGCCCGCCGCCTCGGTTTCGACGACGACAAGGTGTTCGTCAACATCCAGTCTTATGGGAACACCTCGGCGGCGACGATCCCGGTCGCCTTGACCGAGGCACTCGAGGCAGGGCGGATACATCCCGGCGCCAACATCGCCTTCACCGCTTTCGGCGGGGGCCTCAGTTGGGGCTCGGCCGTCTATCGCTGGGGACGTCGCGTCGAGCCGTTGGGTGAGAGTGATGTGCATCTGCCTCCGCCGGATCGCACCACCATGGAGCTTCTCCAGCCCAACTTCGACTTCTTCGGCCTCCCCGAAAAGCTCACGTGACGGATCTCGCCCAGGGGAGAGTCGCCCTGGTCACAGGCGGCTCGAGGGGAATCGGCAGGTCGATCGCGACCCGGCTGGCCGCTTCCGGTCTGCATGTCGCCGTGAACTACTCGAGCAACGAGGCCGCCGCCGACGAGGTGGTCGGCTCCATCAGCAACGAGGGAGGCACGGCCGCCGCCTACGGGGCAGACGTATCCGACACCGCCCAGGTCGAGGAGATGTTCGACGCAATCGGGAAGGATCTGGGCCCGGTAACGGTCCTGGTCAACAACGCAGGTATCACCAGGGACAATCTCCTGCTCCGGATGAGCCCCGAGGATTTCGACCTGGTCATCGCCACCAATCTGAGATCGGTCTATCTGTGCACCCGGCTCGCCATGCGCTCGATGCTGAGGGCGCGGTGGGGGAGAGTGCTTTCGATCGCCTCCGTGGCCGGGATCACCGGCAATCCCGGTCAGGCCAACTACGCAGCCTCGAAGGCAGGGATCATCGGGTTCTCCAAGGCAATCGCCAAGGAGGTGGGATCGCGCGGGATCACCGTCAACGTCGTGGCCCCGGGCTTCATCACCACCGATCTGACGCATGACCTGGGGCATAGGGTCAGAGACGAAGCCGAGGGGGCGATCGCACTCGGGCGATTCGGGGTGCCCGACGAGGTGGCGGGGGCAGTCGACTTCCTCGTCTCCGAGGACGCCTCGTACATCTCGGGTCAGGTATTGGCCGTGGACGGCGGTCTCGCCTTGTAACTTTCCGCCAGCATTCCGTTGAAAGGAGGAATACGTGGAGAGAACTGAAATCGCCGGGCGCCTCAGTGAGGTCCTGGTATCGGAGCTCGGGCTCGAAGAGTCCAAGATCACCGAGGATGCCCATTTCGAGGAGGACCTCGATGTGGACAGTCTCGGTGTCGTCGAGCTGCTTATGGCGCTCGAAGACGAGTTCGGGGTGAAGATCCCCGACGAAGAGGCCGAGTCGATCATGACCGTCGGCCAGGCCATCGACGTCGTGCACGGGAAACTAGGAGGCTGAGTGATGCCACCCGAGCGACGGCGAGTCGCCGTCACCGGGCTCGGGGCTGTCACCCCTCTCGGTGAGGACGTCGGGTCGACCTGGGAGGGGATGCTGGCGGGCCGGTCAGGTGTCGGGCCGATCAGCTTGTTCGAGAGTGACGGCTACCGGACCACCATCGCCGCCGAGGTGAAGGGATGGGAGCCGGAGAAGCATTTCGACCGACGGGAGGTGCGGAGACTAGATCGATTCGCCCAATTCTTCCTGGTGGCGGTTCGCCAGGCCCTGGAGCAGGCCGGTCTGTCCTATGCGGAGGACGATCCGGAGGCTGCCCGGGCCGGTGTCGTCGTCGGCGCCGGCTTCGGGGGGATGGGTACCTTCATCGACGAGATCGTCACCCTCACCGAGAGAGGGCCGGATCGGGTGAGCCCGACCGGCGTTCCCAGGATCATCCCGAACATGGCCGCCGGGCTGGCTTCGATCGAGCACAACCTGCTCGGCCCGGTCACCTGCGTGGTCACCGCCTGCTCGGCGTCTGCAAACGCCATCGGCGACGGTGCCGAGATGATCCGGCGGGGGGCTGCAGACGTGATCGTCGCCGGGGGCTCGGAGGCCACCATAACCAGCTTCGGTATCGCTACCTTCGCCCAGGCCAGGGCGTTGTCCAGCCGCAACGACGAGCCGCAGCGCGCCTCACGGCCCTTCGACGCCGGACGAGACGGGTTCGTCATGGGCGAGGGGGGCGCCGCTCTCGTCCTGGAGGACCTGGACCATGCGCTGGCACGGGAAGCCCCGATCTTGGCCGAGCTGACCGGCTACGGGATGTCCGCCGATGCCTATCACATAACCCTGCCCCGACCTGGCGGGAGCGGGGCGGCGCGATCCATGGTGAACGCCATGGAGGACGCCGGGCTCACCCCTTCCGAAATCGGCTACATAAATGCGCATGGCACCTCGACCGAGGCAAACGACGCCACGGAAACCGCAGCCATCCGGATCGCGATGGGCGAGGCGGCCGACTCCATACCCGTCTCGTCGACGAAGTCGATGACGGGGCACACGCTCGGGGGGGCCGGGGCAGTGGAGGCGGTGGCCTCGATAATGGCCCTGCGGGACCATGTCCTGCCGCCGACGATCAATTACGAGGTGCCCGATCCCGAGTGCGACCTCGACTACGTCCCCAACACGAAGCGGGAGGCCGTCGTCGAGCACGCCCTCTCCAACTCCTTCGGCTTCGGGGGTCACAACGTGTCATTGATCTTCAGCAGAGCTGAAGATCAATGAGTAGCCAGAAGTCAGTTGTCGGTACTCAGATATCCGACTACTGATTACCGATTACCGACTACCGATTACCGACCACTGCTTCCCTCTTTCCATTCGGCGAGCGAGCGATAGACCAGAACCAGGATCAACGCGACTCCCACGGTCACGACTACGAACGAGGCGATCGCGGCCAGCGCCGCCCACCCGGTGCAAGTAGTGAAGCCGCCGCTCCCGTCGGGTTGACGGCAGCTGACATCGGTCACCACCCAGCCCAAGACGCCTGCGAGCAGCCCCAGCGCCAGGGAGGGAACCGCGATCCAGGGGTTGGGTCGGCGTCTCACCGCTTGGGTCGGCCTCTCTCGTCGAGCTCGGCGGTGTCGAGGACCTCCCGTGGGGTCAGCTCGGGAGGGATCGGATGGGCGGTCCCAAGAGCGCGGGGCGGGTGAAAGGCGACCCTCACCGAGGAGTGCCAGGCCAGGATGGCCATCGCCGTTCCTCCCGCCAGGGAGACGAGGGCAGGAACCACCCATTGAGTGAAGGCGAGCCCGACGGCGAGTGCGGGCCACCCGACCCGGACCGCGACCAGGCCTCCGGGCAGGACCCGGGCATACCAGAGGGCGGCAAGCGGTGCGGCAGCCCCGATCACGGCCGTGCCGGCCGAGGGACGGTCCCAGGCGGCGAGACCGAGCAGGAAGGGAAACCCGATGAGGAGGAGCGGGATGAGCACCGCCCGCAACGGCGGGCCGCTCGCTGCGGGTAGCCGGCGGATCCCTCGGGACATGGTGGGGGAGAGGAGCACGACACCCCCAACCAGGGTGCAGAGAAGGGCTGCGACCCACCAGCCGTCTATCGGGCGCACGACAGCCAGCAGCAGTGTCGCCCCCAGGGAGCCGAGAGCGGTGCGGTGCGCCCAACGGCCACCGGTGACGGTGATCCCCACCATCCCAACGGTCGCCGTTGCCAATGAACCGACCGCGACGAGGACGATCGAGACCGGAGCGAGATGCCCGGGATCGGCGGCCAACGCACCCGCCCAGAGGATGGCCGCCAGCAGGGGGACGGCGGAGAAGAGGGGCACTTTCACGGGCAGAGTTTCGCAGCGGCCCTGCTCAAGCCGAAGTTGGATCCTCGGGGGTCTCCGTAGTTGAAAGTACCCTCAGCCCCGACTTCTCACCGAACCGGGGTGACTCGCCAGGCTCCCAGATCGTCTCCACTCGCCATGCCGGTCCCGGGCGAAGAGTCACCACCGTCCCGTGACCCGGCTGGTCCTCATGGAGCCCGGACAGCGACGCTCCGATCAGCTTCAGCTTGCCCGCTTGGATCGGGGTTTGATGGGAGACGATGACAACGTCGCCATGGGGATGCTCCGAGTCGAGTCTCTTCGCTGTGGCTGCCACCCGCTCCGCCAGCTCCTCGGCCGACTCCTCGGGAAAGGGGAGGTTCTCCGGGTGCTCGAGATAGGCCTCGAGCTCACCGGGGAATGCCTGCGGCACGTCGCGCCAGGGATGACCTTTCCAGCGTCCCACCACCTCCCACTCGGTGAGGTCGGGATCCACCTTGACCGGGACGCCGGTGCGGGCAGCAATCTCCTCGGCTGTGCGGAGCGCCCTCTCCAGTGGGGAGGACCAGATCGCGACCACCGCCCTTGGCCCCAGGTAGCGACCCACCCTTCGTGCCTGCTCGACCCCATGGGGCGACAGGCCGAATCCGGGGAGGTCGGCGTAAACGAGGTGGGTCGGGTTGTCCACTTCGGCGTGGCGAACGAGATGGACCAATGCAGCCATGGCGTTGCATTGTGGCCGGTAGCCGGTCCGTCCACGGGTAACTTCGAGTGGACATGTGGACCGAGCCGATCCTCCATGTCGATATGGATGCCTTCTTCGTGGAGGTGGAGAGGCTGGACGACCCATCCCTCGTGGGCAGACCTGTCGCCGTGGGAGGGATCGGGAATCGCGGGGTGATCGCCAGCGCCTCCTACGAAGCCCGCGTCGACGGGGTGCGCTCGGCTCAGCCCACGGTGACCGCCCTCCGGCTCTGCCGGGATCTGATCGTGGTGCCGCCCTCGCATGGCCGGTACGGGGAGATGTCGGCTCGGGTCTTCGAGGTATTCCGGGAGTTCACCCCGCTCGTCGAGGGGTTGAGCCTCGACGAGGCTTTCCTCGACGTGTCTGGGCTGCGGCGTCACTTCGAGGAACCCGTCGAGGTCGCCATCGCAGTGAGATCCGAGATCCGAACTCGACTCGGGCTCCCCGCCTCGGTGGGAATCGCGAGCTCGAAGTTCATGGCCAAGCTGGCCTCGGAATCGGCAAAGCCCGACGGCTACAGGCACATCCCCCGGGAGACCGAGTTGGAGTACCTCCACGACCGCCCTGTGGAGGCATTGTGGGGGGTGGGGCCGGCGACCTTGGCCGGATTACAGCGGCTCGGCGTGGTCTCGATTGGCGACCTGGCCGAGCTTCCCGAGGCGACGGTTCTCGGGGCGATGGGGCGGTCGCAAGGCCTGCATCTGCTCGATCTCGCTCGCGGCATCGACCCTCGCCCGGTGGTACCGGACAGTGAGGCCAAGTCGGTCTCGGTCGAGGAGACCTATGAGCGGGACCTGGTGGGCAAGGAGGTCGTGGAGACCGCGCTGCTCGCCCATGCCCAACGTCTCGCCGATCGTCTGCGCCGCTCCGGTCTGGCGGCGCGGACCGTCACTCTCAAGGTCAGATACGACGACTTCACCACCATCACCCGCAGTGTCACCGCAAACGGGCCGATCGACAGCCCGCGCGATCTGTACGCCACGGCCACCGAGCTGATGGGAACAGTCGATGCCGGGCGCCCGGTTCGGTTGCTCGGTCTCGGCGGATCGGGGCTCGAATCAAGTCAGGAGCCGAGGCAGCTCCTATTGGACACCGACCCGAACTGGGTCAAGGTCGCCGACGCCGTCTCGGAGGTGAGGGAGCGCTTCGGCGCTCACTCGGTGGAGCCCGCTCGTCTCCTCGGCCGGCGTGAGTCCGACGATGAAGCCGACAAGTGAACTGTCTCCGGGTCAGGTGTATTGTGTCAACGGGTGCTGATCGAAGTTGAGAGGTTGAGATGGCCCTCGATGATCACGAACAGAAGATCCTCGCCGAGATCGAGCGACAGTTCTACGAGGAAGATCCGGAGCTGGCCCGCGCCGTCCGGCAGATCTCCAAGCCCACCCGAATCGGCATTCGGCTCGCCGCGATCGGCATGCTGGCCGGGCTGGCCGTCGTGATCGCGTTCTTCGCCACCAGCACGGTCATCGCATTCCTCGGGTTCGCCCTCCTGGTCGGGTCGGCGGCCGCCTTGGTTGCCGGGCTCCGGTCGCGGGCATGGCGCACCACAGTGGACGAGCGGCAGGGTGAGGAGCCCGGCTCCGGCTGGCAGGATCCCTTTCGTCGCGACTGATTCCAACCGGCTATTGTTCCCGCCCCCAGCGGTAGTCTCGGGAGGTTCCACCGCTTGAGGAGAAGGACATGACGGCCCACGACTCTGGGTCGGGTCTGTTGGTTTAGGAAGGGAAGCGTGGACCAGTCATTTACGGCCGAGCAGGCATGTCGGCTGACGAACTGCACACATCATCAGCTCCGATACTGGGACAGAGTAGGACTGGTCAAACCTTCGATACAGACAACGGGCGGCAGGCCGGGAGTGCGTCGTCTGTATTCGTTCCGCGACCTGGTGGCGCTACGGGTGGTGCGCAGCCTTCTCGACAACGGCATGTCCCTGCAACGGGTGCGGCGCGCCTGGGACTACCTACGCCGGGAAGGGGAGATGGACGACCATCTCGCCGAGGTCAAGCTGGTCACCGACGGCAAGACCATCTTTCATGTCGGCTCCGACGAGGGGGAGCTCATGGATGCCCTACGTCAGGGCCAACTCGCCTTCTTCGTCGCCATCGACGAGATTGCCCGTGAGGTCGAGGAAGACGTGACCCGCTTCGAGCTCGATCGGAGCCGGTTCCTCGAGATGTTGCGTCGCGTCGAGGACGACATCAGCGATGAGCAGACAGCCGCAGGAGGGTGACCCTCAATCCCGGGTGAGCAGGGAGCGGGGATTGAAAGCGGCCATGGTTCGCTCGCCGCTCTCGTAGCGAAGTTTGATCCAACTCTCCACCTGGGTCAGGTCGGAGACCTGTCCCAGCCCGGTGCGACTGCCGTAGACCGCTGCGGAGTACGACGATGCCAGAGGAACCAGTGAGCGGTCCGTCCCGTGGGCGAACTCGAGTGGCGTCTGATGGGACGGGACCGGGAAGCGGAGATCGGTGAGACGGTCGACTATCTCGTCCCAGGCCGCCGTGATGTCGCCCTCGGCGAGCCTTCCAAGCCGTGCCCGTCGACGCATGACCTTCAGCAAGGGTATGAGGAAGACGAGCAGGATCAGCAACGGGACCAGGAACCAGACCCAGGTGATCTCGATGCCCCGGTCACCGGCCACACCCAGGTCGGTGTCGTCGAATGGGCTGAAGGGATCTCCCTCGTTGAAGAATCCGGGCTGATCGACGGTGATCGGGCCCTCTCCGGGTGGGGGCAGGTAGGGGGCCGGATCGAACTCGGCGGTGACACTCTCGGGGGTGGCCCCGTCGCCCCGCGGCGTCGGGTCGAATCGGACCCATCCGAAACCGTCCATCCACATCTCCACCCAGGCGTGGGCGTTGTTGTCACGGACGACGATCACATCGGTGCCATCCGGCTGCTGCTCCGCGCTGCCGGGGGTGAAGCCCCACACCACCCGGCTCGGGATGCCCACGGCCCGCCCGAGGACGGCCATGGCGGCAGCGAACTGCTCGCAATACCCGACCCTGTAGTTGAGGCTCGACTCGTCGGTGAGCCAGTCCTCCAGATCGAGGCTGGCATGACCCGTGGACACGTCGGTCGAGTACTCGAAGTCGCCGCTGTCCCGGAACCAGTGCTGGAGGAGCCATGCCGCCTCGAATGAAGTCGCCGCCCCTGCCGTCTGAAGCCTCGCCACCTGGAGGACGCCCGGTGGCAACTCGGGCAACTCGGTGAACCTCTCGATATCGGAAGGCGGGGTCACATCCACCGGGGTGGTCCCGGGCCGGAGTGAGGTGGCCCCGTCTTCTGCCGCCTTGGCGAAGAGAGGGCTCAGGGTCCCGTCGGGCAGGGTGGCCAGGGCACCCAGGTCCTCGCCGTCGAGGGTGAGAACCGCGTGCACTTCGTATTCGTCGCCTTCGTCCAACTCTGCCTGGTAGATGACGGACCCGTCGGGTGTGATCTGGAAGGCGGCCACGTTGACCGACTCGGAGCGGAAGAACTGGCCGACCCCGGCCGTCGGGACGACCTGCGACCTGAGATTCACGATCTTCACCCTCTGGGTGATCTCCTGGGATGTGCCCCGGTAGGCGTGCTCGGGGTCGCCGCCCCCGATCCCCGGCTGGTAGAAGTCGGCCCGGTCGGCCGAAGGGCGCCAGGCGGTGCCGTCGAACATGTCCAGGCTCTCCATCCTCCAGTAGATCTCGCCGGGGGGAGGAGCCTCCGGGTCGAGGGTGGCCAGGAAGACGGTGGCGTTCGACCGCTTGATGATGCTCTGCTGGAGGTCGGCGAGGCGATCGAAGGTGATACCGCCGAATCCGGGGCCGTATCCGCCACCGAACCGCCAGCGGACATGACCGTTTGGAGGCACCAGCGATGAGGCGCGGTCGGCGACGAAGAGGGAACCGGTGGCGACGAGGACGGCCAGGATCAGGGCCATGCTGCCGGCGCGCCGGGCCAGGGGGCGACCATCGAGATCACGGACCCGACCCGACTCTTGCCGGCGTTCGATCCCGATCGAGGCCAGGGAGAGCGCGACCACGGCGGCGACGGCCCCCATCCACCCCCTTCCCGCCGGCACCCTGTCCATGACGGCGAACTGGAGGTAGAGACCAAGGGAGGGGCCGAACATGGCCATGGCCGAGCCACCGGTGGCGCCCCACACGAATGCGGCGCCTGTGAGCCACATGAGGAGTGAGAGGATGGCGACGATGCCCGAGGTGGGGAAGACCGGGGCCACTCCGAATCGGATCAGGTCGAGCGCCTGTGCCATCTCCCGGCCGAGGGCGCCGAAAGTGTCCGGGGTGGGCAGGAAACCGGCGAAGAGAGTGTGTGACACGGAGATTCGGAGAAACAGGGCGAGACCGGCCAGTGCGAAGACGGCGACGACGATGCGCTTGTTGCTCAGCGTCTGGGTGAGCAACCACCAGATCACACCGCCGAGAAACACCGAGGCGACCATGATCAGCTGCCATGCCGGCGCCTCGGCGCCGGAGTCGAGGAGCCGCCCCAGCCGAAGCAGCATCAGAACGAACGCGGCGATGCCGGCTATCCGACCGAGACCGTTGTCCATGAGTTCCTCATCGCAGTCATCCACGCCGGTGCCCATGCTCCGTCCGGCGTGACCGAGACGGTGGCTACGCCCATCCTGTGGAAGCCGATCAGGGTTTGGGAGGTGGAGGCCGAAGCGGTCATCAGCACGGTGGTGGGATAGTCACCGGACAGCAGCTGCTGGACGCTGAGCAGGGAGCGGTCGGCTACACCGGTGACGATTACGAGAGCGCCGCCGCCCCCTTTCTGCCGGATCCGGCTGGCAACGGCCGCGATGTCGATCGCGGGGTCGGGTTGGACCAGCGCCAGTCGCTCCATCGCCGACGTATAGCGTGTCGCGTCGATCGGGTCGGCGTCCCCGGCCCAGAGGTCGGCGTCGAAGCCGGCCCCCACCAGGTGGGTGACGATGGTGGCCGCTCCCGATACCGCCTTCTCGAACGCATCCTGGGACTCATAGCTCGAGGTGCGCACGTCGAGCAGGACCAGGGCGCGTGACTGCCACGGCGTCTCCAGCTGCCTGATCATCAGCTCGTCGGTCCGGGCCGAGGAGGGCCAGTGCACCCGGCGCAAGTCGTCGCCCTGCTGGTATTCGCGCAACGTGTAGAAGTCCTCACCTCCCCTCCTGGCATGCTCGGGGCGGGAGGCCTGCATGGCCGGGTCCTGGCCTCGGACGATGGGGAACCCGTTGAGCTCTTCGACGGCCGGGTAGACCACGATCCTGTCGACCGGCCCCGTTCCGGCGGAGATCTCCGCCAGCCCGAGGGGATCGTTGGTGCGCACATTGGTGGGGCCGACGCGGTACACGCCCCGAGGACGGCAGGTCACCCGGTAGGTCGCGGTGGTCGACTCCCTCTTCTTGAGCCGGGCCACCTCGAAGGTGGCGACACCGAGACGGTTGACGTCGTCCTCGATGGTCAGGTGGCTGATGGCGTGGCGGGAGAGGTTCTCGACGAGGAGAGTCACCGTCGTGGTCTCCCCGTCGTGGACCGTGGAGGAGCCGAGACGCCGGTTCACCTCCAATTGGGGCCGACGATTCCTCACGTAGACGATGGCCACCGCCTGGGCGAGGAGGAGGATGATCCCGGTGAGGAGGAGCTCCACCTCACCCAGGGCGTACCACAGCAGGACGAGGGCGAGACCGGCGCCCGAGAGAGCCCAGCCGCGCAGGGTTGGCATCAGGTGGCGATCCTCGAGGTGGTCCCCGGCACCCGCAGCCTCGTCATCAGCTCGTCGATGGCCTCGGGGAGCGACTCGCCGCGCATCTGCGCCTCGGGTCGAAGGGCCATCCGGTGCTCGAGCACCGGATGAGAGAGCGCCTTGATGTCGTCGGGGGTGACGTACTCCCGGCCCTGAGAGGCGGCCCGCGCCCGTGACAGCCGCTGGAGGAACAAGGCGGAGCGTGGCGAGGCGCCGAGCAGGACGTCGGCGTGACTCCGCGTCCCCTCGACCAGGTCGACGATGTAGGTCTTCACCGATTGCGAAACCGTCACATTGCGGGCGACGGCGATCATCTCCTCGATCTCCGAGACCGACACGACCGGCTCCAGGTCGTAGAAAGTGGAGCGGACCCCATGTGTGTCCAGGATCTCCAGCTCCTTCTGTCGGCTGGGGTAGCCGATGACCACTCGCATCATGAATCGGTCGAGCTGGGCTTCGGGCAGCGGGTAGGTGCCCTCGTGCTCGAGCGGATTCTGCGTGGCCATCACCATGAAAGGCAGGGGAAGGGGGCGGGTCACGCCGTCGGAGGTCACCTGCCGCTCCTCCATCGCCTCGAGAAGGGCGGACTGGGTCTTGGGGCTGGCCCGGTTGATCTCGTCCCCGACCACGATGTTGGCGAAGATCGGGCCCGCCTTGAACTCGAACTCGTTGCGGTTCCGGTCCCAAACGGATACGCCGGTCACGTCGGAGGGGAGGAGATCCGGGGTGAACTGGATTCTCTGAAATAGGCTGTCGATAGAACGCGCCACCGACTTGGCCAGTTGGGTCTTGCCCACACCTGGCACGTCTTCCACGAGCACATGGCCCTCGGCGACCAGAGCGAGCAGAACCAGCTCGACCACATCGCGCTTGCCCTGGATCACCTTCTCGACATTGGAGGCGATCCGGTCGAACCGCTCGCTGAACGCCTCGATCTGCTGCGCTGATACTTCGGACAAATGACGCTCCCGGATCGCTTCCTTGGGCCGCGACTCTACCGAGACACCCCCGTTGTGGGCACTAGAGTCTGCGATGGGAGTGTCTATCGATTCATGAGCATTGGGCGGGGTCTGGTCAGGGATCTGCTGCCGCTGGTCGCCAGGCCCGTTTTGCTGTGGGAGGCGTTGCGGGTAAGTGTCGCCATGCGCCGTCATCGTGGGTTCCTTCCCTCCTCCGAGTACATCGCCTGGAGGTTTCATACCGCCTACGGCGGGGGCATGTCGGAAACCCGACAGGAAGATATGGCGTCATATCTGTCGTGGCGTCGAAGGATGCGTGCCCTCTCATGAAAGAGAAGCTGGTCGAGAGACTTCAAGACATACCCGGAGTGGCCTCTGTGTCGCTGAATCTGGAGGACGTGGAGGCAGGAATCCGGGTCAGGCTCGACGAGAACGCCGACGAGGCCGAGGTCCTGGAACGGGTGCGCGCCCTGCTCGTTGCATATGGAGTCAGGTCGCCGGATCAGGGGACCATGGAGATCGGGAACCGCTTGGCCCAGGCTCGCGCCGCCTTGGGGGTCGATGTCAGGATCAGCCCGGTCAAAGACGGAGCGAGAGTAGAGGTCGTCGGCACCGCCATCCGTTCATTTCGCCTGGTGCCGTCCACCCCAATGGCCATCGCCCAAGGACTGTCCGATGCCTGGTGTCAGGTGCTGGGCCGAATCCCGCTCGAGGTCGCACGGGTCTCGCTCTCCGAGAAGGGCGTCCTCACCGTGGTTGCCACCGACGGGAAGAAGGAGAGGACCGGCCGCGCTGACATCGTGGACGGCTGGACCATGGCCATCTCGCTCGCGGTGGGGCGGGCGATCGGCGTCGTCGACTCCGACGCCATGGTGGGAAACGAGAATATGTCCCACACGGATTGGTAACGTCCCATCCGTAGAAAAAGCTTCTGATGGCAAGGGTTCTCGTATTAAACGCCAGCTATGAGCCGCTCTCGGTGGTCACGGCACGTCGGGCAGTGGTCCTCGTCCTCAATCAGAGGGCAACCGTCGTCGTGGGCAAGGACGAGACCTGGGTCTCGGAGAGCCTCATTGTCGACGTGCCGTCGGTGGTTCGCCTCAATCGTTTTGTGAAGGTGCCCTACCGACGGTCCGCCCCGGTGACCCGCCGAGCTGTGTTCGGGCGTGATGGGCACCGCTGCCAGTACTGCGGTGGCCCTGCCGAGTCGATCGACCACGTCCTGCCCCGATCCCGGGGCGGCGATCACACCTGGGAGAACGTGGTTGCCTGCTGCCGGCCCTGCAACATCTCCAAGGGAGACCGTCTCCCGGTCGAGGCCGGACTACGGCTCAGCACCAAGCCGGGGCCGCCCCGTCGCTACGCCTGGATCTACGCCTCTACCGGCTACCAGGTCGATCCCGCCTGGCACCCTTATCTCGAGGTCGCCTGAGTGTGCCCCGGATCCGCCCGGCGACGGTCGACGACGCCCCCCGGCTAGCCGCCATCTACGACCCTGTAGTCCGCGGCACCGCCGTCTCTTTCGAGCTCGAGCCTCCCGGGCCGGTGGAGATGGCCCGCCGCATCGAGAAGGTCGTCTCCGGATTCCCGTGGCTGGTGGCCGAGGAGGGCGGTGTCGTGGTCGGGTACTCGTATGCGGCGGCGTTCGCGGATCGCCCCGCATATCGGTGGTCGGTGGAGACCACGGTGTACATCGATGGGGGGCATCGGGGTCGCGGGGTTGGACGCGACCTCTACGCCACCCTGCTCGAGCTGGCCGAGATGTGGGGCTTCGCCAACGCCTACGCCGGGACCGCCCTTCCCAATCCAGCCAGCGAGTCGCTGCACCGATCTGTCGGCTTCTCCTTGATCGGCGTCTTTCCCCGGGCCGGGCACAAGATGGGGGAGTGGCACGACGTCGCCTGGTGGCACCGCCCTTTGAGCGACGCCGACCCGCCCCGACCCCCGGCCCCTCCTCCCGAAAGCGTGGTGACGGCTCTCCTCGCACCGCGCTGAGCGCGCTGCCCGTGTGCAAGTCCCACGTTTGATGGTCGTCCCCCGGCCCTGAGCAACGGCCCATCCCCCCGTCCCGGCAATCCCTCCTGGTGGACCGACCTGAATGGGATATGGGTCCAGGTGGGGGAAAAGGTTGACAAGTGGGGCAAAGTGGGTCATAGTGGCGGACGACCCGTGAGAAGGGGTTCAGCGACATGAGGACGGACGGAGAAACACTGAAGTGTTCCTTGGTGAGTACTTCCACAGTCTCGACGAGAAGGGCAGAGTGGTCATGCCCTCCGGTTTTCGCCGTCGTCTCGAAGAAGGCTGTGTGGTCACGAAGGGACAGGACGGTCAACTCATCCTCTTCCCGGCCGGTGAGTTCGAGGCCAGGGCAGCCGAGGTGACCGAGATGCCGCAGAATCGCTCCGGTCGCCGCTTCTCCCGGACCGTGTTCGCCGGCGCCGACCTGCAGACCCTGGACAAGTCGGGCCGGGTCCTGGTCAAGCCGGACCTACGCGACTTCGCCGATCTCCAGGTCGCCTCGGAGATCGCCGTGATCGGAGTCTACGACCACGTCGAGCTGTGGAACAAGACGGTGTACCTGGACGACCGAGCCGCCGGTGACCAGAGCTATCTGGAGGAGGACGAGTAGCCCCCAACTCGATCTGGCTGGTTCATCGCCAGCCCCCCGGAACCAATGGAAGGCCCCTGACTCCGCCCGCTTCTCATTGGTACCAGCGCCCGGGGGGCTGGCCATGAGCCAGAACCCGGACAACCAAGACCGGGACTTCCACCGGCCGGTTCTGGCGCAGGAGGTGGTCGACCTGCTCGCCCCCGTCTTGCCCGGGATCGTGGTGGACGCGACCTTCGGCGGTGGGGGGCACAGTCGCCGTTTGCTGGAAGAGTTCGGAGAAGATGTGCAAGTAATAGCGATAGATCGTGACCCTGAGGCCCTGGCCAACGCCAGGGATCTCGGGGTGCTAGCCATCCAGGGAAATTTCGCCCAGCTCGGGGACCTGGTTGTCTCGGCCACCGACGCGCCTGTCGCCGCAGTCTTCTTCGACTTCGGTGTCTCCTCACATCAGCTCGATGAGCCGGGACGGGGTTTCTCCTATCGCCACGAGGGTCCCCTTGACATGCGTATGGGCCCCGATGCAGCTCACACCGCGGTCGAGATCGTCAACCAGTGGCCCGAGGAGCGGCTCACCGATCTCATCCAAAGCTTCGGCGAGGAGCCGCTGGCCCGGCGGATTGCCCGGGCAATCGTCGCCGGACGCCCTTACGAGACCACCAGCCAGCTGTCCACCGTCATCGCCGAGGCGATGCCCGCGGCCCGCCGTCGGGTGGGACATCCCGCCCGACGGACCTTCCAGGCCCTGCGGATCGCGGTCAACCGGGAGTTGGAGGCGATCACCGAAGGACTGGACCAGGCCATCGAGCTGATTCAGCCATCCGGTCGAGTCCTCGCCATCTCATATCACTCTCTGGAGGACCGGATCGTCAAGCGACGCTTCACCCGGGGGGCGACCGGCTGCACCTGCCCGCCGGAGATGCCTGTCTGCGGATGCGGCAACAGCGCCGAGCTGCGTCTCCTGACCCGCAAACCGATCCGCGCCTCCGCCGAGGAGGTCGCGGCCAACAACCGCGCTCGGTCGGCCGTGCTACGTGGCGCCGAGAAGGTGGCGGCGTGACCACCGCACGCCCTCTCCGCCACCCCGCACCCGATGAGAGTCTGCGGGTTCTTCGGGGCCGGAGACTCCACCGTCCCGCCCTCGCCCCGTGGATGGTCATGGTCCTGATCGGCGTCGTCGCCTTCCTCGGCCTGGGATTCGCTCGCACCTCCCTGGACAAGTCCGCCTTCGAGCTCGACCGACTCGATCGGGCGATAACCGAGCAGGCGGCCATGAACGAGCAGCTGCGATTGGAGATAGCTCGTCTTGAGAACCCGGCCCGGGTCGCCCCGCTGGCAGAGGAGATGGGGCTGGTCATTCCCGGTGACACCCGACAGCTCTTGGTTGATCTCGGAGGCCCGGCGGTGGCCTCCAACGACGAAGGCGGAACACAATGACGACCCGACGGCGCGCTGGAGCCGGGCTCACGGAGGGAACAGGTCGTTCCCAACCCCCGGAGTCACGGTCGGGGACCTGAACGGTGGCTGCCGCCAAGGCCGCCGCCAAACGGGGCTCGTCCAAGGTGCGGGTGGCTCTCATCGGGCTGTGCCTGGTGGCGGCCTGGCTCGGCTTGGCCTATCGCCTCTTCCAGGTCCAGGTGGTTCAGGCAGCGGATCTGGCCGACCAGGGCCTGACCCAGCGACTGGTCACCCGGGACCTCGCTCCTCAGCGTGGCAAGATCTTCGATCGGAACGGCGAGCTGTTGGCGATGACGGTCGAAGCGCAGAGCATCTGGGCCAACCCAAGCCAGGTCGAGGAGCCGTTGTGGGTGGCACAGCAGGTCGGTGGGCTGCTCGGAGTCGACTCGGAGGCCCTCTACGAGAGACTCACCTCTGATCGTGACTTCGTCTATCTGAAGCGCCAGGTGGAGCCTGGTGTCGCCGAGCAGATCGCCGCTCTCGAGGTCAGAGGTGTCTACTTGCACCCTGAGGCCACCCGCATCTACCCCGCCGGGGACGTGGCGTCTCATGTGACCGGTTTCGTCGATATCGACGGCAACGGTCAGGAGGGCCTCGAGTACTACTACGACCAGGAGCTGCGCGGGGTCCCGGGCAAGGCCGTCTTCGAACGGGATCTGGAGGGACGGATCATTCCCCAGGGGATCAGCGACATCGTCCCCGCCGTCCCCGGGACCGACCTCAACACCACCATCGACCTCCCGTTGCAGTACCAGGCGCAGCAGGCGTGTCTCTCCGCCGTTGACCGCACCGACGCCGAGTCGTGCTGGGTCGTGGTGCTCGACGTCGAGACGGGAGGGATCCTGGCCATGACCGGGGCGCCGGTGTTCGACCCGCAGACCCGTCGCACCATCGACGCCAACTGCGACCCGACCGCCGAGCCGACCTGCCACGACTTCGCCAACTTCGTGGTGCGCAGCATCTACGAGCCGGGCTCGACCCAGAAGCTGATCACGGTGGCCGCGGCCGTCGAGGAAGGTGAGGTGAAGGCGGGCACGGTGATATCCGACGTCGCAGACCGGCTGGAACTACGCGAGGACGCATGTCGTTCCGCCGATGACGACCTGTTCGGTTGCTATCAGGACTTCGACAAGCACGAAACGGCGAACATGACCGTTGCCGAGATATTCACCAGATCTTCGAACGTTGGGACGATCCTCGTGGCCGAGAAGCTGGGCCAGGAGCGGCTCATCTCATATATCGAGCGGTTCGGGCTCGGGTCGGCGACCGGTGTGGACTACTCGGTGGAGGCGCCGGGCACGCTCAACTTCGAGGCGGGTTGCGAGACCTGTTGGGCCTCGGCTGCCATCGGGTACTCCGTGGCCGCGACACCGTTGCAGATGGCGGCTGCATATGCCGCGATCGGGAACGACGGCGTCTGGACCGCACCGCACATCGTGGCCTCGAAGACCGACGTCGACGGTCGGGAAGACGTGACCGGGCTCGAGACGCGGCGGGTGGTCTCCGAGGAGACGGCACTCCTCATGCAGGAGCTATTGGCCAACGTCGTGGCCGAGGGCACCGGTCAGAACGCGAGCGTGGAGGGATACCGGGTGGGGGGCAAGACCGGGACTGCCAACAAACTCGGAGACGACGGCCGCTACACCGAGGTGACCAGGGCATCGTTCGTGGGCATGGCCCCGATGGACGACCCCCAGGTGGTGGTGGCCGTCCTGATCGATGCACCCTCGTTCAAGTATCGCACCGGAGGCGCCTCGGCCGCTCCCGTCTTCGCCCAGGTCATGGAGCAGGCCCTGCACCGACTCGGAGTCACCCCCGATGGCGCCACGGGGTAGCACTCTCGGCGAGGTGTCCCGGCGTGTCGGTGGTCGTGTGGTCGGCGACGCCGAGATCTGGCTATCCGATGTCACTCACGACTCGAGGCTTGCCGGCCCCGGCAGCCTGTTCGTTGCGGTTCGCGGCGCCAGTCACGACGGCCACGCCTTCATCGACGACGCCGTCGCCGCGGGCTCGCCGGCGGTTGCGGTCGAGTCGCCCCAAGAGGTCGCGGTTGGCCAGGTAGTGGTCGAAGACACCAGGGAGGCGATGGGCCCCATGGCCGCGCAGGTGCACGGCGATCCGTCCACCGGTCTCGCCGTCGTTGGCGTCACCGGGACCAACGGCAAGACAACCGTGACCCACTATGTCGAGTCGCTGCTCGTCTCGGCCGGCCACCTGGCCGGCCTGATCGGGACAGTGGAGACACGGGTGGGAACGACCGTGATCCCCACTTCGCGCACCACCCCAGAGGCAACCGACTTCCAACGGCTACTCGCCGAGATGGGGAAGCTCGGTGCCGATGTGGTCGCCGCCGAGGTGTCTTCTCATGCCTTGGAGATGAGTCGGGTGGCCGCAACCAGGTTCGCGGTGGCCGCCTTCACCAATCTCTCCCAGGACCATCTCGACTTTCACGGGACGATGGCGGCGTATCGCCGCGCCAAGGAGCGGCTGTTCCGAGAGTACGAGGTGGGGACCGCGGTCCTGAACGTTGACGACCCGATGGGCGCGGAGTTGGCCCGTTGGGTGGTGAAAGCACCTCTGATCCGGGTCGGCGCCGATGGGGAGGTACGCGCCGAGGGTCTCGTGACCACCCGGAGCGGCTCGTCTTTCGACCTGGTGACAGACCGGGGGACCTACCCGGTGACCTCGGGCCCCCTCGGGGCGTTCAACGTGGAGAACGCGCTTGTGGCGGTCGGTTGCTGTCTCGCCCTGGGGGTGGGGCTCGATCAGATCGGCCCCGGCCTCGACACCCTGAGGACGGTTCCGGGTCGACTCGAGCGAGTCTCCGGAGACGGGCCGGTGAGTGTGATCGTCGACTACGCGCACACACCGGGCGGCATCGAGCAGGTCATTTCCGTGGCCAGGTCCATCGGCGCCCGCCGGGTGATAGCGGTGGTCGGAGCCGGGGGAGATCGCGATCGGGCAAAACGACCGATGATGGGGCGGGCCGCCTCTGCGGCCGATGTGACCATTCTCACCAGCGACAACCCCCGCTCCGAAGACCCTGATGAGATCCTCCATGAGTTGACCGGGGGAGCCGGGCCCGACGTCGTCCTCGAGGTGGACCGGCATCGTGCCATCGAACGGGCCATCGACGCCGCCGAGGAAGGAGACGTCGTCCTTATCCTGGGCAAAGGGCACGAGACCGGGCAGGAGGTCAGAGGCGATGTGCTCCCCTTCGACGACCGCGCGGTTGCCAGAGAGATCCTCGTGGCCCGGGGGGGATCCACCGTTTCCGGCCCTGGTTCGGGGAGCATGTCCCAGTGATCTCGTTGCTCATCGCCGCGGCGGTCGGTCTGACCGTGTCCATATTCGGCACTCCGTACGCAATTCGCTTCTTCAGACGTAAGGAGATCGGCCAGTTCATCCAGGAGGAGATCTCCGGGATGCACGGGCACAAGCAGGGCACGCCCACCATGGGAGGGGTTGTCTTCGTATCGGCCGCGATCATCGGGTATCTGCTCGCCCACGTCAGGTTGGTCACGCCCTCGGGCCGGATCGCCGTCGAGTTCGTGCCTCTCAGCTCCGGTGGGCTCCTGGCCGTATTCGCCCTTGCCGGCATGGCGGTGGTGGGGCTCCTCGACGATTGGTTCAAGTACTCCAACCAGCGCAGCCTCGGGCTGTCCAAAACGGCCAAATTCGGGGGCCAGCTGGCCATCGCGGCTCTCTTCGCCTGGGGGGCGTCCATGGCCGGGGTGGTGACCGAGGTGTCCTTCGTGCGCCCTCTTGGCATCGATCTCGGCGCCTTCTTCGTGATCTGGGTCCTCCTCATGCTCACCGGGGCCGCCAACGGGGTGAATCTGGCCGACGGCATGGACGGGCTGGCAGGCGGCTCCTCGGCCCTCGTGATTGCCTCCTACACCGTGATCGCCTTCTGGCAATTCCGTAACGGGCCGGAGTTCCGGGCGGACCCGGTGTACCAGGCGGTCGACCCCTTGGAGCTCGCCATCGTCTCGGCAGCCATGTTCGGGGCGTTGCTCGGATTCCTCTGGTGGAATGCCCCTCCGGCCAAGATCATCATGGGCGACGTCGGCTCACAGGGGATCGGTGGCCTGCTCGCCGCCCTCGCCCTCCTCACCAACACTCATCTCCTCCTCGTGGTGCTGGGGTCGATATTCGTGGCCGAGACGGTGTCGGTGATCCTCCAGATCGCCAGTTTCAGGCTGTTCGGGAAACGGATCTTCCGGATGTCACCACTTCACTATCACTTCGACCTCGGCGGTTGGCCGGAGACCACGGTGGTGATCCGGTTCTGGATCCTCACCGGGCTCGGTGTGGCCCTGGGGCTCGGGTTCTTCTACGGCGACTTCCTGTTCCTGGAGGGTCTGCTGTGAGTCGGGCGCTGGTCCTGGGCGCCGGTGTGTCCGGCCTGGCTGCGGCACGGCTCGCCAGGAGCCAAGACATGGCGGTCACCGTTTATGCCGGTGATGGCTCGGATCGGGCGATGGAGCAGGGTTTTGCCGTGGCGGCGGGGGAATGGGACCCTGTCTTGCTGAACGGCCTCGACCTCGTCATCGCCAGCCCAGGTGTCCCCGAGCGGTCGCTGCCCATCGTCGAGGCGATGGAGTGGGGGATACCCGTGTGGAGCGAGATCGAGTTTGCCTGGCGCCATCTCGACACCCCGGTTGCGGCGATCACCGGCACCAACGGGAAGACGACGGTGACCGAGGCCACCTCCGCCATGCTCGAGGCCTCGGGGATAGACGCACCCGCCACCGGGAACATCGGCTCGGCCCTCTCCGATCACGTCACCCAGGACCACGAGGCAGTCGTCGTCGAGGTGTCGAGCTTCCAGCTCCGCTTCTGCGAGACGTTCCGTCCCGCGGCCGCGGCCATCACCAACGTGGCTTTGGACCATCTCGACTGGCATGGCTCGGAACATGGGTACCGGGCGGCCAAGGCGCGGATCTTCATGAATCAGACGGACGAGGACCTGCTCGTCTACGACATCGATGACGAAGGGGCCTCCGCTCTGGTCGAAGGGGCCCGGAGCGAATTGTTCCCGGTCTCGGGTGTGCACCTACCCGCAGGAGGGGGCGGGGTCGACGGCGATCTCCTCGTGGTCGGCGAGCTGGCAATAGCCATAGCCGACCTGACGTCTGACGACCCGACCCACCTAGTGAACATGGCCTCGGCGTCAGCTCTCGCCTTGCGCATGGGGGCCACCGCGGAAGGCGTCACCACCGCGGCCAAGTCGTTCTCTCCAGGACCGCACCGCCGCGTCACCGTGGCCCGGAGCCGTGGTGTGAGCTGGGTGGACGACTCGAAGGCGACCAACCCGCATGCCGCCATCGCCTCGATCCGGGCCCACGACCCGGTGATTCTCATCGCCGGGGGTCTGGCCAAGGGGCTGGACCTGTCACCCATCGCCCGCGAGCCAGGGGTGCGCATGCTGCTCGGAATCGGCGCGGTGGGCCCGGAGCTGGTCGAGGCGGCCGGGAAACGTGGGCGGCTCGCCGAAACGTTGGATCGGGCGGTGGAGATGGCGGCGGAGCTGGCTGCCCCCGGCGACACCGTGCTGTTGGCCCCTGGATGCGCCAGCTTCGACCAGTTTCGCTCCTACGAGGAGCGAGGGGAGCGGTTCTCGGCTCTCGTGGACGAGATCATCGGGGGAGACAGGTAGATGACCGCGAATGTGACTTCGATCGCCAGGATGCGGGCCGCGGCCCGGGATCGGGCGGAGAGGCTCAAGGCGAACAACAGAACTGCCACGATGTTGCTCGTCCTCGCCGTGGTGCTGGTCGTCATCGGCTTGGGAGCCACCCAGTCCGCCTCGTCGGTGGTGGCCATCGATCAGTCACAGGACCGGTTCTACTACTTCAAGAGACAACTGATGGGGGTAGGAATCGGGACGGTGGCACTGCTGGTCACCAGCCGGGTCCCCTACGGGCTCTACCGGCGTCTGGCCGTTCCCGCCTTCTTCGCCACCGTCGGCTTGCTCGTGGCGGTGCTGGCGGTGGGCCCGGTCATCGGAGGGTCGCAGCGGTGGCTCCCGATCGGCGGCTTCACGTTCCAGCCTTCGGAGTTGGCCAAGGTCGCCATCGTTTTCATGCTCGCCCACATCCTGGAGAAGAAGCACAAGCTGTTGACCCGGTTCGGCCACTTCCTGGTCCCGGTCCTCTTCACGGTGGGGGTTCTCGGCGGGCTGGTCATCATGCAACCCGATCTGGGGACCACGGTGATCATCGGCGCCGCGGCATTGGCGGTGATCATGGCGAGCGACACGCCACTTCGCTATGTGTTGTTGCTCTCGGTCTTGGTGGTCGCCGCCGCTTGGGTGCTCGCCTTCAGCGACGAGTACCGGGTCGATCGAATTGTCGGCTTTCTCGACCCGTGGGGCAACTCCAGTGGCGAGGGCTATCAGCTGATCCAGGGCTATTACGCCCTCTCCAACGGAGGTCTGTTCGGTGTCGGCCTGGGGGCGAGCCGGGCCCGCTGGTTCTATCTCCCCAACGCCCACACCGACTTCATCTTCGCCATCATCGGCGAGGAGACGGGGCTGATCGGAGGGTTGACCGTCATCGGGCTGTTCGTGGTGCTCGCCCTTGCTGGTTGGCTCGTGGCGGCCCGGGCACCCGACCGCTTCGGGAGGATGGTGGCGGCCGGTCTCACCTCGTGGCTGTCCTTCCAGGCCCTGGTGAACATCGGAGGCGTTCTCGGGGTCATCCCCATCACCGGGATCGCCCTTCCCTTCGTCTCCTACGGCAGCTCGGCTCTCATCGTCTCTATGGCGTCGCTCGGGATATTGGTCAATATCGCCCAGTCCGGAGTCCAGTCGAGGAAATGACGTTCCTGATCGCCGCAGCCGGCACCGGTGGTCATGTGTTCCCGGGGCTTGCCGTCGGCGAGGCACTGACCACACGTGGTGTCAGCCCGGAGGACGTCCTCTTCGTGGGTGGCGACCGACTCGAGGCGACCGTTTACCCGGAGGCCGGGTTTCCCTTCCTCGGTCTCGAGCTCCTGGGCTTGCAACGCTCCCTGAGCGTGCGCAACCTGAGCCTCCCCCGCGTGGTGTGGCGGGCCCGTGACCTGATAGCCGGCCGGATGGTCGAACGCGGTGTACAAGTCGCCCTGGGGATGGGGGGTTATGTCACGGTGCCGGCGGCATTGGCCGCCCGACGCACCAGGGTGCCCCTTCTCATCGCCGAGCAGAACGCCGCAGCCGGGCTGGCCAACAGGGTGGCCTCACGCTGGGCGGTGCGGAGCTTCACCTCATTCCCCGACACTGCGGGCTTGCACAAAGGGGAATGGGTGGGAAATCCGGTGCGTCGGGCGCTCGCAGGCTTCGACCGGGAATCACTTCGCCCCGAGGCCCTGATTCGATACGACCTCGAACCTGACCTGCCCGTGCTCGGGGTCTTCGGCGGCTCCCTGGGAGCCGCCTCGATCAACGCAGTGGTCGTTCGTCTGGTCGAGACATGGCAGGGTGAGCCGATCCAGGTCCTCCATCTCACCGGGGACACAGATCTCCGGGCAGGGCCATCTGCCCGCGGGGTCGTCTGGCGTCGGAAGTCGTTCGAGGAGCGGATGGAGGCCTTCTACGCAGCGTGTGATCTGGTGGTGGCCAGAGCCGGGGGAGGGGTGGCCGAGCTGACGGTCACCGGCACCCCATCGATCCTCGTCCCTGGACGGTTCGGCTCGACCGGTCATCAGGAGTCGAACGCCGCCTTTCTCGAGAAGGCCGGTGCTGCCGTCGTCCTCTCCCAGGATCGGATCGAGGCCCTGCCCGGTCTCGTCGAGGAGATCCTCTCCTCGCCTGAGCGATTGGAAGCGATGCGCGCCGGCGCCCTCGAGATCGCAAAGCCCGATGCGGCGATCAGAATCGCAGACGCAATGCTGGAGATGGCGCGATGAGGCTCGACTATCACCGGGTCCACCTCGTCGGGGCCGGTGGGGCGGGGATGAGCGCGATAGCCAAGGTTCTGGCAGGGATGGGCCACGAGGTGTCCGGTTCCGATCAGCGAGGGGGATCCACCCTGGATCGCCTCGAGGACTTCGGCATAGCCACATTTGCCGGCCACCACCCCGAGATAGCCCGCACCGCCGACCTGGTGGTCGCCTCCTCTGCAGTGCCCGAGCAGGACCCCGAGCTGGTCGCCGCCGGCCGGGCCGGGATCCCGATCTGGCGCCGTCCCGACCTGCTCGCCGCCCTGACCGCGGGCGTCACCACCATCGGGGCCACCGGGACCCATGGCAAGACGACCACCACCGCACTCCTCATCGCGGCCCTCAGGGCGGCGGGAGAGGACCCCAGTTTCATCGTCGGGGGTGACCTGGTCGACTGGAACACCAACGGGCACCATGGCACCGACTCCATGCTGGTGATAGAGGCCGACGAGGCCTTTCGCACCTTCGAGAGGCTCGACCTCGAAGGTCTCATCGTGACCAACGTCGAGACGGAGCATCTCGAGCACTTTGGGACCGACATCGACCTCATGGAGGCTTTTGTCGACGTGGCAGTAGGGGTGCACGGCCCCGTGGTGGTTTGCGCCGATGACCCGGGCTCGCGCGAGGTGGGGCATAGGGCTGGGGCGGTAACCTATGGCGTGGACCGGCATGCCGACTGGCGGGTCGTGGGCCTGACCCGGCATGACGGTGGAAGCCGATTCGAGTTGGTGGGGCCCTCGCAGCGGGCTCACGTCAGTCTCAGCCGCCCCGGAGCCCATGTGGCGGTCAATGCTGCCGGCGCCCTGGCCCTGCTGGGCACGATGGGGCGCGACATCGCGCAAGCAGCCGCCGGGCTGGCCTCCTTCCGAGGCGTCGGACGGCGCTGGGAGCAAAGGGGGACCATCTCGGGGGTCACGCTGGTCGACGACTATGCCCACCACCCCACCGAGGTGATGGCGACGGTGGCGGTGGCGAGGGAACTCGCCGAGGGCCGGGTCTGGGCGGTGTTCCAGCCCCACCTCTACAGCAGGACCGCCCGGTTCCACAATGAGTTTGCCGCTGCATTGCGCCCTGCCGACGAGATCGTGGTGACCGACGTCTACGGATCCCGCGAGGAACCGGTCCCTGGTGTGACCGGGGAGCTGGTGGCAGACTCGGCGCGCCGGCGCGGCGCCAGCGTCCATTACGTGCCGCACCGTGCCGACCTGGCCCCGTACCTGGCGGACCGGGTGAGCGCAGGCGATCTGGTTCTCACCATGGGAGCCGGGGACATCACCCTGGTTTCCACCGAGCTGGCCATGCTGCTGGCCGAACGGGCATGACCTCTCTCGAGGCGCTGCTGGGCTCGGGCCTGGTCAGGGAAGATGTGCCGCTCGGGCCTCTCACCACCTACAAGTCGGGTGGGCGAGCGCGATACTTCGTCGAGGTGCCCGACGCTGCCACCCTCGGTGAGCTGGCCTCCTCGGGTGCCCTGATCGACCTGCCAATCCTTGTCCTGGGACGTGGCTCCAACCTCGTCGTGTCCGACGCCGGCTTCAACGGCATCGTGATCCGTCTCGGTCCCGGCTTCGCGACAGTGCAGGTCGAGGGCACCACGGTGCGGGCCGGGGGCTCGGCACCATTGGCGCTGGTGGCCCGGACCAGCGTGGACGCCGGTCTGGCCGGTCTCGAGTTCTTCGTCGGGATCCCGGGCTCGGTGGGGGGAGCGATCAGGCAGAACGCCGGGTGTTTTGGCACGGAGACGAAGGACCGGCTGATTCGGGCGAGGATCGTCGAGCTGGCAGACGGCACAGTTGTCGAGCCGGGCGCAGATGCACTCGAAATGTCCTATCGGCATTCGAATCTCGGGGCGACCCAAGTAGTGGTCGAGGCCCTATTCGCGGCGGCACCAGGCGATGGCGCCGCCGGTCGGGCCGAGCTGCGTCGAATCACCCGCTG
Organism: Acidimicrobiia bacterium; assembly: GCA_035462175.1. GTDB lineage: Bacteria > Actinomycetota > Acidimicrobiia > Spongiisociales > ZC4RG35 > JARDZU01. Next base: position 27,660 of record DATHUP010000045.1, on the reverse strand, counting down.
GCGGCGAGACCACCAGCCGGGTGGCACCTTCAACGCCGGAAGCGTGTTCAAGAACCCGAGCGGGATCACAGCCGGGGAGCTCATCGACTCCCTGGGGCTGAAAGGGATGAGGGTGGGCGACGTGGCAGTCTCCGAGAAACACGCCAACTTCTTCGTCGCCGGGCCAGGGGCGACCTCGGATGACATACGCGGGCTGGTGCGGGCGGTCAAAGACCGCGTTCTCGAGGAGACGGGCACCAATCTGGAGCCGGAGATCCAATTCGTCGGATTCGAAGATGACCATTGACCCACGCCTAGCCGAACGCAGACGCGAGGTCGCAGAGGATCGTGCCCGCCGCAAGGTGGGGCGTTTGGTCCGACTGCTCCTCGTCATCGCGCTCATCGGTGGTGCGGTCTGGCTCCTGCTCTCGCCGTTGTTGAGCGTCGAGGAGGTGACCACGACCGGCATCGAGGTGAGCACGGCGCAAAGCGTGCTCGTGGAACAAGACGTGATCGCCGGCACACCGATGATCCTGATCAGGGCCGAAGAGATCGAGTCCGCCCTGGAGATGGACCCTTGGGTTGGGGAAGCCGAAGTGGAGCTCGACTGGCCCGGACGGGTCCTGGTCAGGGTGGAGGAACGAGTGCCGGTCGCCTGGCTCAGGACGGAGGAAGGGTGGGGTTGGCTGGCCGTCGACGGAGTCCAACTGCTCTCTGCCCCTGAAGCGGATGCGAAGCTGCCATGGATCGATCTGGGACCCGACACCGGTGACGACCAGTGGTCGCGGCGTCTCCTTGGCTCACTCCAGTTCGCTGCGGCCCTGCCCGAGGACTTGAGGGAGGGGACCCTGGTGCGGGTCGAGGCCGACGGGGAGCTCTGGGCAGAAGTTGCGGGTTACCAGGTGCGGTTGGGCAGAGCCGTGGAGATGACGGCGAAGGCGCTGAGTCTTGCCGCGTTGCTCCGGGAGCAGCCCGCTCCCGGTTCGATTCTGACCCTGATCGCTCCTACTCATCCCGCCGTCTCGTCACCTTGAGCAATGTGGCCCCTAGGCCTGAACGTCTAGTTGAGGCTTAGAGATTGCCACTTTACTAACCCACCGGCGAACGGTAAACCTCTACTTTAGCTTTCGATTGCCACTGGAGGAATGTCGTGAACTCGTCGAGCGGCGGCTATCTGGCCGTCATCAAAGTCGTAGGGATCGGCGGTGGCGGCGTCAATGCCGTCAACCGCATGGTCGAAGCGGGCATACGCGGTGTCGAGTTCATCGCGTTGAACACCGATGCCCAGGCTCTGCTCATGAGCGACGCCGATGTCAAACTCGACATAGGTCGCGAGGTGACCAGGGGTCTGGGCGCCGGTGCCAACCCGGAGATCGGCAGGGCCGCCGCCGAAGAGCACAAGGCCGAGTTGGAGGATGTGCTCAAAGGGTCGGACATGATCTTCATCACGGCCGGTGAGGGTGGCGGCACCGGCACCGGGGGCGCACCGATAGTGGCCGAAGTGGCTCGCTCCGTCGGTGCATTGACGGTCGGAGTGGTGACCCGGCCCTTCGGGTTCGAAGGGAGAAGGCGGGCGGTCCACGCCGAGCAGGGAATCGACGATCTCAAAGATGCGGTCGACACCCTGATCGTGATTCCCAACGACCGCCTACTGGACGTCGGCGACCCCAGCGCGCCGATCGCCGACACATTCAGGCTCGCCGACGAGGTGCTGATGAGCGGTGTGGCCGGCATCACCGACCTGATCACCACTCCCGGGCTGATCAACGTCGACTTCGCAGACGTGAGGACGATCATGTCCGACGCCGGGTCGGCGGTGATGGGCATCGGACGCGCCACCGGCGAGAACCGGGCCCGGCAGGCGGCGGAGCGAGCCATATCCAGCCCGATGCTGGAAACGTCGATGGAGGGGGCCAAGGGGGTCCTTCTCTCCGTGTCCGGCCCTTCGTCGATGACGTTGCACGAGGCGACCGAGGCGGCCCGGGTCGTGGCAGACCATGCAGACACGGAGGCCGACATCATCTTCGGGGCGATCGTCGACGACGACCTCGGCCAGGAGATGAAGGTGACCGTCATCGCCGCAGGCTTCGAAGCGAGGAGACAGCCCAGGCACGTGCCCGGTCGTTCCACCACCCGACCGTACACAGGGTTCGACGAGGGCGACGACGCCCTCGACATCCCTACCTTCGTCCAGGGATGAACCGGCCCCCCGGGGTCTACGGGGTGGCCTTCACCGACCGGGAAGAGGGTGACCAGCGCAACGATATGACGGCTCGCTCGGCTTTGTCGTCCTGGCTCGGGATCTCGAGACGCTGGGCCACGGTGCGTCAGGTCCACGGGACAACCACGCTTCGGGCCGCCGAGCCCGGCCAGCTCGGGGATGCGGACGCGCTGTGGACCGACGTTTCCGGGCTGCCCTTGGCGGTGTTCACCGCCGACTGCTTCGGTGTCGTATTGCAGTCGGCGTCTGCGGTAGGTGTGGCGCACGCCGGTTGGCGGGGGACAGCCGGCGGCGTGGTCGCCGCCCTGCGCGCAGAGATGACCGCGCAGGGACATGCTCCCCTGCGGGCGGCAGTCGGCCCCGGGATCGGGCCTTGCTGCTTCGAGGTCGGGCCGGAGGTCGAAGAGCGATTCCCCCTCGATCTCGCCGAGACCACATGGGGCACCATGTCGGTCGACCTCGTCTCGTCGCTGCGGCGACAGCTGGAAGGGATCGACGTCTGGGTCTCGGGCGCCTGCACGAGCCACGATCCCGGGCTGTACAGCCACCGTCAGGACCGCACCCTTCTCCGTCATGCCAGCATCGGGTGGATCCCATGAGCTACGAGGAAGTGGTGGCGAGGGTGGCATCGGCGGCGGTGAGAGCCGGTCGCGACCCCGCCGCGATCACCTTGGTGGCAGTGTCCAAGGCGAAGCCGGTCTCCGACATCGAAGCGGTCTACGAATTGGGCCACCGGGACTTCGGCGAGAACCGGGCTCAAGAGATGGCAGAGAAGGCCGCGGTGCTCCCCACCGATATCCGCTGGCACTTCATCGGCGCGTTGCAGACCAACAAGGCCCGTTTGGTCCGCCCTATCACCCACCTCCTTCACTCGATGGACAGGGAGTCCCTCGCCGGTGCCTGGGCCAAGGGGAATGGCCTGCCCCCACCTGTCCTCCTCCAGGTGAACACCGGCCAGGAGCCGCAGAAGTCGGGGGTCATGCCGGCGAAGGCGCGAGAGACGCTGGAGGCGATCGCGGCCATGGGTCTGGAGGTGCTCGGCTTGATGGCCATACCGCCGATCACCGACGACCCCGAGGAACAAAGACCCCACTTCGCCCTCTTGCGGACGCTGCGCGACGACCTTGCCCGGGACCATCCCTCCGTCGAAGAGCTGTCGATGGGCATGACCGACGACTTCGAGGTGGCGGTCGAGGAAGGCTCCTCAATTATTCGCGTTGGCCGGGCTATCTTTGGGGAACGCACCTGACCGGAGTGGTATGTCCTCACTGTTCTCAAAAGCTCTCGTTTACCTGGGGCTCGTTGACGAGGACCAGATGGATTCGGAGACGGGCGGCGACCGCTCCCAGACGAGCCCGATCGAGGAGCCGAGCCGCCGGGTGGAGCCACGCCGAGTCGAGCCACGCCGTGTCGAGCCGATCCCACAGAGCAGGCGAGTGGAGCCTCCCCCGACATCCCGGGCGGCGACACGCCCCCAGATCCGGGAAGGGACCGACACCATCGGCCTGGTGCGACCGGTAGAGGTGCAGTCCGATGTCATCCTGGTGGAGGAGTTCGGCGATGCACGGATCCTCGCCGACCGGGTTCGTGACCGCGTGCCGGTCGTCCTCGACATGCGTCAGGCCGACCACGACTTGGTGCGCCGGGTGGTCGACTTCTCCTCGGGGCTGATCTATGCGCTCGACGGCTCGATGCGCAAGGTGGGTGACGGGCTGGTGATCGTCCTGCCTCCGAGAGTGACCCTGAGCCGGGACGAGAAGCGGCGTCTCTCCACCTTGGGGGCCTACGAGCTCGACGACGTCGACGACTGACCAGTGACCCTCGCCGGCATCCTGATCCTGGTCCTCCAGCTGTACTTCTATGCAGTCATCGCCTGGGTCATCCTCTCCTGGATCCCGACCTCGTCCACACACCCCCTGGGCAAGGTGAACGTGTTCCTCGACCGGATCATCTACCCGGTGATCCTCCCTCTCCGGCGAGTCATCCCGCCGGTTCGCCTCGGTGGAGGGATGCTGGACCTCTCGCCGATCGTGCTCATCATCGGGCTGCGGCTCCTGATGGGTTTGGTGGGGCGGATCTTCTGATCCTTGGACCAGGGCCAGTTCATTCGTAATCTCACCGGAGAACCAAGGGGAGCACAGCTATGGCGATAACACCGGCCGACATCGAGAAGAAGACCTTCTCCACGGCTCTGCGCGGCTACGACCTCGACGAGGTCGACGACTTCCTCGACGAGATGGTTGTGGCGGTCCGCGAGCTGGAGGAAGAGCTCGGGCGCGCCCGGGCGCGCATCGCGGAGTTGGAGCAAGGCTCGGGGGCGGTGGCGGCGCCCGCAACCACATCACCGGGGGAGGCTGCCGCGGCGCCGGCCCCGGGGATCGACGAGTCGGCGGTGGGGCGGGCCCTGGTGGCGGCACAGCAGGCGGCCGATCGCATACTCGAGGAGGCACGCACCGAGGCGGAGAAGACGGTCGGAGACGCACGCTCCGAGGCCGACAATTTCGCCAGGGAGCGGGAGCAGAGAAGGGCGGCGATAGAGGCCGAGATGGCCGATATGACCGGTCTGGTGGCCGGGGTTCGCACCCAGCTCGCCGTGCTTGCCACCAGCGTTGCCGACAAGCTGGACGAGATGGACGCCGCGGTGGCAGGTGCCCATGGGACGATTGCCGGCAGGGTCGACGAGGAAGAAAGACCTGAGCCGGAGAGCGAGGGACGTGAGCTCTACGGCGAGGAGTCGGAGGGCACGGATGACAGCGCGGCGAGCCCGGACGAACCGACCGAGCCGGAGGGCTACGTCGAGGATTCGGACGGCGGCCTGGCGCTGGACATAGACGACATGGACGCATCGGAAGACGACGACCAGGCCGGCTCCTCCGAGATCGAAGGTGTCCTTGTCGACGAGGAGCGCGAGGAGATCTGAGCGAAGGCTCGGGCTCGAACCTCGGATTCTCCTACCGGGTCCGCAAGTCGGGCGAGGTTGTCATCTCCAAACACGGGACCCCGGTCACCACCCTCAGAGGGGCCACGGCGAAGAAATTCATCGCTCGGGTCGACCGCGTCGACGCGCAGCAGTTGATGGCCCGACTCAGCGGAAACTACAAACGGGGAAACGAGCGCCCCTAGCCGGCCCGGATCGGAGAGATCGCCAGGCCGAGCACCCGGTCATCGAGATCGATCGTCGCAAGGGGCGGCTCTGAGGCCTCCGTGATGGACGAGGCAAGCAACTCGACCCCGATCAGCTCATGATGGGCGGCGATCGCGGCCTTGAGGTCCGGGTCCTCGCTCCACCACTCCAGGGCGATGCGGTCGGTGACGTCGAGCCCGGCTTCCCGGCGCATCCTCTGCACCCGGCTGACGATCTCCCTTGCCAGCCCCTCGAGGAAGAGAGCCTCGGAGACCCGGGTGTCGAGGGCGACGGCGAAGTCGGTTCCGGTCTCGACGATGGTGCCCTGCTTTGGTGTCCTCTCCACGAACACGTCGGACTTGCTCAGCGAGTGACCGGCGACGGTCACCGTGCCGCCGTCGAGGAGATGTTCCAGGTCGTCGTGGCCCAACCCCGCCACTTCTGCCGCCACCTCGGGCATCCTCGGCCCGAGGATGGGGCCCAGGGTGCGGAAGTTCGCCTTCGCGGAGAGCGACACCAAATCGGATTCGTCCGCGGAGGTGATCACCTCCTTCACGTTGAGCTCCTCTGATATGACACCCGCGTGGTTGGCCACGGCGGCGTCGACCTCGGGATCTCGGGTGAGAACGGTGAGGCGGGGTAGGGGCTGACGGACCCGGTGACCTTCCCGCTTGCGGAGATTGCGCCCCAGCCTTACCACCTCTCTCACCACCTCCATCGAGGCCTCGAGCCCCGTGTCGATGAGGCTGGCATCGGCGTCGGGGAAGTCGCGATGGTGGACGCTGGCGACAGCATCAGGATGATGACGCGCCACCAGGTCCTGATAGAGGTGCTCGGTGATGAAGGGGAGCACCGGGGCGAGTACCTCTACGAAGGTGGTGAGGACCTCGTACAGGGTGGCGAACGCGGCGAGCTTGTCGGCATCGCCCTCGCCAGACTCCCCCCGGGCCCGCCAGAACCTCCTGCGGGAGCGGCGCACGTACCAATTGGTGAGATGGTCGATGAACCCGAGAGTGGGCGGGACCACGTTGTACAGGTAGTAACCCTCCATCTGCTCATTCACCTCCGAGACCAGGCTCTGCAACACGGAGAGGATCCAACGATCCATCTCGGGGCGATCTGCCGGCGAGGGGGCGCCGGCCAGGTCCGAAATGGTGATCCCGTCGGCTTCGGCGTAGGTGGTGAAGAAGCTGTACGTGTTCCACATCGGGAGGAGCACCGTGCGCACGACCTCGGCCACCCCGTCACTGCTGAAGCGCATCGGCTCGGCCCGGAGCACGGGTGAGTTGATGAGGAAGGCGCGCAGGGCATCGGCGCCCATGACCTCGAAGATCCCCGATGGGTCGGGGTAGTTGTTCAGGCTCTTCGACATCTTGCGCCCGTCCTCGGCCAGAACCAGACCGTTGACCACACAGTTCTCGAAGGCCGGTTTGTCGAAGAGGGCGGTGGAGAGGACGATCAGGGTGTAGAACCAGCCACGGGTCTGGTCCAGACCCTCGGCGATGAACTTGGCCGGGAAGGCGGCCTCGAACCTCTCGGCATTCTCGAACGGGTAGTGGAGCATCCCGTAGGGCATCGACCCGGACTCGAACCAGCCATCCAGGACCTCGGGCACCCGGACCATCGAGCCACCGCAGGAAGCGCATGGCCACCCGATCAGGTCGACTACGTGTTTGTGGAGGTCGCCGGGGCGCCGCCCGGAGAGGGCCTCCAACTCGTCGAGGGAGCCGACGGCCACCGACTCCTCGCATTGGCTGCACTCCCAGACCGGGATGCACGAGCCCCAGTAGCGGTTGCGGCTCACCGCCCAATCGCGGGCGTTCTCCAGCCAGTTGCCGAACCGTCGGGTCCCCACGTAGTCGGGGACCCAGTGGATGCCGTCGTTGATCTCCACCATCCGGTCCTTGATCTGCTCGACCCTGACGAACCAGGTGGGGATTGCCTTGTAGATGAGGGGCGTGCCCGTCCTCTCGCAGAACGGGTAGGAGTGGGTGATGCGGGTGGAATGGACCAGCTTGCCCGATTCCTCGAGCAGTCGGATCAGGGTCGCGTCGGCCTCTTTGACGTTGAGCCCGGCCACCTCTGGCACCTCATCGGTGAAGGCGCCCTCTGCGTCGACCGGGTCGACCAGAGCCGCGATTCCGGCCGCCTTGAGGGCATAGAAGTCGGCTTCGCCGTAGGCCGGGGCCATGTGGACCAGACCGGTGCCCTCGTCCACGGTGACCTCGTCGGAGGTGATGACGCGGAAGGCACCCTGTTCGCGCTCTCCGACGAAGTAGTCGAACGGTGGCACATAGGAGGCGCCGACGATGTCTGAGCCGGTCGCCTCGGTGGTCACCTGGTGATCCGTGCCGAACACCGTGGAAGCCCGCTCCTTGGCGATCCAATAGTGATCCCCGTCGTCCGCCACGCGCACATACAGGTTGCCCTCGCCGACCGCCACTGCCAGGTTGCCGGGAAGGGTCCAGGGGGTGGTGGTCCAGATGAGGAGGAAGTCGCCGGCGGCCACCGGCCCCGAATCCTCCAGAACGTCGAGGCGGACCGTTATCGAGGGGTCCTCGACGTCGCGATAGTCCTTGTTCGCCTCGAAGTTGGAGAGAGGTGTCGATGCGCCCCAGGAGTAGGGGAGGACCTTGAAGTCCTTGTACACCAGCCCTGTGTCCCAGAGTTGCTTGAAGACCCACCAGACCGTTTCCATGTACTCGGGGTCCATGGTCTTGTAGTCGTTGTCGAAGTCGACCCAGCGCCCGATCCGCTCGGTGAGGACCTCCCAGTTCTCGGTGTTGGCCTGCACCACGCTGCGTGCAGCCTCGTTGAACCGATCGACTCCGTAGTCGGCGATCGCTTTCGGGCCGGAGATGCCGAGCCGCTTCTCCACCTCCATCTCGACCGGCAACCCGTGGGTGTCCCAACCGAAACGCCGCTCGACCCGGTATCCGCGCATCGTCCAGTACCGGGGCACCATGTCTTTGATCACCCCGGCGAGGAGGTTCCCGTAGTGGGGGCTCCCCGTGGGAAAGGGCGGACCGTCGTAGAAGACGTACTCGTGGTCGGCAGGCCGTCTCAGCACCGACTCCTGGAATGCCTTGGTCCTCCTCCACAGCTCGAGAACCTCCCGTTCCATCGCAGGGAGGTCCACGCCGGGGCCGACGCGGGAAAAGGTGGCCGCGGTGTCTGGCGTCTCTGCTCGTTCCGATGACATGGGAGGAGAGATGGTAGGGGCGGCCGGGCGGCTGGTATTCGATGATTGGTGCCCCTGTGGACCGGTAGCGTGGGCCGGTGGACAAGGCCCCTGCGCTCTCCCATCCCGACGGCGTACTGGTCCGGGTCTGGGCGGTGCCGCGTGCATCGAGGACCGAGATCAAGGGGTTGCACGATGGCCGGGTCAGGATACGGGTCGCGGCGCCACCGGAAGCGGGCCGGGCCAACCAACAGGTATCTCAGGCTCTCGCCGAGCGTCTCGGGGTTCCGGTCGAGCTGGTGAGCGGGGCGACGGCGAGGGACAAGGTGTTCCTGGCCCGGCGCATCGGATTGGAAGAGGTCCTCGCCAAACTCTCCAAATAGCGTCCGGGCGTTGGTAGGGTTCCCGCCCTTTACGAGGGAATGTTGTGGCACGACAGCTGGCGAAGTCAACGGTCGAGAAGTTCCGGGCAAGGCTCGAAGAAGAGCGAGTGCGGCTCGAGGAGCTGATAGACGACTACGAGCAGGAGCTGGAGGAGGCTCGCATGTCCGAGAGCTCTTCGGACCGAAGCCCCGATCCGGGCAACGCCGAGGCCAGCTCCACCAAGCTGGAGTACGCCAAGGAGCTGTCTCTCGAGCAGAACACGCTCGACCTCCTGAGCAAGGTGCAGTGGGCATTGGCCAAGATGGACGAGGGCAAATACGGCATATGCGAGAGCTGCGGCAAGTCGATACCACTGGCCAGGCTGGACGCCCTGCCCTACGCCACGCTTTGCGTCGACTGCGCACGCAGAGGTTGATCCGCAGGTACACCTTGGCGGTCGGGCTGGCAGCCCTCGTGGTGTCCGTCGACGCACTCACCAAGCGCTGGGCGTCCGTCGAGTTCGCCGAGGGGCCACGGGTCCTCATCCCTGACTTCCTCCTGCTCCGGTATACCGAGAACCCCGGAGCCGCCTTCTCCTTGCTCCCTGACGCCGGGCCTTTCCTCGGGGTGGCCGCGATCGTCGTCAGCATCGGTCTCCTCTGGTCGATCCGGCTCGAGCGCCCGGCGATGGAGACCGTCGCCTACGGGCTGATCGTGGGAGGAGCGTTGGGCAACCTCGTCGACCGCATTTCCCGCGGGCCAGGATTGTTCGACGGGAAAGTCATCGACTGGGTCGATCTGTGGTGGATCCCGACCTTCAACGTGGCCGACATGTCGATCACGATCGCGGTGTCCCTGCTGGTGATCCATGCGTGGCTGATACGCTGAGGCTCGAAGTCCCCGAGCGACTCGGCGGCGAGCGGCTGGACCGGGTCCTGGCCGACTTGCTCGGGCTGAGCCGGGCTCAGTCGAAGGCCCTGCTCGATGCCGGCGTGCTGGTCGAGGGATCGCCGGCCAAACCTGCCGATCGAGTCCCCGCCGGGGCCATCGTCGAGTCACCCGAACCACAGCTGGTCGTCGAGCTCCGCTCGGAGCCGGTCGAGTTCGGGGTGATCCACGAGGATCCGGACCTCATCGTGGTGGACAAGCCACCCGGGCTGGTGGTCCATCCCGGGGCGGGGACCAGGCATACCACCCTCGCCGCCGGGCTGCTCCACCGTTACCCGGAGCTGGAGGGGGTGGGTGACCCGGGGCGTTGGGGCCTGGTTCATCGTCTCGACCGGGACACGTCCGGTGTGCTCCTGGTGGCCCGGACAAACGCCTCATTCGATGTTCTGCGGTCGGATATGGGCCGGCGGCGCATTGGCCGGGTCTACAACACGCTCGTCCACGGCAGATTCGCCACTCCCACGGGGACCATCGACGCCCCGATCGGCCGCGACCCGAATCGGCCGACGAGACGGGCTGTGGTGGCGGGCGGGAAACCGGCGGTCACGCACTACGAGGTCGTTGAGGAGTTCCCCGACGCCGACGTGACCCTGCTCGAGGTCACGCTGGAGACGGGGAGGACACATCAGATTCGAGTCCACTTGTCTGCGATCGAGCACCCGGTGGTCGGCGACAGGGCCTACTCCAAGCTGAACAAGATGGTGAGCTCCCCCCGGAGCTTCCTCCACGCCAGGAAGATCCGGCTCCGGCATCCCTCTAGCGGGGAAGACGTGTCCTACACCGCACCACTCCCGGCCGACCTGAGCGGTGTCCTCGCTTCGTTGGGGGCGGTGACCAACCTGTAACGGTATGGCGCCTCTACCGTTCCGGCGGTGACCCAGGATCACACCACCGCAGTCCCGGTCTGCTATCGGCACCCCGACCGCCCGACGATGCTCAGCTGCAGCCGCTGTGGGCGCCCCATATGCGCGGCCTGCTCCACGGACGCCTCGGTAGGGCAACGGTGTCCCGACTGCCTCCGGTCGGAGGGGGTCCAGGAAGTGATACCGGTCGCATCGCGGCGGCGAGCCTCGGTGACATCGGGAGCACCGGCGACGATGACTTTCATCGCGCTGGCAGTCATCTTCCAGCTGCTCGGTGGTGTCGGGCTCGGCGACGAGTTGCTGGAACGGTTCGCCCAGGTCAATCCGCTCGTGGCAGCGGGAGAGTGGTGGCGGTTGTTCACGGTCGTGCTCCTGCACGGGTCGCTGACCCACATCCTGTTCAACATGTGGGCCTTGTGGGTCCTCGGCCCCCAGATCGAGCGGGGGGTGGGGACGCTGCCCTTCGTCAGCCTGTTCCTCGCCTCAGCAGGCGTCGGCGGCGCCGTGTTCTTCTACCTGGGCAGCCAGGGGGCCGCGGTGGGCGCCTCCGGGGCCATCTTCGGACTATTCGGGATCTGGCTGAGCTGGGCGTTACGGCGGAGGAACACGATGCAAGGACGTGCGCTTCTCGGCCAGCTCGGATTCCTGCTCCTGATCAACGCCGCCCTGCCCTTCATCTTCCGGGGCATCGCCTGGGAGGCTCATCTCGGCGGTTTGGTGGCCGGGTTCCTGATCGGGGTGGTGTGGAGCCGGATCAGCGGGCCCAACGCGGTGCGGCTGCGCTCGGCGGTCGGATTCGCAGTGGCCGCCCTGGCCGCGGGGATCGTCCTCTTGTAGCCCGCGGCCGGTTCGGTCTTGGGCATGCCATCCTTGAAGACCTCATGACGGTCCCCCGTTCCATTCTCTCGCGCCAGTTCCTGCCCGCCGCGGTGGCCATATTCACCACGGTCGCCATCGTTGCCTTCGAGAGCTTGGCGGTCACGGCCGCTCTTCCCCAGCTCACCGCCGAACTGGGCCAGGTGCGCTTCCTGCCCTGGGTGATCACCGCGTTCCTGCTCGCCTCAGGAGTGACCACGGCCGTAACCGGGTCGTTCATAGACTCGCTCGGCACCGCCAGGGTGTTTCGCTGGGCCACCATCGGATTTGCCCTTTCGTCGTTGGCCGCCGCCGGAGCGGGCTCGATGCCGTTCCTGGTCGCGGCACGGGTGCTCCAGGGGGCGTCGGGCGGGGCGATCATCTCGGTCGGCATCGCCGCTGTTGCCCTGGTCTACCCGGGCCATCTGATGGGTCGAGCTTTTGCCGCCAACTCCAACGTGTGGGGGATCCTCGGGTTCGCCTCACCCGCGCTGGCGGCGGTCCTCCTCGAATTCGGCTCCTGGCGCTGGATATTCCTGATCATGCCCCCGATCTGCATGGTGGCCCTGGCCGCCGGGTGGAGGGCGCTTCCCGGGCCGATCGAACCAGCGCCGCTTCAAGTCGATTGGGTCGGCGTCGGGATGCTGGTGGTGACCGTGGGCGCATTGCTCGGGGCGGTCTCCAACTTCAACACGTCCTCGTTGGTGCTAGCCGGCGTGGCGGTGATCTTTGGCATCCTCTCATGGCGCAGGATGAGCCGGCGCCGCGCGCCTTTGTTGGATCCCCGCTTCATCGGCTCGCCACCCTTCCGCCACCTGTCATTGGCCGCCTCGCTGACCCTGGTCGCGATGTTGGGGCTGTCCGTCTATCTCCCGGTGTACGTGCGGGGCGCCCGCGGCGCATCTGCGTCGGGTGCGGCGTGGTCTGTGGTTTGGCTCACGATCGGCTGGACCCTGGCTGCAAACATCGCGGGCCGGATCACGGATCGGGTCAGTGAGCGAACCGTGCTCCAGACAGGAGCCTGGGTCGGACTTCCCGCCATCGCCGGAGCCGGGTCGGCCGTGGCCCTGGCCGCCCCGCTGCCGGTGGTCTATGCCGCCTACTTCACCATGGGCCTTTCGGTGGGAACTGTCACCAATGCGGCCCTCCAGATGGTCCGTCTCTCCGTGTCCGACAACTTCGCGGGCCGGGCCACCTCAGCGCACGCATTCATGAGGACGGTCGGGCTTACGGTTGGGGCCGGTTTGGCCGGAGGCGTGATCCTGGCCACGGTGGCTCGATCGGTGACGGACATCGCTGCGGTTCGGGCCGCACTGGCCGGTGAGACCGGCGATCTGGCTGGCCAGGCCGTGGTGGCGCTCGGCAGCGGCTTCACGGTGGCACACGGGGTGAGTCTGGCGGTCATGCTCGCTGCCGCCCTGGTCGCCGCCCGCCTCCCGCCCATCGCCGGGGACGCGCGGAGGTGAGAAGGGCCCTCCGGCCGTCCCGAGGGGACGGGCCCATGTGCTACCTTGAATGACAGCCGTGTCATTCGCCCATCTCCACGTACACACCGAATACTCGATGCTCGACGGAGCGGCCCGGATCAAGGACGTGGTGGCTGCTGCGGCCGAGGACGGACAGCCCGCTATTGCGGTCACGGACCACGGGGTGCTCTACGGAGTGGTCGACTTCGTCAAGGCGGCAAAGGGCGCGGGTATCAAGCCGATCATCGGCATCGAGGCCTATCTCACCGATGGCTCCCGATTCGACCGCCCGGTCGGGTCCGCCAACAAACGGTTCCACATGAACCTGCTCGCCGAGAACGAAGCGGGATATCGCAATCTGCTCCAGTTGTCCTCTCGCGCCTTTCTCGAGGGCTACTACTACAAGCCCCGCATGGACCTCGACCTGCTGGCCGAGCATTCCCAGGGGATCATCGCCACCTCGGGTTGCCTGGGTGGGATGGTGCCTCAGCTTCTCGCCCCCGATTCGGCCAGCGAGGAGGGGAACAAGGGTCAGATTCGAGACTTCGACGCCGCCCTGGCGACAGCCGGCAAGTTCCAGGACATCTTCGGCAAGGACAACTTCTTCATCGAGGTCCAGGATCACGGGCTCGAGGCCCAGCGGGCGATCATGCCCGATCTGGTCGAGATCTCGCGTCGGATCGGCGCCCCGCTCCTCGCCACCAACGATGCCCACTACACGAGACGGTCGGAGCATGAGGCACATGACGTCCTGCTCTGCATCCAGACCGGGTCATTGCGGGAGGAGACCGGGCGTCTCCGCTTCGAGGGCGACGAGCATTATCTGAAGGCTGCCGAGGAGATGCGGCAGCTGTTCCCCGCCGAGACATATCCCGGCGCCTGTGACAACACCCTGTGGATCGCAGAGCGGGCCAATGTCGACATCGAGTTCGGGAGGATCCTGCTTCCCAGCTTCCCTGTCCCATCCGGCGAGACAGAGGTGAGCTATCTGCGCAAGCTGGTCGACGCCGGAGCCCGGGAGAGATACGGGCCCGACCCTGGCGAGGAAGTCTGGAACCGGGTCGAGCACGAGTTGAAGATCATCGAAGAGATGGGCTTTCCCGCCTATTTCCTGATCGTCTGGGACCTGATCCGGCATGCCAGGGAGAACCGGATCCGGGTGGGCCCGGGTCGCGGCTCTGCGGCCGGGTCGATCGTCGCCTACTGCCTCCGCATCACCGACCTCGACCCGCTGACCTACGGGCTCATCTTCGAGCGTTTCCTCAACCCCGGCCGGCGTCAGATGCCCGACATAGACATGGACTTCGACGAGCGGTACCGGGCGGAGATGATCCAGTACGCCGCCCGGAAGTACGGCCCGGACCGTGTGGCGCAGATCGTCACCTTCTCCACGATCAAGGGCAAGCAGGCTCTGCGCGATGCGGCCCGGGTTCTCGGTCATCCCTACGGCGTGGGCGATCGGGTGGCCAAGGCGATGCCCCCCTCGATTCTCGGTCGGGAGGCGACACTGGAGCAGGTGATGACGCCGCCCCTTCAAGAGGCGGACTCCACCGTCAAGGATTGGTACGCCAACGCACAGGGACTGCGCGATCTGTACGAGAGCGACCCGGCGGTGCGGGAAACGGTCGACGCGGCGAGGGGCCTCGAGGGTCTCCGCCGTCAGGACTCGATTCATGCCGCGGCCGTGGTGATCGCCCCCGAGCCACTGATCGACATCGTCCCCATCCAGCAGAAGGGTGAGGGTGCCGAGGTCGTGACCCAGTACGAGATGTACGGGGTCGAGGCGCTCGGTCTGCTCAAGATGGACTTCCTCGGTCTGCGCAACCTGTCCATCATCGAACGCTGTCTCGAGTTGGTCGAGGAGACCACCGGCACCAGACCCGACATCGACAACATCGCGCTCGACGACGAGACCACGTTCCGGCTTCTCCAGTCGGGGAACACGATCGGGGTCTTCCAGCTGGAAGGCACCGCGATGCGATCGCTGATCCGGTCGTTGAAGCCGGACTCGTTCAACGACGTCATCGCCCTGGTCGCCCTCTACCGGCCTGGCCCGATGGGCGCCAACATGCACAACCTCTACGCCGACCGGAAGAACGGGCGTGCTCCCATCGAGGAACTGCACCCTGCGCTCACCGCCAAGCTGGCCGACACCTATCAGATCATGGTGTACCAGGAGCAGGTGATGACCGTGGCCCAGGAGATGGCCGGGTACTCGATGGTCGAAGCCGACGAGCTGCGCCGGGCCATGGGCAAGAAGATCAAGGCTGTGATGCAGGCCGAGGAGCAGCGGTTCGTAGCCGGCTGTGTCGCCCAGGGCCACAGCGAGGAGTTCGGCAAGGAGCTCTTCGGGCTCATCGAGCACTTCGCCGGGTACGGGTTCAACAAGTCGCACAGCGCCGGCTACGGCCTGGTCGCCTATCAGACGGCCTACCTCAAGGCCCACCACCCGGCCGAGTACTTGGCGGCCCTGCTCACCGCCACCAAGAAGGACAAGGATCGGACCGCCGTCTACCTCAACGAGTGCCGGCAGATGGGGCTCAAGGTCCTGGTCCCCGATGTCAACGAGTCCGACTCCGACTTCACCGTGCGGGAGGGACGCATCCGTTTCGGGCTCTCGGCGGTGCGAAACGTGGGGGAAGCGGTGGTGGAGAAGATCGTCGAGGCCAGGTCGGATGGCCCCTTCGGGTCGTTCCAGGACTTCGTGGACCGCGTTGACGTGTCCGCTCTGAACAAGCGGACGGTCGAGTCGTTGATCAAGGCGGGTGCCTTCGACGGTATGGGTCATCCGCGCAAAGGCCTCACCCTGGTCTTCGAGCAGGTGCTCGACGCCACCTTGGAGCGACGGCGCAACGAGGACATGGGTCAGTTCAGCCTCTTCGCCGGAGACAGCGAAGCGGTGTCGCAGGGAGCGATCGAGATCCCCGAACTGGTCTGGCCGCAGAAGATCAGACTCGCCTTCGAGAAGGAGATGCTGGGTCTCTATGTCTCCGACCATCCGCTCCTCTCGGTGGGCCAGTCTCTTGCCGCGGCCACCACGACCACGATCAGCCAGCTCGAGGAGTTGACCGACAAGGCGAACGTGACCGTCGGAGGGCTGGTGGCCGGGATC
This sequence comes from Acidimicrobiia bacterium, assembly GCA_035462175.1. Classification (GTDB taxonomy): domain Bacteria; phylum Actinomycetota; class Acidimicrobiia; order Spongiisociales; family ZC4RG35; genus JARDZU01. The sequence goes on along the minus strand of DATHUP010000045.1, from coordinate 11,548 downwards.
ACCCGTCGCTGGACCCGCAACGGCGACCCGATGATCTTCTTCCAGTTGGAGGACCTGGAGGGCTCGGTCGAGGTGGTTGCCTTTCCCCGAACGGTCAACGATTTCGGTCACGTGGTGGTCGAAGACGCTGTCGTGATCGTCTCGGGTTATCTGGACCACCGTGGGGACGAGGTCAAGGTGATGGCCCGCGAGATCAAAGAGCTCGAGGTACGCGACGACTCGACCGTCCGCCTCAGGACGCCGGCAGCCACCCTCACCCCCGAGCTGGTGTCGCGTTTGAAGACGATCCTCTCTCACCATCCGGGCGCGGCCCCGGTCTACCTGAACATGACCAGCGAACAGGGAGTCAAGGTGCTCAAGCTGAGTGATGCCCACCGGGTCGAGCCGCGTACCGCCCTCTTCGCCGAGTTGAAGGAGTTGCTCGGGCCAAGCGCGATTCTCTGACTCGGTCCGCGTCTGGCGGGGCGACCGGCCCTCAGCCCCGGCGGGGCCAGATCTGACGTTGCGCCACCTGAGCCAGGGCCGTCGACCGCCCGTGCTTGCGACCGAGGGTGTAAGCGGCGAAAGCAGTCGAGACCGCAGCCGACGCCAACGCACTCGCCGCGATCGCCCTTTTGGTCCTTCGGGCGAAGATGACCACCGGCCAGCCTCGCTCGTGGGCCACGGCCTCCAACTGGGAGTCGGGATTGACCGCGACCGGATGGCCCACCGCTTCCATCATGGGCAGGTCGGAGATCGAGTCGGAGTAGGCGTAGCAGCGCTCGAGGTCGTAACCGAGGTCTGCTGCGATCTTCTCGATCGCCTCCACTTTCCCGGATCCGTATACGAACGGCCCGTCGAGCTCTCCGGTGTAATGCCCGGCGACGACACGCCCCCTGGTCCCTATGGCGCCGGTCATGCCCAGGGAGCGGGCGAGTGGCTCGACGATCTCATGAGGGGCGGCCGAGACGATCCAGGTATCCCGTCCCGATTCGTGATGGAGGTTGATCAGCTTGCGCGACTCGGGGCGCACCCTGGCCACGAGCTTGGGGAGCACCGCGGCGCCGACGAGCTCCAGGGCTTGCACCGAGGAGCCGGCGATGCGACTGAGGAAATCCCCCTTCACATCGTCGGTGGCGTTGCCCTTGTCTCCCATGATGCGGAAACTCAGGGCGGAGACTGCCCAGCGGCCGATATCAGGGTTGGAGGCCAGACCCTGGCGCCAGGCTTCGACCCCGAGGGGGAAAGCGGAGGCACCGGAGATGAGGGTTCGGTCGAGATCGAAGAATGCTGCGGCTGAAGCCATCGCGTAGAGGATAAGTCGGGTCGTTGGAAAGACCAGTGGCGTTCACACCGCGTCGATCCCGACCGCTTCCCACGGGAGGCTGGCGTCGTCGAGCAACCGGCCCAGTCCGTCGAGGTCGGTGGGCGCGGTGGGGGACCAGGGGATGGTGGCGATGTAGGCCCCATAGCGGGAGGAGAACTCCTCGCGAGTGTCTCGCTGTCGCAAGGTCTCCGCGCTCCAACGGGCCAGGTTCTGCTCGAGGGCGATCGACGTGCCCTCGGGTGCGGTTGCCTCCGCCCAGGAGTCGGGGAGGACCCGATTGAAGATGACCGCTGCCGGGCTCACCGCCAGACCCGGGAGCTCGCGGTAGAACTTGATCGCCTCCCGCACCGGCGCCGGATCCGACGTAGTCACCACGAACACCGAGGCGGACCCGAGCACCCGTTCGATCTCGCGTCCCCGCTGGGCCACGCCGTCATATGTAGTTCTGAGATCGAGGAGGAACTCGGCCACGCGTTCCAAGAGGTCCGAGCCGAGGACGGAGTCGGCGATGCGAAGGACCGGCCTGGCGGCCAGGTTGTAGAAGGCCCTACGCCCGGGGAGCGGCCCCCCGGTGATCCATCTCAGGAGACGGCCACCGACGAGGTCGGCCATCTGCGCCGGCGCAGCGAAGAAGTCGATCCCGCCGCCGGACGGTGGGGTGTCCACTATCACCAGGTCCCAGGCTTGGGCTTGGACGAACGTGGCCGCCTGGTCGGCAGCTGCATATGACTGCGAGGCGGGAAAATGCTCGGAGGCGGCACGGAAGAACTCGTTGTCGGCCAGCCGCATCGCGACCTCCGGCTCAGCGTGTCTCGTGGCCACCGCCCTCCACGAGGCAGAGGCGTCGAGCATCGCCGCCCAGAGGTCGGGCTCGTCGGAGTGTGGCTGGGGCTCGTTGCCAAGCTCTTCGACTCCGAGGGCGGTCGCGAGGCGGCGGGCCGGGTCCACCGTCACCACCAGTGTCCGCAGGCCACTGCGCGCCGCCCTGACACCGAGCGCGGCCGCCACGGTTGTCTTGCCCACCCCACCGGCCCCGGTGATCAACACGGTTCGCGTCATGTGATCGCCTCCAGCTCGTCGGCCATGCGAGCCGCAACCTCACCTGGTGTGAACAGGCCATGGAAGTAGTGCAGGGTGTGGTCCGGGGGAAGACGCTCCAGCCAGATCTGCTGCTCGGCCCACAGTGAGCGGTGCAGTTGTGCCGCCTCGCCCACCGGTCCCGGAGGGGTGTCGGGGTCGGTGAGCTCGTCGAGCACGCGGTTTGCGATAACGGTCGGCGGGGCCACCACGTCCTCCTTGGCCAGCCAGTCGAGCGTTTCCTCCGTCTCGGTGACGGGAAGCTCCTCGGGCAGGCAGACCAGGACCAGCGCGGTCAACGCAGGGTCGCCGAGCATGTCCTTCATGGTCTCGGCCTGGGTACGGATCCGCCCCGAGGGGACCAGCTCCGAGATGGTCAGAGGCGCACGCAGAAACGAACCGATTTGGCCGGCGGGAGGCGCGTCGGCGATCACGACGTCCCATCGATCCTCCCGGACCTCCCAGATCGCCTTTCCGATCGTGATGATCTCACGTATACCGGGGGCGGTGGTGGCCAAGGCGTCGAACGCCCTGGCGAAAGGCCCGAACCGAGTTATTCCCTTGACACCCAATTGCAGGGCCAGGTACTCGAGCAGAGCGTCGGACCTGACCATTTGCATGGCGTGGAGACCGGGTCTCAGCTCCTGTGGCTCGAATTCGAGCGGGCCGCTCCCGAAGTGTGAGGAGAGGCCGCCTGGAGATCCCATCTCCATTGCCAGGACCCGGAGGCCCCTGCGCTGCCCGAGTAGCGCGAGACCGGCGCTGACCGCCGACTTTCCCACGCCTCCCTTCCCCGATACCAGGACGAAGCGCTTGTCGAGCATGGGCCGCTCAGCCGGAACTGCTCAGAGGTATGCGAAGGACGAGCTCGCCCTCCTCCACGCTCCACCTGGCACTGCCGATCAGGGCGTAGTCGGTGTAATCGGTCTGCGCTCGCTCGACGAACAGCTTGCGCTCGTCACCGGCCACCGGTGGGAGCGGACGGTCCTTCACCGCGGCGGCGCGCTCCTGATAACGCTGGAGCATGGCGTCGACATCGAATTGGGCCATAGCGTGACGTTATACGTCCTCCGTCCTACGTTGTTCGGGCTGCCTCGCGGCGTCGCTCCGCCTTGCGCTCCCCATCGAGACGTTCCAGCTCGACGTCGCTGTAATCGACGTGACTCATAGCACCGGCGATCAACCGGTGCCCGGCCACCTGCTCGATCGCCCGGTGCATGTCGTGCGCCACCCGGCGATAGGCGGAATGGCCGGCCGCCTGGCTTCGCAGCTCGATGAGATGGAATGCCTGCCGGGGATTCATCTCCATCACGAAGCGGACGTTGAATGCGAACGGAACCACGTACTGGGCCACGTCCGGCCCGAGGTCGTTGCGAAGATCCTCATATAGCGCGCCGGACTCCGCCATGACCGAGTCCCACTCGTCGACGAGCCCCTGCTCCTCCACCTCGATGGGGAGGTCGTAGCCGAGCCGGGTCGAGTATCTCTGCCACTCGAGAGTCATCAGTCGGTGACGCTGCAGGTCGCGGAATGCACCGATGTCGCAGGTGACGTCGAACCGGTAGGTGGTCCGCTCCATGGCCCGACCCGGCTTGTGTCGGCGATTGGCTCGATCCCCGACCAGGGAGGCGAAGATGCCGGCTCGCTCTTGCTCCGTCATCGAGCGGGCCAGCTGGAGAAGCTCGGCCTCGGGAAGCTCGGAGACCGCATAGAGGGCTGCGGCTGCGATCTTGAGCTCCGCCTCCGGGTCCCAGTCGACCAGCGTCACCGAGGGCCCGATGTCGCTGGGCCCAGCCAATGCCGAGGCCTCGCCCTCGAGGTCGGAACGCACCTGGGACAGATACTGAGACCAGCGCACACCACGATCCTCCAGGTCGACTCGGGTGAGGAACGAGGGGATGATCTTCCTCAGCTCGCCCAGCATCATCGACCCGTAGTCCCGCACCTCCAACAGCGGGCTCGCCTGCATCCGAACCAGGGACATCTCGTAGGCCTGACCGGTGCCGTAAATGCCGACGTTGGAGAGCGTCGACACCGGGAGCAGGCCCCGTACCGTGTCACATGCCTTGGCCCGGATCGTGGAGTTCCACACCATCGTCGAATCGCCCTCCCCTCGAGGGTGGAGACGTTGGTAGTGCTCGATCATCCCCGCCACCATGCCCGAGTAGGTGTCGAACACCCGCTCCATGTGGGCGAGGTATCGCTCCCCATACTGGGAGTCCGAGATCTCGGAGGGGACGAGGTAGCGGTACCGATCTCCAAGCCGGGCGTCGTATCGGATGTACCGGGTCGACTGCTCCAGATATGCGGCGAGGCGACCCCACTCCAACACCTTGGTCAGGAGGTTCGAGGCTTGTTCACACGCCAGATGTGCCCCCCCGAGCTGGGCTACCGAGTCGTCCCCGTAGTCGAAGAAGACTCGCTGATAGAGCTGCTCAGCCTTGCGGGTGGCGACGAGGGGATCGTCATCGACGGCACGGGCGATGGCGTCGATGCCCGAGTCCGGGTCGGCCACGAACTCGTCGAGCAGAAGACGCCGCAACGACTTGGCCGAACGGGAGTACCGGGCGAAGAGGGCTCCCTTGACCACCTCGGGCAAGTTGATCAGGCCGAAGACCGGGAGGTCGAGATTGGTGAAGAAGCGGCGGAGGACGGCGCTCTCCTCCGTGGTGAACTCTTCCTGGTGGTAGCCGATCACGGGTCGACGATTGTATGCCTGACTCGGAACCGGATCCGGTTACCGTTTCGTTGCAGTGGCTGTGTTCCTTATACGCCTCGGTGTGTTCCTGCTCTCGGCGACCGCCATCGGCATCGCCCTGATCCCGATCCTCGTGCTGATCGATCTCCTCGACGGGGGGACCGGCTGGGGTCTGTGCCCCAACGGGATCGAAGCCTGCGACAACCCGTTCACCACCGCCGCCGAGATCGGGATCCTCCTCACCCTGGGCCTGTTTCTCTCGGTGCTCGGGATCAGGCTCCTGATGAGGCTGGCCCGCCGGATGCGGTCCGACGACTATCAGGTGAGTCAGTGAGCCGGGGTCACCGCTTCGGCATCTACTGACGACCTGTCGCTCTGCCTGGTCACCACTATGTACATGGCGACGAGAATCATGCCTGCTCCCGCCCATCCGGCCAGGGTGAGCCTCTCGTCGAGAACCACCCATGCGGTGGCGACCGCGAAGGCGGGCTCGGCGGCCAGGACCACCGCGGCCGTGGTTGCGCCGACCACAGTCTGCGCCCAGATCTGGAGTACGAAGCAACCGGCGCTGGCACCGAGACCGGTGAGGAGAAGAGCGCCCCACACCGAGCTCGGAGGCAGTCCGGGGCCTTCGAGGAGGAGCGAGGTGGGGAAGGCGAGAGCTGAGGTGACCGCCAGCTGGACAGTCGTGAAAGGGACGACCGGATGGTGACGGGCGAGACGGGAGAGGGCGACGATGTGGAAGGCGAAGGAGAACGCACAGGCGAGCGTGAGCAGGTCGCCCCTTTGAAAGCTGAGACCTTCGGTCCCGGTGAGGAGGATCAGCCCTCCGAATGACAGGGCGGCGCCGCCCACGCTCCACAAGCTCGGGTTCCTCCGGGCGAACAGCGAAGCCAGGAACGGGGTGATGACCACATAGAGGCCGGTGATCAGGGCGGAGTTGCTGGCACTGGTCTCGGCGAGACCCGCCGTCTGGAACGCGTAGCCGCTGAACAGCGCGATACCTGCGATCGTGCCGTGCCACCAGATGCCCTTGCCCCGGGGCAGGGCGAACACCGCGAGGGCGACGGCACCGATCAGGAATCGCCAGGCAACGAAGCTGAGCGGGCCGAGCTGCCCCAGAGCTGCCTTGATGACGACGAAGGTCGCTCCAAAGACGAATGAGGCGACCAGCAGCGCCAACACCGCCCGGCTGCGATCAGTGCTGAACATGGGCCGGGGAGAGTAGGCCCCCGGCCCATGTTCAACCGTCGTTCATGCGTCAGTCGAGACCGAAGGCCCCCGCCACCGGCAGCCAGCCAGGCTCGCCCCAGATGAACTGGCTGTCGGCGATGCCCTGAGTGTTGGTGTGTCGGAAGTAGAAAGTGGTGTTACCCGGTCGGAACATGGCGGGTGTGTCTATCCCGTCGATGAGCCCCCAATCACCGGCCACGAAGCGGTCGCCGGGATCGCCGAAGAAGAACTCGTTGTCCGCGATACCCGTGGTCAACGTGTTCCGGTAGTAGACGAAACCGGTCGATTCGCGATGGAGACCGACCTCGTCGATGCCGTCTCCGTCGAAGTCACCGACGAATGGCTTGTCCCCGGGGTTGCCGAACAGGAACGAGAACTCGGCGGTTCCCAAACCTCCTTCGTTGGCTCCGAGCTGGTTGATGATGTAGAACTTCTGCTCCGACGGCCGGTACAGGGAGAGCGTGTCGCAGCCGTCTCCGTCGAAGTCCCCGGCGAGAGGGATGTCGGCCGGGTTGCCGAAGAAGAAGCGGATGCCCGCGACGCCCTGGCTGTTGGAGTTGCGGAGATATGCGAATGCGTCCGAGAGACGGAACAGGCCCGGTGTGTCCACACCGTCACAGTCCCAATCGCCCATGAAGGGCACGTCACCTGGATTCCCGTAGAAGAAGGTGGTGAACGCACCGGTCTGGTTCCGTAGTCGCCACTCCCCGGTGACGGGGTCGACCAGGCCGACGGTGTCGCCGCGCGGTGCCCAATCGGGTTGGATGTCAAAGGCGGCGTGGTTGGTGAGGTTGGCCGGTCCGGAGCCGTCTGCCCCCATCACGTAGATCTCCTGACCCCCGTCCCGGTTGGTCTGGAAGAGGATCATCGTCCCGTCCGGGGAAAAGGCCGGGTCGGAGTCGATGGCCGGGTTGTCGGTGATCGGAGTCTGCCCGGTGCCGTTGGCGTTCATCACGAAGATCTCGGCGTCGCCGTCACGATCCGACGAAAAGGCCACCGTCGCGCCGTCCGGCGCCCAGTCGGGGTGATCGTCCGACCCGGCGGAGTTGGTCAGGTTGGTTTGGTTCGTGCCGTCGACGTTCATCGAGTAGATCTCGTTGTTCCCGTCACGATCGGTGACGAAGAGGATCTTGGTTCCATCCGGTGACCAGGCCGGCTGAGTGTCTGAACCCATGTTGTCGGTGAGGCGGACGGGGTTGGTCCCATTCGCGCTCATCACATAGATCTCCGCGTTGCCATCGCGATGCGAGGTGAAGGCGATCCTGGTGCCGTCTGGCGACCAGGCTGGCTGTGAGTCCGCTTCGGCGTGGGTCGTGAGCCGGGTCTGACCACTGCCATCGCTGTTCATGACGTAGATGTTCTGATTCGGCCCGACGTCGCGGAACGAGCTGAACGCGATACGCGATCCGTCCGGGGAGAAGGCCGGCTCGAAGTCTTCACCGGGCGTCGTGGTCAGCCGGGTGGGATCGGAGCCGTCGGCATTCATGACATAGACCTCGGTGTCGGTGTCCCGGTCCGAGGCAAAGACGATTTTCCCACTTTCCGGTTCGGCGGCGGAGGCCGCGGGAGCCAGGGCGATGATCATGCCGAGAGCAATCATCGAGGCGATCACCGCGCGGCGGTGGGGAAGAGCGGGTCTGGTGACGGTTCCCATGGCAAATCTCCTGAATTCGACTGCTGGGTGTGTGCCCAAGTTAGGGCACATCGAGAAATAGGGATGAGGGGTCGGGCTCAATACGATCCCGGCTCATGCCGCTGCCCAGAGCCGACGGATCGGTTCCGTCGAGAGCCGCCAAGGGAAAGGCCCGCGCCATCCTCAATCGGCTCCGTCGCCGGTATCCCGACATCGGCACCGCCCTCGACTACGAGTCGCCCTTTCAGCTCCTCGTGGTCACGGTCCTGTCCGCCCAGACGACGGACGACAACGTCAACAAGGTTGCCCCGATTCTCTTCGAGCGTTACCCGACGGTGTCCGATCTGGCCGAGGCCGACCCCGAAGAGGTGGAGGCGATCGTCTACTCCACCGGCTTCTACCGTCAGAAGACCAAGTCGATCATCACACTCGCCCAGGGGATCGACGAGAAGTTCGGCGGTGAGGTGCCGATGAGCATCGAAGCGCTGGTCCAGCTGCCCGGAGTGGGCCGGAAGACGGCCAGTGTGCTTCTCGCCGAGGCCTGGGGAGTGCCTGCCATCGCAGTCGACACCCACGTCAAGAGAGTCTCTCGCAGATTGGGGCTGACCGCCCAAGCCGACCCGGTGAAGATCGAACAGGACCTGAAGGCTTTGTTCCCCGAGAGCGCATGGTCGGGCGTGTCGATGCGCTTCATCCAGTTCGGGCGGGACATCTGTGATGCCAGACGACCTCGCTGTGGGGAGTGCGAGCTGTTCGGGCTGTGCGAGTTCCCCGAGCGCTTCGACTTCGCCGGCAGGCGATCGCGGAAGTGACCACCCGCCGGGTCGGTAATCGGGCGATTCTGCGTCTGGCCATACCGGCCGTGGGAACGCTGGCGGTCGACCCTTTGCTCACCCTGGTCGACACGGCTTTCGTGGCCCGGCTGGGTGTCACCGAGCTGGCGGCGCTCGGTGTCGATACCGCCATCTTCGGCTTCGTCTTCTTCGGATTCAACTTCCTCGCCTATGCCACGACTCCGCTCGTCGCCCAGGCCCTGGGCCGGGGCGACGAGGCGGGGGCGAGACGATGGGTGGGCGACGCCCTGGTGCTGGCGGTTCTGCTCGGCCTTCTCGCCACGGCGATCCTGGAGGTGCTGGCGCCATGGTTCGTCGATCTGATGGGAGCCGAGGCGGACGTGGCCGACCCTGCGGTCTCCTACCTCCGGATCAGGGCGATGGCGACGCCGGCGGTACTGGTCGTGACCACCGGTCATGGCGCCTTCCGGGGATACCACGACACCAGGACCCCCTTCATGGTGGCGGTCGGGGTCAACGTGCTCAACGGCGTCCTCGACCCATTGTTGATCTTCGCGGCCGGATGGGGGATCGAAGGAGCTGCCGTGGCCACCGTGGTCGCCCAATACGTCGGCGCTTTCTGGTTCGTTCGCTTGATCCGGTCGAGGCGCATGGCCGATGCGCCGGCCGGCATTCGAGATGCGATCCCCACCATCCTGGCCCTGGGCAGGAACGGGATCCTGGTCTCGATCCGCACCGCGTTCCTCCTCCTCGGCCTGACCTTCGCCGCCGCCACCGCCACGCGGCTGGGAGCGGCGGAGATCGCAGCCCATCAAGTGGTGATGCAGGTCTGGCTTCTGGCTGCAATGGTGGCCGATGCCTTTGCCATAGCCGCCCAGGCCATGATCGGGGACGCCGTCGGCGGAAGGGACCGAGCAGAGGCCGATCGCCTCTCTCTCCGGCTCCTGCTTTGGGGCGTGATCACCGGCATCGCCCTCATGGGGGCGTTCGTCATCGGTGGTCCCGCTTTGGACAATCTCGTCGACGACCCTGAGGTGGCCGCGTTGACCGTCTCCGCCGCGGCCGTGGCCGGGTGGATGATGCCGGTCGGAGCACCCCTATTCGTCGCCGACGGGATCTTCTTCGGACTGCTCGCCTTCGGGACGATCATCGCCTCTACCGCGTTCGGGGCGCTCGCGGTCGTGGTGCTCGTCTCTTTGACCCCGTTGGGCGAGTCCCTGAACGGTATCTGGTGGGCGATCGCGGCGATGCTGGTGGCGCGAGCCCTGATCTTGCTCTTCACCTATCGACGGGCGGTGGGGATCGCCCTCAGGTCTTGACCACGCGTCTCGGGCAGGATCAGGGTCAGCGCGGCCGCGATCGCCATCCCCACCCCGAGCATGCTCACCGTGGTCGAAAGGCCGAATCTGTCGATGGTGTAGACCCCCGTGATGAGACCGACCGCCGAGCCGACGAGGGCGAGATTCGTAGCGGCGGTGTTGGCGCTTGCCCGGAGCCCGGTTGGAAACAGCTCGGTTCGATGTGAGCCGCCTGCCGGCACGAAGGCGAAGGTGCCGAACGATGACACCATCACTGCCGTAGCGATCACCGGGATCGACTCCGACCAGTAGATGACCAGGCCTCCGGCGAGGGCCAGAAGCAGACTCACCACTGTGGTCTTTCGCCTCCCCCAAGAGTCGGCCAGATGGCCCCCGACGAAAAAGCCCAGACCACCCAACGTCCCGCCGAGCAAGGCGATGACCACCGTCGAGCCGGTGCTGAGACCGAGATGCTCGATCATGCGCGTGGTGGAGAAGGCAAGAGCAACCGCCGAGAAGGCGGAGACGAGGAAGGCGATGGTGCTGACCACCCAGAAGCGAAGTGCCCAGGTGCCACTGGCCAGATCGCGCCAATGGCCCTGTGGGTGCTCGTCGATGAAGATCCGGCTCTCGGGGACGTTTTTCACCAGGAAGGGGAGAACCAACAACCCGAGGGAGATGAGCAGATGGGGAACCCTCCAGTTGTCGCCGCCACCGTCGGCGAGGGGAAGAGTCATCAAGGCGAGACCGCCGCCGAATGACACAGCGGCTCCGTAGAAGGAGATGGCGTAGGCGCGGATGTGCGGAGAGACCTGTTCCGCCATCAGGACGATGGCCAGCCCGGACATGCCTGCGGTCCCGGTTCTGAGAATCGCCTGTGCCGTCCCGAACTGCCACGACTCGAGGGCGAGCCCGGCCAGGGTGCCTCCTGCCACCACCAGGGTCACCGAGATCAACAGCGGTCGTCTTCGTCCCCGGTGATCGCCTATCCAGCCGAGGGGGAGGGCCGCGAAGGCGGCGAGACGGGCTATCCCGAGAAGAAGGCTCATCTCTCCTTCGCTGAGCCCGAGCCCGGCCCGGGTGAAGGGCAAGGTGGCCGAGGCCTGGGATTGGGCGAACCCCTGGATGACGCCGGCTGCCCAGATGATGAACACGATCCTGCGGTCGGCGGAGGTGAACCGTTCCACCGGGAGCAGCGGGTCCATAACACGTCGGAACCACGGAGCCACGAGTCGAGAGTAGAGCGCCCCGCGTGCGATCATCAGCACACCTCGGCTAGTCGCCGGGAACCACAATGTTCGAGAACGTCGGTTCGGCCGCCTACATCCTGCAAGTCCTCATCGCCTTTGGGGCGGGAGTCATCTCCTTCGTCTCTCCCTGCGTCCTGCCGCTGCTCCCCGGCTATCTCTCCATGATGTCGGGCTATTCGGCGAGCCAACTCGAGGCGGGGGAGGTGTCGACGGCGCGGATGAGCCGGGTCATCCTCCTCTTCATCGCCGGCTTCACCGT
>DATHUP010000044.1:0-52322 GCA_035462175.1 Acidimicrobiia bacterium | reverse complement strand
ATCGCTGCTACACGGCCAGTCTGAGGAGACCCGCCTGCGAATCCGTGATGCCCTGAAACAGAAGCTCAACGAGCACCGCGCCCCAACCGACACGATCACACTCCCTGTGGCGGTCAAGCTCGCCGCCGGGAGAAAGTTGAGCTGACGAAGTCGACATGGTCGGGCAGCGAGCGAGGCATGCGTAGGCGGTCCGGACGGTTGAATGCGTCAAGGTCGCCGACCTTTGAAGGCGAAGTCGCCGGCCTGATCCGTAGATCTCCAAGCCCTTGTCCGTGGGCGTCCACATCCGTCCACAGATGGTTCAGCGGCGGGCTTCCATTTCCACCAGTGTCCGTCCACGACCGCCGCGGTCCACCCCGAATGGCTCCCAACGTGGCTCTCAGCGGAGGGGGCTGACAAGGGTCTAGAGCGGGCTGCGTGTCAGAGAAGTCGGCGGGCCCGTAGCACGGTGTCGTGGTTGAAGGGCGAACCGGGGGAGGATGGTGTGAGACGCGGACGGGCCTCGTGGGTCTCGACGATCCTGGGCACTCGGACGTCAGAAAGGTCGATTGGCTCCCGGATTTCGAATGCCGATACAGCCACCTCATCAGGCGGTTTCATGTAGCGCGCCCGGGGCGACTCGAACACCCAACCTCCTGATCCGTAGTCAGACGCTCTATCCAATTGAGCTACGGGCGCGGGAATGCTGATTATCGCAGGGGTTCCGACGATAACCAGCCGATACTGAGCATGCTAAGCCATATCAGACGCTCAATCCGGCTTGCGCGCCCGCTCCCCGAAACCCCAGTCGCGACATGGCATCCTTCGGTTGGGCACGCCGACACACAGTAGGCAGACGCTGATGCAGCGTCTGATTCGTCGTCCAGAGCAGCCGAGTCGATCGGAAAATCGGACGATTATCCGCCTGCGGGAACGTCTGGGCCTCCATGACTTGATCATGTTGAGCACCTCTGCTGCCAGGCCTTCGCACGTGTTCAAAATGATCGCCGCCGGACTGAGCCGAGGAGGTCCAAAGGGCCTCCTCGGCTCACCGACAATCGTCGGCGACCTAACCGCAATGTTGACTCTTCGCACTCGAGCCGCAATGCTCGGCGCACATCTGCTGGCCGCGTCGCGCAGCCGCGCGCAAGCCCAGAACAACAGCGCCGGCGATGGCGGCTCCGACAACGAGCTGCTTCATGCTTCTCACCCTCCTGCTATGGGATGGGTTGGTACCCCATCTGATAGGTCGGTTTGCCCATCCAACGAGGCGGCCTTCTGCGCGCGGTACTCATCGAATGTGATCGCGCCCTCGGCGAAGCGGTGATCGAGGATGTTTCCGGGCCCTTGCCTTTGCCGCGGGCGTCGATTGAGGCCCATTCGTACAAGCCAAACGACGCCCAAGATGAGGGCCGCCCAGAAGACGACGATCCAGATCATCATGCCGCCCATCCACCATCCCGATCCGACGCCGTGCGTCTGCCAGCCCTCGGCTATCACGGGACTGATGAGTCCTGCATTCATGTTCACGCCTCCTTTCGCGTTTCTGTTGTCAGAGACGAAAGGACAGCGATGAGAGATACACCTGGCCGAGACGCCGAAACTGCTGCTACCGCTGATGCGCGCCAAAGGGTGGTCGACGGGAAGTTCGCCACTCCCGGGCACCGGGGTCTCCGCCGCCGGGATGTATCTCTTTCCACCGACGAGTCGTCCTGTCATATGCGAGTGCCGCCAAGGTGGCGGACCCGCCTGACGACAGGAGGTCGGGACATGATGTGGGCAGGAGTTGGAGTCCAATGGGCCCGGGGCTACGCCCTGATATTGGATGGGATGATGAGTCACCGGATGACAGGGCCTCACCATCCGGGTGGAGATGTCCACTTGCGTGAGACACCACAACGCAGACTCCCCAGCCGGCGTGCACGCGGCGAGATCGACATCGGCGCGCCCACACGGCTCCTGGAAGCTTTCCATAGCTTGCGGGCTCTACCGAGGTGAGGAGGTACTGATATGTCGGAGGCTCACAGCAGAACAGGGGCGTGGCTCGCCATCCGTTCGACCGAGGAGTTGCCCTCAGAGGTCGTCGACGAGATGGGTGAGATCGCCGACCAGATCGGGTTCATGCCCAATATTGCCCGCCTGCTGGCGGTCACTCCGAGCCACTTCACCGGCTGGTGGAGATACTTCGACGAGCTGATGCGGGGACCGTCGGGACTGAGCAAGACCCAGCGGGAGATGATCGCGGTTGTGGTCTCCGCGGATGGCGACTGCCCCTACTGTGAGGTCGCCCATGCGGCGGCGTTGCGTCTGCGGACCAAGGATCCGATTCTGGTGGACCGGCTAGCGGTGAATTACCGCCATGTGGACCTCAATCCCGCCGACCGAGTAATGCTCGACTTCGCCGTCAAACTGACCAGGACCCCGGATGAGTGCGGGCAGGATGACATCGACCGGTTGCGGGAGGCCGGGTTCGAGGATGCAGACATCCTGCATCTCGTCGAAGTGACGGCGTTGTTCAATTACAACGTCCGTCTCGCCAGCGCCACCGGCCTCTTGCCCAACCCCGAGTACCACGAGCTGGGACGGGCACGGCGGCCCTGAGACCGAACCGCCTCCCAAGACGGGTCGTGCTGCGACGACGGCCGATGGAACGAGGGATTCACGCCGCCCGCGGGGCCGCTCAGTCGGTCGGCTTTGAACGGCTCAGTGGAACGGGTACTGAGGGAGCTGGGGCCGGCTCGCAGACGAACACACCGTGCTCGTCATAGGAGAAGTCGCAGTGTTCGTTCAAGGTGGCCTGGAGTCTGCGTCTTGCACGGTGGAGACGGATCTTGACCGCATCCAGGGAGACACCGAGCATCTCTGCAATCTCCGGGTTGGTCGACTCCTCCAAGTCATGGAGAAGAATGACCTGTCGGTAGCCATCGGGCAGCCCGTCGAGGTACTTCCTGACGCAGGAACTCATCTCTGCCCGTTCGATCACCTGCACAAGGCTCACCTCGTCGGGTCGTTCGAACTCCAGGCCTGGCCCGTCAGAGCCGGTGACGTCGAGTGGATCGAGTCTGGGTTGGCGCGACGTCTTGCGGTACCGGTCGTAGCAGACATGTGTCGCGATTCGATACAGCCACGAGGTCAAGGCATCGGGGTCGCGGACCGTGTGCAGCTTGCGGTGGGCTCTGAGGAACACCTCCTGGGTCAGGTCATCGGCCTCGATCGGGTCATGCACCATGCTCAGAATGTGCCCGCGGATCTTCCGGTGATGCGAGGCATAGAGCCAGGCGGACGACACGGGCGTAGGAACCCCGGAAGGCGCTCGGGCGAGCCTTCCGCTGCCACCAGAAGCGTCATCTGTGTTGACGGTCACCGTTCGATCCTCGGCGCATCCAAGTCCCGCCGTCTAGGGCCCAAAGACCTCTTCCTCCCCGGGGCCCAGAGTTACCCATCGCCGACCGGTTGCGACTGCGGATTCGCTCCGGGCGGTGGCCGTCCGGTTAGCGGAAGTTCGGCCGGACAAGTGGGGCAGGGCCCTAGGGCCCTGCCCAGCTTCACTCATCGGGGATTCGGCGCTGCCTATCAGACGGTCTTGACTGCCTGCCGGTGCTTACCGTTGGTGCTGTATCCCAACAGCGTGTACAACAGGCACCAGCCGCTGAGCCCCGTAGCCAAAGGGAAGAAGCCGAAGACTTTGAGGAAAGTGCCCCAATTGCCGTCGACCGTCCCACTCCAACCCAGGTACAGGAGCACCACACCCAGCGTCACTCGGACGATCCGATCCCACCACGCCTCGTTGACATAGCTCATGTGCGAATCTCCTTTCGATCTCGTCTACTGTCATCAACAGAGACGATCGGAAGCCACCAAGGGATACAGCTCCCCCTTGGCTGGGTCTATGGCGGTCGGGGATCCGCCTCGTGGCCTGGCGGCACTCTTCCTCGCTATACCCGGGGGAACTGATAGCGAGTGTCCGCGACAGCCTCCCTTGTGCTCCCAGGATGAGAGCGCGTAGGGTTTCATCTCTGAAATGGGGTGCCGCCTCCGCCCAATCCCCGGATTCCAGGTGGTGCCTCTACCAGAGGCTTTCGACCCAGAGTCCGTGGCCTGAACAGGCGTGAAGGACCCGATCGCAGCAGGCTCGGACTCGACCCGGGGAACCGAATCCTGGTGAATTGATGGTCGGTCGCTGATGCCGACCGCGGCCCCTACTCCTCGAGGGCCCCTCGAAGCTCCTTGCGACCTACGCCGGGACCGGCGCCGTCGAGGAAGAGCCCGAGAAGCTCGCCGATGTCTCTTTGCCGTCCCACCGAGTCACGAACAGGCATGTGCGACTGGATGTGATACACGTTGCGCCGACCATCCTTCTGCTTGGCCACGTAACCACTCGCGGTCAGATCGGCCACGATGCTGTAGGCGGTCCGCTCGGTGACACCGAGGGAGCTGGCGATGTCGCGCAGTCGCAAGTCGGGGTCGTGGGCGATGGACAGCAGTGCCCGGGCGTGTTTGGTGAGGAAACTCCAGTCTGCCACAGGGGAACCATCGTAGCAGCAAAATGCTAGAAACAACTTGCCAGAATCGAATTTAGTAGATAGATTCTCAAGTATTGGCCGACCCGGACCCCGTCGGCGGCACCTGTGATCCGACCGGGAAAGGAGCCCTCGATGCTGATCGTGGGAATCGTCACCGTCATTCTGTTCGTGCTGGCCATCACTCACCTGCTCCAGCGCCGCGTTCCCCGCCCCGTGCCGAACTCACACTCTGGCTCTCTGCACGTGCCGGGCCGAGGCATGGGCATCGCGCTCCTCGCCTTCGCCACCGGTGCTTCCCTCTTCCTCGCCGTCGGTACCGCAGACGCGGCCATCGTGCCCACCGTCAATCTCGGCACCGCCGAAGACTTCTCTGTCCTTGGGGGGCAGACCGTGACCAACACCGGTCCCAGTGTCCTCGCCAACAGCGTGGGTGTCTCCCCCGGGACCGCGATCGTCGGATTTCCCCCGGGTGTGGTGCAGCCCCCGGGCACGATCGAAGCCGCGACGCCGGTAGCGGCACAGGCCCAAGCCGACTCGACTGCTGCCTACATCGACGCCCTCGGCCGGCCGCTCAACGAGACTGTCACGTCCGACCTCACCGGTCTCACGTTGGTGGGAGGGGTATATGCCGGGCCGAGCAAGTCACCGCTGTCCCTACCCGGAACCCTCACCCTCGACGGGGAGGGCAACCCCAACTCGGTCTTCATCTTCCAGACCGACTCGACACTGATCACCGGACCGGGGAGCACGGTGTCGCTGATCAACGGAGCCCAGGCATGCAACGTCTTCTGGCAGATTGGCAGTTCCGCCACCCTGGACACGGGGTCGACGTTCGTGGGCAACATCCTGGCCTTGACCACGATCACCGTGGCCGACAGCGTCACGATTCAGGGTCGCGCCCTGGCCCAGAACGGTGAGGTCACACTCATCAACGACACCTTCACCCAGGTCGGCTGTGACCTGGCTCAGGTGACGACGACCACGGTTGCTGCCGCTACCACCACGACAGCGGTGGCGAGTCCCACGACAGCAGTGACGACCCCCACCACCGAAGCAACCGGTGCCACCACTCCCGTAACCTCCCTCCCCTTGACCGGTCGGAGCAGCGCCGAGATCCTCCTGGTCGCCATTGGCGCCCTCGCAGTCGGGATCGGGATCGTCCGTGTCAGCCGGGGCATCACCAGGAAGCAGAACTAGGTCACACCGCCCGGGTCTGGATTGCCGTTCCCAAAAGCCCCCCCAGGGGAACGGCAATCAGACTCGTCGGGAACCTCTCCCGGGCTCATTGCCTGTCACCCTGCCGGCGTTGCGCTTGCCTCAGACGGGACCCGGGCACTGAAGCTCTGGCCGGGAGGCGATGAGTGTGGGCCACCAGCGGTGGTCCCATGGGATCAGCCGGTGCGGGCCTGAAGATCGACGCCACGGACATGCTCCTCGAGCACAGCAGGCGTACCGGCGGCTCCGAGATGGAAGCCCTGGGCCAAGTCACAGCCGAGGTCGATCAGCTGCTCGAGTTGGGACTGCACCTCGACACCCTCGGCGACGACAGTCATCGAGAGGGCGTGGGAGAGATCGATTATCGACGCCACGATGGCCATCTCGGTGCTACCTGTGACCAGCTTCCTGATGAAAGAACGGTCGATCTTTACGAAGTCGAGAGGGAACTGGCGCAGGTAGGAGAGCGAGGAGTAACCGGTTCCGAAGTCGTCGAGGCCGACCTTGACGCCGGCGTCACGTAGCAGCTTGAGCCCGGTCATCGCCGAGTTGGACGCCTCCATCAACACCCGTTCGGTGAGCTCGATCTGCAAGGCTTCGGTGGACAAGCCGTGGTCGGCGAGCTCGGCGATCACCGACTCGGCGAATCCGGCGTCGGCCAGATGCCGACCGGTGAGATTGATGGCCACCCCTGCAAACGCGGTTCCGGCGAAGGTGTCCTGCCAGATCTTGGACTGCTCGATCGTCTGACCCAGAACCCAGTCATCCATGCTGGCGAGCAGGCCGGTCTCCTCGGCTACACCGATGAAAGAGGCGCTGGAATCAGATCCGGGAGGTCCGGCTCCCATACCCGTACCAGCGCCTCCGCCGCCACCGTCTCCCCAGTGCCGAGGTCGACGATCGGCTGATAACTGACTCGCAGCCGGTTCTCTTCGATCGCCCGGCGCAACATGCGCTCGGTACCGAGACGGCCGACCGCCCTGGTTCGCAGATCCTCGTCGAACACCTCGGCCCGGTCACGCCCGCGATCCTTGGCTCGATACAAGGCCATGTCGGCCTCCTGCAGCAAATCCTCGGCGTTGTGCTGGGGGTCGGTGGTTACGGCGATGCCGAGACTGGTGGTGCAGATGAACTGCTCGTCGCCGATGATGAAGGGGACTCGACCCGCCTCGATTATGCGCTCGCCCAACATCACCGCGTCCTCCGGCGACGAGATGCCCTCGATGACCATGGCGAACTCGTCCCCACCCCATCGGGCCAGGGTGTCGGGGGGGCGAAGGAAGCCACGAAGACGCTCGGCCATCTTGGTCAGCACCGTATCGCCCACCAGATGACCCACCGAGTCGTTGATCAGCTTGAAACGGTCGAGATCGAGGAAGAGCACCGTGACCAGCCCGGTTCCGCGCTCCAGCCGACGAAGCGCTTGCTGCAGGCGATCCATGAATATGGCGCGATTCGCCGTGCCGGTGAGCACATCGGTCGTCGCCTGACGTTCGAGATCGAGCTCGGACTGCTTCCGGTCTCCGATCTCGCGGACGGCAGACACCGACAGCCGGCGATTGTCGTCAGAGACCGTGAGCGAGACCGCCTCGGTCCAGCGGTAGATACCGCTGGCGCATCGGAACCGGTACACCGTGGTGGTGGGTGTCGCAGGGTTGAGAGCCGCTCTTTTGCGCCCCTCGATCACCAAAGCGATGTCGTCCGGGTGGACGAACTCGTCCTGACGGCGTCCCACCAGCAGCTCCGGTCGCCAACCGAAGAGGTTGAGACTGGCGTGGGAGACAAACAGGAAGACGCCCTCGAGCGTGGTGACCGTCTGAACGTCCGGGGAACCCTCCCAGACAAGACGACGAAGTGACCGGTCGATCGCTTGAGTTGAAGGGATTGCCAACTGCGACGCTCCTCCCTGCCTTTGGCGTGAGGCGCTACCAGGGACTGGAGCAACGCAATCTGCGACTCGTCGTCGAGACGTCCGTTGCACTCTACACCGGGTTGGAATGGACTGGAAGGGGGTTCCTTCCCCGACGCGGCCCCCCGGCCTGGGAAGAGTCCCTTTCTGACGGCATGGACTAGTACATCTGGTACATACGCGTACTCCTGGAGCAGTTGGCTCGGTCGACGGCTAGCGTCAACGTCAACACATCGCCAGGTCTTCGGTCGTCGACCCAGACTCTGCCGGGCTCGAGGCTCTGCGATGAGAGCGAACGAAGGATCGGCTTGGATGTGGCTCCCCGCCAACCATGATCCCATTCCCATGGATGTCGCCGAGCCCGAGGCGAGGCCGAGGCTCGGGGCCCACTCTTGGACGGGTCGTCGATGAGTCGACTCGCCCGGATCATGGGGATCCTCCGGGCCGAACGGGCCGGAGAGACACTGCTCGGTTCCGTGTGCAGAGCGGCGGTCGTGGCCCTGGGCACCAACGGGGCAGGCCTGACACTGCTCACCAAGTCGCACCAGGGGCCGATCTGCTCTCACGGGGAATTCGCATCCTTGGGAGAGGACCTCCAGCTCTCCTTGGGAGAAGGGCCATGCCGCGACGCCTTCGAGACCAGAGTGCTGGTCGAGGTCACCGGTCTCTCATCGAGTGGGGGGGAGCGCTGGCCGATGTTCTCGCAGGCCATGACCGAAGCGGGCGTGACATCCCTGTCGAGCTTCCCCCTGCAAATCGGTGGAGCCCGGTTCGGGGCGTTGACCTTCTACAGCTCCTCCTACGGGGAGCTCTCCTTCGAGCAGGTCGCCGACGGCTACGTCATCGCTCAGATAGCGTCGCACCTGATAATCGCCGGACAGGCCCAAGTCGGTGAGGATTCGGTCATACCCGAGATCGAGGCGGGATTCGTCCGCATGGAGCCGGTTCATCAGGCGACCGGCATGGTCATGGCTCAACTCGGGATCGGAGCCGAAGACGCCTTGGCCCGGCTCCGGGGCGCCGCATTCGGGTCCGGTCGCACCCTTGTCGACATGGCGGATCACATCGTTCTCGGCGGGGTGGAGCTGCCCCGAGATGGATAGTCCGCCATTGCCCTGAGGCTCCATGCAGATACCATGAGGGCCATGACCTCCCGGGAACGACACGTGACCGGCACTCTGGTTCAGCTGGCCGACACCCTGGTCGCCGGCTACGACGTCGCGGAGATGTTCTACTACCTGGTGGAGAGTTGCACCGACGTCCTCTCCATCGACCACGCCGGGCTGATGCTCGTCGACGCAGACGGCAGCCTGCATGTCGTCGCGGCGACCAGTGAGGTGACCCACCTCATCGAGCTCCTCCAGATCCAGAACCAGGAGGGCCCCTGCCTCGATGCTTTTCGTTCCGGGCAGGTCGTGGAGTCGGGGGCGCTGACCGACCCCGAGGTCAGGGCTCGCTGGCCCAGACTCACCGAAGCGGCGCACAACGCCGGCTTCGGGGCCATCACCGCCATGCCGATGCGGTTGCGAGACCAGGTCCTGGGGGCGCTGAACCTCTTCCGAGTCGAAACCGCGCCCTTGACCGCCGATGACCTCTCGGTGGCTCAGGCCTTCGCCAACATCGCAACCATCTCGATCCTGCAGGCCCGGGCAACCCACGATGCCCGCACCGTGATCGATCAACTGCAGCGCGCCCTCGACACACGCGTCGTCATCGAGCAAGCCAAGGGCTTCATCGCCCAACATGCCAATGTCACCTTGGACGACTCCTTTGCCCGTATCCGCCGCTACTCCCGCAACAACAACCTGCGGCTGAGCAACGTGGCCCGTGACATCGTCGCCAACGTGTTGGATCCGGAGCTGTTGATCGACACCTGAAGGCCTCGCCTCCCAAACAGGGAGAAGCCCTCCCCTACCTCGCTTGAACACCGGATGTCGTCTTCACCCTGATGCCACCGGGGACGAGTCCACACCCGATCCGGGCATCGCAGCCGTGCCATCTGGCCATTCCTGACAGAGCCGAGCCACCTGGGAAAAGAGGTAGCGCTGCTGCTGAACCCCTGTCGCCCAGCGGGCAGCCTCCTCGTAGGAGGCGATCGCCCCGGGAACGTTGCCCGACATCTCGAGCAAGTGGCCCGCACGGCGTGGGGTCGATGATCGCCGGCGAGACGCTTGTCCAAGCCAACGTGCTCGAGCAGCTCCAATCCCGCCTCCGGGCCTCCGACCATCGCTGCCGCCACAGCGTGATTGAGAGCTACCACCGGGCTTTCCGACACCTTCATGAGTAGCTCGTAGAACGCCAATATCTGAGCCCAGTCGGTCTCCTCGAATGAGGGTGCTTCGTCGTGGATCGCTGCGATCGCCGCCTGGAGCAGATAGGGGCCGGCCGATCCCCGCTGCAATGCTTCGGTGATGAGGGCCACCCCCTCCGCAATCAGCCCGGTATCCCATTGGCGTCGGTCCTGATCCCCCAGCGGGATCAGTTCGCCTTTCGGTCCGGTCCGGGCTGGTCGCCGGGCCTCGGTGAGCAGCATGAGAGCCACCAATCCCGTCACCTCCGCATCCTCAGGCATCAGCCGATGCATCATGCGGGCGAGCCGAATTGCCTCTGCCGAGAGATCTCCTCGGTAGAGACGTGACCCCGCGGTGGCCGAGTATCCCTCGTTGAAGATCAGGTACAGCACATGAAGCACCGCATCGAGGCGACCGGCGCGATCGGGGCCGGTCGGCATGGCAAAGGGGATTCCGCTGTCTCTGATCTGCTGCTTGGCTCGGGTGATGCGTCGAGTCATGGCCCCCTCGGGCACCAGGAACGCCCGGGCGACTTCACCCGTGGACAGACCGCCGACACTTCGCAGTGTCAGGGCGATCTGCGACGCCGGAGACAGCGACGGGTGACAGCACATGAACAGGAGGATGAGGGCGTCGTCGGTGTCGGCAGATTGCCGATCGGGCGCAGGTGCCAGGCTCTGCTCGGTAAGCGACCAGGCGGCGACTGTCTGCTCTCGACGGCTGCGGGCCTGGTCGCGTCGCAGCAGATCGGTCATGCGCCTCGATGCCACCGTTATCAACCAACCGCGCGGGTTTTTGGGGAGTCCCTGGAGCGGCCACTGCGCGTTGGCCGCCACCAGGGCCTCTTGAACGGCATCCTCAGCCGTGTCGAAGTTGCCGTAGCGACGAACCACCGCGCCGAGGACCTGCGGTGTCAGCTCCCGGAGCAGGTCCTCGATGCCGTGACCGGTCATGTCCTCACCTCAACCGTGGAGCTCCTCGACGCCTTCGATGACCGGACGCACGTCGACGTACTCACCCTCGCTCTCGGGGTTGATGAATCGCGCCGCGATCTCGGTGGCCCGATCGAAGCTCTCGCAGTCGACGATGGTGTACCCCGCCAAGACCTCGGTGGTCTCGGCATACGGACCATCCGTCACCACCGGCGCTCCTGCGCTCAGGGTGACCCTTCGGGCGTGTGCCGGGGCGGTCAGCCCCTGGGCGTCGACCAGCTCGCCCGACTCGGCGAGATCCCGGTGAAGCGACTCCATGTAGTCGTGCATCGACGCCAGATCCTCAGGGGACATGGTCGGAGCCGCGCTGGGTTTGCCGGCCATCATGTCGTAGAACTCCTGGGAGCCGTAGAGCATGATCATGTACTTCACAATCTCTCCTTTCGGCAGCACCCCGCTGGCGCTGCCACCTTTAAGAGTCGAATCCGGCATGCGTTTCCGGACACGACTCTCGGAGGATGGGAAGGACCACCCCGCCGCGGCGGGGATGACCCGGTAAACCGGGCCGTTTCCCCGTTGCCCGACCGGGGAAAGGGCGGGGATGGTCATGATCGGGTTTCACGCCTCCCATGAGCAGATCGCGCCCGGCGAGCTGCTCGAAGCGGTTCGAGCAGCGGAGGCGGCCGGGTTCGATGCCGCCATGTGCTCTGATCATCTCGCCCCCTGGGGTCGACGCCAGGGTCATTCGGGTCATGCTTGGTCCTGGCTGGGAGCGGCGCTGCAATCGACCCTCTTCTCGATCGGTGTGGTCAGCGCGCCAGGGCAGCGATACCACCCTGCCGTGGCCGCCCAGGCCTACGCAACACTCGCCGACATGTTCCCGGGGCGGTTCTGGGTGGCGCTCGGGTCGGGAGAGGCACTCAACGAGCATGTCACCGGCCAGCCGTGGCCGGACAAATCAACCCGGGACGCCCGACTCCTCGAAGTGGTCCAGGTGGTCCGAGCCCTGCTCGACGGGGAGGAGGTCAGCCACGACGGCCTCATCACCGTCGACCGTGCCCGAGTGTGGAGTCTTCCCCGGATACCGCCCCTCCTGCTCGGGGCAGCCATCAGCGAGGAGACTGCGACCCGGGTGGGCGGCTGGGCCGATGGGCTGATCACGGTGAATCAGCCTCCGGACCGACTGCGACGAGTAGTGAGCGCCTTCCGAAAGGGCGGCGGTATGGGGAAGCCGATCTATCTCCAGGTCCACCTCTCCTGGGCCGAGGACGAGGAGGAAGCTCGCCGGATTGCCCACGAACAGTGGAGGACCAACGTGTTCGGGTCGGATCTCGCCACCGACCTTCCCCTTCCCGAGCATTTCGACGCAGCCGCCGAGTTCGTGACACCTTCCGACGTCGAGGGGTCGGTGTTGATCTCATCTGACCTGGGCCGTCATACGACATGGCTGTCCGAGTTGGCCGAGCTCGGCTTCGACCGGCTCTTTCTGCACCACGTGGGCCAGGACCAGCAGCGGTTCATCGACACATTCGGGGCGAAGGTGATCCCGGAGCTGACCTCGTGAGCACCACCCGAACCAGCGACCTGTGGTGGAAGAATGCCGTGATCTACTGCCTCGACGTCGACACCTATCTCGACTGGGACGGGGACGGGGTCGGGGACATCGAGGGCCTCATCGAACGCGTCGACTATCTGGCCGGCCTGGGGGTGACCTGTCTCTGGCTGATGCCGTTCCAACCCTCCCCAGGTCGTGACGACGGATACGACATCACCGACTACTACGCGGTCGATCCCAGACTCGGCTCGCTAGGCGATTTCGTGGCATTCATCCGCACGGCGAAGGACCGGGGGCTCAAGGTCATCATCGACCTGGTGGTCAACCACACGTCGGATCGACATCCGTGGTTCAAGGCCTCGAGAGCAAGCCAGGACTCCCCCTACCGAGACTTCTACGTTTGGCGGGAGGAACCGGCCGAGGAGCCGAAGTCCGAACCGGTTTTCCCCGACGCCGAGGACAGCATCTGGACCAGGGACGAGAAAGCCGGCATGTGGTATCTCCACCACTTCTACTCACACCAGCCCGACCTCAACATCGCAAACCCCGAGGTCAGGGAGGAGATCGCCCGCATCGCCGGGTTCTGGCTGCAGCTCGGTGTCGACGGATTCCGGGTTGACGCCGTCCCCTTCCTCCTCGAGACCGGCGGCATCCCCGGTGCCGAGGAACTCGACCCTCACGATCTCCTCGCCGATCTCCGCTCCTTCGTCTCACGACGCAACGGCTCGGCGGTCCTCCTCGGCGAGGTGAATCTCCCGCCCGACGATCTCGTCACCTATTTCGGCGAGGAGAACGGGAACGAGCTGCACATGCTGACCAACTTCCCGGTCATGCAGACGACGTACCTCGCTCTGGCTCGTCGCGACGCACAGCCGTTGGCAGATGCCTTGCGAGCCCTGCCCGAGATTCCCGACGATTCCCAGTGGGCGAACTTCGTGCGCAACCATGATGAGCTCACTCTCGACCAGCTCACTGCCGAGGAGCGCGAGGAGGTATTCGCCGCATTCGGGCCGGAGGAGGAGATGCGCATATTCGACCGGGGGATACGTCGTCGTCTGCCGCCGATGTTCGACGGTGACCAGCAACGGATCAGGCTGGCGTACAGCCTCCTGTTCACGCTTCCGGGGACCCCGGTGCTGTTCTACGGCGAGGAGATCGGCATGGGGGAGAACTTGGAGGTGGCTGGTCGTCTCAGCGTGCGCACTCCTATGCAGTGGGATGACGACCCCAACGCCGGATTCTCCACGGGAAAGCCGGCGAAGCTGCACCGGCCGGTGGTCTCCGGGGAGTTCGGGCCGATGGCGGTCAATGTCAAGGAGCAGCGGGGACGGGCCGATTCCCTGCTCACC
Organism: Acidimicrobiia bacterium; assembly: GCA_035462175.1. GTDB lineage: Bacteria > Actinomycetota > Acidimicrobiia > Spongiisociales > ZC4RG35 > JARDZU01. The sequence continues at coordinate 38,569 of DATHUP010000044.1, read as the reverse complement.
TGGATGCAACGCGCCATCCTTCGGCGCAAGGAGACCCCCGAGTTCGGATGGGGTCTCCTCAATGTGCTCGACAGCGGCGATCCGGCGGTGCTGGCTCACAGCTGCCGATGGGAAGAGAGCACGGTCTTGGCGATCCACAACTTCAGCCCTGAGCCGAGGGTGGTTCAGGTGACGCTGGAGCCCGATGCCGAAGAAGACCTCGCCCTCGATGACCTCTTGGACGAAGGATCGGTGGTCGAGGCGGAGGACGGCGTCCTCGAGCTCAAGCTCGACGGCTATGGCCATCGTTGGTTCCGAGCCCGTCGACACGGGCGCCCGGTGACCCCGTGAGGACGGTTCCACCGGGGCGAGGTGGCATCGCCACCAAGGGATACGTGCCGGCGCTTCAGGTCGGGAGATGAGCGTGCGGGCCTCCCGTTAGGACGCCGCCCTCCTGGTCAGGCAATCCGAGCGGTTTAACCCGACCCTAAGGGCCATTTCCTACCTTGGGTGGCAAGGAGGTCGCATGAGACGTACAACGGCATGGCTGATCGCAGGGCTGATGATTCTCGTCTGGGCTTGTGGCGGTGAAGGAGACGGCACGGGCACTACCGACGTGGCCGCGGCCGAAACCGAAACCGATGGCACTGAAGCCGCCGAGTCGACCGAGACGTCAGAGGCGACCGAGGAAGAAGCCCCCGACAACTGCTCCCTCATCACTCAGGAGGAGGCGACCGCCCTGGCCGGCTACGACCTGGAGGTAGGCGAGGATTCGATCCTGGGCTGCGGATACCTGCCCCCGGGATCCGACGTCGCCGACATCGTGGTGAACGCCGTGCTGCTCGAGGGCGATGTGGCGTCGATCGCCGCCGAAGGGTTTCCCAACGCGACCGACATCATCCCCGTCGACGTGGGGGAAGACACGGTCGCGGTGACCACGCCCTCGGGGGACACGGTGGCCTCGGTGATCACCGCCAGCGGGGGAAGGCTGGTGGAATTGGCAATCGTGTTCCTCGGGATCGATCCTGGTGACACCGGTCGCATCGAGGAGGCGGCAACTCTCGCCGTCACCGCCTTGGACAGATGGGATTGAGACCGAGAGCAGCCTCTCACCGGACAGTCATCCCCTGACTCGGGGCTCCTCTTCCTCGCGCCCGGGGCTGGCGGCGTCGGGTATGACATCCTCGCGGTCCGGCTCGAGACCGCGCCTCTTCATCTCTTCCTCGATCACCTCGGCCGAGGCGCCATCGTCGTCCCGATACTCGGGGTCTTCGTCGCTGAGCTCCGCCTTGACGTAGCGGAACTCCTCGACGAGCTCCTCGTCGCTCCACTCCTCGATTGGGCGGCTCCGGTCGAAATTGGGCACGTGTTCTGTCATGACCCTGAATACCCCGTCTCGGGGCCGGTCAAACTCCGGCACCGGGCTCAGGTTCCGGGAGGCCGATCCCACTGAGACGCCGACAAGCGTCGATGAGGCCTTCCTGGACGGCGGCGTCAGCCCCCTGGCCGGGGACGACCAGCTCCCTCATGTGGCGCATGTAGCGGCCGCTGCGCAAAGCCTCCGGTTCATCACTGCCGGCGAGCCAGGCCTGGGTGGCAGCGCCGGTGCGGACGTCGGTGGGGGCGCCCCGACCGCCCATCCGGGTTCGAACCCAGCCGGGGCAGACCGCGTTCGTCACCGTGCCCGGATAACGACGGGCCATCGCCATGGCCAGGGCGATGTCGCAGAGCTTGGAGTCCCGGTAGGCGCCGGTTGCGCTCCAAGGTCGCGTTTCGCGCTGCAGGTCTTCGACGTCGATGTGACCGCCTGACGCCATGCCGGAAGTCAGGTAGATCAAACGGCCCGGGAGCGGCAGCGAGGCGGTGAGCAGGTACGGGGCCAGCACATTGACCTGGAAGGTGCGTTCCAGGCCATCGGTGGTCACGGTCCGATCGCCATCTTCGTAGATGCCCGCATTGTGGATCACCGCGTCGAACGGGCCGAGACTGCGGGCGTCGGTGGCAAGTCCCTCGGTCTCGCGCAGAGAGGAGAGGTCACCAACAACCACGCCGACAGCCTCCGGAACCCCGGCCAGGGCTGCCTCGACGCGTTCGGGACTACGGGCGTGGAGCACGACGCGATGACCCGCCGCCACCAGCATACTGGCCGTCTCCAGCCCGATCCCGGAGGCGGATCCTGTGACGAGGACGGTCTTGGTCACAGGCCGACCATGGCAAAGTCTCCGCCCACCATCTCGACTTCTACGCGCCGGTCACCCGATGAGGGCGAGGCGTGGACGGCCCTAGACCTTGGCCCAGTAGTCCTCTGCCGACTTGCTCTTCGCCAGGGCATCTGCGGTCTCGAAACCGGGAGCCATGGCAGCCGCGCCCTGGTCCATGACCTCATGATGCTCGATGTTGAGCAGGCGGAGCCAGCTCTGCTGGCCCAAGGTGAGCCCGATGAAGCACCCCAACTCGACCAACTCGGGTTCGCTGAAGTGCCCGTACATGCGCTCCCAGAAGTCGTCGTCGGTGTCGAGGTGCCAGGCGATTGCCTCGGCGTAGGCGAGGGCAGCCTTCTGCCGGTCGTCGTAGACCGACGAGCTCTCGAAGTTCAACAGGTCGTCGTACTGGCCCTCGAAGACGCCGAGCGTCTTTGCCTTCTCCGAGCGCTGGTTTCCGCAGTACTCGCACTTGACCGACTTGGAGACGTAGACCCGGCACAGTTCCTTGATGTCGTGGTCGAGAATCCCCTCGCGGAACAAGTCCTTCCAGCTGTTGGCGAAGAACCAGAAGGCAGCCGGCACATGGGCGCGCACGGCGGAGCTCTCCGGGCGTGGCGTGCCCTCACGCGCACAGCGTTCCATCTCGACACGCATCTCCGGGGTCATGTCCTCGAGCGGCACGTAGCTGATGCGTTGCTTCTCACCCATTCGACATCTCCAGTCATCTGCCGGCAATCGTTTGCCCAGGCACCGAACCTACCGGCGGGCGCGAGCGGGTGTCAAGGGATGTGTCGCCGGAAGCCGGCGACAGGAATGGGGTATTCACCCGATTCCGATTCGCCCTTGATTCCGGCATGGTTGTGTTGAAGCGAACAGGAGGGAGAAATGGAGCAAACCGCCCGACCCGGAAGGTTGACCACCGCCGCCTTTGCCGCCGCAGTGACCCTGGGCGGCGCAAATTTCCTCGCAGTCAGGTTCAGCAACCGTGAGCTGGACCCCTTCTGGGGAGCCGGGCTCCGCTTCAGTCTGGCCGCGGTGATCTTCGCCGTGGTCTGCCTGTCGCTGCGGCTCGCCTGGCCACGGGGCCGGCAACTCGCCTTGATCGTGGTCAACGGGGTCCTCAGCTTCGCCGCCTTCTACGCGCTCATGTACTGGGCGCTCATCTGGGTCACCGCCGGCGTGGCAACAGTGGTCCTGGCTCTGGTGCCTCTGCTCACCATGCTTCTCGCAGCAGTTCAGCGTCTGGAGCGGCTGAGGAGCCGCGCCCTCATCGGGTCGCTCCTCGCCCTCGCCGGGATTGCCTGGATGGTGATCGCCCCGGGAGAAGTGGAGCTCCCGCTCCCGGCTCTGCTGGCGATGCTCGGCGCAGCACTGTGCGCCGGCCAGGGAGTGATAGTCATAAAGAAGGTCTCGGGGAACCACCCTGCGATGGTCAACGCGATCAGCATCGGCACCGGCGCCGCCCTCCTGCTCGGGATGTCCGCCGTCGCCGGCGAGACCTGGGCCATCCCCACTCAGCCCGAGGTGGTCTGGTCATTGGCCTACCTGGTCACTCTGGGCTCAGCGGGGCTATTCGTCCTCCTCTTGCTGGTGGTGCGTCGTTGGACGGCCTCCGCAACCTCCTACATGTTCGTGCTGTTCCCGGTGGTGACGATGATCCTCGACGCGGTGCTTGCGGGGGAGCCGATCACCGTCGTCGGGATCGTCGGGGCGGCACTGGTGATGAGCGGCGTGTGGTTCGGGGCGTTGTCTCCCGCAGCGAAGGAGCCCGTGACGGCGGCGACACCGGAGATTGGACGCTCGACAGCTGTGGAGATGGGGTGACCGCAGCGGCCGACCCTGGCCCTCTCGCGCTAGGGTCGGCCCATGGTCTTCGCCGATGCGAGACTTCCTGTCACCGAGCTTCTCGCATCGCTCTCTTTGGCCACGGATCTCGGCACCGGCCAGCCGCTGGGACACGGGCTGAGCACCAGCCATCTCGCCCTGGCCCTGGCCCGGGAGATGGGCTGCCCACCGGAACAGGCCCGGCACGTCCACTGGCTTGCGCTGATCCGTTTCCTCGGCTGCACCTCTGATGCGGCGGAGACCGCCCGCATGGTCGGAGACGACGAGCTCTCGTTCATGGCCGGTTTCGCATCGTCGCACATGGGAACCACCGGTGAGGCAATACGAGCGTTGGCCAGGACGGTCGGGAAGGGACAACCTGCTGTCCGTCGAGCACGATTGCTGGTCGCCGCCTTGGCCGATCCCGATGGGGGAGCGGACGGTCTCGCCGGTCACTGCGAGGTGGGTGCGATGCTCGCCGGCAGGCTCGGTCTGCCAGATGAAGTGATCACGGGACTCCAATACGCCTACGAGCGATGGGACGGAAAAGGGCCTTTCGGTCTGGAAGGCGAGCAAGTGCCGGTCGAGGTCCGGGTGGCGATGGTCGCCCGGGACGCCGACCTGATCGGACGTCTCGGCGAGGACGTCTCGTCGGTGCTTCGACGCCGCCGTGGAAGGGCGTACGACCCACGCGTCGTGGACGTCTTCATCGAGTCGTCCCCGCCTCACCACGAGGTGAAGTGGGAGGAGGTGATCGGGGCGGAGCCCGAGCCGGTGGCCCAGATCGCCGACATCGAGGCCGCCCTCTCCGCCATGGCCGACTTCGTCGACATCAAGTCGCCCTGGACACGGGGTCACTCCCGGCGCGTGGCGGAGTTGGCGAGCCTGGCGGGGGAAGCGGCCGGCCTGGGACCTGAAGGCTCGCGCCAGCTGGGTAGGGCGGGGCTGGTCCACGACCTCGGACGGGTCGGGATCGAGAACGGAGTCTGGGACAAGCCGGGGTCGTTGTCGGCCGGTGAGTGGGAGAAGGTGCGGCTTCACCCATATCTGACGCAGCGGATCCTGACTCGTTGCCATGCGCTGGCCGATCTCGCCGATTTGGCGTCGAGTCATCATGAGCGGCTCGACGGTTCCGGCTACCACCGGCAGGCGATCGGAGGTCAGATCTCCCAGCAGGCGCGGATTCTGGCCGCCGCCGACGTGATGGCAGCACTCATGTCCGAGCGTCCTCATCGGCCGTCTCGCGACCTCGATGAGGCGTCTCGCCTCCTCGAAGACGAAGCAAGCGGCGGCCGTCTCGACCCGGGCGCGGTCGCTCACGTGATTTCGGCTGCCGGGGGCACCTCCGCGCCGACCGGTCAGGCGAACCCGGGTGGCCTCACCGACCGCGAGGTCGAGGTGCTCGGTTTTCTCGCCAGGGGACACACCAACCGAAAGGTCGGTGAACTGCTCTTCATCTCGCCCAAGACGGTCGGCCGGCATGTGGAGAACATCTACGCCAAGATCGGGGTGTCGACCCGGGCGGGTGCCACCGTCTACGCCATGGAGCACCAACTTCTGGGATGAGTGCGACGGGTCGGTCGGGCCTGCGCCGCGCTAAGGGAGGGTCGGGGAGGTGCCGATCATCCTCGATGATGCGACGTGCCCTGGTAGTGGTTGTTGTCTGGCTTCTCGCCGTTCCCCCGGTTGGCGGCGACGACAGCGTCGGCCTGCTCGATCCCGCGACCGGGACCTGGTACCTGCGCGACGCATCCGGCGAGGTCACAGGGTTCTTCTACGGGAATCCTGGCGACGTGCCCTTCGTCGGGGACTGGGACTGCGACGGGATCGACACGCCCGGTCTCTACCGCCAGTCCGACGGCTTCGCCTACCTGCGCAACTCCAACAGTCAAGGCATCGCCGACATCAGGTTCTTCTTCGGCAACCCCGGAGACTTCCCCCTCGCCGGTGACTTCAACGGCGACGGATGCGACACCCTCTCCATCTACCGCGCCTCGGAAGCCACCATCTATGTGATCAACGAGCTCGGCGCCAACGACGGAAGTCTGGGAGCAGCCGAGTTCTCCTACATCTTCGGCAACCCCGGTGACAAGCCGTTCGTCGGCGACTTCGACGGCGACGGCATCGACTCCCTGGGACTGCATCGTGAGTCGACCGGGTTCGTCTACTTCCGCCAGTCCAACACCCAGGGTGTTGCCGACGCCGAGTTCTTCTACGGAGACCCCGGAGACCGGCTGGTCGCCGGTGACTGGGGGATCGTCGACGGGGTCGACACCCCGGCCATCTTCCGACCCTCCAACTCCACCTTCTACTTCCGCTACACCAACACCCAAGGAGTCGCCGACGGCCAGTTGGCCTGGGGCTCGCCCAACCGGCTACCGGTTGCCGGTTCCTTTGGTGACCTCCCCGGCACCGTGCCCGACAGTGGTTGCCCCGTGTTCCCGGCCGACAACATCTGGAACGCACCGGTCGATGCGCTACCGGTTCACGGCCGGTCCGCCCAATATGTGACTCGTATCGGTGCTTCGTCCAACGTCCACGCCGACTTCGGTAGTGGGGTGTGGCCCCCCGGGTCGACCAGCCCGATCGGAATCCCCTATGTGAACGTCGGTGCCGGTCAACCTGACGTCGCGGTCCAGTTCACTTCGTGGCCCGGCGAGAGCGACCCGGGGCCCTATCCCATCCCCGGCGACGCCCCCATCGAAGGAGGCCCGTCGGCCACCGGCGACCGCCATGTGATCGTCGTTGACACCGCCGACTGTGTGCTCTACGAGATGTTCCGGGCGTTCCCCAACGGAGACGGAAGCTGGCGAGCCGCCAACGGGGCCAGGTTCGACCTCCACTCCAACGCATTGCGGCCCGAGGGTTGGACCTCGGCGGACGCGGCCGGTCTGCCCATCCATGCCGGTCTGGTCCGGTATGAAGAGGTCGCCGCGGGCGCGATAAGGCACGCCATCCGCTTCACCGCCCCCTACACCCAATCCGCCTATGTCTGGCCGGCCCGTCACGAGGCGGCGGACATCACCGACCCTTCCTATCCGCCGATGGGACAGCGGTTCCGGCTCAAGGCATCCGTCGACACCTCAGCTCTCTCCGAGCATGCCCGGGTGATCGCCGAGGCGATGAAGACTTACGGGATCATCCTCGCCGACAACGGCTCCCCCTGGTACATCTCGGGTGCCCCAGATGAGCGCTGGGACAACGATGTGCTGCATGAGTTGGATGTGATCGAGGGCTCCGACTTCGAGGCGGTCGATGTCTCCGGTCTCATGGTCGACCCCGACAGCGGACAGGCGCCGTAGCCGCGAGACCGACGATTGATCACCCCTGCGCCTCAGGGTCGGGTTGCGTTGCGGACCACGTCCTCCAGCTTCACTCCGAGGTCGTCGAGGATGACGATGGCGGCGTTGCGACCCGGCCCACCCGTGATCGAGCCTCCGGGATGGGTGGTGGCTCCCGTCTGGTACAGGCCCGGAATCGGCATCCGGTGTTGCGCCCATCCCGGCACAGGGCGCTGCGCGCCGGTGTAGGCGAGGCCGCGGTCGCCACCGTGGATCGTGCCCCGCCACATGTGAGGGTTGTCCCGTTCCACATCCACGGGACTCTTCACCTTTCGGGCAAGAACCGTGGCGTCGGTGAGGTTGGGTGCGCAATCCTGGAGTATGCGGAAATGCTCCGCCGCGAGGGTTTCCTTGCCCCGCTCCCAGTCTCCGAGGTCTTCGGGGACGTCGTAGGGAGCCATGCTCAGGATCTTCAGGGTGTGGCCACCATCGGGGGCGCGGGACGGATCGACGATGGTGGGCGTGGCGAAGAGCAGGAAGGTGCCGAGTCGATGGAGCCGGGCCCGGCGCAGGTCGCGACCGAACTCGATGGCGTCCTCCGGCCACGGCGCGACACCTGCCGAGACGGCCGATACCGGAGGCCCGTCGCCGGCCTTGAACAGAGGCGGCTCCGTCACCGCGTAGTAGGAGGCGAAGGTGGACAGGCCCTCGTCGTAGGTGTCCACGCCGTAGAGGAAGTCCGGTCCCCACAACGGATCCGGGGCCATGTCGACCAGGCTCTTGATGTGGATCGAAGAGACCACGGCTTCACGGGCTCGGTATTGGTCGCCTGATTCGGTTTCGACACCGACGCACCGGCCGTCTTCGATGATGAGCCCCGTGACCAGGGTGTCGGTCACCAGGACACCCCCACGCGCCTCGATCGCCTCGACCAGGACCCTGGCCAGACTGCCCGACCCGCCCAACGGGATCGACCAGCTCCGCCTCTGCCGACCTCCGACCAGCGAGTAGGCGAGATAGCCCGATCCCGGCGAGTCGAGCGGCTGTGCGGTCTGGAAGGCCATCCAACACATGAATGCCTGGATGTGTCGGCTCTCGTACTCGCGTCGGATAACGTCCCAGGCAGACATGACGTTCCGCCGCCGCCACACCGAGCCCGACGGATGGCCGGCCAGCGCCTCATCGAGTGAGGGCCCGTAGCCGATGGGGGTGAACCGGTAGGCGGAGTAGATCCCCTTGACCTCGTCGAACTCGTCGAGCGAACGTTGATAGGCCAGGGCATCGGCGCTGGAGAATCGTCGTATCTCCTCGAGAGTCCTTTCCAGATCGAGCCACATCGTGAAATGCTCTCCATCGGGGAAGAGGACGTGGGCGACCGGGTCGGGGTCGACGTAGGTGAGCCCGTGTTCGGCGACCAGGCCCAACTCGTCGCGGGCGAGCACCGGGTTGACCTGGATCAGGGTGTGCCCGGTGGAGCAGGTGTCGAATCCGTAACCCGGAGTCAATATCTCCTCGGTGGTGGCCCCGCCTCCGGCCTCGGAACGGGCATCGAGAACGACCACCTCATACCCGGCTCTGGCCAGATAGGCAGCAGTCATCAGGCTGTTGTGACCCGCACCTGCCACCACGAAGTCGGCCGTGACGGTCATCGCTGCTGGTTCCGGTCTTCGCTCATGGCCGGAGTGTAGAACGACCGGTGCAATCGATTGCGAGATAGGGTCGTGACCAGGGCGGGTCATGGGCGGGGTCTGCCCCCGGTACGGTTGACGAGATGGCCAATGAACCCGCCCCACACTCCCTTTCCGATCTCGCCGACCGCTTCTGGCTGACCTACTCCGAGTACAAGCCGACCATCGCCACGATCCGGGGCGAGCACCGGTTCGACGACCAGCTGCCCTTGTACAACGAAGAGTGGCTGGGACGTATCTCCTCCGAGCTCGTCGCCATACAGGACGCCGCCGAAGCCATCGACCCCGACGGGCTCGAGATCCAAGAGCGAATCACACGTGACCTGCTGATCCACGAGGCAAGGGTTTGGGTAGACGAGATAGAGAGTCGGTTCATGGTCGCCGCCGTCGACCCTTACCTCGGGGCGCACACCCGACTCCTCTCCGACACTCAGCAGAACACCGTCACCGATCCCGAGCAGGCGGAAGCCCTCCTCTCCCGCTACGCCAAGGTGGGGACCTATCTGGCCAGTGCTCTCGCCTTGGTCCGGGCCAACTGCCTGGAGGGCATGCCTCCGCCGCGCGCCGCTCTCGACCGGGTCATCGGACAGCTCGACGGCTACCTTGCCTCGTCGTCGGACACCGACCCCTTCCTCCAGCTCCAGCTTCCGGAGGGGGCAGATCAGAAACAGTGGCGGGAGGAGGCGGAGGTGCTGGTCGCGGATGTGATCAAGCCTGCCTTCGCTGTCTACCGGGACGGTCTGGTGGAGCACGTCGCTCCCCAGGCCCGGCCCCAGGAGCAATCGGGTCTTCTCTGGATGAGCAACGGCGAGGAGATATACCGGCAACTGATCGCCAAGTACACCCAGCTCTCCAGGGATCCGGTGGAGATCCATCAGGTGGGTCTGGAGTGGGCTACCCACATCCTTCCCGAGGAGTGGACCACCATCGGTGAGCGGGCCCTTGGCCTCGACACCATGGCAGACATCTTCGAGAAGCTTCATGCCGACCCCTCGTTCCGCTTCGGCTCGGAGGAAGAGATGCTGGAGCACGCCCGGGGGACCATCGCCCGTGCCTGGGCCGCGGTCGACGACTGGTTCGGGGCGCGGCCGGAGACACCGTGCCAGGTAGTTCCGGTGCCGGCGTCGATGGCCCCGGCCATGCCGCCCGCCTATTACATGCAGCCACCGCCGGACCGCTCCCGGGAAGGCACCTATTTCCTCAACACCTACAAGCCGGAGGAACGGGACCGGTTCGAATATGAGTCGACCCATTTCCATGAGGCCATCCCGGGCCATCATTTCGACCGGTCGCTGGCGAGCGAGCTCGACGGCATCCCCATGTTCCGCCGCTACACCCAGGTCTACGCCCACACCGAAGGCTGGGGGCTCTACGCCGAGCGTCTCGCCGACGAGATGGGCCTCTACTCGAGTGACGTCGACCGGCTGGGGATGCTCACCGCGGACGCGTGGCGGGCGGGACGTCTGGTCGTCGACACCGGCATCCACGCGCTGGGGTGGTCACGGGAGAAGGCCATCGACTGGTTGTTGGAGTGGACTCCGATCGGGCGGCTCACCATCGAACAAGAGGTCGACCGCTACATCGGCATGCCGGGCCAGGCCCTCTCCTACAAGATGGGCCAGCTCGAGATCCTGCGGCTGAGGGCCGAAGCCGAGAGGCGCCTCGGTGCCGACTTCGACATCAAAGGCTTTCACGACACCCTGCTCACCAGCGGAGCGATGACCCTGCCACTGCTGGCAGACGTGGTGGAAGACTGGATCGACTCGATAGGGGGGTGACGCCGCCGCCCAAAGTCGAGGTTGGGGGCGCCCAGACTTCGCGGCGGCGAGATCTTGCGGAGAGGGAGGGATTTGAACCCTCGAGGAGGTTTTACACCCCCTACTCGCTTAGCAGGCGAGCGCCTTCGACCACTCGGCCACCTCTCCGTGGTGCCAAGGACGACACCACGTCATACGTTATACAGAGGTGGGCGCCTGAGAATTCCGCCGAGCCGTGCTCAGTCGGAGAGAACCTTGGTCTTCCACTCGAGCGGACGGGGCTTGCCGAACAGATAGCCCTGGCCGTACTGCACCCCGAGCTCGAGGAGCATCTCCTCCTCCTCGGGGGCTTCGATCCCCTCGGCCACCACCATGATCCCCAGATCCTGGGCCATGGACGAGATGCCCCGGATAAGAGCACGGTTTCGTGGCGTCGTCTCGATGTCCCGCACCAGGCACATGTCGACCTTGATCACCGACGGCTCGAGACGGAGGATGTGCCATAGGTCGATCTCGCCTGCTCCCACGTCGTCGACGGCGAGCCTGATGCCCCGGTCCCGGAGCGAGTCGACGAAGCGCTTGGTCACTTCGTAGCTCTTGATCACGGCGACCTCTGACAGCTCGAGGACGATACGTCCTGGGTCGAGCTCGGACAGGACATCGACCAGCTTGGAGGAGGTCAGGCTGGAGTCGGAGAGATTGAGGGCGAGGAAACCGTCGTGATTTGCCGGTGAGAATCCGGTGATTGCATTCCGCATCGCCGCCAACTCCAGGTCGAGTCGGACCCCGGCGGAACCCGCCACCTCGAACCACTCCGGCGGGGCGGCGTAGGGAAATCGGGCCAGCGCTTCATGACCGACGACACGCTCCTCCCCCCGGCGATGGGCTCTCATGTCGACGAGCTGCTGGTAGACCATCTCTGGGCCTCCCGCGCCGAGAACCTCTCCGATCGCCTCCTTGGTGGGCCGACCCTGCATTGGGTCGATGATCACATCCGGGATGTCGCCGAAGCTGTCGTACTCGAGGCTCAATCGGGGGAGGGAGAGCTCGAAGACGGTCTCGTCGTCCTCCCGGGTGTAGCGGACGTCACCGCCCATGGCCCGGGCGAGTCGTCTCGCAACCGAAAGACCCAGGCCCAGCGAGGGGGTGAGCCGATCCGACTGACGGCTCGAGTGATACGGCTCGAAGATCGCATCGACATCCTCTGGTGCGACGCCATCCCCGTCGTCCACGACGTCGACCACGACCTTGTTGAACCCATCGGTGATGCGGACCCAGATGTTGCCTTTGCCGAAGGCGGCAGCATTCCTGAGCAGGTTGCGCACGATGTGAGTCACCCAGTGACCGTCGGCACGGGCCACGGCGTTGCCCGAGACCTCGAGACGCGATCGCTGGTTGCTCGCCCAGTCGTGGGTGGCGGTCTCCACGACGGCGCGGAGGTCGACCGCAGCTGAGTCGAGTTCCATCTCGTCGAGATCGAAACGGGCAGCGATGAGAAGGTCGTCGACTACATGGGAGGTCTCTAGGGCCTGGATGGCGAGCAGCTCGATGATCTCGTTCCTCACGCCCGCGCTGAAGTCCCGGGTCCGATCCCGGAGCAACTCGGAGAAGCCGACGACGGCGGCCAGCGGGTTGTTGATGTGGTGCGACGCCGCGTCGAGGAAGGCGTCCTTCTTGCGACGCAGTTCCTTTTCTTGTTCCAAGTCTTCCGTCAGGTCGCGTTGCTGCTGTCGGCGGTCGGTATTCGCTTGAAACATTGACACGAATCAATATCGTCCGCCAGAGGTCGAATCTGGATGGGTCGTTAGACCTCTGGCGCCCCACAACAGAACCCGGCAATCTTCCGCCTGCGATCCTGCGCCGGGCGGGACGGCCGTGCGCGCCCACCCGACTCAAGTTTTCAGGGGCCGCTGTCGATGACCGTGGAGTGAGCACGGCCACGGTCCATCCCCACCACGTCAGGGCCTCACAAAGCGACCTCATGGCACTGGCCCGATACTGGGAATGGGAACGGACCGTCGAGCGGGAGCTCCCCCGGGTGATCGAGGAGGGCGACATCCGGATCCTGTTCCAGCCCATCTACCGACTCGTCGAGGACGTGCCCGTCGCTAGAGGGTTCGAGGCTCTGTCCCGGTTCCCCGTGGCACCGCGGGTCCCGGTCGGCCTCTGGTTTCGCATGGCCCGCGCCGTCGGTCTGAGCCGCGAGCTGGAGCTGACTGCGATCAATGCTGCGATCCGGGCCCTGGAGCGGGTCTCCAACGAAGCTTTCCTTTGCGTCAATGCATCCCTCGACACGATCTCGGACCTGATCGCGATGGTGCCGGGCGGGCTCCACGATCGGCTCATGGTCGATGTCCCCTACTCGGCGATGCGCGACCCGCGCGGCGAAACGCTGTTCCATCTGCTCAGGGACGGAAGCGCCGGGATCGCGGTCGACGACGTGCCCCTGGAAGACCTCCACATCCTCCGCCCGATCCTGCTTCAGCTCCGACCCGACTGCATCAAGGTGGACGTCCTCACCGGGATCGCCGAGAGCACAATGGCTCGATTCAATCTCGCCGAAGGGTCGGCCTGGTGTCAGGACGCAGGGATCAGGCTCATCGCCGAGCGGGTGGAGCGGCTGGCGGACCTGGTGGTCCTCGATGAGGTCGGCGTGGAGTGGGCCCAGGGCTACTGCCTATCGCGACCGGTCGACCTCTAGCGGCGCACGTCGTTGCCTCGGCTCGTACACATGGTCCTTTCTTGCACGTAGTTCACAAAACGAGGCGAAAGCCCCTATCCGTCGTCGGCTGGGGGCGGTAGCGATCATGGTAAGAGGCGACCGGCTCCCTTGATTGGGATCTGGATGGGCAACCTCGGGAAACGGAAGTTCTATTTCGAGGAGTGGCCATGGAGACCATCACACCTGCCCGGGAGCATGGAACGGGCACCGAGATTCAGCGGTTGGAGAGTCGCAACCGTACGCTCTTCATACTGGTCGTCGTACTCGCCATCGTGGCTGTGGCGGCGGGAGCATTCCTGCTCTACGAAGCCCTCGGCACGGACTCCACCGATGTCCCCACGGCGGTCGAGGCGGTCTTCGACGACTACATCGAGGCCTGGAACAGCTACGACGGTGACGCCCTGCTCGCCGTGACGACCGAGGACTTCGAGTTCTACGAAGCCGAGAGTCTCACGGCCCCCATGACACTGCACTCCCGAACGGGAACGGTGCAGATCGTGGAAGAGGTGACTGCGGCCGAGAGCTGGTCGGTCGAGATGATCGGACCTCCTCTGGCCGTGGGTGAAGACACGATCACGCTGGTCACCGCCGATCGGATCGACACTGCGACCGAGACCTCCGAAGGAGTCTCTATCTACACCATCGTCCAGTCGGGCGATGAGTGGAAGATCGACCAGCACGTGTTCCTATACGCTGACCAATGATCCGCACATGGGGGCCGCTCCGGTGGCCCCCATGTCGTCTGTCCGTCAGGCCTGCGGCGGGGACCAACCGGTTTTCCTCGTCGAATCCCGGGGACCACCGTGGGGACTCGAGGGTCACAATGTGAGACATGATCAACGTTGTCGATTACGACCCGTCGTGGCCGGAAAAGTTCAGGATCCTCCGGGATCGGTACCTCTGACGCGCTCGTGGGCGTCCCGATTGTCGCAATTGAGCACGTCGGAAGCACGGCTGTGGCTGGCCTCGCGGCCAAACCGGTAATCGACATCGACATCGTCGTGACCGCCGAGTCCGTGGCCCCCGTCTCCTCTGTGCTCGAGACCCTTGGCTACCAGCCAGCTCGGCGAACAGGGCATTCCGCAACGCTGGGCGTTCCGTGCGCCCAGCGAAGGTCTGCGGACGAACACGTACGTCGTCGTTGAGGGCAGCCTGGCCCTGCGGAACCACCTGGCTGTACGCGACACCCTGCGGCGTGATGCCGAGCTACGTGCGGCGTACGCGGACCTGAAGCGGCGGCTCGCCAAGGACCTGGACGAAATCAATGCCTACGTCGAGGCGAAGTCGGCGGTGCTCACACGAATCCTCGAACAGGCAGGGTTCGATGAGGACGAACGCACCGCGATCCAAGCCATGAACCGATTCACCCGCTCCTGAACAGAACGCTGCGGAACCCCCGTGGATGCCCAGGGCTACGGCCCTACAAGTTGTGGCCGGGTGTTCACCCAAGTCCTGACAAGGGAGTTCGCGGGGCCTGGAGAGGGCGATTACAACAAAGTTCGGGGGTTCGATTACACCCCAGGTCAGAGGGTGTTTTCGTGCTCGTACGGGAGGTACTCGGTAGGGAGAGGAAGCCCGAAGCGGGTACGAAGGGCCAGCACGTCACGGACATCGTCTTCGTCGATTTCGTAGCCGGTATGGGATTGGAGCTGAAACTCGGCGCTGAGGCAGTTGACCGGGCGACCGTTGATTACGCCTCGCCCCGTTAAAAATGAGGCAGGAGAGGACTTTCCGTTCTCAGGTGGCCCGTGGATACCTACATACTCATGATCAAACTCCACGACATGAAAATCGATGAGGTGCCCGTGACCGTTGCCCATGACGAAGTTCCACGGTGACTGGTCGGATGTCTCTACGTCATCGAAGCCGAGCTCGGATAAGCGTGCTCGCAGTTTCGCCGAGGCATGTCCCTCGAGGACAATGTCCAGATCCGAATGAGAGCGGGTTTGCTCTCCCAATAGTGCGTCAACGCCCCACCCGCCGCCCAACCAGACTCTGATTTCAAGCTCTTCGAACAGGTCCAGGTAGCGATCAAGGGCCGACGGAGACATCTCAGGATGCTGAGTTGGAGTGAAATTGGTCATCGAACGGTCCCGCCTGTTGTCTACCAGTTAGCGTCGGGCCCGTCGGCCCACTTAAGTGAACAGATCGCAGGACTTTCGTGAACAAGGTGTGGCGGAGGGGGTGGGATTCGAACCCACGAGACCCGGATCGGGTCCAACGGTTTTCAAGACCGTCTCCTTAGACCACTCGGACACCCCTCCGGGATGATGCGTCTTCGACGCCACAGTCTTACGTTATACCTCGTACGTTCTACGGCTTCTGGGGCCGGACCCGGCCCAAGTCTCTTCCATCCGGTCCGGGTGGCTCTCCGGCTCGACCCGGAGCGTGGCGTGCCGGCCCAGCGCTCATGATCCATGTCGCCGCCGGAGGCGGCCCGGCGGAGGGGGAGGGATTCGAACCCTCGAGGAGGCGTCAGCCCCCTACGGCATTTCGAGTGCCGCGCACTAGACCGGACTATGCGACCCCTCCGTGCGGCGCCTCGGGCGCCGCCGGCCAAAGCCTAAGGCCTATAGCCTGAGGCGGCGCCGCCACCGGCGACGCATCGCGGAGGGAGAGGGATTTGAACCCTCGAGGGGGCGTAAACCCCCAACGGCATTTCCAGTGCCGCGCACTAGACCGGACTATGCGATCCCTCCGGAGCTCCTGCCGGACCGGCAGGAAGATGAAGGATAATCCACCCCATGACAGAGCCGACTTCGCCCGATCAGTACATCGACGCGATGCGTCAGGCGCTGAAGGCGGCAACCGAAGCGGCGGCGGCCGGCGATGTCCCGGTGGGTGCGGTCCTGCTCGACGCCTCCGGAAACACGGTCGCGGTGGACCGGAACCGGCGCGAGGAACTCACCGATCCCACAGCTCACGCCGAGATTCTGGTGATCTCGACTCGGGCACGGGCGATCGGGGATTGGCGGCTGACCGGCCACACCCTGGTGGTAACCCTCGAGCCGTGCGCCATGTGCGCCGGGGCGGCTGTGCTGGCGCGTCTCGATCGGATCGTCTACGGGGCGGCCGATCTCAAGGCCGGGGCGGCATGGTCGCTGTACAACATCCCCCAGGACCGACGGCTCAACCACCGGGTCGGTTTGCTCGACGGTGTCCTTGCCGATGAGGCCGGGGCTCTCCTCAACCAGTTCTTCACCGAGCGCCGCTGATTCAGGCCGGGGCTGGCACTTCGGAGGCGACCAGACGCCGGTCCCAGAACGCGTACACCACAGCACCGACCACCAGGGCCAAAGACACCGTGGCGAATGCGACCCGATAGCTGAAACCATCGATGAGCAACCCCACCGTCGGGGCCGACAGGAGCAACGCTATGTCGAAGATCGATGTGAAAGTCGACATCGCCGATCCCCTCTCCGCAGTCCTGGCACGGTTGACCACCTGGCTGGTGAGAATCGGGAAGATCGCTCCGTGGGCGAGTCCCCCGGAGGCGGCGGCGATGACCATGATCGGCGCGGAGCCGGCCACTGCGAGTAAAACCAGGCAGATCCCGTAGGCGAGGAGAGCGCCGACCACGAACGGCCGTTGCGGAATGCGGTCGTAGTGCCGGCCCCCGAAGATCCGCATCGAGGCCGCGGCCACGCCATAGACCCCGAAGAAGAGCCCGGTCGACCCCACCCCGCGGTCGGCCACATAGGTCCTGGTGAACGTGAACAGAGTTTCGAGCCCGATGCTGAACGACAGCGTCACCCACCACAAGGGCAGCAGGTTTCGCTGGGCCAGGGCGGCCCAGAAACCGCGTCGGGGCCGTCGGCCGAGAATGGGGAGAACGGGCAGACGCCACACGAGGGCCCACGACGAGACGCTCGCCGCCGCTGCCAGGACGAAGAGAGCGGCGAATCCGAACCCGTCGATGACCAGGTCGCCGGCCACCCCGCCAACCGCGATGGGGAGCAGACCGGAGAGACCGAGCAGAGCCAGTCCCTGGGTGCGGTGCTCGGTCGGGATCGAGTCCGCCCCGTAGGTGAGCATGGTGGTGAACAGGGCGATCTGCAGGACTCGTTGCGAGAGGAAGAGCACCCACAGCAACGGCCCCCAGACACCGGTCGTGGCCAGACCGAGGACCACGGCTGCGTTGAGCAACCCGGTGACGAGGAGAACAGTGCGGCGGTGGGTCAAGTCGAGGATGCGGCCGAGGGCTGGGCGAAAGACCAACCCGAGCACCGCCGCAGCGGCGTAGAGAGCCCCGATCAAGGATTCGGTGACGCCGAGGCCCTCCAGATAGCCGGGGAAGTGGACCATGAGGACGAACGACACTTCTTGGAGGATGGCGGCGGCGAACACCTTGGCGAAGTTCGGGCCGAAGCGAGCGGTGGACATCAGCCGATGCAAGGTAACAGCCCACGGGGACTGGGCAGGTGGCCTAGTCAACCGGCCTCGGTACGCTTCGCGTCGATCGTGATAGGCGGGGCGCTAGGGGTGCCCTGAACCCGAAATCCTCTCCATGCGGGGCTGAATTCCCCGCCCGAGGGGCGACGTGACGTCGGGGCTCACGCCCTGACGATGGAAACGAGACGTTGACGGCCGGGTCCTGCGCGGCGGAGCACCACGAACCGGGTCAGATCCGGAAGGAAGCAGCCCTAAGTGGACCGCTCCGGGTGCCGCAGGGAAACCTGACCCGAGTCGACGCCCATCGTCGACGACGCCCACGCCGCTTCGACGGCGGGGGCACGATCAACCCGCTTCCTAATGCAGGGCGTCACGGATACGTGACGGAGTGCATAAAGAATCAAGACGCATCGACCGGGATCGGACGGTTGTCGCCGAGCGGGTACACATTGATGTAGACATCGCTCGGGACGTCGAGACCGGAGAATGGACGGGAGCGCGGCTCCTTCAGCCACTGGTCGAAGAACGCGCTCACCAATGCCCGGGTGGTGACCATGACGGATCGGGCGGTATTCGAGAATGGATTGACGTCCGGCTCCAACATGCCGCCGTCGGTGAAGTCGCCATGCTCGGCAGCCGGCACCACCGCCCTCACTGCCCCGGCCCCCGCGGCCTCGAATCGGCCGTGGACCGCATCATGGATGAAGGTCTCCTTGGTGAGGTACATAAAGGGTTGTTCGGGGGCGGGCGCCCCCCGCTCGTATCCGAATGGACCGCCGACCGACTGTCCGTCGATGTTGAGACAGGCGGCGATTGCGAAGTCCGCTCGACACATCTCGACGGCCGTTATACCGCCGTTGGAGTGTCCGAGCACTCCGATCCTGTCCCGGTCGAGGCTGGGAGCGAGGAACTCGATGTCACCTGTCCCCTCGCGGATCCGTTCCAACACGAACGCCATGTCGGCGACCCGCTCCTCGATCTTCGGCCCGATCGACTCGAACGCTGTATCCATCGACCGGTCATATACGGCCACCGATCCGTCTTCGACGCGGACGGCAGCCACCTGGAAGGCGTGATCGATGCCGAAGACCACATATCCCTTGGATGCCAGGTCCTCGGCAAGGGCGCCGTAGAAACCGACGTTGGTGGCGTTGCCGGGTGAGAGGATGAGCACGGGAAAACCGCTGCCGCTCGCCGCCACTTCGGCCCCCTGAAGCGCTTGGTGTCGGACCATCCTCAGGCCGAGAGTCTCCAGCCAGCTGAGTTCCCCACTCGCTTTCAAGCCGGCTTCGATGACGGCGAGATCCTCGACATAGCCGGCTGGTTGACCGGTCCCTGGTTGGGCGGGGTACCAGGCCCGAACCGGCACAGACCTCACATCGTCAGTATCGAGAGTGTGGCTTTCGGGCCTCGAATCATCCACCCATACCCAGCTCGCCCGGCCCACGGCGTGGTCGCCGGTTGGAAGGGGGAGGGCGAGGTCGAGCAGCGTCGAAGCGGCGTATGTGGCAATGACCGCGAGACCGATGAGGATGATCCGGCGGGAGGGGCGGCGTCCCTTCCACTCGACGCGTTCGACGCCCTCCATGCCAAACCGGAATGCTGCAACGGTCATGGTTTCTCCAGGTCTACGACCTCATCACTATGTCGACCGCGGTCCAGTCGTGTTGCGGGAGCCGCCGAACCGAATGCAGGGCGTCACATATCCGTGACGCCCTGCATTAGGAAGCGGGTTTGCGCAACCGGGCGCCGTAGACGAAGCCGAACATGCCCATGCGCCACACCTCCTCCAGCGTCAGGGCGTGGCCCTGGAACAGGGTCTCGGGTGGGGGGAGGGAGTCGAGGGAGCGGTGCAGATACCAGTACTCCCGGGGGGCGCCGGCCAAGACCAGGCCGACCAGGGGGAGGAGGACTGAGGTGCCGATCCGGTGCAGCAGCCTCAACAAACGGTTCCGGGGACGGGTCAGGTCGACCACCACCACCGCGGCCCCGGGGCGAAGCACCCGATGGACCTCGGTCAGGGTCGACTCGATCGAGGCGAGGTTTCGGAAGACGAACCCGCTGAACACCCCGTCGAGGGACCCGGTGCGAAAGGGCAGCGCCTCCCCCACCCCGACCACCCGCTCTCTCACCGGGCTCAGTGCGAGCATCTCGATCACCGGGTCGAGACCCACCACCGCCCTGCCCTCGAAGTCGGTGGTCCCAGTGCCGCAGCCCAGGTCGAGCACAGTCCCGGGCTCCAGCATGCCGACACCCCTCGCCCGCCACTTCCTCTCCTGGCCCAGGGAGAGGACCCGGTTGATCAGGTCGTATCGGGCAGCGATCCGGGCGAAGATCGGATCGGATACATCACTCACGGTTCGATGAGGTCGAACCCGGTGTAGGGGCGAAGAGCCTCTGGGATGACGACCGTGCCATCCGGCTGCTGATGGTTCTCGATCAGGGCCAGGATGGTCCGGCCCACAGCGCAGGCGGTGCCGTTCAAGGTGTGCACCACCTCGTTGCCCCGCTCGGTCTTCATCCTGATCTTGAGCCGACGCGCCTGGTAGTCGGTGGTGTTGGAGCAGGAGGTGATCTCCCGGTAGTTCTGCTCACCGGGGAACCACGCCTCGATGTCGTACTTCTTGGCCGCCGATGCCCCCAGGTCTCCTGCCGCCACGTTGACCACTCGGTAGGGGACGTCCAACTCGCCGACCAGCTTCTCCTCAACGGCCAGCAGTCGATCGTGCTCCGCCGCCGAGTCCTCCGGTGCGATGAAGACGAACATCTCCACCTTGTCGAACTGGTGGACCCGGAAAATGCCGGCTGTGTCCTTGCCGTAGGTCCCGGCCTCTCGCCGGAAGCAGGTGGAGAAGCCGGCATAGCGCAAGGGCGTCTCTTCATCGGAGAGGATCTCGTCGCTGTGATAGGCGGCCAGTGGCACCTCGGCCGTGCCCACCAGGAACAACTCGTCGCGGGGGATCTCGTAGACCTGCTCTCTCGCTTCGGGGAAGAACCCGGTGCCGGTCAGGGCCTCCTCGCGGACGAGCACCGGAGGCACCATCGGAGTGAAGCCTTCGGCGACCAAGTGGTCCATCGCCCAGCGGACGAGGGAGAACTCCAGCATCGCCCCTTTGCCCTTCAGGTAGCCAAACCGGCTACCGGAGACCTTGGCGCCGCGGGCTGTGTCGATGATGCCGAGCCGGTCCCCGAGCGTGGCGTGATCGGTGCCTTCGCTCACCGGCTCGCCCACCCGTTTGATCTCCAAGTTGTCCTCTTCGGTGAAACCGTCCGCGGCGTCCACGGCGACCAGGTTCGGCACTTCGAGAAGGGCGGTGGAGAAGCCTGCTTCCAAGCGGTCCACGGTGGCGGTCGCCTCCTTGACCCTGGCAGCGAGCTCGGCGACGCCGGCGATGGCCTTCTCCTTGGCCTCCCCGTCCAGACTGGCGATCTCCCGCCCCGCCTCCTTCTGGCTCGCCCGAAGCTCCTCGGCCTCCTGGCGGGCGGCGCGCAGCTGCGACTCGACGTCGATCAGGGCGTCCAGATCGATCTTCGAGCCCCGACGACGCAGCGAGTCACGGACGGCCTCGGGGTCTTCTCGGAGCTGCCTGGGGTCGATCATCGGGGCGTGGATGGTACCGAGTGACCAACCACCACCCTCATCGGCTATCTAGCCGCCCTCGCTGACCTCGAACATCACGCTCACGGTGTTGTCCTCGAAGTTGGTGTCGTTGGTCAGCTCGGTGAGAGAGGCCACCACCTCGTAGATCCCACCGGGGACGACCGGGATCTCGAGGAACTGGATCGAGGTCTGCTCCCCCGGCTCGAGCACCGGCACCGTCTCGGTGAGCGCCACGGGCTCGGAGGCGCCGCCCACGGTGAGATCGATCCGCTCCGGGTCGCTGGCGACGTTGCCGGAATTGGTGATCACCACCCAGAAGTCGACCAGCTCGGTGGACGGCACCACGGCCTGCTGCGACGGATTCACGTTCCACCGCGGTTCGGAGGTGATCGATGCCACCCTGAGGCCCGGGCGCAGGGCGATCCCGCTGTTGGGAGAGCGCGACGCTTCGACGTAGGCAAGCGACAAGGTGAGAAGCTCGCCTGCCGCAGGCACCATCACCAGCTCCGGCATCGGGGCCACCGGGTCGGGAACCTCCTCACGCCCGAGCTCGCGGACCAGGTCGGCATAGATCCGGTCACCGGCCCGAAGTTCGGCGAGGGCATTGGCGATGTTGTCCACGACCACGGTGCTGCTCGGATCGTCGGCGGCGGCCAGGATCCCGGAGGTGAACCCGCTGACCCCGACCGTCCACGCTTCGATCGCCTGGCGATAGAGGGCGTTGGTCGCGACCAGTGTGTCGGAGGGAGGGCCGGCCTCGGCCAGCTCCAAGCCCGCATCGAGACTTGCCCTGATCCCGTCGGTGGCGGTGACCAACTCGCTGCGCTCGATTCGGGCGAGACGGGAGATGACCACGCGGAGGGTCTCGCCCCCGATGGACAGCTCCGACGCCGTGTCGTGCATCGTGTCGAGGTAGTCCAACTCGGCCCGCGTGTCGGCACCGGCGCCCGAGACCACGACGGCGACCACGGCCACCGCGGTCACGACCGCCGGCCAGAGGAGGCGGCCCATCACCCGTCGTCTCGGTCTACCCGGATCGAATATCACTTCGTTTGGTTCGGAAGAGCCAGAACCTGAACCATATGACCTCTCCTCGGCCTCTCAGAAGCCCAAATCTGCAGTCAGGCCCGCCACGGACGAGCCGTCGTTGACACATCGACCGGCCCGGACCGATATCAGGTGCCAACCGTGACCATGACTTGATCAAGGCTCTTGCGCTTCAGATCAGGAACCAGACAGTCTTCAGCCGGGTAGCCAATCGGAAACAGGCAGAACGGCCGTTCAGACTCCGGCCGTCCCAGCAGCTCGGTCAGAAACCGCATGGGACTTGGGGTGTGGGTGAGGGTGGCGAGACCCATGTGATGAAGAGCCGCAATGAACAGACCGGCACTGATACCCACCGACTCTTTCACGTAGTAGTGGTGGGCGCGGGCCCCATCCTCGCGGACGCCGTAACGCTGCTCGAAGAGCACGACGACCCACGGCACGGTTTCCAGGAATGGCTTGCGCCAATCCGTGCCCAGAGGCTCGAGGTCTTCGCGCCAATGAGGCGGGAGTCTGCCGCCTTCGTAGTTGATCCGTTCCTCTTCCTCTGCTGCTTGACGTATCTGGGCCTTGATGCCCGAGTCGCCGGTCACCACAAATGTCCACGGCTGTTTGTGGGCACCGCTGGGCGCCGTCGAAGCGGTGTTGATGGCTAGGTCCACCAGCTCTCTCGGCACGGGCTCGTCTGAGAAGAAGCGGACACTGCGCCTCTGGATCATCTCCTCATAGAAGGCGACACCACGCTCGAGCTGGGCGGCAGGGTCGAGCCGGGTTGGCGAGTAGGGGATCATCTGAGCAGGCATTGGAGCACCGTAGACACCGCAGGTGGGCTCGAGCCGCGACTCCCAGCTCGCGACAGGACCACCGCAGGTTGTCGGGGGTATA
Organism: Acidimicrobiia bacterium; assembly: GCA_035462175.1. Lineage (GTDB taxonomy): Bacteria > Actinomycetota > Acidimicrobiia > Spongiisociales > ZC4RG35 > JARDZU01. Next base: position 15,192 of record DATHUP010000044.1, on the reverse strand, counting down.
CAAGGGAATCTAGAGCCGCGACTCCCAGCTCGCCACGCACCAACCCACCATGTCGGGGGGATACAAGGGGAATCTAGAGCCGCGACTCCCAGCTCGCCACGCACCAACCCACCATGTCGGGGGGATACAAGGGGGGTCGCCCCCCCTTGAGATAACACCGGGCCAGGAAGAACCGGGGTGCTAACCCCCAGCTCGCGTCAGGACCACCGCACGTTGTCGGGGGGATACAAGGGGGGTCGCCCCCCTTGAAGCAACGGTGGGCGAGGGGGGACTTGAACCCCCACGATCTTGCGATCACAGGAACCTGAATCCTGCGCGTCTGCCAATTCCGCCACTCGCCCGGGTCGAGGAAATCGTACCGTTGGGCGCTGGGTTCCGGTAGTCGGCGACACTGTCCCTGACCGACCGTAACCTCTCCCCGATGAGTCTCGCCCGCAGCCTGGAACGACGTCTGGAGCGTCTCTTCGAGGGCACCACCGGTCGTGTCTTCTCGGGCCGGCTTCACCCGTCGGAGATGGCTGGGCGGATCGCCCGGGAGGCCGATTTGAGCCGATACCGGCACGAATCGGGCCCGGCCACGGCCAACAAATATCTACTCACGGTCAACCCGGACGATCTCGACGTCGACCCCTCCACCCTGGAACGAAAGCTGGAGGCTGCCCTGGCCGAGCATGCCGCCGGGGTGGGCCTTCTCTTCGAGGGGCCTCCCACCGTCCGGATCACCACGTCCGAAGAGGTGGCGCCCGGTCAGGTCTCGTGCACTCCCTCGGTCGAGTCGGGACCGCTGCCGCCTTGGGCCCGGCTCACCGGATCGGGGAGCTCGCTCGAGATCGGTGCCAACAGGGTGACGATCGGGCGCTCCGAAGAGACCGACATCGTGCTTCCCTATGACAACGTGTCACGCAAGCACGCCCTCATCTGGCGCTCCGACGGTCGGTCTTGGATCCGGGACCTCGGGTCGTCCAACGGGACGTCGGTCGACGGAGTGGCGGTGGGCGACCAGCCCGTCGCGCTCGTCAGCGGGGCCGTGGTGAGTCTGGCCGGCCATCGCTATCGGTTTCTCGAGGGATAGACGTGCCCGACATCATCCTGGCACTGCTCCGGATCATCTTCCTCGGCCTGGTCTACCTGTTCGTCTGGCAGGTGGCCCGCGCTATCGGCTCACATCTAGGAATATCACTGCGACGGAAACGCCGGGAGGGCACCAAGATCGTGATGATCAAGTCGGAGACCCAACAGGGCACCGACGTGGAGGTGGAGGACGTGACTGTCCTCGGGCGCTCGGCCGAGGCCGACGTCCTCCTCGACGACCCCTACGCTTCTGAGTTCCACATGAGGCTGGTCGCCCAGGAGAACGGGATGGTCCTCCACGACCTGGGCAGCACGAACGGGACCTACATCAACGGGCGTCGGGTGACCGCACCGACCACGCTCCGACGCGGCGACACCATCCAGGTGGGCAAAACCGTCATGGAGGTGCGATGAAGTACGTCTGGGGCTCCGCCACCCATCAGGGCATGGTGCGGCAGAACAACGAGGACTCCCTCTACCCGGACCGGTCCGGCGAGTCCGACGGTCCCGCCGTGCTCATGGTGGCCGACGGGATGGGCGGTCACGTCGCCGGTGAGGTCGCCTCCAGGCTGGCCATCAACGCGGCCGCCTCGTCGGAGCTAGATCCGGGCGACCGGGTGGCGGCGGCCAACCGCGCCATCCGCGAGGAGGTGGCCCGCCGGCCCGACCTGCAGGGGATGGGGACCACGCTCACCCTCGTAGAGCTCACGCCGAAGGGCAAAGCCAGGTTCGGTCACGTCGGCGACAGCCGGGCCTACCTGCTTCGGGACGGCGAGCTGAAGCAGCTGACCGAAGACCACACGGTCGCAGCGGAGTACGTCGCCCTGGGCCAGCTGTCGGCGGAGGAGGCGGTCGATCATCCGCAGAGCCACATGCTCACCCGATGCCTCGGTCTCACCAGGTTCGTCAACGTCGACGAGTTCGAGCTCGATCTGCGGACCCATGACCGGCTGCTGCTCTGCTCCGATGGGCTCAACTCGATGGTGGCGCCAGCCGGGATCTCAGAGAGCCTCACCGGAGGGACGGCAGACGAGGCAGCGTGGAAGCTGGTGGAGGTGGCCAACAAGGCCGGAGGCCACGACAACACCAGCGTCATCGTCATCGACGTCCTCTCCTGATCTCATGACTCGCAACACCGAGGGTGCAACGATCGTCGCGGCGTCGATCCTGGCCGGCTTCGGGGTTGCGCTGGTCAATTTCGCCCAGGATCGCAGCGTCGACGCCCAGACCGCACTGACGTTCCTCGTGTTCCTGATCGCATTCGGCGGCCTTCACCTGGCAGTGCGGGCCTTCGCCCCCAGGGCCACCCCGCTCCTGCTCGGCCCGGTCACCGCACTTACCGCACTCGGTTTCTTCGAGATCTACCGGCTCGACATCGCCCTCGGTCAGGATCGAGCAAGCTTCCAGCGGTGGTGGATGCTGATCGCGGCGGGGCTGGCCTCACTCGTCCTGATCCTGCTCAACCGGACGACGATCTCGATCCTTCGCCGCTATCGCAACATCACACTTCTCATCTCCCTGGTCCTGGTCCTGTTGCCCAACCTCCCGAGTGCCTGGGGCTTCCCCCTGCGTGGGCTGGAGGTGAACGGGTCGCGTCTGTGGGTGTTGCTCGACGTCGGCTTCACCACATTCCAGTTCCAGCCGGCCGAGCTCGCCAAGCTGGGGCTGGTCGCATATGTCGCCGGTTATCTGGCCGACCACCAAAGGGCCTTGCGCGAGGCGCGACGTCACATCGGGCCCATCCGTTTTCCCGAGCCCCGCCAACTGATCCCCCTCCTCGTCACTTGGGGTATGAGCGTGCTGATCCTGATCTCCCAGCGCGACCTGGGCGCCTCCCTGCTCCTGTTCGTCGGGTTCGTGCTCCTTCTCTATGCCGCCACCGGGACCACCGGATACCTCGTCGCCGGTGGATTCCTCGGAGTCGTGGCCGGAGTCGCCTCCTACCTCGCCTTCGACCACGTCCAACGTCGGGTCATCGCCTGGCTCACCCCGTTCCAGCACTACGAGGACGAGGGCTACCAGATCGCCCAGGGCCTGTTCGCCATGGGAACCGGAAGCCTCTCGGGCGCCGGGCCCGGGCTGGGCAGGCCTGATCTCATCCCCAACGCATCGACCGACTTCATCTTCGCCGCCGTCGGCGAGGAGTTGGGGTTCGCTGGGACAGTGTCGGTGATAGCCCTGTTCGCCCTGGTCGTGGCGGTGGGGTTGGGCATCGCTTTTCGCAGCCGGGACACATTTCGAAAGCTCCTGGCAGCCGGTCTCACCTTCGTGCTCGCCGTGCAGACCATCCTCATCATCGGCGGCATCGTGCGGCTGGTCCCCCTCACCGGCATCACCCTCCCCTTCATGTCATACGGAGGGTCCGCTCTGGTCGGGAATCTGATCCTGGTCGCCATGCTTCTTCGCATCAGCCACGAGGAGGCGGCATGAACGGACCCGTACGGCGGCTGTCGATCGGGATCTTCTCCGGGTTCTTCGTGCTCCTCCTCGCCGTCACCTGGATCCAGGTGATCAACGCCGACACGCTGAAGGCCGACCCGCGCAACTCACGTCCCGCTCTCTCCGAGCGGGGAAAGGAGCGAGGTCTCATGGTCACGATCGACGGGACGGTGGTGGCCCGATCCGTGGAGGATCCCGACGATCCCAGGTCGTTCGTCCGCGAGTATCCGGAGGGGGAGGCGTTTGCCCATATGGTCGGATACAGCTCGTTCCTGGTCGGCTCCACCGGATTGGAGAGCGCCTACGCCCAGGAGCTGCGCTCGAAACGGGACCTCACCATCAGCGACCTGGTCACGGTGATCCTGGGTGGCGACCTCCGTCCCCACAGTCTCGAGATCACCACTCACGCCGCGCTCCAGCGCGCCGCATTCGAGGCCCTGGGAGGGCTCAAAGGCGGCATCGTTGCCCTCGACCCCAGGACCGGCGCCGTCCTGGCTGCGGCATCCTCTCCGTCGTTCGACCCGGCCCCTCTCCTCGGGGCCGATGCCGCCGCAGCCTGGCAGACCCTGCTGGACGATCCCGACGGGCCCCTACTCGACCGCGCCACCCGTGAGATCTATCCCCCCGGATCCTCGTTCAAGACCGTGGTGGCCGCGGCCGCCCTCGACACAGGTGCCGCCGACCTGAATACGCAGTTTCCCGATCCTGTCGAGTTCCAACTCCCTGGCTCGACTGCGACCATCTCCAACGCCGGCGGAGGGGTGTGCAACAACGGCGAGTCGATAACCCTGCTTCAAGCATTCATCGTCTCCTGCAACACGACGTTCGCCGACCTGTCGGTGCGTATCGGTGCGGAGGACATCGGGATCACGGCCCAGGCCATGGGCTTCAACACCGACATTCCGTTCCCCTGGACCGTTCCCGAGGCCGCCTACCCGGTCGAAACCCTGTCAGAGGACCCTGCCGCCCTTGCCCAGAGCGGGATCGGCGAAAGAGATGTGCGCGCCGCGCCGCTCCACATGGCGATGGTGGCTGCCGCCGTCGCCAACCAGGGTGTCACCCCGACGCCCTACCTGGTTAATCGCATGTTCGACGCAGACGGGAACACGGTCGAGGAGTTCGAGGCGACGCCGCTGGGCCGGGCGATGGCCCCCGCCACCGCGTCGCTGCTAACCCAGATGATGGAGCGGGTCGTGACCGAAGGAACCGGGAGGGCGGCGGCTGTTCCGGGTGTCAGGGTGGCCGGGAAGTCCGGGACCTCTATGGGCCCCGAGGGCCTGCCCAACCCTTGGTTCATCGCCTTTGCCCCCGTCGAGGATCCTTCGATCGCGGTGGCCGTGATGCTCGAAGCGAGCAGTGAGCTGGGCGAATCTGCATCGGGAGGCGGTGTCGCCGCGCCCATCGCCGGTGACCTGATCCGGTTGTGGCTGGAGGGATCCCCATGAGTTGGGCCTAGAGCGTTCCTACAATCCGCCACGCCTCCATGGATTCCCAAACCACACTGACCGACCGCTACCAGATCACGTCCCATCTCGCCCGAGGTGGGATGGCCGATGTCTACGAGGGCCGGGACACGCTGCTCAACCGGAAGGTCGCGATAAAGGTCCTCCACTCCCAGTATTCGGCAGACGAGGCGTTCGTGAAGCGGTTCCGGCGCGAGGCGCAAGCGGCGGCCAACCTGAGTCATCCCAACATCGTCGGGATATACGACTGGGGCCAGGCCCAGAACACCTATTTCATCGTCATGGAGCTGGTCGACGGACGATCATTGCGCGACGTGCTCAAGTCGGAGGGCGCCCTCCTCGCCCGGCGCGCCACCGAGATCACGGCCGAGGTGGCGGCGGCGTTGTCGGTAGCCCATCAGGCCGGTTTGGTCCATCGCGACGTCAAGCCGGGGAACATCCTCCTGGCCAAGGACGGCACGGTGAAAGTCACCGACTTCGGCATCGCCCGGGCCTGGGACGACAGCCAGGAGCTGACCCGGACCGGCGCGGTGATCGGCACCGCCACGTACTTCAGCCCGGAGCAGGCGCAAGGAGCAGGAGCAGACGCCCGCAGCGATGTCTACTCACTCGGGGTGGTGCTCTACGAGATGCTCACCGGGCGCCCCCCCTACACGGGGGACAGCCCGATGTCGGTCGCCTTCCAACACGTGTCCACCGAGGCGCCGGCACCTACTTCGCTCAACCCAGACGTCCCCCCATCACTCGATGCCGTGGTCACCAAGGCGATGCGGAAGGACCCGATCGCCCGCTATCAGACCGCCGACGAGATGCGCTCTGATCTGCTCTCGGTACTCAAGGGTGAAGAGGTCGGGATGCCGGCCCCGATCCCGGTCGCAGCTGCCCCGGCCAACGGGGACAGCTCCACCCGTGTGATGTCGACCGCTCCGGTCCCCCCGGCCACGGTCCCGCCCGACGAGGTCTACCGCGACCTGGAAGAGGAGCCGTCTTCGCAGCTGCCCTTCATCCTGACCGCATTCGGCCTGCTCATCGCACTGGGGATCCTGGTCTTCGTCCTGTTCCAACTCGCGGGCGGGGACGGGGAGGAGGCAACCCTCGTCGAAGTCCCCAATGTCACCGGTCTGCCCCAGGATGAGGCTCTGCAGCGGCTGCAAACAGACGGCTTCCAGGTCCGCACCTTCTTCGAGTCGAGTGACACTGTCGACGCGGGCAATGTGATTCGAACCAACCCCACCTTCGGCACCGAAGTCGAGGAGGGCTCCACCATCGAGGTCTTCGTCTCGTCGGGTCCCGAGGAGTTCCCGGTGCCGCCGGTGGTCGGTCAGACCCGGGAGGAGGCCGAGCGGATGATCGTGGCCGCCGGGCTGACCGTGGGCCAGGTGACCCAACGCGCCGACGCCAACTTCGCCGAGGGGATCGTCATCGAGCAATCCCCGTCGGCCGGGGTGAGGGTCGGCGCCGAAGCGCCGGTCAATCTGGTGGTGTCCACGGGGCCCGAGCTCGTCATCGTCCCGGCCCTCACCGATCTCAGCGAGCGTGACGCTACCGCTCAGCTCCAGGCACTCGGGCTCCTGGTCAGGGTGCAGGACGAGTACTCGGATACCGTCGCACCCGACCTGGTGATCAGGACCGATCCCATTGCCGACACCGAGGTCCAGTTGGGTGACACGGTTCTCATCGTGGTCTCGCTTGGGCCGGCCCCGGTCGAGGTCCCCGACCTACTAGGGCTGAACCAGGCTCAGGCCGAGGCAGCCCTCGCGGAGCGGGGTCTGAACATGACCACAATCACCGAGCAGGTGGCCGACTCGTCCCAGCACGGCCGAGTCATCGACCAGAACCCGGATGCGGGTGAGATGCTCTTGCCAGGGGACTCGGTCGAGGTGACATTCGGCCAGTTCGTGCCCCCGACCACCACGACGACGCCGACCACCACGACCACCGCGCCCACGACGACGGCGCCCGGTGGCTGAGCCCGGTCAGCGGTAGTTGGTGGTCATCAGAAACCCGGCCGCGATGGCAAGCAGACCACCGACCAGGACCAACTGGTTCCAATCGAACACGAAGCGGAGCAGCACCAAGATCACGCCCAACACCATGAGACCGGCCATGACCGCCACATACCAAGTGGGGCTGGGATCCTTGGCCTTTGCCGCGGCCTGAGCCGCACTTGCCGAGACCGGCTGGTTCTTCGGTTTACGACGTTTCGACTCGGGCACGAGAAGCGAGAATAGTCGCACGGGCAAAGCGGCAACGTCGAGTTACACGCGTGTAGTTCTCCACATCCTGTGGACAAGTCGTGGGAAAACTACACCATTGTCATTTCACCATGACCGGGATCATGTCCTCCCGGCAATGCCGCGGTGGTTTGTCCTCGGCCGGGTTCACCGCGGTCATGGTCAGCTCGGCCCCGCACACGGTGCATCGATATCCCTGGTCGACGGTCACCACATCCCCGGGATCCACCTCAGGTGGCGGAGTGGAGAGCATCCGGATGACAGCCAGCGACCCGCGCCAAATCAGGTATCCGAGGGCCAGGGCCAGGATCACGTCGAAGGCGGTGCTGCCGGTCATGTGCCCAAAGTACCAAGGGCCGGCTACTCGGGAACCACCGCGATCGCCTGCAACTCCAGAACCAGCCGGGGATCGGTGGCCAGTCTCACCACCTCCACGGTGGTGCTTGCGGCCCGATGCTCACCGAGATGCTCGGCCATCACACCGTTGATCGCATCCTGATTGCGATCCAGATCGACGATGAACCTGATCAACTGGACCACATCGGCGAAGGTGCCTCCCGCCGCGGTGAGGACCGCCCTCAGGTTCTCGACCGTCAGTTCGGCCTGAACGACCGGGTCGTCGGGTATCTGCTCGAACTCGCCGGGATCGTGCGGATGTGAGTGGTAGACCGGAGCCGCGGTCACCCCCGACACGAACACCATCGCTCCCCCGCGCACCTTGAGCGCCGGGGTGTAGGGCATGTTCCAGCGCGGATCGTTGCCCTCGATGTGTATCGATTCGATTCTCATCCCCTGTCCCCCTTCCTCTTTCTATCTGAGGCTTCGATGAAGCGAAGGTCGAACAGCGCTGAGCTCGGCGCCACCAATTCGTCGATGTCCTGGGGCTCTTCGAAACCACCAAACTCATCCCTCAGGTCCAAGACATTCCTGACTCCGGCGGGATCGAGCGCCCCTCCCTCGATGTTGCCCACGCCCGGGGTCACCTGAATCTGGTACAGCCTCTCGGCGAGCTCGGGCGAGGTGTTGGGGAGGCGTTGCAATCTCTCGATGCAAGCATCCCGATTGAGAGGATCGAACACCCAGTCCGATGCCTCGCGATACGCCGCGACGAAATCAGCGGCCAAGTCGGGATTGCCCTCGAGCCACTCGTCGCGAGCGGCTGCCCAAACGCCCAGATATGGGTCGTATATGTCGTGCACGGAGTCGAGTAGCACGAAGCCCCTGTCCGCGGCGCGGGTCTCGAATCCCCCGCTCATCAGGGTGGCGGCGAAGTCGGCGCCCTGCTCCACCATCGCGACAAACCGGTCGTAGACACCGCCAGTCGAGACGACGTCATAGTCGACGCCGCGTTGCAGACCGTGGTTGGCCAGAATCTTGTACATGACGTAGGCAAAGCCAGACTCCGGAGCGTCAACGGAGATGGTCTTGCCTCTGAGCTGCTCTGTGGACTCGATGCCGGGCTGGGCAACCACCACCAAGTACATCCCATGGTCGAGACCGAGAAAGCCTTTTGCCGCCACCAGCTCGCCGATCGGATTCCCCCTGTTCAACCGGTAGTTCGCCGTGTTGTCGGGGGAGGTCTGTACGACGTCGTAACGCCCGTCGCTCAAGTACTGGAACTGTTGTGTCGACGAGCTGACCTGGTCGAACTCGACTTCCAAATCATGAGCTGTGTACAGACCCTGCTCCTCGGCGACTGCCATTGGCAGCGATCGATAGAAGCCACCCAGTCGGATTCGTCTCGTCATCGGTACCACCTTCCTGTAGGAACCTTCACGGCGGTGAGCCGGATTCTGCTTGCCAGAACACAAAACGTCGGCGAGCAACCACCACCAGACGATGAAGTAGGAACCCCTGCACCGAGAGCAACGCGATTGCCGAGAAGCCGTCGTCCAACCGGAACAATTCCTGGGCGAGCAATGTCACGTACCCGAGACCGGCGTTTCCGGCCATGAACTCCCCAATGACCGCCCCGACCGCCGAAAACAGCATGGCGGTCTCGAACCCCGCGAACAGATAGGGCAACGCTGTCGGGATACGCACCCTCCAGAGCAACTGGGACCTGGTCGCACCCAGCGACCGCATCAGTCGCAGATCGTCCCGGTCGGTGGCGGCCAACCCCGCCATTGTGTTCACGATCACCGGGAACACGGCGACCGCGACAGCCATGACGATCTTCGAAGCGAAGTCGAACCCGAACCAGATGACGATCAGCGGAGCAAAGGCGATTCGAGGCGTCGCGTTGGCGGCGACGATGTAGGGGTAGGTGGCTCGTTGGACCGTCTTGAACTCGGAGAGAACCGCCCCCACTGCCACGCCGATCAGCACCGAGAAGACGAACCCGAGAAGGATCTCGATGAGGGTGGTGTAGAAGTGAACCCACATGCGCCCGCCGGTGAGGATGTCGAGAACGTCGCGGCCGAGCGCGGTCAACACCTGAGACGCCCTGGGCAGGAGGTATGAGGGGATGATGCCGCTGACTGTGAGCAACTCCCATATGCCCAGGAACAGGCCAAGTGCGCCGAGTTGAAGCAACACGGTCTTGGCCATCGAGGAGTAACGCAGTCGGCCACGCCCCGGTGGACTCTCATGCGGCACATCGAGCTGGAGTTCCTCGGTCATTCGTTCCAATGCTCCGACATGACATCTCTGATGCGGCGCACGTTCTCTGAGAAGCCGACGGTTCCGATCATCCCCTTGTCCCTCGGCCGAGGCAGATCGATGCTCACCTCGGCGACGACTTTCCCTGGTCGCGGCGTCATCACCAAGACCCGGTCCGAAAGGAAGGCGCTCTCGAAGATGTTGTGGGTGACGAAGATCCCGGTGAAACCCTGCCGCTCCCACACCCGGAGCAATTCGATGTGCATCTGCTCCCGCGTGAACTCATCGAGAGCGGCGAAGGGCTCGTCCATGCACATCACCTCGGCGTCGAGAAGTAGGGCACGTGCAATGGAGACACGCTGCTGCATCCCTCCCGAGAGCTCCCACGGATACTTTTCGGCGAAGTGGCCCAAGCCCACCAGTTCGAGGAGCTCGTCGGCCCTGTCCCTGAGTTGGGTTCCCTGCGATCTTCCGGGCGGCTCGGTCCCCAGCTGGGCCGGTAGATAGATATTTTCCGCAGCGGTACGCCAGGGGAGCAGGACGGGCTTCTGGAAGACAAGGCCGACCCGAGTCGAGCCGGCCGCTGCTGTGCCACCCTTCCCGAAGGACACCGACCCGGATGTCGCCGGGATCAACCCCGCCAGGATGTCGAGAAGGGTGCTCTTTCCGCACCCGCTGGGACCCACCAGCGTCACGAACTCGCCGGAGGCGATGTCGGCGCTTACGCCCTCGAGGGCGATCACGTCCTCGCCGCCTCTCGACGAATACACCTTGCCCAAATCGCGGATCGTCACTTCCACGAAGATCCGCCTTCTGTTGCCTTCTTCCGGCGCTCAGCCGTCGTAGGACCGCGCCGCCTCTGCCTCAGCCTCCACATCGAAGTCCCAGATGTCATCGATGAGCTCGTTGGTGAACAGGATGCTGGCATCGTACGACTCGTCGATCAGTGCCTGCTCGGCGTGTTTGTCCACCATCTCCTGGTAGACGTCGAGTTCCATCGCACCGCGTGCGTCATATGAGGCCTGGTTTGCCTCGTTTCCGGCTTCGATGAGGCGAATGGCCTGCTCTTCGCTCTCCGCCGCCTCGTCCGGGAACATCTCATAGATGAGCCGACCGGTGGCCGCAGGGTTCTCCCATGTCCAGACCATGCCACGGGCGACGGCGCGGCCGAAGCGCACGGCGAGATCACGCTCGTTCTCCAACTGATCGAGACGCAGCATGCTGCCGACGTTGTAATAGCTCTCAGCTGCCTCGTTCTCGATGATCCGCAGCTCGGTATCCGTGAAGTCACGGATTGCCGCTACCGAGACGGCTCCAGCCGTGACGAACGCATCGATCGCCCCGTCCTCCAGCTGGACCAACGCTTGGAGATCCTCGCCGACCGGGACCAGCTCGTACTCGCCTTGGGCCACCCCGGCAGCGCCCATGAGGAAGTCGGCGTCGAGCGTGTCGTGGGGGGCATTGATGCCGATGACACCCCCTTCGAGGTCGGCAGCGGACTGGAATTCGGAGTCGGCCAAGGTCACCATCACCCACAGGTACCGATCAACGTTCATGAACCACTTGGGCGGGTCGTCGAGGGTGGGTGCCTGAGGTATGTAGTCGAGACCGGTGCCGGAAAAGGTCAGGCGGCCGGAGAGCAGTGACTGCTGCACTGCGGTCTGGACGTTCTCGAACACGATATCGATGCCCTCGTCCTCATAGAACCCCAGGGGCTCGGCGATGTAGTAGTACGGCCAGTAGACGGGGAGCGGGGCCGTAGGGGCAAAGGAAACCGAAACGGGCTCACCGGCCGCGCTGGTGGTCTCTGTGGGAACGTCGGTCGCTTCTGGCGCGGAGGTCTCCCCTGGAGCCTCGGTGGTGTCGGTTCCATCTCCCCCACAGGCGGCAATCATGACCGCTAGCACCGTCAAGATTGCTGCAAGCTTCGAACCGGTCACCGCTTCTTCATGTTGCATCCTCACGCTCCCTCGTCGACTGGTCGGTTCCATCGAATCGGCTCTTCAGCAAACGATTGCACAGTGACACTACACCCCAGGGCTGGACCGGGGCAAGGGAGTTGTGGCTCATGGCCGCAAATCGAGAAAGGGCGATTGTCCAACAAGAATTCCGTAAGTGAAACTGCACGTTCCTGGCAAAGTGTGTAGCTTCACTTAACACTGTCGGCCGTCCAGGTTCGACAGACGCAGGAGGAGAAACCGATGAGACCACGCACGCGATGGACCTATCTGATCTTGATCACGGTGATGGCGATTGTCGCCGCCGCCTGTGGCGACGACGAAGGCGGGGGAACCACCACCCTGGGCGAAACCGCCGCCACTGTCGCGCCGTCGACCACCGACGGGGCGACCGAAACGACGGCTGCCACCGAGACCACGGCTGCCAGTGGGGAGCCGATCCGGGTGGGAAGCACCCTGGCCCTTACCGGTGTCTTCGCCCCCACCGCGGCCATCCACAAGGCCACCGGAGAGGTGTTCGTGGAGAGGATCAACGCGTCAGGCGGGCTGCTCGGACGCCCGATCGAGTGGATCCTCCTCGACGACGAGTCTGCGCCCGATCTGGCTGCCGCCGCCTATGAGCGACTGATCACGGAGGACGAGGTGGACCTGGTCCTCGGCCCATATGGGACAGGCAACATCACAGCGGCGATGGCGGTGGCCCAGCGGTACGGGTACGTGTTCCCCCATCACACGGCCAGCCTCACCTATGCCTACACCTACGAGTGCCACTTCAGCTCGTGGTCGACCGGGCTGCACCCCAACATCACCAACCCCAACCTCCTCTACGACGCCCTGGAGTCGACCGGGACCCCACCGGAGACGATCGGGTTCGTGGTCAACGAGTTCCCGGGCACGATGTTCATTACCTACGGACAACCCGAGACCGATGAGGGTGGAGCGTTGACCGAAGCCGAGAAGCGGGGCTGGGAAGTGGTTCTCGACGTCACTTACCCGATCGCAACCTCCGACTGGGGGCCGCTGGCGGCTCAGGTGCGTGATGCCGATCCCGACTTCCTCTATATCGCCGGGCTGGGTGTGGACGCCCCCAACCTGATCACCGCGATGCAGGCGATCGACTACAGCCCTGATGGCATGTTCGTGCAGTGGCCGGCGCCGGGCCCGCTGCTGGGCACCGAGGGAGCCGACGGGATCATGTCGGTCACCATCTTCGAGGAGCATCCTCCGTTCACCGACGACCCCGAAGCGGTGGAGGTGGCCGGGATGGTCGATGCGGCTCTCACCGACGCCGGGGTGCCTTATGCAAAGGTGGAGACCCAAGCTGCTGCTTCGTGGACCGCCTGGGAGTACCTGCAACAGGCTGCAGAAGGAGCGGGAAGCCTCGAGCAGCAAGCGATGTGCGACTACCTGATCGAGAACGGGGCACAGACCTTGTTCCACGGAGACATCGAGTTCTTCCCCGACCAGCAGAACTACTACGAGGACCTCTCCAAGATCAAGCAGGTCCAAGACGGTGAGTGGTACACCGTGTACCCCGAGGAGTTCGCCGCCCCCGACCGTTCCGTCGTGTTCAGCCCCGGCGGCTGATCCTTGCAGCTATCCCGCCCGGTTCCGGCCGGGCGGGATAGCCTCGAACCGCCAACCAGGAAGAGTCAGTTGGAACTACTCGCGCAAGGAATCGTCTCCGGGATCCTGGTGGGCGGTCTCTATGCGTTGATGTCGATCGGGATCTCCCTCTCCTGGGGAGCCCTCAAGATCATCAACCTGGCCCATTTCACCTTCGTCCTGTTCAGCGCGTATGTCGTCTACCAGCTGACGGTGAGCTTCGAGATCGACCCGTTGCTCATGATCCTGGTGGTGGTTCCTCTCTTCTTCCTGGTGGGGGTGCTGGTGCAGATGTTCTTCCATCTGGCCAAGGTCGACGAGTTCAAGTCCCTGATCGTCACGTTCGGGCTCTTCATCATCTTCCAGAGCCTGATGCAGACGATCTGGAGCGCCGATTTCCGGCGCATCGGCCCCATCCTCAACCCCTACGAAACCCGGTCGTTCTCGATCGGGGGCATCTACTTCCAACTCCCCCAACTGGCCGCCTTCGTCGTCGCCCTGCTCATCGCCGGCGGCATGTGGCTCGTCTTCACCCGCAGCTACTTCGGCAAGGCGGTGCGAGCAGTGGCCCAGGACCCGGCGATGGCCCGGGCTTTCGGGATCGACTCCCGCCGCGTGGGCGTGATCCTCTCCGGGCTCGCCACCGCCTTCTCGGCCCTGGCCGGGGTCTTCATCGCAATCGGTCAGAGCCTGTTCCCCGAGCTGGCGGTTGGTTGGTTCGGCATCGTCTTTCCCATCGTCATCCTCGGCGGCCTGGGCAACAGCCTCGGGACCCTCGTCGCCGGAGTGATCATCGGGGTGGCTGCCGGGATCTCCAGTGTGCTCTGGGGCCCCCTTTCGGCGCCGCTGGTCACCTTCACCATTCTCATCGTGGCGCTGCTCTTCCGGCCCGAGGGGCTGATCACCAAGCGGAGCATTGCGTGAGCGTTCGGGTCCGGACCCTGGTCGGGTTCGCCGTCGTCGCGGTCGTGCTCGGTCTCGCCCCCAACATCCAGGAGAGCCTCGAGTTCCCCCGCTTCTACCTGATCTTCCTGTTCACCATGTTCTTCTGGATCTCTCAGGCCTCCAGCTGGAACATCCTCACCGGCTACTCCGGGTACTTCAGCTTCGGTCAGGGCGCCTTCTACGGAGTCGGGGTGTACACGGTCGGTGTGCTCGTGGTGAAACGGGGCTGGTCCTTCATGGCCGCTCTGCCGGTAGCCGGTCTCCTCGCCGGGCTGACCGGGCTCTTCCTCGGGCTGGTGGTGTTCAGACTGCGAAGGCTCACCGGGGAGATCTTCGCCCTGACCACGCTGGCCGTCGCCTTCGTCCTCGCCTCTGTGGCTCGGCTCAGCACGCTCATCGACGGTGGGACCGGCATCTTCATGACCGGCACACCGCTTCCCGAGTTCCTCGGGGAGTTCACCACCGCCGCCTACCGACTCACCCTCGCCGTGGCCCTCATCACCGTGGTCGTCGCCTATCTGATCCATGACTCCCGTTTGGGCTGGGGCCTGTTCGCCATCCGCGACGACGAGCCGGTGGCGGAGGGGCTCGGCGTCCCCACCTTTCGATACAAGATGGTGGCATTGGGTGCCAACGCGCTGCTCGCCGGGCTGATGGGCGGCGTCTGGGCACTCCAGCTCGGCTTCGTGACCGTCGACGACGTGTTCAACATCCGGGTTCCCCTCTTCGTGATCTTGATGAGCGTCCTGGGCGGGATGCAGCACTGGATGGGCCCCGTGATCGGGGCGGTGATCATCACCACCCTCACCGACCGGCTCAACAGCGCGGGTCTCGCCGACGTGAACCAGATCATCATCGGGGGGATGCTGGTGGTGC
>DATHUP010000043.1:0-12117 GCA_035462175.1 Acidimicrobiia bacterium | reverse complement strand
CCGCCCAAGGTTGCGAGCGCCGGAACGCCGAGCACCGGATACAGGAGCCTTACACGAGTTCGGCCCCGCAAATGCTTGCGCGCCTGAACGAACATCCAGACGACGAGTCCAAGCAGCACCGGGGGCCACACCCACCCGAGGAGGGTCATGGTGTCACCGGAATGCCGACGAGGTCGGCGCTGACCTGCCACAGGCGGCCGGTGGTCATTGCGTCGTACGAAGCGTCGTGAGACTTCTTAGCCGTACGGTTGGCGAAGTACTGGCCGGTGACGCCTTCTACTTCGGGCGAGCTGGCAAGGTAGACGGCGGTGTCGGCGCCCTTCTTGGGACTCTTCATGAACGGTCGAGCGGCGAAAACGATGGGAGCCATCGAACGTGATGGGTCCTCGGCGCTGAACGCAGTGTTGGTCATCCCGGGGTGGAGGGCGGTGGCCGTGACACCGGTCCCCTCGAGGCGCCTGGCGAGCTCGTAGGTGAACATCACGTTGGCCAGTTTCGACTGGTTGTAGGCCCGTTGGCCCGAGTAGTCCTTTTCGCCCATCAGGTCGTCGAAGTCGATCCTCCCCATCGACTGGGCCCCGGAAGACACCGTCACGACACGAGCCGGCGCGGAGTCCGTGAGTCGTTCCAGCAGGAGGCTGGTCAACAAGAACGGCGCCAAATGATTGAGAGCGAGGGTGTGCTCCAACCCATCGGCTGTGGTGTGGCGGTGAGACCAGAACCCGCCGACATTGTTGACCAGAACATCGAGTCGCGGGTAGGCGGCGAGGACCTCGCCGGCCATACGCCGGACCTCGCCCTGAGATGACAAGTCGGCGACGAATACGTCCACGGCCGGATTGCCCGACTCGGCTTCGATGTCTGTGGCAGCCCGCTCGGCCCGTGCCCGATTCCGGCCGGTAATGCCCACCCGAGCGCCCATCGAGGCAAGACCGATCGCTGCTGCCTTGCCGATCCCGCCGGTTCCTCCCGTGATCAACACTGTCTCGCCGGTCATGGGCTTCATAGCGCCACCGTGCTCGGCTCAGCCAGACGGGGCTCCGTCAACTGTCCGCTATGGGGCTCAGTTTCAGAGGGGAACCCTTTCATGGCTCTCCAAAGGAGCCAGAAGATCAGCAGCGCCTCGCCCACGAAGGTGAACAGGCTGATTCTGAACTCGATATCGGAAACGAGGATTCTTGCGAACGTATCGGCCAAGTATCCAGCTCCGGCGACGACCACCAGCACTCCGAGGAATCTGGGGAAGTCCACCGACTTGAAAAGCAGATACCCGAGGCCAAATAGATGAAGGCCGAAGATCGCCAGGCTCATGTCCCAACCGTTTCCGAACGACGCGACCGAGGCCATCACCTGCGCCCCGAGCTGGTCCGGCGACAGTGCCGATGACTCAGCGCTCCCGAGGAGATTCGCCACGTCCAGGAGGTTCGCCAGCGCCACCGCGAACACGGCGGGCGCAGCCAGGCGCAGCCATCCCACCAGTATGGCGAGAGTTGGGTGCACTGGCTTCATCAGGACATAGAGCGCCCAGGCAACCACGATGTCCAGGAAGGTCACGACCAGGAGAGTCGCGATGGCAAGACGAAATAGCCCCTCGTCAGCCACGATGTTCCCGACCGTCGTCGCCGCATCTCCAGAGACGATGAGGCTCTGGAGCACGCCAAAGTGTGCGAGCGGGGCCAGCACCGCCATGAGCAGCAGGCTGATACCCGCGACGAGAGCCGCCCTTCTCCGGGAAATGCCGAGGGCAGTGGACCGGCTCGGCAGCGCTGGATTGTCAGTTGTGTCGGTCGCGGCTGTGGTTGATGTCACTTTGGTCCGTTCTATTGATGCGGAAGGTTGGTGCCGCGATGGTCGTGTCCGTTCACTTGGACTTCTTGGCCTGAGGACTGACTGCCTGACAGTTGCTTGCCATTGAGATCAACTCGTCACATCTCGTCTGGCCAGGACCGTCCCAGAGATCGCAAGGCTGAGGACGCCGTATCCGATCGCGAGGAGTGCCGCGGTGCCGTAGGCGATGACGGGCGCGGCACCCCCCATGGTGCCGGCCCCACCAGCGCCGCCGACTGCGAGAGCGTTGGTGACCGCGGCCGGGCCCCACTCGGCGAGGCTGTCCCAGAATGTGCCGAGGAGCACCTCACCGAGAATGAACCAGGCAGCGCCAACTGAGATGGCGATCGCCGAGGACCGGGTGATCACGGCAATGGTGGCCGCGATCAGCGCGGGCACGAGCGCCGCTGCGGTCAGGTTCACGTAGGCGGAACCGATGGCGGCTAGCCCGTCGGATGTCCACCAGGCGGCGGTTTCGACTCCTGCGCCAGGAGCCAACAACGCACCGACGCCGATGGTGGCTGCCAGCGTCGCCGCCACCCCGACCGCGACGAACGAGATCAGGGCCGCGACCTTTCCCGCCAATACCTTGAGTCGGTTGGGCTCGGTCACGAACAGCATTCGGATGGTGCCCTTGTTGAACTCACCGGCCAGGTTGGAGGCGAAGAGAGCCAGGGCGATGATGCCCAGGAAGCCGCCGACGCTGGTGATGGCGAACACCGCGCCTTCCGGGAGCGAGAGCATGGCTGCGGTGACGAAGGCTTCCGCCTCGCCCCCGTCGAGGTCCACGTTCCCACCGCCGGCATTGACGAACGCCAGGATCGTGAACAGCACAGCGAAGCCGACCATGGCTCCCCCAAATCCGAGCAGGGTGTTGCGTCGGCTGAGCTTGACCCATTCGGAGCGAAAGGCACGCATTATTCGGTTCCTGTCTTGTTGTTGCCGGTCATGGCGAAGAAGGCCTGTTCCAAATCGGCGGAGGTGGCTTGGAGCTCTTTGAGGGTGATGCCTGCCTGCCAGGCAAGGCGGTTCAGATCTGCGGCCCAAACGCTGGGAGCGTCAATCTCGATCGCTCCGTTCACCCTGGTTGAGGTATAACCCGCGTTTGTGGCCAGCTCGATCAGACGAATGGTGTCGGTGTCGTTCTCGGCCGCAGCTCGGATCGTGGGCGAATTTCGGTTGAGCAAATCGACCATCGTCCCGCCGAAGACGACGCCACCATGATCGATCATCACGATCGAGTCGCACGCCGCCTGGATCTCGGCAAGGAGGTGACTAGATACGAACACGGTCTTCCCGCTGGCACCGAGTTCCATGAGCAGGCTGCGAATCTCGACGATCCCCTGCGGGTCCAACCCGTTGGTCGGCTCGTCGAGCACCAACAGGTCAGGATCGGGAAGCAGAGCGAGGGCAATACCGAGACGCTGTTTCATCCCCAACGAATAGTTCTTGTATCTGTCCCCGCCCCGGTCGCCCAGGCCCACGACTTCCAGCATCTCAGCGATGCGACCTCGGGCAAATCCACCCAGGGCCGCGAACACACGGAGGTTCTCCTCACCGGTCAGTGCCGGATAGAAGGCAGGTGCTTCGATCAGCCCCCCGACCCGGTGGAGGTACGCGGATGGGTTCTCGATCGAGTGGCCGAGCACTTCGGCGTCGCCGCTGGTCGGCTTGATCAAACCCAGCAGCATGCGGATCGTGGTGCTCTTACCTGACCCGTTGGGACCGACGAAACCAGCCACCCCTCCTTGGGGGAGGTCCATGTTGATGTGGTCCACGGCCCTGAGGTCGCCGAAGTCCTTGGTCAAACCGGTCGTTCGGATCGAAGTCATCTGTCCACCTTCTTTTTTGGATCCCGGTCCCGCTGGGTGGTCCGGATCATCCGACTGGCTCGTCGGTTCGTATTGAGGAGACGACGTCAAGGATCGCTTGAGTGGTGGCGGCTGCGCCCTTCTCGTCTGCAATCAGATCTGCGTGGATGGCGCCCTCGATCACTCGGTGCGCGTTGTTCGATGACAATGTTGCCAAATGCTCCTGCGCCGTCATCCAGGCGGCATTGCTCCCAATGCCCGCCGTCAGGACGATCAGAGGCTTGTCAGCGAAGTCGACGAGCGTCGCAGCTGCTCTGCTCGACGAGTCCGCCCGGACGTACTCGTCAATCGTGCTGCGCAGGTGGCTTGCGGGCACGCCGGCCAGGCGGCCCAGACCGAGGCGGGCTGAGGTCGAGATCAGTGCGGAAACACGGCCGGTCAGGTCGTAGGAGCCCCCGTCGTTACGCGGTGTTGCACTTGGCTTCGACGCCGGTGCGGTGGAGTCCACCAAAACCATTCCGGCGATTTCGTCGGGGTAGCGGGCGGCGAAGGTGAGTGTGTAGAGGCCGCCGAAGGAGTGGCCCGCCAGGACATAAGGTCCTGGAACGTCCCCGCGGTCCAGCAACGTGTGCAGGTCGGTCGCTATCTGCGTGGCGTCATGTGGGGTGTCAGCGGGCTCGCTCCACCCACGGCCCGCACGGTCATAGACGCAGACGCGGGTGTCACGAGCGACGGCTCGGGTTACGAGCCCGAGGTCCGACGACATCCCGCCTCCGCCCGGTTCGAGCACGACTGTCGGGCTGCCAGAGCCGGTGCAGTCCAGGTGCAAGCGGTGTCCGCCGACATCGATCAACTGGCCAGGCATCGGGTCGGCGTTCGCTTCGGCCGCTTCAGCCACGGCCTCGTAGGCCCCACCAACCGAGGCGAGAAGCAGAACAGCGAACACCGGATAGAGCAACCATCGAACACCACTTCGCAGCTGCTGACGGGAGCGGACGATCATCCAGACCACCAACACCAACAGCGCGGGGGGCCACACCCACATGAGAACACGATCCACCGAAGAGCCGAACGCCAATAGGAAAAGACCGCCGAGACCCATGAACAGGGCAGGAGCCACCGCCCACCGTTGAGGCTGATCGCTGAACCTCATAGACAGCACGGCCAGCAGCGCCCAACCAAACGCGAATCCACACAAGAGAGCACCTGTCACCGCGCTCTCCTCCACCGGAATGAATGGGGCGGCAACGAGCAGCAGACCGACAACAAGTCCTGTGACCAACGATCCGGCCACGATCCAACCTATGCGTCGTCTCGGCCCGGGATCTGGACGGGACGGA
Source organism: Acidimicrobiia bacterium (assembly GCA_035462175.1). Lineage (GTDB taxonomy): Bacteria > Actinomycetota > Acidimicrobiia > Spongiisociales > ZC4RG35 > JARDZU01. The sequence goes on along the minus strand of DATHUP010000043.1, from coordinate 7,139 downwards.
CCCGAATGGCTCCCTTCCTTGCGTGCGGGCGTCTTGGAAGCGGTAGTCACAATGAAGTCGATTCCATGCACAGTTGGCGTCGCGCGAGTAGAGCCATGTCCCGAACCTGCAAAGTGTGCGGCGAGCCGTAGGTGGAATCGCCGACCCTCAAACTGGTGTCGCCGATGTCCTTGGTCAATTCACTTGTCCGGTTTGAAGTCATGTGTCCTCTTGTCCTTTGGATCCCAAGCCGTTGTGTGGGGTCAGATCGTGATGGCAAGCTTTCCGCGTACCAGGCCCGCCTCGAGGTGCCTCATTGCATCGGGCACCTCGGCCACGGGGTAGGTCCTGTCGATGACCGGGACGACCTGACCGCTTTCAAGGTAGGGGCGTAGCGCTTCGAGGTCCGTGGAGCGCTCCTTGGAAACGAGCATGGTCAGTCGCTGGCCCACGAAACGGGTCACGACGAGTGCCCGGAGCTGGCGGCCGAAACCTCCGGTGAGACTGCCACCCTCTTCGCCTCCGACGAGCACAAGGGTGCCCTGGGGAGTCAAAGCTCGCCTTAGACGCGAAAGACCGTTGTTTCCGCCGATGTCGAGGATCAGGTCGTATTTCTTGGAGCCGTCCAGATATTCGTCCCGGGTGTAGTCGACGACGTGGTCGGCGCCGATGGAGCGAACCAGGTCGACCTTCGCAGTGCTGCTCACGCCGGTGACTTCAGCTTCGAATGCCTTGGCCAATTGCACGGCGTAGGTGCCGACTCCGCCTGACGCACCGATGATCATGACCCTCTGCCCCGCCTGGACCCGTCCGGAATCCCGAAGTGCCTGGATGGCAGTGCCCCCGGAGATCGGGACGACGGCAGCCTGCTCGCAGCTGAGCTTGGCCGGCTTGTGAGCGAGCTTGTCCTCACGAACGGCTGCGTACTCGGCGAAGGCCCCTCGACTCATGCCGAACACCTCGTCGCCGGGCTGGAACCTGGTCACCTCGGATCCGACCAAGACCACAGTGCCGGAGACATCCAATCCGGGCACCGGATTCTTGGGCCGCCGGAATCCGAACCCGATGATCCGCATCAGGTACGGCTTGCCAGCCATGAGGTGCCAGGTGCCCCGATCCATCCCGGCCGCTGCGACCTCGACGAGCACTTCATTCGCCGCGATCTCGGGCCGGTCGATTTCTGCAAAACGCAACACGTCGCTCGAGCCGTATGCGTCCTGGACGATGGCTCGCATCTTCTCGCCCCGCGTTTTGGAGGTGGTCGATGCGGGGCTCTCCACGGGTCTGTCAGTTCTCGGGGTGACTACTGGGTCCACGGTCATGTCATCTCGGTTCTTGTTTGGTTCATTGCAGGCTGAACGGTGGGTAACGGTCGGTGATGAGCAGAGTGGCGTAGGCCTGCACTCGCAAGGCCCATCTCCCCACCCCGACTACATAGTCGAAGAGTGCCCGTGGGTAACGACCGGTGAAGAGAATGGCGAACCAGGCGATGAGAATGGAGAAGATCGCTCCCACCACCAGCACGGCGAGGACGATGTAGTGGGGAATGGCTAGTAGCCATTTCACCAACGGCATCCAGCGGTTCAGATCCTGTTCCACATTCGGGTATTCGAGGTCGAGGTGAACCGATTGTTCGTCTTCGGTCGATGGGTACCGGTCGGTGAGAAGTCCCATGTAGGCACCGACCCGGTTCGAGAACCGGTTGAGGGCGAGGGCGAAGTCGAACCACCAGCGTGGGTATCGCTGTCGGAAGACGATCATCAGCATCGTCGCCACGAACAGCCCGCCGGTGATCCCCAAGCCCGTCGTGGTGATCTTGGACACCACCTCGCCGCTGTCGGTGATCACAGTGACCGTGTCGCTGGCGTTCGCTGTGAGCAGGGTGAGGATGACGAGGATCGGGATCACGAAGATGAGCCGGAAGAAGGTCGAGACCCGGTCCAGTTTCTCGGGATAATCGATGCTCAGGCGGGCGGGGTAGGACTGGGATTGTGTGACCATGTCGATGTCTCCTTTGGTGGTGGATTTAGGCGCCGGCCACGACCGGGGGGACCGCGTTGAGTCTGGCCAAGCCTGAAGGTCGGAACCCTTTCACGACCAGGTATACGCCCAGCGAAAACTCCCATCCCGCGATCAGGAGTACGGCGATCCCCGATACCACGTTGACTTGTTCCCAAAGGCCGAACATCGTGCCGACGACGCCAGCGATCAGCAGGGGCGCTCCGATGAGCCCGAGCAGGGGTAGAACCCGCGGCACCAGGCGCGACTTGTAAAGAAGGGTTCCCAACAGGAGGGCGTTGAAGGCGGGAAGCGTTCCCTGTCCAAAGAGGGTGGTCCAGTCATACTGGGCGACCAGCGCCTGGCCAGTGGCCAACGCCTCTGGTCCGGCTCCGGCCTGTCGCAACGTCACGATCGACAGCAGGGTTGCGACGCCGGCGAAGATGGTGGCGCCTTCCAGGACTCGAACGCCGACGAAGCCCATGGCGAACCCTTCGTTCTGTCTCTTGACCACCGGGTAGAGCGCGACAGCAGTGCCGATGCAGGCGAGCGCCACGATCAGCTCGAGGAGACCGCCGAAGAGGGCGCCGGTGTCCGGACCGGAGCCTGTGATGTAGTTGAGGCTCTTCACCGGACCGTAGAGAAAGAGGGTCGGGATCGAGACAAAGGTGAGCAGGTAGAGCACGCCGGCAGTGAGCGAAGTCTTCCTCAGTGAGTCCATTTGAGCCCGTCTGCTTGTTGGAGCTGCGGGCGGCGCAGTCGTGGTTGCCATGGTGGTCGTCCTCCCTTTGGGCGGTTCGAGACCGGGAGGGTTTGCCCTGGCGATCTGTGGTTCGTGTTCGTACTATATGTACGCGAACGGTATTACGCCAAAGCTAGTATCAAGATCAGATCCATGAGCCGACTGGAATTCTCCAGAGACACCGTCGACGGCTGGCTCCGCCTCCGCCCGGATGACAACCTATTGGGTCTGGGAGTCGTCCACTGTTTGATATGGAGCGGGCGACTAGCCGAGGATCTGCTGGAAAGGACCGCTGTCGCCTCCGGGTTGCGCCGGCGGGGCGACTACGAGGTGCTGGCCCTGCTACGACGGCGGGAACCGGAACTCCTCACTCCTCTCCAAGTCGCTCAACAGCTCCAGACTTCACAATCGGGAATGACGGGCAAGCTCGATCGACTCGAGGAACAGGGATTCATCCAACGCAGCCCAGATCCCGAGGATCGGCGGGCGATCAGATTAGGCATCACCGATTCCGGCCGCGTCCTGATTGACGAAGCCTTCACCATGAGCCTCTCGGTCTATCAATCCATGCTTAGTGAGTTCAGCCCCGCCGAGGTGAAGAACTGCGGGGCAATGCTCGAAAAGCTTCTAGCGAGATTGGATCATCTGTCAGGGCTCAGCCAGCCCTGGATACGACCGGGATGAGCAGCCCACCAACCGCCATCGTTGCCACATCAATGTGAACGCCGCCATGTTCGGGTGCGGGGGACTTGCTCATCCGTGGATGCGCATCATCGCTATTGGGATGAAGCCAGTACCGACAAATTGGCAAGGCGCGCGCCCTGTTGGACGGTTACTGCCACGATCGGATGCCCCACCTGACAGGATCAGGCTCCTCACGGCGGGACGTAGACAAGCAGAAGACCCAGGCAGCGCCTGGGTCTTTGGTAGTAGTAGCGGGGGCGGGATTTGAACCCGCGACCTTCGGGTTATGAGCCAGACGAGTAGGTCTGGAGCAGCGTTGGGCTCAGCTGATTGGCGATAGTCAACGACGGGCCACTGCTATACGCCTGCCAACGACTGATAGGTGGTATCACTCCCTGCCAGGTCGTTTGGCTTCAGTTTGGCTTCAGGGAACATGCATCAGCGCCGGGGTAGGCATGATTTTCGATGGCCACGGAGTGTGGTGGATTTGCACGGCCATCTACGGGCGGAGCATGCAGCCACCGCCGGGGGACAGACTCTGGCACCCAAGACCGAGGGTCGTAGCCAACCCCGGGTCTGACCCAAACAAACGGGCTGCGAGGATAGGCCTTCGATCCTGGGTCGACACCGATGATTGGCGACCTGGGTGGCGCGCTCGTTTGATCACGTCACACCGTTATGACGACTTTCCCCCGGGCGTGGCCTTCACCGACGTACGCCACCGCCTGCGGGGTGTCGCTCAACGGGTAGGTCCTTTCGATGACGGGCGTGACCGTGCCTGCCTCGATCCACGCAGCGAGGGTCAGTAGGTCGTCGGGTCTCCATGCCTGGACCGAGAACCGGGCGCGTTTGCGTCTGAAGATGGTCGACGTTGCCGCGCCGAACATGCGGGGCAGGTTGGCCAGCCATTTTCGGTGCAGCATGCCCGCGTTGGGGATCAGGATCCCTCGGTCGGTCAGCACCTGCAGGGTGGCGGCCAGCGAATGGCTGGCGGCGTTATCGAAGATGACGTCGTATCGAGCTGCGCTCGCGGTGAAGTCCTCTTTGGTGTAGTCGATGACGTGGTCGGCTCCGATGGCCGTGGCTTGGTCCACATTTCGTGTGCTGCAGACCGCGGTCACCTCGGCTCCCAGTGCCTTGGCCACCTGCACCGCATACGTCCCGACACCCCCCGATGCACCGTTGACGAGGACCCGCTGACCCGCCTCCACACCGGCAGCGTCACGGAGCCCCTGCAAGGCGGTGAGCCCGGCGATCGGGACCGCGGCCGCCGTGTTAAAGCCAAGACCGGGAGACTTATGGGCCAGCCGCTTATCCGGCGCCGCGGCATACTCGGCGAAGGACCCGAAACCGGCCCCAAATACCTCATCACCCGGGCTGAACCGACTGACCTTGGCGCCCACCCGTTCCACCGTGCCGGCGAGATCCTGACCGATGACCGGCCGCCTCGGCCTCCTCACGCCGTACACGGGTCGGATCACATAGGGACTGCCCTTCACGATCGGAGGATCACCGGCGTTGACACTGGCTGCTCTCACCCGCACCAGCACCTCACCATCACCGATCGTGGGCATCTCGACGTCGCGGAGTTCGAGGACCTCCTCAGGTGGGCCGTACCACTCGCGGACGATCGCCCTCACGCTGTCACCAGACTCCTGAGAATCCACATGGCTCGCCCATCTTCGTCCTCCCCGGCGTCGCCGTCAGTCGTCGCCACCTTCCCACTCATGCCATTCAATCTGCGCGATTCGCGCTGTCTCAATTTCGATGTCTCCTCTACTCATTCGTAGAGCCGATGTTGACTCCGCACACCAAGCTCTGCGTTGTGTCTATTGGCCGAATCGGATGATTTCAGACCTGTTCGGGCACAACCGCGCCTTCGTCGGTCGGTCCGACGCTCGGAGAGCCAGGGGCCGTTCCGGGCTCGCTTCCACCGGTGTCGAGGCGGAAGGGTGGGTATTCGTCTCTCATCAGTGATACGTAGGCGCCGACGCGGAGAACCCAGCGGTTGAGTCCCATCACCAGGTCGTACAGACCTTGGGGGTATCGCCCGGTGAAGAGGAGTATGACCACGGCGATGAGCACCAGGATCGTAATAAGTCCGGTGCCGGCTTCGGCTGCGGTGTGTCCCGAGCCGATCTCGGTGGTCCACCACACCAGGCCGCTGGTGAACAACCCCACGATTAGCAGGTGGGGGATTGCGAGGAGCCACCACTTCACCAACACGAGACCTCGGGAGAGGCTGTCGGGGTAGGCAACGTCGAAGCGTGCCGGGTAGTCGGCGTCGCCCAGACTGAATGGCGGATACTGGTCGGTGCCGTTGACACCGTAGGAGTAGTAGGCAACCCGCCAACTCCATCGCATGACCCCGACGTTGAACTCGAAGATGGATCTCGGATAACGGCCCGTGAACAGGATGGCGAAGAAAGCCACCACAGTCAGGATGAAGAACGCCACCCAGAGAAAGGCCAAAACCACGAAGTGAGGTATGGCTAACAGCCATTTGAACAGCCATTGCCATCGGCTCAATCCGGGATCGAGGACACCCTCGACCCGCACTGGGTACGCGCCATATCCTCCAACCGCAGCAGGTGCAGCGGCGACGGTGCGGGTGCCCGCCACCGCAGCAACGATCATCACCGTGGCAACAACGGCGATGACTAGACCCACCGCTATGAGACCGGCTGCGACCCAAACCAGGAGTTCCGTGTCCGCCGCTGCGATTGCTTCGACCGCCACGCCCTGGCTGGCGTCGGCGTTCATGACCACGACACCCCAGTCTCCCTGTTCGAGATCCCATGTCACGGTCTGGGTCCCGTCTCCAGATGCAGAAGTCACCCAGAACGCTTGCTCAAGTGGCGCCGCTGGTGTGGCGGTGCCGGACACATTTCGGTAGACGACCGTGCCATCGGCTCCAACCCGTGAGACTTCCGAAACTGCTACACCCTCGAGGTAGGTCTCGACCGCGTCGGATGGTCCGATCCCCACGAACACCGGCTGGTCGCCGGTCGGATCGACCTCGAGTCGGACCGTTGCGAGACGTCCAGACGGGAACCAGTCGCCCGGTTGGGCACCCAGGTCGACGTCGGCCGACGTGACAGCATACGACCCGGTAGACAGCGTGAACTCATCGGTCGAGAAGAAGCCATCGGCGTCGCGCTGGGTCTCGTTAGCCCAAAGCAGCCCTCCTCCCCCAATGATGAGCCCGATGGCAAACAGGCCAATCAGCGCTCCAATGATGACGATTGCGATTCTTCCCTTGCTCATAACACTCTCGATTCTCTCGATGGTCCTGTGGTTCGAACAGGGCCTTTAGCCTTGGCATCCGAGAACTGGAAGATGAGCACGCTTTGTCCTGTCTCGAGTCGACCTACATCGGTCAGACCCTGGATGGCGGTCATCCCTGACATGGGCATTGCGGCGGCTTGCTCGAATGTAAGCGCGGCTGGCTTCCCCCTGAGGACACGAAACGAGAGAGCCCGGGTCGGCTCTTCAAGTCACCCGCCGCGTCGGGGTCCCTCCGGCCTTGGTCTCGATCTCCTCGGCCAGTGCGATGAGTCGGTTTCCCAGTGCCCGGGCCTGCCCGGTATTGAGAGCCGTGATGTGCTGTCCGCGCCCTTCTTGGAACGTCGACAGGTAGACGCCCTTTTCGATCCCGATCGGATGATTCACCAATGTCTGAATCCAGACGCCATATCGAGCCTTCAGGAGGTCGCTCCTGTTGAGTCGATCGATC
>DATHUP010000042.1:0-35290 GCA_035462175.1 Acidimicrobiia bacterium | reverse complement strand
GCAACACATGGGCTTTCTGTTCCACACCGGGCACTGGACCATCTGACGTTTGGGAGCCATTCGTCAGTACCCGTAGCTGTCAGGGGAGAAGCTGTCTGCTGAGGTAGGCGGCTTGGACTGTGCTTGCCTCGTCGAACAGGTCGCTGGGGTGGTAGAGCAGTCCGAAATGCCCACCGTCGATGTCATACCAGTCCTTTTCAGCGGGTAGCAGATCGAAGGCTCGCCGGCTGACCTCTGGGTTGGCGTGGATCATCTCGTCGGCCGGCGCGACCATCATCAGCGAAGGGACGGTCACGAAGGGGGCGCACAGGTACGGACTGAAAGAGGCGGTGTTGGAAGGGATGACCCTTGTCGCCTCGTTTTGCCACCTGCTTCCGTGCCTGGCACCGTAGTCGATGAACCAGCGGAAGGCCTGGATCGGCTGCAGCAACGAAGGAGTGCCCAACTGGTCGGACGACACCACCGGAATCGGACCAGTCTTGTCCCCGGGGCCACCGGTGACGTCTCCGGATTGGAAGGTTTCACGGATCGCTTCGAACACTCCGGGAGTGGGATCCACGTCGGGCGGTTCTGCGCCGAATACCGGGCATTGCGCCACCACCACCTTGATCCGGGTGTCGCAGGCGGCCACCAGGAACACCTCTCCGGCCGAGTACGAGTCACCCCAGACTCCAATCCTCTCCGGATCATGGTCTTCGATGGTCGAGGCGAAGGTGACGGCGTCTCGGTAACCACGGGACTGCACCCACGGGTTGATCTCCTGGCGTGGCTCACCGCCGCTGATCCCCAGATTCCGATGGTCGTAGAGGAGGGCCGACACTCCCGCTTCAGCAAACACCTCGGCATACCGGTCGGCAACCATCGGGATCGTGGCCGACGTGCCGTGAGCCATCACCACGACCGGAAATGGCGGCTCACCCTTCACGGCCTCGTACAGAAACCCGCGAAGAACAGCAGCTTCAGATGCAAACTCCACGGCAACCCGGCGAGAAGCCCAACCATCCATGGGGACACCATACGGTCCTGAGGACGGCGCCGATCAAGGACCGCCCACATCGAATGCATTCATGCCAGGCGAACCTGAGGCGAGTCACTGGGGCCACCGTGAGTTCCCCCGTCGCCGGGCGCGTCGCCTGCAGGAGCCCAGCTCGAGCGTCCATCGGACGAGAGGGTGCGATAGGGACACGAACAGGAGACGATGAGCAGCGAGGGAAAACCCAGCCTGTAACCGCCCGGGCCGTTGGGCCTGTGATGTCCTTTCAGGCGACCTGGGTCTGATCGAGGATTGCGTTGGTGATGCGCTGTGCGTCCTCATCGATCCCGAGGATGACACCAGACTTGCGTTTTGAGAGCCAGGGAAACCCAATGAAGTAGATACCAGGGACATCGCTGATCCCGTTGCGGTGGACCGGTCTTCCGGTGTCGTCCGTGACGGGAAGGTCGATCCAGGAGAAGTCCGCCGTGAACCCGGTGGACCAGACGATGGCACCGACGTTCGCCTCCTCGAGATTCAGTGTGGTGAGAAAGTCCACGTCCTCGTCGGGTGGCAGTGGCACGTCGGCAGGATCGGGGACAGTGCCGGCGGTGCCGGGGACCGTCTCCTCGATGTACGCATCGATCTTGTCGCTCATCTCTTTGGACCGAGCGTCGGCATTCCGGATGTACTCGATGACCCGGTCATCGGTGAGGAGTTCTCCTCCAACAACATCTTCGAGACGCCCCATCAAACGGGCACCACTGCGGGCGAGTTGTTGATAGCTGACGCTGTGACCCCGCGGCCCCACGCCCGAGACCAGAGGGTTGATCGCCTTCAACACTGCCGGATCATCTACGTCGTTCGTTTCGACGTCCCATATCCCCATCTCGAGCCACCAGTCCATGAAGTCTCGTCCCCGGTGGCTTCGAGGAACACGAGGCGCGTTGCTGATCGAGAAATACACGATGCGGCCTGCGTTGAGGAGGTCTTCCACGATCTGGCCGCCCGATTGACCACCTCCGACCACGACGACGGCCCCGGCGGGCAGCAGGTCCGGCGACCGGTAGGTCCCGGTATGCAACTGGACGACGTTGCCCGGGATCTTCGAACTGATCGAAGGAATACGAGGCGACTGCAGGATCCCGGATGCAACGACCACCGAGTCGGCGAGGTAGGACACGGTCTCGCCGTCGTCGCGCGCCCCGGTAACCAGGTAGCGCCCGTGATCGCGGGATGGACCGACACACGTCACCGTCACGCCGGTGCGGACCGGCAGGTCGAACCGATCCACGTACTCTTCGAACGATTCGGCCAACTCCAGATGGGTCATGAAACCAAACGGGTCAGGCCCGGCGTATTCGGCTCCCGGAAGCCCATTCATCCAATTCGGGGTATTCAGACAGAAGCTGTCCCACCGCTGTGACCGCCAAGTCTGCCCCACCCGGCCCTGTTCCAACACGACGACGTCAAGGCCGGACTCGACAAGATGATAAGTAACGCCGAGACCTGCCTGACCCCCGCCGACAACCACCACGTCAACCCGAACTCGGCTCACCATCGACACCTTTCCTAGAGCACGTCGGCCCTAACCGGTTCCTGGATCGACGGCTGACGAGCCCCGGGCACGTCATGAACTCCCGACACTACTGGAGTGAGGACGGGCCCGCGAAAGCTGCCGAAGCTCCCGGCTGCTAGGGGACCTTCGGCTCTGGCGGCGGGCCGGCGTCGGGATGACGCTCGTATGAGCGATCAGAAAGGTCCAGAGCGATGTTCTCATTGAAATGGCGAGCTCTTCGGGCCGACGGAGCGGGTGTTCGGGCCGTGATCCACGGGCCGACGCTGTGGCTTTCCTCGGCCCTCGCCGTCGTTGCCACGGTCAGCGCCGCCCTCACGTTCTTCCTCCCCGACGCACTGACTGGGCCAGCCGTCACCACGGGCAATGCCCGCGGGACTGCCCTGGTCATGATGGTGGTCGGGGTGCCCTTGTTGGTGCTCTCGATGCATAGGGCGACCCGCGGCTCGTGGCGATTCCACGTCGTTTGGCTGGGAATCCTCAGCTACCTGACCTACAACGCCGTCCTCCTCCTCTTCGGTACACCTTTGAACTCCCTGTTCCTCCTCTACGTGGCGACCTTCTCCCTGGGACTCTTCAGTCTTGGCACACTGGTACATGCGACGGAGCCGCGTGCGGTCTCCGACCAGCTCGTCGATCTTCCGCGCCGGGGCTTGGCGATCTACGTATGGACGATTGTTGGCCTCAACGCCCTGATTTGGCTGCGGGGGATCATCCCAACGATCGGTGCTGCCGAGCCGACCGGCGCCCTCGAAGGCCTTGGCCTGACCACGAACCCGAGCTGGGTGCAGGACCTCGCCTTCTGGCTCCCGATGGCGGCGATCGCCGCTGCCTGGCTGTGGCTCCGCAAGCCGTGGGGCTATGTGCTGGTGGGTGCCTGGCTCGTGTACGGCCTGATCGAGTCGGTGGGTGTAGCAGTGGATCAGCTGTTTGGTTACGCCGCCGATCCGACAACACAGCACGCGACACCGGCCGGAGCGGCCGTCTTCGGCATCCTCGCTCTTGTGAGCCTGATCCCTTTGTACTTCTACTTCCGACAGCGCCGGGCGCAGAGTCACCTCGTGGTCGATCTGGAAGTCCACACCGGGAACGAGTGACCTTGTGTCGTGGGGTAGCGCGACCCTTTCTGCGTCCTGATCGCCACTGAAGTCCCGGAGGACTGGATGAGGCAGATGCGTCGCCCCCATGCTCAGATGGATTGAGGCTCGCTACCTAGCATCGTCGTGCCTATGGAGCCGACGACGCCCGAGACCGGGCTTGTCCCAACGCCGATTGCGGGTGAGCCCACGTCCAGTCGGAGGCGGTTGTTCGTCGTCGTGGCTCTCGCTGTCGTCGCCGCGATCGCCGGGGCCCTCATCGCCCCCGGCGACTGGGAGCCGGGCCAGGGCAGGACCACCCTCGAGTACCGCGGGGTGGAGGTGATCGACGCGCCGCTCGTCATCGGGGAGAGCGAGCCCATCGTCCTGGACGGGAGTGCAGACTCGGTGCTGGTCGAGATGACCTATCCCGAAGGGGTCCCGGTCGAGGGCCAGGTCGAAGCCCTGATCCAGATCGTCGAGGGCGGCACCACGATCGAGCCCGCCCTCGACGAGGTGAGCCTGACCCTGACCTTCCCCGACGGGCGCGAGGAAGTGGTCCCCATGGCCCAATGGGACGAGGAGGGCCGGTCTCTCGAGGCGCTCCGCCGCCCCACCCGCTCGGCGGCCGTGGTCCTGGGGTTGCTCGGTTTCGTCGTGGTGATGTGGGTCAGCGAGGCGGTGCCCCTCTTCGTGACTTCCTTGTTGATCCCGGTGGTGCTGGTTGTCAGCGGGGTGGCTCCTGCCGTCGACGCCACTGCCCCCTTCTTCAACCCGATAATCGTCCTCTTCTTCGCCGGGTTCCTGATGGCCGAGGCGATGACCCGCAGTGGGCTGGACGGGTGGATATCGGTCAACATCACCGCACGAGTGGGTCGGAGCGCCGTGTTTCTCTTCGCCGGCATGCTCGGCCTGGCCGCCTTCATGTCGATGTGGATGTCCAACACCGCGGCCACCGCCGTCCTGGTGCCGATCGCCATGGCCATCACCGCTCCCCTCCACCACGAAGGGTTCCGTCGTGCCCTCGTCCTCGGGATCGCCTACGCGGCGTCGATCGGCGGTGTCGGAAGTGCGATAGGCACACCTGCCAATCAGCTCGCCGTCCAATTCCTCGACGAGTTCGGAGGGCGGTCCATCTCCTTCGTCGAGTGGTTTGCCTTCGGCCTCCCCATGGTGGTCTTGTTCCTGCCCCTGATGGGCGGGTATTTGTGGTGGCGCAGCAAGGTCCGCATGGACCCCGACCGCTTCTCCGAGGTGCGGAGGCTGGCCGTTGTCGAGATGACCCGGCTGGGCAGACCGGGGCGGGACCAAATCGTCGTGCTCACCGTGTTCGGTGTGGTGGCGGCGGGATGGTTGTCCGAGGTCTGGCATGGCATCTCCCCGGGATTGGTGGCTCTGGGCGGAGCCGTCATCTTGTTTGTCGTGCGCAGACTCGAACCGGAGGATCTGGGCAGGATTTCCTGGCCGTCGCTCCTCACCTTCGGTGGCGGTCTCACTCTCGGCCTCTTCCTGGTCAGCTCGGGGGCCTCCGACTACGTGGCCACCCGGATGGCCGGGCTTGCCGCCTTGCCCGGCATCGTGGCGGTCCTGGTGGTGGCCACCATCACCCTCCTCCTCACCACCGTCGCCTCCAACACCGCCTCTGCCGCGATCATCATCCCGATGGCCATTCCCCTCGCCGCCGTGGTCGGGGTGACCCCCACCATCCTGGTGGTAGTAGTGGCCATCGCCTCTTCCGTCGACTTCGCCCTGGTGATCGGGACCCCGCCCACGATGATCGCCTACTCCACCCGGCTCTATACCGCCGGGGAGATCCTGCGCAAGGGTGGCGTGCTCGACGTGGTCGGGATCCTGCTGCTGGTCCTGGTCGTGACACGGGTGTGGCAGCTGTTGGGCCTTGCCTGAGCCCGGAATAGGGTGGTGCCATGCCAGCACCTTCGATCGATCGTCTCCGCGACACCCCGCTCTTCGCCGGCCTGGACGAATCGGCCCTGGGGTTGGTCGCGGACCTGACCACCGAGTTCACCGTGCCGACCGGACACGTGATCGTCGAGCGGGGGTATCCCGGCCTGGGGATGTTCATCCTCGAGTCGGGGAGGGTGGCCGTCGAGCTTCGCGACGGCCGTCGCGCAGAGTTGGGCCCTGGTGACTTCTTCGGCGAGCTCTCCCTCCTCACCGATCGGGAGCGTACTGCACGCGTCCACGCGCTCACCGAAGTGACTTGTCTCGCCCTCTCCCGCGAGGACTTCGGGCGGCTGATCGAAGCCGAGCCCCAGATCGCGGCCGTGATGCTCCCGGTGGTGGCCGGCCGACTCGCCGACCTGGGATGAAGGAGCCTCTATGAGAACACTGATCCAACACGGCATCTCCCCGACTCAGGCGGTTCACTGGAACCCCACCACACCCGAGCTGTACGAGCACACCCTTCGCCGTGGTGAGGGTCATCTCTCCCACCGGGGCGCCCTGGTGGTCGACACCGTCCCCTATACGGGACGCAGCCCCAAGGACAAATACGTGGTTCGGGAGGCCAAAACAGAAGGCGACATCTGGTGGGGCGATGTCAACCACCCCATGGAGCCCGAGGTCTACGACGCCCTGTATCGGAGGGTCAGCGAGTACCTCGGGGAGAGAGAGCTGTACGTGCAGGATCTCTTTGCCGGGGCCGATCCCAAGAACCGGCTTTCGGTGCGGGCGATCACCGAGAGCCCCTGGCACTCCTTGTTCTGCCGCAACATGTTCATCCTCCCCCGCAAGTTCGACATCTCCGACGAGATCGAGCCCTTCGTCCCCGACTTCACCATCGTCCACGCCCCCGAGTTCCGCGCCGATCCCGAGCGTGACGGGACCCGCAGCGAGGTGTTCATCTGCATCAGCTTCGAGCACAAGGTGCTCCTCATCGGCGGCAGCACTTACGCGGGGGAGATGAAGAAGTCGGTCTTCTCGGTGATGAACTACCTGCTTCCAAAACGCAGCGTGCTCTCCATGCACGCTTCCGCCAGCGTCGGCCGGGAAAGGGGCGACTCGGCTGTCATCTTCGGCCTCTCCGGGACCGGGAAAACCACTCTCGCCACCGATCCCGCCCGACTCATGGTGGGTGACGACGAGATCGGCTGGGGCATCGACGGCATCTTCAACATCGAGGGTGGGTCCTATGCCAAGACGATCAACCTGTCCCGGGAGGACGAGCCGCTCATCTACGAGGCCGCCAGCCAGTTCGAAACCATCCTGGAGAACGTCGTGATCAGCCCCGACAGCCGGCGCCCGATCTTCGCCGACGGCTCGAAGACCGAGAACACTCGTTGCTCCTATCCCCTCGATCATCTCCCCAACGCCGATCCGTCGATGACGGGGCCTCACCCGGAGAACATCGTCTTCCTGTCGGCCGACGCCTTCGGGGTACTTCCTCCCATCTCGAAGCTCGATCGGGAACAGGCCATGTACTACTTCGTGAGCGGCTACACCGCCAAGCTGGCCGGTACCGAGAGGGGTGTCACCGAGCCGTCGGCCATCTTCTCGGCCTGTTTCGGGGAGCCCTTCCTCCCCCTTCCCCCGTCGTACTACGCCAACGTGCTGGCCGAGAAGATCGCGGAGCACGATTGCCGCGTCTGGATGATCAACACCGGATGGACCGGTGGCCCCCACGGGGTCGGCAGCCGGATCCGGATCCCCCATACCAGGGCAATGCTCAACGCCGCCCTCGAAGGTGCGCTCGACGAAGTCGAATACGTGGAGGACCCGATCTTCGGGCTCATGGTCCCCACCTCGGTCCCCGACGTGCCCGACGATCTTCTCATCCCCCGCTCGACCTGGAGCGATCCCGCTGCATTCGACCGCCAGGCGAGGACCCTGGCGAAGATGTTCGTTGAGAACTTCGCCACCTACGCCGACGGTGTCGACGAGAAGGTGGTCAAGGCCGGCCCACAGCTCTAGGGCTAGCTGCTCGGTGCCTTCCCCGAGGCTATCAGGGCAGGGGCGGGGAAGCTCACCGCGCCGGTACCGTCTGTGAATCGGGCGAACTCCGATTCCGCCGCGGCGAGGAGCGCTGCGTACTGGTCGTCGTCGATCATCTCGGCGAGGGTCCAACCCCTGATGTCGGTGAATACCCACCTCTCGATCGATGGGAACCGCGCCGTTCCATCGAAGACATCCACTTCCACCTCGGAGAGAGGGCTGGAGAGCAGATCCTTCATTCGGTCGACGTCGCCGAAGGTGAACGGCGCCCGGAGAGCGTCGGCCGCTTCCTCACCGAAGAGCCGATCGAGAAGGTCGACCATGGCCGCATAGCCGGGTGTCTCCGCCAGCGGGGCCCAAGTGGCGATGGCCACCCTCCCCGAAGGGGCCAGAACCCGAGCCATCTCCGAGATCGCCGTCTCTGCATCGGTGAAGAACATGGCGGCGAACTGACTCACGACGCGGTGGAAAGAGCCGTCCTCGAAGGGAAGCGATTCTGCGACGCCCTCACGCCACTCGATCGGCTCGGCCGAGCGACGAGCTACAGAGAGCATCCCCGGGTTGGGATCCAACCCCATCACATGCCCTTCGTTGCCGACTCGCCCGGCGGCTGCCCGGGTCAGAATGCCTGTTCCACAGCCGACGTCGAGAACACGCTGACCGGGCCCGACCGCGCCAACATCGAGAACCTGCTCGGGCCACTGGTCGAACAGGGCGGGCGCGAAGAACTCGTCGTAGACCTCGGCTGCCGACGCAGCCACTCTGATTCTGTCCGATTCCTCCATGAACGAATTCTCCCCTCCGGCCGCCGACCCGTCCAGTTCCCGGCCCTACGATGCCGCTCGCCATGGGCGTCTCGATCGAACCGGCCTCTCCCGACTCGCCGGCCGCGCGCCGGATCATTGCCGAGTTGGAGGCCGAGCTCGATCCGCTCTATCCCGAGGAGAGCCGTCACGGTTACAGCGTCGACAAGCTGCTCTCCGAGGGTGTCGACTTCTTCCTCGTCCACTACCGGGGGAAACCGGTGGGTTGTGGTGGCGTCCAGCTCTTCGGGACCGAATATGGCGAGTTGAAACGGATGTACATCAGTCCGGCCTTCCGGGGGCTCGGGCTGGCCAGAACGCTGGTCGACCATCTCGCGGAGCACGCTCTCCACCAGGGTGTCTCGATCTTGCGTCTCGAAACCGGTGTGCATCAAGCCGAGGCGATCAGGCTCTACGAAGGGATGGGCTTCCGCCAGATCCCGCCATTCGGCCCTTACCGGCCGGACCCGCTCAGTCTGTTCTACGAGAGGGCCTGATCGGGCCGCTCGGGACTCCCATCGATCGCAAGACGACATTCGGGCTCAGGAGGTGTGTCGCTCCTCGCTTTTGGCCATCAGGTAGCCCATGGCTCGCTCTGCCAATTCATACCGGCCGACCAAGGCGCGGAACCCTGGGCCGTGATTGGGCTCCTGCAGGTGGGCGAGCTCGTGGATCAGCACCCAGTCGAGCACCCATGACGGCATCGACGCGAGTCGGTTGGAGATTCGGATCCGCCCATCGGAGGAACAAGACCCCCATCGCCTCATCTGGCGATCGGACCATTCGATGCCGGATGGCGCAGGCAGCCCGTACTCCCGCGCCAGCGCTCTGGCTCGCTGCTCCAGGTCGACTCCCTCCGAGGAGAGTTTCCGGGCGATCCGCTCGGTCATTTGCGCGACCAGTCTCTCCTCCTCGTCGGGGCTGAGACCGTCGGGGACCATCACCCGCAGCCTCCCGTCGGCGACATAGGCCTGGACCGTTCGCTTGCGTCGCTTGCTCCGGATCACGTCGACGGGCAGATCGGTCATCTTCCCATCGTATGAAGCAGCTGTGACAGGATTCGGCAGGGCGGTTGGGCGCCGAGATCTTCAGTATTCACTGAAACGCGGTATGGGGCTGATCAACGAGGGTCAGATCCACTTCTGCCGCTTGGCCACGATCAGGGTGATGGTGGCCAGGGTCGCCATGACACCAAGAGTCATCCAGAAAATCCAGGGTCGGTCGAAGATGCCCAGCTTGAAGTTCATACCCATGATCCCGGCGATCACGCCGGCTGGGAGCAGCAGCACCGAGACAATGGTCAGCCGCTTCATGATGTCATTGGTCGCTTGGGCGGTGCGGGTCATGAAGATGTCGAAGGACCCGACGATCATCTCTCGGGTTGTGTCAGCTGCGTCCAGAGCCAGTTGCAGCCGCTCCGTCAGCCGCTCGTAGTCGGAGGCGGCATCCGAACCGACCACGGTGTCGGACTCGGGGTGGCTTAGAAGCCCGAACACTTCGCGGTGCGGGCTCAGTGTCTGACGCAGCTTCCTGACCCGCTGTCGCAGTCCCTGCAACTGCTGCAGGAGCGTCACTTCGTCGGTCACTTCCTTCGGCGAGTGCTGCAGTAGCTCCTCGTCGAGGTGGTCGATGTCGGTCTGCAACTCCTCGATGACCGAGAAGTATCCGCCGAGCTGCCAGTCGAGGACCATGGAGAGAAAGGAGGGCCCATCGAGCTCACCGAGGAGGGTATCGCCATGGAAGGGCTTGTTGAACTCGTCAACCAGATCGAGCCCGCCCTGATGAAGGGTGACGATCCAATTGGCCCCGACCAGGCAGTGCAGGGCCATCGGCTCGAACTCGGAGCCGCCGCCGACCGTCGACACGTTCAGCTGGAGGACACCGTTGTGTCGTACCACCCTCGGGCTGTCACCGAACTCGTCCAGGCTGGAGATGATCTCCGCGATCCCGAGCTTTCTCCAGAGCTCATCGAGGCCTTTGGCAGACTCGAGGTCGACGTCCGCCCATAGCATCTGATCGTCTCTTGGGTCGGGCAGGCTGGAGTCCTCGGTTTTCACCGGGGCGTCGATGCCCTCCTGGTCGTAGTGCCAGATCCGGCTTCCCTCTTGGAAGGAGTCGGAGCCTGGCCCACGCCGACTCGAAGGGGCGTCGTCGCTAACGATCGGAGTGTTTGTGGTGGACAGAGGGGCGACTTACCACGAGCCTTTGAATGCCCAAACCGGTGCGAGCCGGCAAACCGCCTCAGTCGACGATCAGAACGGTCTTTCCGTTGACCTGGCGTCGGGCCAGAGCCTCGAATGCCGAATTGGCGTCGCCCCATCCCACCTCCAGACCGATCTGGGGATGGAGCCTGCCATCGCTGATCATGTCTGCCAGGAGCTGAAGGTCGGCGCCGAAGCTGGGTGGCTCCCCGCTCTCGTAGACGAAGAAGGAGACGATCTGCGCACCGGCCCGACCCCGGAAGTCTCCAAAAGAGATCGAAGCCGGCGTGTCCGATGAGTTGCCGAAGATGACGATGACTCCCCCCGGAGCGACCTGACGGACGGCGGCCTCCAGGGACGTGCCACCGGCCGATTCCAGGATGAGGTCGAACGGGCCTTCGGCATCATCGACGTCATGGACCGTGCCCATCGTTCCCAGATCCTCCAAACCGTGGGCACGAGAGTCGTCGGCGGCGACTCCGATCACGATGGCTCCGGCCCTGGCCGCCAACTCGACGGCGAAACGTCCCACCCCTCCCGACGCTCCGGTGATCAGCACCCTCCGCCCGGTCAGGTCACCGCCGATGCGAAGGGCGCGCAGGGCGGTGACGCCGGCGACGGGAAGAGTGGCGGCCTGGGCGAATGACACCTCAGGGGCGAGCACGGCCAGATGAGAGGTGGGCACAGCCACCCGTTGCGCCCAGCCCGCCTGTTCCGGCCAGGCGACCACCCGGGCGCCGGCAATCGGTCCCGATCCGTCGCGGGCGGGTTCGTTCACCACCCCGGCGACATCCTGTCCCGGGCGCCAGCCTCGAGGTCGAGCCTTCAGCAGGCGAAGCTCGCCTCGGTTCACCGAGACTGCCCGGACCTCGACCAAGGCCTCATCGGGACCGGGATCGGGCTCCGGGACCTCGGTCATCTCCACGGCGGCGTCACCGTCGCCTTTGTTGACCAGCGCTTTCATCGTCCGAGCCATGACATGGGCGGGAAGCTAGCGGCTGGCGCTAGTGGGCCACGACGTGGGTGACCGGGACATTGATCGATCTCGCTCCCATCTTCGACCTGTCTTGGTCAGGTCTACGGTTCAGCCGGGACGGATGCCAATGAGAGAAGCCCCGTCGACGTTTCCGCCTCCGGGGCTTCCCGAGCCCCACCGAAGTGGCGCCCGCAGGTCTTGTGATCCGGCCGTTTCCGGCCTACGTGTCCGACCAGCACCACCGACGATACACCAAACATCCTCCGGTGTCACCGGGCGTATCGTTTACAAGGACGAGAGGAGCGGATGAGACTCTCACGATGTTTGGCACTTCTGGCCATCACGGCAGCCCTGCTCGCATGCGGTCCGGTCGGATCGGGGGAAGTCGTCAGCGAACCGCGCGAGGTCGGCGACTTCGGCAGCATCCAGGTATCGGGCGGGATCGACCTCGTCCTCACCGTGGACGGCGGGGCGGACCCTTCAGTCACGGTCGTCTACGACGAGAACCTGCTCGATCGGATCGAGACGGTGGTAGACGGCGGGACTCTGGTGATTCGTAGTCGTGGGAGTTTCAGCGTGCTCAGCCCCGGCCGTCGGGTGGAAGTGACCACGACCACACTCGAAGAGCTGTCGAGCTCGGGTGGATCTGACGTCGAGGGCAGCGGGGCAGTCGACAGTCTCGTCCTCGGAGCGAGTGGAGGGTCCGATATCGACCTGTCGAACCTGGCCGTCGGCTCGTTGGTGGTGACCACATCCGGGGGTTCGGATGTCACGGTGAACGTGACCGACGAGATCGTTGGCGACGCCTCTGGAGGCTCCAACCTGACAATCCTCGGTGAGCCGTCCATTCAGCGTGTCAACGTCAGCGGTGGCGCCGAAGTGCGCAACCGCTGAAACGGTTCAGCGGGTGCGGGCCAGTGCCTCCGTCGATTTGGTGGCCAGCGCCTCACCCCAACGATGAGCGCGTTCGTACTCGCCCGGGAGCAGCGGACCGCTCATCCCGACGACGAAGAAGCTCTCCGGGCCCGCCACCTGCCGGAAGCCGAGTCGTCGCAGACGCTTTGCCGCCGCGGCTGCAGCCGATCCGGGCACTCGCGGCTTGTCCACCCGCGTGTCGAAGGCAGCCGACCCGACTTGGCCAGCTGGTCGGGAGACCATTGCCAGCCACTCCCGGAGCCCGATTCCCGGCGACACGAGCGGGGCGTCGGTCTCGTCCGCAGCT
Organism: Acidimicrobiia bacterium; assembly: GCA_035462175.1. Taxonomy (GTDB): domain Bacteria; phylum Actinomycetota; class Acidimicrobiia; order Spongiisociales; family ZC4RG35; genus JARDZU01. Next base: position 22,512 of record DATHUP010000042.1, on the reverse strand, counting down.
TTGCTCCGGGTGCCGGGCCGGCTCATCGAGAAGGCATGGGTCGGTCCGCCGACGACAACCAGGTCGACCTGGGGCGAGATGTGCTCGGGTGCCCTAGCCACCTCGACCTTCTCGACGTCCAGCCGGCCGGCGAGACCATCGGCTATGGCTTCGGCGATCAACCCGGTGTTGCCGAACATCGATTCGAATACCACCAACGCGTTCATGGGGCTGCGTCCTTTCGCGGGTAGAGCCCGTAGGTCGTCCAGAACAGGCATCCAGCGAGTGCGGTGACGCGGATCCACAGGTCGAGCGCCGACTCCCATATCGCGACCGCCACCATCACGGGAAGGAAAACGATCCAGACACCGATCTGGACGATGAATGCCTGGTCGGCAACCCAGCTCATGATCGCGGCCGTCGCATCCGGCGTGATCATGTAGTAAACGCCGAGCCCGATCCAGATGGCGACGAAGAACAGCCACAGGGACCAGGCGAGCCATCGTGGCGAGATATGGTTTCTCTCCTCCGGCTCGCGGTACGGGATACGCGGTAGAAGGCCCGGCGGTGCGGGCAGTCCTCGATCCATTTCTCTCCTTTCCTCTCCATGCTGGGGGAGCCTGAATCGGAGTGGTAGGGGAAAATGGCCTCTTCGGCGCGGACCCTTGCGGTCTGCGGCTAGATCAGCCTGCCGGCCTGTTCGTGGACGGGCGTGTTGTCGAGCACGCGTTGTCCACCGAGCCGGGACAGGTCGAGCGTCGGGTCGACCCCGAGGATCAACTCGCTCAGATAGCGCCCGACTGCGGGCGCCTGCTGGAAGCCGTGACCCGAGAATCCGGTGGCCAGGTAGAGCCCTCCGAGCTCGGGCCACTCGCCGAGGATGGCGTTCCCGTCGAGGGTGTTCACCGCATAGAGACCAGCCCAGGCGGACTCCACTTCGAGCCTGTCGAACGCGGGGAGGTGTCGGTACATCTCGGGCCAGATCAGGTCGGTGAATCGCTGCCGGCCGGCAGGGGTGAAGTCGTAGCCGACCGGATCTTCCTCCCGCGACCAGGCGATCAGCCAGGTACGGTCGCTCTCGGGCAGGGCATAGACCCCGGAGGGAAGGAAGACACTGGGCACTTCCGAGGTGGCCACCGTGGTCGACACCACGTAGACAGTCCGCATCACCGGGATGACCGGAAGAGAGACTCCCAGCGGACGGACCAGGTCCGCGGTCCAGGCCCCTGCGGTGACTACGACGATCGGGCAGATCAGATCACCACCTGAGTGAAGACGTGCCCCACGGATCCGGCGACTCTCGCCGATCAACTCCGTGACCTCGTCTTCGACGTATTCGACTCCGAGCTCGATCGCCTTGCTCCGGTAGCCGAGGAGAACAGCGGTGGGGTCGACCGAGCCATCATCGGGGCCGTGACTTCCGCCCACCACACCCTCGACCGTGCCCAAATCCGGGAAGGCCTCTGTGATCTCCCGGGGCTCGAGCCACTCGACCTCACAACCCAGCCGGGTCTGCAACGCGATCGCCTCCAAGGTCGCCGGTTTCGACGCCTCGTCGACGAGGAACAGGTTTCCCTGGCGTCTCGCCGCCACCTCGGGTCGGTAGCGGTTCGTGGCCATGTCGTCATCGAAGGTGAAGAGGACCTCCATGGCGTGCTGTGAGATCCGGATGTTCTCCTCGAGACCGAACTGGATGCGGACGTTGCCGTCGGAGAGGACAGTCGAAGCCTGTCCGTAACCGTCGTCTCTCTCCGCCACCACCACCGAGAGGGTGGGATCGGCCCGGCGGAGGTGATAGGCAGTCGATGATCCCATCACGCCGCCTCCGACGATGATGACGTCAGGGCCCACTCAGAAGAGAATCGACATGCAGGTCAAACCGCCGTCCGCTGCTTGGATCTGCGAAACGTCGATGGGCACCACCTCATACCCGGACCGGGCGACCCTCTCCGCCGTCGAGGGAGCGCTCGCCGTGACCAGGATCCGGCCGTCCGCGAGCGGCAGGGCGCTGAAGAGATGACGCTCCGCTTCGTCCTCGTACAGGATCTCTCGGTCGGCGAGCTTCTCCTCGTCGACCGTCCCGTGCGTCACTACCACCGTCTCCTCGTCGATCGGGAGCACGGCCGACTTGAGATGGAGGACATTCTGTACCTCGACCGTGACCAGTCCCAGCCCTTGGTGGAATGCGATCGCCCGCAGTTGGTCGATGCCATCGGGGTTGGTCCGAGCCGAGCGCCCCACGTGGACCACGTCTCCCATGATGAAGACATCCCCACCGTCGAGGGTTCCCGGGTCGCTGATGTGGGCGATGGCGAACCTCGTGGACAGGGCTGTGGCCACCGGCAATGTCTCACCCCGGCGTGAGATCGCCCCGGGACGGGTTATGACTGCCACCTCCCCAACGATGACGGCGGTGTCCTCGATGAACACGCAATCGGGGTGGGCCTCGTCGGTAGGGACAACCTCGATGAAGTGGCCCGCCTCGGCGAGATGACGGCGGTACTCATCGTGCTGGGCGCGGGCCTGTTCGACATCGATCCGAGGCTGCCCCTCGCGAACCAGAGCCCGGTCGAAGCTTTCGGGCACGGGACGAATCAGGGCGGTTCGATCCGTCATCCACGGCATCGTATCTCTGCCCCTTCAGGAAACCTGCACGGCCCGGGCCAGATCGGCCATCGAGAAGAAGACGTGATTTGGGACCGGAGGCTCCTCGACCGGGACGGTCGCCCCCCACTCCCCACCGGCCGAGAGTCTCTGGCGGTCGATCCAGACGGTGTCCAGTCCCGCCGCCTTGGCCGGGGCGTGGTCGTGGAAGAGGCTCTGCGCCACGTGGAGCACCGCATCGGGGCTGATGGCCAGGTCGAGGTCCAAATGCCGCAGGAGGTAGTCGAAGTTGGCCGGATCGGGTTTGTACGAGCCCACGTCCTCGGCGGTGTAGACCGCGTCAAAAGCCACCTGGAGAAGCCGGTTGGAGGCGGCAAAGCTGTCCCGGTCGACATTGGACAGGATCACCAATCGATACCTGCTGCCGAGGTAGGAGAGGGACCCAGCCGAGTCGGTGAACGCCGGCCATTTCGGCACCGATGCGCCGAACGCCGAGTCGAGGGCTTCGGTGCTGGCCAGACCCAACGCCCCGGCCAGGTCGTGATGCACCTTGGCCAGCAGTTCGGGGTAACGAAGTCGCGGTGTCTCCTGCTGCTGCCTTGTCTCGAGCCGTGCGAACTCGGCCAGGACATCGGCGCGGCCGATCGGCCTGTCGTTGGCCCAGAGCAACGGCTGGAGGGCATCCCAAATGCCGGATTCCCAATCGATCAGGGTCCCGTAGCAGTCGAAGCTGAGCGCCTCGTAGTCGAGCAGTCCCCGCGTCATCTACCCGGCTCGTCTGATCTCGCCGCCCGGTCGACCATCGCCAGGCCCCTCCAACCCACGACAGCGCTGAGTAGCACGGCGACCCCGCCGAAGCCCAGCGCCCACCGCGGGCCGATCTGCTCCCCAATCCACCCCATGATGGGGGCGCCGAATGGAGTGGTCCCGAGGAAGGCCACCGCCCACAAGCCCATGACCCGGCCGCGCATCTCGGGGGCTGCGGTGAGCTGCAAGGTCGAGTTGCCCAGGGCAATGAACGAAACGCCCATCGCCCCCAGAGCGACCAATGCCACCAAGGCTACGACCAGGTTCGGTGCCAAGCCGGCCAGCACCTGGACCATGCCGAAGACGGCGGCGATACGGGCGAGTGTGATGGCAGGTCTGTTCTGACGGGAGGCGGTATACAGACCTCCGGCCACGGCTCCCACTCCCATTGCCGAGGTCATCGTGGTGAACGTCTGGGCATCGCCATTGAAGGTGAACCTGGCCATCAGCGGCAGGACCACCTGGTACTCATAGGCAAAAGTACCCGCCACGGCCATCATCAGAATCGGGGTGAGCACTGCCGGAGTCGAGCGTACATAGCGAAACCCTTCGCGAAGCTGCCCTGGCCGCCGGGGCTGTATGGGCGTCGACTCCAGCTCGTCGGCCCGCATCATGTAGAGGGCGGCGATCACCGCCAGGTAAGAAGCCGCATTGATGGCAAAACACCAACCAATCCCCACCGTGACGATCAGGAGCCCCGCTATGGCGGGACCGACAACACGTGCGGCGTTGACCAGCGACGAGTTCAGTGCCAGTGCGTTGGTGAGTTGGCCGCGGCCGACCATTTCGAGCACAAAGGTCTGCCGGGTCGGGTTGTCGATACTCCCAGCGATGCCCAGGATGAAGGCGAGGACGTACACCATCCACAGCTCCACCACCCCGGAGAGCACCACGGCCCCGAGGCTGGCGGCCGAGAGGCTGGCCAGGCCTTGAGTGAGGACCAGTAGCCGCCGTTTGCTGATGCGGTCTGCAATGACCCCGCCGATTGGGGCGAGGACGAGTAGGGGAACGAACTGTAGAGCTGTCACCAAACCCACGGCGGTGCCGCTCCCCGTCAGCTCCAGGACCAGCCATGCCTGGGCCACCCGCTGAATCCATGTGCCGCAAAGCGAGATGCACTGCCCGACGAAGAACAGCCGATAGTTCCGGACCCGAAGCGAGGAAAAGGTGCGACGTACGGTCGAGGTCATCCTCATTCCTAATGTAGGGCGTCACAAATACGTGACGGGCTGCATTCGGTTTGGCGGATGCTTCAGCTGCCGTGAGCCTCTTCCCACGAGATGATCGGGTTGCGGAGGATCCCGATACGGTCGATCTCGGCCTCGACCACGTCGCCCGGGCGGAGATACAGGGAAGCCGGGTCTTCGCTGAAGCCGGCCACGCCCGAGACGGTCCCGGTCGAAACGATGTCGCCGGCGCTGTAGCCCATCGGTGAGTAGTGGGAGAGGATCTCCTCGATGGTGACCGACATGTTCCCTGTGTTCGAGCTCTGCCGCACCTCTCCGTTCACCCGTAGTTCCACATCGAGAGTGTGCGGATCGCCCACCTCGTCCGGAGTGACGATCCAGGGGCCGATCGGGCAGAAGGTGTCGATGCCCTTGCACAGCGAGAAAACTCCGGACTTCATCTCCTCGCGTTGGATGTCGCGGGCAGTTATGTCGTTGAAGACCAGATAACCGGCTATGTAGTCGCTCGCCTCCTCGGGTGAGAAGAAGCTGCCCGACTTGCCAATGACGACCGCCAACTCCAACTCGTAGTCCAACTCGTTCGTCAGTTGGTGCGGATAGACGATGGGGTCATCGGTCCCGATGATGGCGTCGATGTTTTGGAAGAACACGATCCAGGGCAGTACCGGATGGGACCAGTTCACCCGTAGCGACTCCTCGTGGTGCTCCTTGTAATTGCCGGCGGTGTGAAAGAACTTCTTTGGGATGATCGGAGCCTCCAGCTTCACCTCGCTGAGGGCGTGGTCCCGGCCGGAAGGAGATGCTTCGGCGCCTCGTTCGAAGTAGGCGCGCATGCTGGGAGTGTCGAGTTCGACAACCCGATCTTCTTCGACCTGTCCCACCTTGCCCCCGTCAAATGTGACCAGTTTCATGCGCTTTCTCCTCGTGCTGGCATGATTTGAGATTTGATCAAATGTAGCACAAGGGGCAAAACCACTCCCAGCCTTGCTTCTCAATGCACGGCGTCACGTATGCGTGACGCCCTGCATTAGGAAGCGGGAAGTTCGTCCTTCTCCTCCTCGCGGAGAGCGGCGATAGCGGCCTCGAAGCTGTTGGAAAGATGGGAGCGGAGTAGGGCCTCGGCGCGGTCTGGATCTCCGGCGGCACAAGCCTCGACGATCTGCCGATGTTCCTCGATACGTTGCTCAGGCGTCCCCCGCAGGGGCAGGGAGAGACGTCGGTAGCGCTCGCTGTTGTCCCACAGCATCGGGAGGAGCAGCAGCAGCCATTTCGAGCCCGACAGCTCATATAGCGACATGTGAATGTCTCCGTGGATGTCACGCGCGACCGGGTCACCCGCCAAAGACGCCTTGGCGTAATCCTCGACCAGCCCGAGAATCCGCTTTCCGTCGGCTTCGGTCATGCTCTCGGCGGCGAGGCGGACGGCGCGGCTCTCCAGGTCGAGCCTGATTCGATAGGTGTCATCGAGATCGCGCGCCGACATCGCCGACACGTACACCCCGCGGTGAGGAGTCCTCTCGATCAGGCCCTTCTGCTCGAGGAAGCGCAAGGCCTCTCGAATCGGGACCGTGCTCATTCGTAGCCTGTCGACATACTCCTGTAGCCGGATTGGGGTCCCGGGCGGGATCTCCCCGGAGACGATCGCCTCGCGCAGCTCTGCCAATGCCACATCGGCAAGGGTCCGGGCGCCATCGCTGGGGCGCAGAGCCATCAGGCTCTCCTCCTTCCTCGGCCGAGCATGCCTATACCAAACCGATGCGGCACTGCCGGGCCCTCGAGTGCGCTGACGGTTCACGTCCGGTGGTGGGACGCACGGATATGGTAGGCGTGGAGGACCGCCCCCGCCGGGAGGAGTCGTCCGCTCCTGACACGCCGCGCCTCAGTGCCCCTCATCGGGGAGGGCCGAGATCACCTTCCCCACCATCTCGACGAACTCGTCGTCGGTGACCAGGCCTCCGTTGCGGATCGCTCGCTCCTTCACCCGCTCCAGCAGCGCAGGGTGGTGGTGCTCGGGAACGTCGAGCCCGAGCTCGACACTCTTGACGTCGATGCTGGCCAGACCGCTCTTCTTGCCGAGGACGAGCCCACGCTTGGCCCCCACCAGGGAGGATGAGTAGGGCTCAATCGCCACCGGGTCGTGGAATTGGGCGGCCACCGCCCCGCTCTCACGTATGAAGAGGTTGCGCCCGGTCACCGGCTTCCACGGCGCCAGGTCGTAGCCGGAGAGTCGTTGCACCGTGTTCGCGACCTCGGAGATGTGCTCGAGCCGAAGCGAGGTGTCGGCCCCGTAGATCGCCTCGATGGCGATGGCGAACTCGGCCAGATCGGTGTTCCCCGCCCTTTCCCCCATGCCGTTGATGGTGCCTTGCACCCAGTCGGCGCCGGCGCGGACCGCCTCGATCGACCCCGCCGTGGCCAAGCCGAAGTCGTCATGCCCATGCCAGTGGATGGCGTGCTCGGCTCCGACCCACGACCTCGCCGTCCTGATCAGGTTTCCCACGGCCTCGGGGGAGGCGATGCCCAGAGTGTCGACCAGCGCGATCTCGGCGGCTCCGGCCTCGATCGCCCTGACGTAGATCTCCTCGAGGAATCGGAGGTCGGCTCGGCTGCCGTCGACTCCGAAAAAGCACACCCTGATCCCGTGGTCGACTGCGTAATCGACCGCATGGATGACCCGCTCGGTGACCACTTCACGGGTCAGCCCGTACGCGCTGAGCTTGCCGTCGCTGACCGGTGCCTCGATCACTGCAGCAGTCACGCCGAGACCCACCAACTGCTCGACATCGGCCGGAACCGCCCGGGAGAACCCCCAGATCTCTGCTTCGAGGCCGGCGGCCAGGATCAGCTCGAAGGCGTAGGCGTCGTCTCCCGAAACACGGGGGAATCCGGCTTCGATTCGCTGCACGCCCAGACGGTCGAGGGCATGTGCGATCTCGAGCTTCGCCTGTGGGCCAAGGGCGACACCCACGGTCTGCTCCCCGTCGCGCAGAGTGGTGTCGTAGATGCCGATCTTGCGTCGCAAGGAATCGTCGTCGGCGATCTCGTTGATGTCTCCTGTCCACACCTGGTCGTGGTCCAGCATGGTGGTCCCCTCAGTCCATAACAAATATCAATGATAACATCTCACCCTCAGAGGGACTCTGTCGGGTAGAGATGACACGACACCTCATGTCCGAGCTCGACTTGAGCCACCGGCGGGTCCTGGGCGCAAACAGCCATGACATGTGGGCACCTGGTACGAAATCGGCAGCCGGACGGAGGCTCCAACGGGCTCGGCATCTCCCCTTGGATCTCCAAATTCACCCTCCTCTCCCTCGGGTGACCCGGCAAGGCCGAGGCGAACAGCCCCCGGGTGTACGGATGTTTGGCGTCCTCGAAGATCTGCTCCACGTCCCCGATCTCCACTATCCGCCCCATGTACATCACCGCCACCTGATCGGCGACATAACGCACCGTGGCCAGGTCGTGGGAGATGAGAAGGAAGGCGGTGCCCAGGTCGCTCTGAATGTCCTTGAGCAGGTTCATCACCTGGGCTTGGACCGAGACGTCGAGAGCGGAGACCGGCTCGTCGAGGACCAGCAACCTTGGCTCGGTGATGAGGGCGCTGGCGAGGGCGACGCGCTGCCGCTGCCCACCGCTGAACTCGTGTGGGAACAGGTCGCCATGCCATCTCTGCATACCCACCTTCTCCAGAGTCGCCCCCACCCGCTCCCTGACCTCGTCCCGGGAGATCTTGCGATTGACCACCAGGGGCTCGGCGACGATGTCCCGGACCCGCATCCGGGGGCTGAGCGAGGCCCACGGATCCTGGAACACCGCTTGGACACAGGTGCGAAACCATTTGAGGTCGGCGCCGGAGAGCTCGTAGATGTTTCGCTGATCGAGTGTCACCAGCCCCGAGGTCGGGGTCCGGAGTCGGAGCACGAGGCGGGCGGTGGTCGTCTTGCCGCAGCCCGACTCACCGACCAGAGCCAAGGTCTTGCCTCGTTCGATGGAGAAGCTGATCCCGTCCACGGCGCGGACGTGGCCTACCGTCCTACCCCCGTACTGGCCGGAAGAGACCGGATAGTGCTTGCTCAGACCCTCCACCACCATCAACTGATTGCCCAAGGCGCCTCCTCGCTCCTCCAGCACGCGGCGCCGTGGGGACCGTCGATCACCATGATGGGCGGGTATTCCTCCTCGCAGCGGGACATGGCGTAAGCACAGCGTTCGGCGAACCGGCAACCGGGGGGCAGGTCGTTCAGAGATGGAGGCTGCCCCCCGATCGATTGAAGACGCGCCTTGCGAGACCCCGTCTTGGGCCGGGACTCGAGCAATGCCCGGGTGTAGGGATGCCGCGGGTTGTCGAAGATCTCAGCTACGGGGCCTTGCTCCACGATGCGTCCGGCGTACATCACCGCCACCCGGTCACATGCCTCTGCGATGACACCGAAGTCGTGGGTGATGAGGATGATGCCGACGCCCGTTCGCTCCTGGAGGTCCTCAAGCAGACGGAGGTACTGAGCCTGGATGGTGACATCCAGGGCCGTGGTCGGCTCGTCAGCGATCAGCACCTGGGGCTGGTACGCCATCGCCATCGCTCCGACGATCCGCTGTTTCATCCCTCCGCTCAACTGATGGGGAAAGCTGCGCAGCCTCCGCTCCGGGGCGGGCACCCGCACGCTCTTGAGCGCGGCCAGCGAGCGTTCGCGGGTCTCTTCGCCGGACAGGCTGCGGTCATGGACCTGGATCGCCTCCCGCAGCTGGTTGCCCACCGAGAAGACCGGGTTGAGCGACTGCTGTGGGTCCTGGAGGATCATCGAGATCTCCTTGCCCCTGATCGCCCGCATGTGCTTCTCCGAGAGCGCGAGCAGGTCGCGGCCACCGAGAAGCACCTGGCCTCCTTCGTTGCGGCTCGCCGGCTCCGGGGTGAGCCTGACCAAGGAGAGGGCCAGCATGCTCTTGCCACTCCCGGACTCACCGACGATGCCCAGAGTCTCGCCCCGGTCGAGATGAAAGCTGACCCCGTCCACCGCTTTGGTGACACCCCAACGGGTGTAGAGATAGGTGCGCAGGTCCTTTACCTCGAGAACCGGGGATCCGCTGCCGGTTCCGGCCTGCCCGTGGGCGATTGGGGTCGAAAACAGGTCGCTCATCCCCGCTGCCTCATCTTGGGGTCGAGGAAGTCGCGCAGCCAATCACCCAACAGGTTGAGGGAGAGCACCACAAGGAGGATGGCCAGTCCGGGGAAGAAGGAGACCCACCACGAGATGAGGATCTGGTCCCGGCCGTCGGCGACCATCACCCCCCAGCTGGGGTTTGGTCGGGGGATCCCGGCCCCGATGAAACTGAGCGACGACTCCTCGAGGATCACCACGCCAACCTGAAGAGTGGTCAGCACGATCAGGGTGTTGGCGATGTTGGGCAAGACATGGCGGAGCAGGATTCTCCAAGCAGGAGCCCCTGCCACCCGGGCCCGCGCCACGTATTCGGTCTCCCTTACGCTGAGGGTCTCGCCTCGGACCTGGCGGGCGAAGCTCGCCCAGATGGTGACGGCGATGATGGCGATGATGGTCACGAACGACGGCCCGATGGCGGCGACGATCACCAGGGCGAGGAGTACGTGGGGCAGGGAGAGAAAGGTGTCGATCATCCAGCTGACGATGCGGTCGATCCAGCCACCGAAGTACCCGGCGAGCAGACCGAGCGTGGACCCGGCCACGGCTCCGATGAGAATGGTGAGGGTCGAGACGGTGAGCGAGATCCGGGCCCCGAAGATGATGCGGGTGAGTATGTCCCGTCCCTGCTTGTCGGTCCCGAGGAGGTATGTGTTCGAGCCGCCTTCCATCCACGCCGGTGGCGTGAGCCGATCCCCGAGAACGCCCCGGAGCGGGTCGTGGACGGTGACCAGGTCGGCGAGCAGAGCGGGTAGGACCAGGACGAAGAGGACGATGAAGATCGATAGCCACGGAGGGCGGTTGGAGCGCCGAGCCCAGCGCAGCAGGTTGCGACGTCGGTGACGCCCGAGCTCGCCGACACTTGACGCTTCGGTCCCGGGAAGACCGTCTGCCGGGCGCGGCAGATTGCGAAGAGACATCAGACCACTGCCTTCTGGCCCAGTCTGACTCGGGGGTCAACATAGGCGTAGGTGATGTCGATGAGCAGGTTCATGATGACGATGGCGGCCGCGGTGAAGAGAGCCAGCGCCTGCACCACGGGGAAATCCCGGGCGTTGGCCGCCTCGTAGGCGAGCAGCCCGGCCCCCGGCCAGGAGAATACGATTTCGACCACAGTGGCCCCGGTCAGCATCCGGACCACGATCCCGCCGAAGAAGGTGAGGGGTGCGATCGAAGCCGGCTTGAGGGCATGCTTCCATATGACCTTGAGCTCCGAGACGCCTTTGAGCCGCGCCAACTTCACATACTCTGAGCCCATTGTCTCCAACATCGCCGAGCGGAACAGGCGGAGGAGGGCGGCGATCCCGAAGATCGAGATGACGATGCTGGGCAGGATGTAGCTCCTCCAATCGGTGATCCCCGAGGTGGGGACGACATGCCATCGCACGGCCACGAACCAGATCAAGACGATCGCCAGCCAGAACTCAGGTACCGACTGTCCGAATAGGGCGAATCCCTTGGCCACCCGGTCGACCAGCGAGCCCCGTCTCACCGCGGAGAGGATGCCGAGCGGGACCCCGATCATGACGGTGAGGATGGTCGACACCACACCGAGCTTTATCGAGTTGGGCAGCCGGTCGAGGATCACCGATCCGGCGGTCTCGGTCGGGTACTTGAACGAGGGGCCGAAGTCGCCCTTCATTGCGTTTCCGACGAAGGCGATGTACTGCTCGGGCAAGGTCCCGTCGAGACCCCATTGCGCCCGAAGCGCCTCTTCGTCTTCCCTGCTCATGTCGACCGGGGCGAGAACGTCGAGGGGGTCTCCCGTGAGCCGGGCGAGGAAGAAGACCAGGACCGAGACGGCGAACAGTGTGAGCAGCCCGCGGACGGCGTTGATCGCGACGTACCGGGCCATCAGGTGACAACTTCGATCGGCTGATGGGCGCTCACAATCCCGGGTCCACGATGTAGAGGCCGTCGCCGTGGCGATCGGTCACGTAAACCAGGCCGTCCTCGGTGGCGGTCACGTCGTTGAACTGGATCGAGTTGCGGCCAGCGGGGGCGGCGGGAACGAGGTAGGCCACCTCGACCGGGTTGAGCGCATCGGAGAGGTCGTAGGCGCGGAGACCCCCGCCGAAGTAGGTGAGATAGATGAGATCGGGATTGGAGAAGGAACCGGGCCGCATCTCGTGGAGATTGTGCGGACCCCAACGCACCCCTTCGTCGTGACGTGCTCCCGCGGGCACGGGGAGCCGTGAGATCACTCTGGGGTCGGTCTCATTTGACATGTCGACGATCCAGACATGGCGCTGCACCCCGATCCACCGGGTGAGTTGCTCGTCGGTGACGACCAGGATGTCACGCCCCGGCGGTCGGAATGCGGTATGGGTGTTGCGGCTCTCCGGCCCGAACGAGAGCCGGCTCACCAACTTTGGGCTCGTCTTGTCGGAGACGTCGAGTATGACCAGCCCGGCGTCCCAATACCCGCCGTAGACGCGGTCGCCGTAGGGAAGTGCGTGGTGAAGTGCGTACTCCCGGCCCTCGTCCTGGGGGCCAGGTTCGGAGGATTGGTTCCAATCCGGCGTCTCGGTCCGATGTTGCCCCGGGTACCACCACCGGCCGGTTTCGGTCGGCCGGGTCGGATCCGAGAGGTCGACGATCTGGAGAAACCGTCCTACATACCCATCGTCGGTCCCGGAGACATAGGCCAGGTCACCATCCCACCAGGCCATGCGATGGACGCCGACGCCTGGGGTCGGATAGAAGCCGATCTGGTCGGGATGGGCCGGGTCGGAGACGTCGTAGACAGCCAGTCCGGCGCTCCAGGTCGAAGGAGGCTCCGACTCGAACCGGTTGCGCTCGTGGTTGACAAGGAGGATGTCGCCCACCACCTGCACTTTGTGAGTGTGGGTGCCCTCCGGTCGGAGGATCTGGGTGATCAGCCGGGGACGAGAAGGGGAGGACACATCGATGATCGAGGTGCCCAGGTCGTTGTAGCCCATGTGGCCCATGTAGGCGACGCCATCGACCACGTTGACGTGCATCCCGTCTCCCTTGCCCTCGAGATCGATGTGACCGACGACCGACATCCGCTGCGCCTCGTTCCGCCTCGGCGCCTCCGCGGTCATCGGCGGATTCCTCCCAGGATCCGCAGCATGTTGCCCTCGAGGATGGCATGACGTTCGTTGGCGTCGAGGCCGGGCACAGAGTCGATGAAGGCGACGGGGGACCGCTCGGCCATCTCGTAGGGATAGTCGGTCCCCACGAGGACCTGGGATGGCCCGACCAATTCCAGCAGATATGAGAGCGACTGGGGGATGTGGACCAGGCTGTCGAAGTAGAGACGCTTGACGTATTCGATCGGCGGCCGGCTGATGTTCTTGCCCGCGATGTGGGGCACCACCTTGTAAGCCTTCTCCCAACGGCCGAGCTGGTAGGGCATATACCCCCCACCGTGAACCATGGCCACCACCAGATCCGGGTAGCGGTCCAGAACACCGCTGAACAACAGGTAGGCGATGGCAACAGTCGATTCGGCGGGCCGGCCCACCATGTTCGCCATGAAGTACCGGCTCAGATCGACACCCCGGAGGGGGTCGTTGGGGTGGAGCAGCACGAAGCAGCGGAGCTCATTGGCTGCCTCCCAGAACGGATCGAGCCCTGCCTGGTCGAGTGGCCGGCCGTCGATATTGGAGGCAATCTCGACACCGACCATCCCAAGCTCCCGGACCGCATATGTCAATTCCTCCGCGGCCCGCTTCGGGTCCTGAAGGGGCACCGTGCCCAGGGCGAGCAGCCGGTCGGGATGACTCGAAACCACGTCGGCGAGAATCCGATTGAAGGCCCTGGCGTAGTCCGCTCCCTTGTCCCCGTCGAGGGCATATGCGCTGAACTCGGTGCGATGCCCGACAAGTTGTATGTCGACCCCGCCCTCGTCCATGGCATGGAACCTGGCATCGAGATCGAAGAGATTGTCGGGAAAGGGACCGATTTCGAGTCTTCCGGCGAGACGGAGCATCTCGTTTCCCTCCTCGTTGGGCAAGACCTCGATCCCGAACTTCGACCCATCCGCCCTGAGCAGCTCCATGAGCTCGACAGGCACGATATGGGCGTGGACGTCATAGGTCATTGAGCTCCTCCGTCTTGCCGCTTCCTGGCATCGTCGATCGCCTCCCATACCCGGGCCGGGGTGAACGGGAAGCTGATGGAGGTGACTCCCTGGTCACGAAGTGCATCGTGGACTGCGTTGAGGATGGCGGGGGGGACTCCGATACATCCAGCCTCGCCCGCCCCCTTGACACCGAGTGGGTTGGACGGGGCGGGATGGAACAGTCGTCTCGAGAGGAGCGGCATCGGTTGGGTCGCGGTCGGGATCAGATAGGTCACCAGGTTGGTGGTCAGCGGCTGGGCGTCCTCGTCATAGACGATGGCTTCGAGCAGAGCCGAGCCGATGCCCTGCATGATGGAGCCGTGCAGTTGGCCCTCGACCACCATCGGGTTGAGCACATTCCCGCAGTCGTCAACCGCGACCAGACGGAGGAGCCTGACCTCGCCCGTGTCCAGCTCGACCTCGACCACGGCGATGTAGGCGCCGTATGGGAAGGTCTGAGCGTCGGGGTTGAACATCTCCTCAGCGGCGAGATCGATCCCCATCTCCTTCGCCTTCCTGGCCACCGACTCCAGAGAGACCTCGGAGCCAGGCGACCCGACCACCTGAAAGTGGCCCTCGACCAGCTCTATGTCGACTTCGGCTGCCTCGAGCATCTGAGACGCAACCTTCCGGGCCATGTCGCGGACCTCGGTCGCCGTCCGCAACACGGCCGATCCCCCCAGCTGGGCGGACCGGCTGGCGAAGCTGCCCACACTGGAAGCGACCTCTTGGGTATCGCCGGCGAAGAAGATGATGCTGTCGACGGGGACGGAGAACACGCTGGCGGCGATCTGTGACCACACAGTGCGGTGACCTTGGCCGGCTGCGGTGGAACCGGTCCTGACCACGACCTTCCCGTCGGGTGTCAGCTCAACTTTCCCGTACTCGGCGGATCCGATCGCCCCGCCGGCGCGTTCGACGAAGGTGCCGATGCCGATTCCGATCGGGTTGCCTCCAGTGCGGCGTCGTTCCTCCTGCTCCGCCCGCCATCGGTCGATCTCCACCGTCTCCAGGGCGAGGTCGAGGGCGGCGGCGTAGTCCCCGGAGTCGTAGATCGCCCCGGTCTGAGTCGTGAAGGGAAGGGCGGAGGAGGGCACGTAGTTCTTCCGCCGGACTTCCTCCGGCGGCATTCCGATCGCGGCCGCGAACGCATCGACCGCACGCTCGATGGCGATGGCGCCCTCAGGGCGGCCAGCGCCCCGGTAGGGCCCGGTCGGGGCCTTGTTGGTCAACGCGACCACGGCCCGGGCCTCGACATACTCGATGTCGTAGAGCCCCTGGATCACGTATTGGGTGAAGAAGGGGATCCGCGACCCGGTGCTCGGATAGGCGCCGACGTCGCCGAATATCTCGAAGTGGACCCCTCGGATCCTGCCGTCGGCATCGCCCCCGATCCGGCCCCTGATCAGCATCCCGCGACCGTGGGTCCCGGACAGGAGCTGCTCCTGACGGCTCTGGATCCATACCACGGGACGTCTGAGACGATGCGCCACCGCGGCGACCACCAGGTACTCCGGATAGAACTGGCCCTTGGTCCCGAACGCCCCGCCGACGTCTGGAACCCGTGCCCTGATCATGGAAGGGGACAGGCCGAGCATCTCACCCAATTGGGTGGGGATCCGCCCCGGGGATTGGTGGCCGCACCACACATCGAGCTCGTCGGAATTTGGTCTGACCAGGATCGCCAACGGCTCGATCGTCACCGGGGAGAGGCGGGGAATATCCACCTCGATCTCGGCTTCGCGCTCGTAGACCGGTTTTGCAGTCGGGCTGCGCAGAGTTGTGTCCTCGACGAGGTTGGTTCCGGCCCCGGGAAAGAGGAGGACATCCCCGGTCAGGGCGGCGGGGACATCGATGACCGCTGGGAGCGGGTCGATGTCCACCCACACCTGCTCGGCGGCGTCGACGGCCTGGCCGGCCGTCTCCGCCACCACGACTGCTATCGGATCCCCGACATGGCGCACCCGATCCCTTGCCAGGGCGGGCTGGCCCATCCCGGTCGCCTCGGGTGCTCCCCGGCCGGGAGAGGAGGGCAGGTCGGGAAGAGAGAGCTTGTCGGCTCGAAAGACCGCGACCACCCCCGGCATGCCGAGGGCGTCGTCGAGGGAAGGTGGCTCGAACGTGCCGTGGGCCACCGGGCTCCGAACGAAGGCGCAATGCAGAGTCGTCTCGTCGATGAGGTCGGCGATGTAGGAGCCCGAGCCAGTTACCAGTGGACCGTCTTCCAGCCTTCGGATTGCTGCGCCGATGCTGGTCACGATGGTTCCGAGCCGGTCTCCCGGAGGATCCAGATCCCGTCGTTGAGGCCGCTGAGATACACGTAGCCGCGTGGGTCCACCAGGACGTCCTGGCTGCACACGTCGCGGACGCCGCCGTGAACCACGTCGAAGATCCTCATGAATGGCCGGGGGTCGAGCCACTCGGTGGGGCTGGGCGGGACGAATGACGCCGTCTCCCTCGGCCGAACCGGGTCGGAGATGTCGAAGACCCTGAGCCCGGCGTTGAAGTAGGCGTTGTAGACCTTGTCGCTGACGTGCTTGGTGCCCTGATGGTTCTCATGCATGTTGTGTGGGCCGAATCGCTCGCCTTTGTGGAAGTAGCTCGGGTAGGGCTCTTGCTCGGTCGGGTCGGGAATCGGCAGCGTGGATATCTCGGTCGGGTTGGTCTCATCGGAGATGTCCCAGAGTCGGATGTTCTTGGGGCCTTCCAAACCGTAGTTGGCCATCGGCTCCTCACAGACGACGAGGATGCCTCGATCCCGCAGCGGGACACATGTGTGGGTCTGCCCGTCGGTCAGATCGGGGAAGGTGCGGACGTGGCTGACCAGCTTGGCGTTCTCGGGCTCGGAGACGTCGACGATCCCGAAGCCACCGTCGGAGTAGGCGATGTAGGCCCGGTCCCCGTCGACGAGGGGGAAGTGGACTCCGAAGGTCTCGTCGGGCAGTGCGGGGGGACCTTCCCCGAGTTGCACGGGATGCCAGAAGTCGGAGACTTTGACCGGTTGTTCGGGGTCGGAGACGTCGAGGATCGTCATCACCCGAGTCCGACCGGTTCTCCAGTGATAGCTGACTCCGGGGGCATCGATCATGTTGGACAGGTAGGCGTAGCGGCCCCCGTTCCACCAACTCCGGTGGACCCCGTAGTCCACTGGCTCGGAACCTGACCAATGGGACAACTGTCGAGGCGAGGTGGGATCGGACACATCGAAGAACCGCACTCCCGTCGACGCCCGGGAGGGATCGACACCCGGCTTGAAGAACGCGACCTCGCAGGCCGCCATGAGGATGTCGTCCGCCACCTGGATCTTGATGTGCCAGGTGTGCTCGTTTGGCGTGGGAATGAAGGCAGCCACTCGAGGGTCCCGAGGCGAGGTCACATCTATGACGCTCACCCCGCCGGACCATGGATGCCCGACGTACAAGTAATGATGCTCCCCGACGGTCTGAAACTGGAGTTGTTGTCCGTCACGCCGTCCGTCGATAGCGGAGAATCCGATGATGTCGACGTTGGTCGCCACCGGCTCGAGGAGAGGGGTGGCCGCCCGACGCCGGATCCAGCTCTTCCACTCGGGCTGCCGTTCAGCCATCAGTCAGCTCCATGCCCTTGTCTCCTCCTGGTTTTGGAAATTATCATTGATCAAGTTTGCGGTCAAACGTGGCGCAGGGCACGGATCGAGACCCACTCAGAGCCGTCCCAGGGTGACTCCGCCGTCGACCGCTACCACCGCACCGGTCATGAACGAAGCCTTTTCGCCGGCCAGGAAACGGACGACTTCCGCCACCTCGGAAGGAGCCCCGGTTCGACCCATGGGGACCACCGAACGGATCCGCTCCTCGAATTCGGGGGAACGGGCCGGCGGGGCGACCAGCTCGGTCATGATCGGCCCGCCCGGCGAGACGCAGTTGACCTGTATCCGGTGTGGAGCCAGTTCCATCGCTGCCACCTTGGCCAGCATCTCCACTCCTGCCTTGCTCGAACCGTACGCGCCATGGCCAGGCCTGGCCTGGTGCGCCGAAGCCGAACTGATGAGCACCAGCGCTCCGCGGGCCCCGACCCCGATCCAGTGCCGCGCCGCCACCTGGGCACAGTGAAAGGCCCTGAGCAGGTTGACCCTGATCGTGTCCTCGAAATCCTGTGTCGAATAGTCGGTGAAGGGAGCGAACCGGATTAGGCCGGCGTTGACCACAACCGCATCGAGTCGCCCGTGACAACTGAGCACCTCCCCAAACATCTCCTCCACCTGCGCCCGGTCCCCGACATCGGCGGGATGGGGGCTCACCGCGATCCCTCCCGAGGCGAGCGACGCCACCGTTTCTTGTAGCCCTGACTCGTCGATGTCGTTGAGGGCTACCGACCAGCCGTCGGCAAGGAACCGCTCCGCCACCGCCCGGCCGATGCCGCGGCGTCCTCCGGTGACCAGCACCACTCCTGGACCGGATGGGGTCACGTTCGCCACTTGCGACTCAGGTCTCCCTCACTATCCATATGCCGTCGTTGTATCCGCTCAGATAGATGTACCCGCGCGGATCGACCAGTACGTCCTGGTTACACATCTTCCGGGTGCCGCCCCGTAGAGGGTCGGCGATCCGGTTGTAGGGCCTGGGGTCTACGTGCTCGGTGGGGTCGGCGGGGACGAAGGACGCGGTCTCGACCGGGTCGGCCGGGTCGATCACGTCCCAGATCCTCAAGCCCGCGTTCATGTAGGCGTTGTAGACCTTGTCGGTTATGTGTGCCTTGCCCTGGTGGTTGTCGTGGGTGCCATGCGGGCCGAATCGCTCACCTTTGTGGAAGTAGGTCTCGTAAGGCTCGGCCTCGGTGGGGCTGGGGATGGGGAACATCGAGAGCAGCTCGGGCTCGAACTCATCGGAGATGTCCCACAGCATGATGTTCTTCTCCCCCTCGAGCCCGAAGGTGGCCATGGCCTCGTCCGAGACCACCAGCAAGTCCCGATCGGGGAAGGGAACACAGGTGTGGGTCTGGCCATCGGTGAGCTCGGGGAATATCCACTGGTGGGTGACAAGCTTCGGGTTCTCGATATCGGAGATGTCAGCGATGGCGAAGCCCCCGTCTGCGTAGGCAATGTATGCCCGGTCCCCCTCGATGACCGGCTCGTGCACCCCGAAGGTCTCACCCGGGCCCGGCTGTCGCCCTTGACCGCGCTGGACGGGCAGCCAGAAGTCCGAGACGCGCTTCGGGTTCTCCGGGTCGGAAATGTCGAGAGTGGTCATGACCCGGGTTCGGTCGGGGCGACCGGCGTACTGGAAGCCCTCGGCGGCGACCCCGTGGGAGAGGAAGGCGTAGCGGCCACCGTTCCACCAGGAGCGGTGGACTCCGAACCCCGGTCGGTCGGACTCCCAAAAGGAGAGGTCCTTGGGATCGGTCGGGTCCGAGACATCGAAGAATCTCACCCCGAGCCATGCCTTGGAGGGGTCCGGTCGAGGGTCGAACATGGGCGCCTCGCAGCCGAGCATGGCGATGCCGTCGGCGACTTGGACCTTGGTGTGCTTGGTGCTCTCGTTCGGAGTGGGAATGAAGGCGGCGACCTGAGGGTCGGTCGGGCTGGTGACGTCGAGGATGCTCACTCCGCCGGACCAGATGTGGCCCACATAGAGGTAATGGTGGTCCCCGACGGTTTGAAACTGGAGCTGGATCCCGTCGAGGCGGCCCTCGACCTTGGTGTGGGCCACGAACTCGGTGTTGACCGCCACCGGCTCCTCTAGTCGGGGAGCGGGTCTCTTGCGCAGGCTCTTTCGCCATTCCGGCTGTGGGGCCGGCATGAGGTCACCTCCTCGGTTCTGGGCAGGGAGTCGGCCAACGGAGGCTGGGTCATCACCGGAAGTGATGACCCAGCCTCTCGAGGGAGGTCAGCAGGACGAGATGTACTCGACGAAGCTGTACGGAGCGCTCATGTTGGCTCCGGGGAAGGTGTAGCCACACACCACCTCAGGGTTGACCACGATCTCGTCGTAGGTCCTGAGCAGCGGGATGTGGGGGATGTTGTCGAAGATGACGTTTCCGAACTCTCCCCACAGTTGCTGTTGGGCGTCAGGATCGAGTTCAGTCAGCACTTGTTCGTACTGGGTGTCCCATTCCACCATCTCGATGGCGCGGCCCGAGTCCTGGTTGGCGTATCCGGCAGGCTCGAACCCGGTGATGTTCTCACTGGCGGTGTCGTCGAAGTCCAGCATCCGGTCGAACTCCCGCGCCTCGCGCTGCGCGGTGAACTGACCATCGTCCATCGAGATCAGGTCCACTACGAACCCGACTTCTTCGAGCATGACGGCGATCGCCTCAACGATGTCGTTCCTGGCGAATACCTGAATCTCCACCGGCTCGCCTACGGACTCGAGGAGAGCGGCAGCGCCTTCGGGGTCATAGCCGATCTCATCGGCGTACCGGCTCTCCCACTCCGGATTCCAGGATTCGGTTTGCTCGGGGAGCCAATACCACATGATGGCGGACTCGGCCTCGCCACCGAAGAACGCTTCGTTCAGCGCGTCACGGTCGATGGCCTTGCTCACGGCGCGACGGATGTCCACGTTGCACCACGGGCTGTCGGGGAACTTCCGGTCACCGCTGACGAACACCTCTGCCGACGGCTCACCGGGTAGTGGCGGCTCCACGTAGTAGCACCCCTCAAGAGGGAGCCCGTAACGACGCCCCGGCAGGGTCGACTGGACCACCGCCATCCCCTGGGACTCGGCCTCGTCCCCCAGCTCCGTCGGGAGGCCGGTGAGGTGTATCTCACCGGCGAGCAGAGCCGAGAGACGGGTCGCGTCCTCCGGGATGAACCGGTACTCGAGTTCCTGGAACGACGCGTCCTGACGCCAATGCGCATAGGGGATCTTCTCGAAGATCACGTTCTGGCCGGGAGTCCTCTCCAGGAACTGATAGGGCCCGGTGCCGGCGATCGGTGCCTCGTCCAGTGTGGGAGAGGCCGGTGACCCGCTACCACGCGCTTCCCAGTCAGCCTGACTCTTGATCACGGTCCCAGCAGCGCCGTAGCTGATCCCCTCGAAGAAGGAGTAGCTCAGCCCGCCCTCGGCGATGTGGAAGATCACGGTGTAGTCGTCCACGATCTCGAACTCGTCGACTGCGTTCCTCACCGCCTCCGCCACACCGGAGATGGCTCCGGGCGGGTCGATGAGGTCGTTCATGGAGAACACCACATCGGCCGCGGTCATCTCGCCGAAGTCGTTGTGGAATTGGACTCCCTGCCGAAGATTGAAGGTGAGCTGGTCACCGGCGTCGCTGAGCTCCCAGCTCTCCGCAAGCATTGGTACCCACTGCGCCGTCTCGGGGTCGACGGCGACCAAGTTCTCGTACATCGGCTTGAGCTGGTACTCGTCGTTGGGCTGAATGTCACGGTTCGGGTTGTTCGACTCCCCGTCGGGTGGTGGCGGCACGCCGAAGATGAGACGTGTCGCCTCTTCTCCGCCTCCGTCCCCTCCTCCCTCCCCGGAAGTGGTGGTTGGTGCGTCGGTGGCGTCGGTTCCACTGTCGGAAGTGGTCGTGGTGCTCTCATCCGCTTCCCCGGCCGTGCACGCGGCAGCAACCAAGGCCAGACACACCAGCACCGCCAGCACCCTCAGTCTTGAGGGGTGTCCAGATCGCAAGATGTACCTCCTCCTCGATCCTTGTGGAAATTATCATTGATCAACTATCGTCGCAAGCGGTATCGCCGGGTCGAGTCCCACAATCCGGCAGAATCGACGCTCGCGGTCCGAGAGGAGGGTCAGTTGGGCCAGGAACCCACCATCCACAAGCGTTTTGAAGGGAAGAGCGTGCTGGTCACCGGGGCCGGGACCGGTTTCGGCAGCGCCCTGGCCTACCGGGCTGCCCAGGAAGGGGCCAGGGTCGGGGTCCACTACAACCGTTCCAGGCAGGGTGCCGAGGCCACGGCCAGCCGCATCGAAGCCATTGGTCGCCCGGCATCCCTGTTCCAGGCGGACATCAGTTCATGGGAGGCGGTGAAGGCCATGGCGGAGGCGGTTTTCGAGGCGTTCGGTGGCCTCGACGTGCTGGTCAACAACGTGGGTGACGTTGCCACCGAGCAGATGTCGTGGCGGGACGTCAACCAGGAGACTATCGACCGGGTCATCGACGTGGACATCAAAGGCACTATGTACATGCACCACGAGTTCGGTACGCGGATGCTCGATCAGGGCTGGGGTTCGATCATCAACGTCGGATCAACCGTCATCGTCCGGGGCAGTCCCCGCGCCCCGCAGTACGCCGCCGGCAAATATGGAGTGCTCGGGCTTACCAAGTCCTACGCCAACGCCTTCGCTCCCACGGTCCGGGTCAACGCTTTCGCCCCCGGGTTCATGGAGACCGATGCCACTCTGGCCCGCGAGGACTGGAACACGGGGCGAAGGGAGCGACTCATCGCAGCCACCCCGGCCGGCCGGATCCCCCCTCCCGAAGACCTGGCTGCGGCTGCCCTGTTCCTGGCAACCGATGACGCCGCCCACATGATCGGCAACTATCTCATCGCTGACGGCGGATACAACATGATCGGCGCTTAAAGGAGGAAGACGCCCGGCTATGCACCGCCCACAGTGACCGTCCGGAACATCCCCCTCTGGTAATGGTCACTCAGGTTCCCTTCGTCGTCCTGTGTGACGATCCGGCAGCTGATGCTGTATGTGCCGGCGGTCAGATCGAGCTCGAGAGTGGCCTGGCT
>DATHUP010000041.1:0-4481 GCA_035462175.1 Acidimicrobiia bacterium | reverse complement strand
ATATGATCCGCAGGATCAACGACCGAGGGATCACCCTGGTCATCGTCGAGCACGTCATCCGAGCCATCACCGCACTGTCCAGTCGGATCGTGGTGCTCGACCAGGGTCGGGTGGTGGCCGTCGACGATGTCACCTTGCAGGTAGACCGAGGGGAGATCCTGGGCCTGGTCGGGCCCAACGGATCGGGGAAGTCGACCCTGATCAACCTGCTCTCCGGCTTCTATCCCGCCGACAAGGGCCTGGTCGTCTTCGACGGAAACGACGTCGGCGAGCTCGCCGCGCATCGGATCGCCGCCTTGGGCATTGCGCGCACCTTCCAGATCCCCCGGCCCTTCCACACCATGACTCCCCGGGAGAACATCGCAGTCAGCTACATGTTCGGTCGCAGTCCTCACAACCTGGTAGAGGCGCGGGCGGCGGCCGAGGAGTGGCTCGCCTTCACCGGGCTGGCTTCGGTGGCGGACGTCGGCGTCGACCAACTGACCCTGCATCAGCTCAAGTTCCTCGAGCTGGCGCGGGCCCTGGCCACCCATCCCACCCTGCTCTTGCTCGACGAGGTCCTGGCCGGGTTGAACCCGACCGAGATCAATCAGTCCATGGAGATGATCCGCAGGATCAACGACCGAGGGATCACCCTGGTCATCGTCGAGCACGTCATCCGAGCCATCACCGCCCTGTCCAGCCGGATCGTGGTGCTCGACCAGGGCCGCGTCGTGGCCACGGGCGAGCCACGTGAGGTGATGTCCGATCCGGCGGTGGTGGCCGCCTATCTGGGAACGAAGAAGAGGCGCGATGCTCCAGGTTGACGGTCTCGGAACCGGCTACGGCAGGGCCCAGGCTCTGCACGACGTCTCGCTGCGGGTAGAGGACGGTGAGATCGTCACCATCCTCGGTCCCAACGGCGCAGGGAAGACCAGCCTGGTCAACGCCATCGCCGGGGTGCTCCCGGCCTGGGAGGGCTCGGTCACCTTCGACGGGATCGAAGTGACCACGCTGCCCCCGCACCGGGTGATCGAACATGGGATGGCCCTGGTGCCCGAGGGTCGCCGCATCTTCCCCAAGATGACGGTGACCGAGAACCTCGACCTCGGTTCCTACACCGCTGCTGCCAGATCCGGGCATGACGCTGCCCTCGACTCGGTCTACCGGATCTTCCCCAGGCTGGAAGAACGTCACAGCCAGGTGGCCGGGACCCTCAGCGGCGGTGAGCAACAGATGCTTGCCATCGGGCGAGCTCTCATGGCCCAGCCCCGGCTCCTCCTCCTAGACGAGCCTTCGCTTGGCCTGGCCCCGATCGTCGTCGAGAACATCTTCGAGGTGCTCCGCCAGGTGAATGCGACCGGGGTCTCCATACTGCTCGTCGAGCAAAACGCGGTGGAGGCACTGGACCTCGCCGGACGCGGCTACGTATTGGAGGAAGGCAGGGTGGTCGGCGAAGGCACCGCCGCCGAACTGGAACAGGACGAGCGTCTCCGCAAGGCCTACCTGGGGCTATAGCCCTTCCTAATGCAGGGCGTCACGCATATGTGACGCAGTGCATAACGTTGCCGCCAGGCCCGCCTCACTCCACCACGGCGATGGCATCGACCTCGATCAAGAATTCGGGCAGGGCGAGACGCTCGACTCCGAGCAGTGTGCTGGCCGGAGGGGGGTCGACGTCGAGCACCTCATCCCGGACGCGACGGACGAGCTTCAACTTGTCCAGGTCGTGGTCAACGACGTATATCCCGATCTTGACCAGGTCGGACGGTGTCGCTCCCGCTTCGGACAAGGCAGTGCCCAGATTGGTGAACACCTGGCGGGCCTGTTTCTCCAGGTCTCCTTCGCCCACGAGCTGGCCCTCCTCGTCCAGGGCGACTTGACCGGCGATGTAGATGGTGGTGCCACCACCCGACACCTTGACTATCTGTGAGTAGCCGGGTGCAGGGGGCAGTGTTGACGGACTGAGCGCGATCTTCTCCATGAGTCCGACCAGGCTACAGATCCGCCACGACCGGGAGGCCGGAGACGTGGGCGATGCGGCCGCCGACAACGGTCAGCACCGACTCGATGTGCCGGATCTCGTGCTCGGGCACGGTGAGCGGGTCGTTGGACAGGACGACGAGATCGGCATCGCTCCCGGCTCGCAGATTGGCCCGAGAGTCATCCTCGAAGGAGAACCAGGCGCTCCCCCGGGTGTAGAGACGAAGCGCCTCGTCCCGGGTCAGCCGCTGCTCTTCGACCCGTGGAGGCGAGCCGTCTCGGCTCTCCCCCGACACCATCCACCAGATACAGGCCCACGGGTCGTAGGAGGAGACCACGGTCCCGTCGGTGCCGGCGCCGACCGGGATGCCCAGGTCGAGCATGGTCCGCAGCGGCGGTGACCTCCTGACCCGGTCTTCTCCCCAGGTGGCGAAGGAGTCACGGCCACGGAAGGCCATCCCGTTCTGGATGGTCAGCCCGACTCCCATGTCCCGGATTCGCTGCAGGTTCTCCTCCCCCACCTGGTCGGCGTGGGTGATGGTGAAGCGAAGGTCGGCCAGTTCCTCGGGTCGTCCCACCTCCTCCCAGGCGTCGAGGATGGTGCCGACCGACCGGTCGAGGATGGCGTGGATGTGGAGGGGCCAGCCGGCCTCGATGAGCCTCCGGGAGACATCGGTGAAGCGGCCCTTCTCCCCCGAGATGTCGCGCTGGTCGAGCCCTTCCATGTCGTGGGCGGGGAAGAGGATGACCTCGCCCGCCCCCAGATAGCGAAGGTACTCGTCACCGGATCCCGGCGAAACCAGCTCCATCCACCGCTCCAGCTCGCCGACCTCGTCTCCCGGCTGGCTGGCCCCGACCAGGAGGCGAGTGCGGAACCCGCGCTCCCCGCCCTGATACAACGCGGCGATGGGGCGATACGCCTCGGGGATCATCCTGAACCCACCGGCATCGATGGCGCCGGTGAGACCTACCCGGTTGAGCTTGCGGAACATGGTCTTGGTGCCTTCGATCTGCTCCTCTACTGGGGGCATGGCCAGCTGCGATCCGAGCGCCTGGAGGGCACTGACCCCGATGACTCTGCCGGTTGGCTGACCCAGGTCGGGATCCTGCTCCACCCAATCCGGGGCACCGCCTCCCATCCAGCCCATCATCTGGAGCGCCCGGGTGTTGAGAAACGCTTCGATGTAGTTCCGCTGCACGAACACGGGATGACCGGGCGCCGCCTCGTCGAGCTCGTGACGCGACGGTGGCCTCCTCTCGTGGAACTGGTGCGGGCTCCAGCCGCCGAGCACGGCTATCCACTCCCCCGGATCGCGGTCTTCCCCGGCCCGGGCGATCACCTCCAACCCATCGGTCAGCGAGCTCAGACCGTGCCAACGGGGATCGAGGTTCCAGCGAAGCCCCCCACGCGCCATGTGGATGTGGGAGTCGATGAGCCCGGGCATGATCCGGCGGCCGTCCACATCGATCGACCGGGTGTGCTCGGAGCGGTGTCTCTCCACCTCGTGGTTGCTCCCCGCAGCGAGGATCTTCCCTCCCGCCACCGCGACGGCTTCGCCCCCTTCGATCGCACGGCCGTCCCACAGCTTCCCGGAGTGAAGGATGAGGTCTGCAGGTTCAACCGGCATGTCATGCACCAAGTACGGCTTTGAGCCAGAAGGGCTCAGAGCCTCTCAATGATCAGGGCGTTGGCCATGCCCCCACCCTCGCACATGGTCTGCAGACCGTACCGGCCCCCGATCCTCTCCAACTCCCAGACCAGGGTGGTGAGCAGCCGTGCCCCGGAGGCGCCGAGCGGGTGACCGAGGGCGATGGCGCCACCGTTGACATTGGTCCGCTCCCAAAGTGCCATCGGGTCCGACCCGCCATGCTCCATGCGCCAGGCCACCGTCACCGAGGCGAACGCCTCGTTCACCTCGAACAGGTCGATGTCGTCGATGCCGAGACCGGCACGCTTCAGCACCTTCTCGGTGGCCGGTATGGGCCCGGTGAGCATGGTGACCGGGTCGACCCCGGCCATGGCGAAGGCAACGAAGCGGGCCTTGGGCTCGAGACCGAGGGCCCTGGCCTTCTCCTCTGACATGATGAGAAGGGCGGCGGCTCCGTCGGAGATCTGTGACGAGTTGCCGGCCGTGACCACGCCGTCACTCTTGAAGGCCGGTTGGAGGGCGGCCAGCTTCTCCAACGAGGTGTCCCAACGGATTCCCTCGTCCCCGGTCACCGTCTCCATAATGCCGTTCTCGCCGGTGACGCCAACCGGGACGATCTGGCCCTCGAATCGGCCCTCCTCCGTGGCCTGCGCCGCCCGGCGGTGCGACTCGAGCGCCAGCTCGTCGAGCTCCTCACGGGAGATACCCCACTTCTCGGCGATCATCTCCGCAGAGATGCCCTGTGGCACCAGACCCTGTGTGTAGCGCTCCAGCATGCGGGAGCCGAAAGGAAGACCCGGCCCCTGTTGGGCGGTGATCCCCATCGGGACCCGGGTCATGTTCTCCACCCCGGCGGCGACGACCACGTCC
>DATHUP010000040.1:0-11608 GCA_035462175.1 Acidimicrobiia bacterium | reverse complement strand
GTGTCGGAGAGAGGACTCGAACCTCCACCTCGCTATGCGAGACCAGGCCCTCAACCTGGCGCGTCTACCAATTCCGCCACTCCGACAAAACCGGGCGAGTGTACGCCGGTCAGCTGTTCAAGAGGAAGGTCAGCACGAAGGTGCTGATCGCAAATGTGATCCCCACGATGACCGTCAGTCGATCGAGGTTCCGCTCTACGACCGTGCTTCCACCCAAGCTGGATGTGGACATGCCGCCGCCGAAGACGTCGGACAGTCCCCCACCCTTGCCCGAGTGGAGCAAGACCAACGCCACGACGGCGAGGGAGAGGATTATGTGGACGACGATTGCGATTGCTTCGACGACAGCCATTGCCTGATGATGTAGAGGATTCCGCCGGGTACCCATGCGGACGGCACATTGTACCAGTGACGGGGCGCTTTCACCTATCCGGCCTGGCTGGCAACTGCGTCGGCTGCCGCCTGCGCCGCCTCGGGATCCCCGAGGTAACGGCTGGAGATTGGGCTGAAGGCGTCGTCGAGCTCGTAGAGCAATGGGACGCCGGTTGGGATGTTCAGGTCGATGATGTCCTCGTCACTGACCCCGTCGAGATGCTTGACCAGGGCCCGGAGCGAGTTGCCATGGGCCACGATCAGCGGCTCACGGCCGGCGAGGAGATCGGGCACGATGGTGTCGTACCAGTAGGGCAGCATCCTCACCACCACGTCCTTTAGACACTCAGTGGCCGGTATCAGGTCGGGGGGAAGGTCCTTGTACCGCGGGTCGTGACGGGCATGACGCTCGTCGTCGTCTGCAAGAGGCGGCGGCGGGAGGTCGTAGCTGCGCCGCCATAGGAGGACCTGCTCTGCCCCGTGCTTCTCTGCCGTCTCCTTCTTGTTCAGGCCCTGCAATGTCCCGTAGTGACGCTCGTTGAGCCGCCAGGAGCGACGCACCGGGAGATACTGGCGGCCCATGACCTCCAGAGTCAGCTCGGCGGTCTTGATCGCCCTCACCAACACCGAGGTGTGGAGGATGTCCGGGTCGAGGCCTTCCTCGCCGATGACACGCCCCGCTTCCCGAGCCTCGGCCTCGCCCAGCTCGGTGAGACCGACGTCGGTCCACCCCGTGAACAGGTTCTCGAGATTCCAGGTCGACTGTCCGTGGCGCAACAGGATCAGCCGGTAGCTCATACCCAGTAGCGCACTATCGCCGCGTAGCTGTCCGGGTCGAGTGAGGCCCCGCCCACCAGAGCACCGTCGACCTCCGACTTGGCCATGAAGTCCCTGATGTTGGCCGCGTTGACCGATCCACCGTAGAGAATGCGGACGCCTTCGGCGGCACCGCTCGACATCTTGTCGGCAACCGTCTGTCGGATGATCTCGGCCATCAATCCTGCATCGTCGGGAAGGGCGGTCCGCCCGGTGCCGATGGCCCAGATTGGCTCGTAGGCAATCGACGACATCGCCACCGCCTCTGAGTCGAGACGGGCCAGCGACCCCACCACCTGGGAAACGACGACGGCCTCCGCCTCCCCCGCCTCCCTCTGCTCCAGGGTCTCGCCGACGCAAACGATGGGGCTCATGCCTGCCCCGACCACGGCGCCGGCCTTTTTGGCCACCACCTCGTCACTCTCCCCGAACCCCTGGCGGCGCTCCGAGTGACCGACGATGACATGGTCGACCGAAAGCTTCGCCAGCATGGTCGCCGAGATCTCGCCGGTGAACGCCCCCGACTCCTCCCAATGGACATTCTGGGCACCGAGACCGATGCGCAGACGGTCTGCTTCGATCACGGTCTGCACCGAGCGCAGCGAGGTGAAGGGGGGAGCCACCACGACCTCGACCCGGTCGTGGTCCTTCGCCTCCAGGCGATAGGACAACTTCTGCACCATCTGGATCGCCTCGAGATGGGTGGGATTCATCTTCCAGTTGCCCACGATCAGATTCTTGCGCTGGCTCATACCCATCTCCTCAGCACCTCCACACCGGGGAGCGCTCGACCCTCGAGGTACTCGAGACCGGCGCCGCCACCCGTGGAGACATGGGACACGGCGTCGTCGAGGCCCATCTCACGGAGGGCGGCAACGGAGTCGCCGCCGCCGACCGCGGTGAAAGCCGACGTCTCGGCGACGGCACGGGCCACGGACTCGGTGCCGGCCCGGAACGGGGCCCATTCGAATACGCCCATCGGACCGTTCCAGAAGACGGTCTCGGCGGTTCGGATCACCGACGTGAACAGCTGGTTCGTCTCCCGCCCGACATCCAAGCCTCTCCAGCCGGGCGGTATGTCCTTGACATAGACCAGCTCGTGCTCGGCGGCTTCAGAGAACTCGTTGGCGATCACCACGTCGGAGGGGAGGATGATCTTGCCGCCGTGCTCGCCTTCGAGCAGGCCTCGAACCGTGTCGACCATGTCCTCTTCCACCATGGAGTCGCCCACCTCGATGCCTTTGGCCCGAAGCAGGGTGAAGCACATCCCGCCCCCAATTAGCATTGCGTCGACCTTGGGAAGGAGGTTCTCGATGACGCCTAGCTTGTCTGAGACCTTGGCCCCGCCCAGCACCACCACGTAGGGAACCGTGGGGTTGGCGAGGAAGCGGGTCAGAGCCTTCAGCTCCGCATCGAGGAGGGGCCCGGCGACCGATTTGACCAGTTCGGCGACCCCGACGGTCGAGGCATGGGCCCGGTGCACCGAGCCAAATGCATCTTGGACGAAGAGGGCGTAACCGTCGGCGAGACGCGCGGCCAGCGCCGGGTCGTTCCCGGTCTCCCCCGGGTCGAAGCGGGTGTTCTCCAGAACCGTGATCTGGCCGCCCTCCTCGAAAGCCACCTCCTTCGACGAGAGCCCGGCCATGGCCTCGGCCACGACGCGGAGCGAGAGCGCCGGATCCGGCCCGTCGGGCCGGCCGAGATGCGAGCAGACCGATACACGGGCTCCGGCATCGACCAGACGCTCCAGGGTGGGTAACGCCGACTCGATCCGAAAGGCATCGGCCACGGCCCCGCCTTCGATCGGGACGTTCAGATCAGACCGGACCAGGACATCGAGTCCCTCGACCTCTACGTCGTCGAGAGTCAGGTAATCAGGCATCGACTATCAGTCCTTGGTGATCGCGAGCTCTTCCAGCACGCGCCCCAGCTTCATGGGGTCGTGCTCGGGCCAGTCTGGCTTGTTGTCGGCGACATCTGCAAAGACGACCCGCCAACCGTTCCGTGCCGCATCGTCGGTGTCGATGCGCACCTGGTCGTGATCGGGGGGAACCTCGAGTGGACCGTCGTGGGCCACCACGATGCCGGGCCCGGTCACGCCGACGTGTTTGGCCAGTGCCTGGAGGTGGTGACCTCCGTCCATACCCAATGTCTCCCCATCCTGGGTGACCAGGTTCATCACGAACACCCTCTGAGCGGCCGCTCCCATGATTGCCGGGGCGAGCATGTTGACCTTGAGGGCGGAGACGATGGAGGTGTAGAGGCTTCCGGGGCCGATCACGATCTGATCGGCGGCGGCGACCGCGGAGAGGGCGCGACGGGTGGCGGCGACGTCCCGGGGCTCGATATGGAGCTCGGACAGGTCCCCGGCGGTCTTCGATATCGCCTTCTGCCCGACCACTTGCCGGCCGTCGATGGTCGCGGTCAGCCTGATCGCCTCGTTGGCCACCGGGATCACCGAGCCGAGGGTCCCCAGCATGCGCTCGGCCGTGGTCACCGCCGACTCGAAGTCACCGAACAGGTCGGCCAACCCGGCCAGGATCAGATTGCCCAGCGAGTGGTCGGCGACGTCGCCGACCTTGAAGCGATGCGAGAAGAGCTCCGACCAAAGCGAGGGCTCGGGGGTCAGGGCGAGTAGACAGCGTCTCACGTCACCGGGAGGCGGGATGCCCATCTCGCTGAGCCGGCCCGAGGAGCCTCCATCGTCGCCCACCGCCACCAGGGCGGAGATCCCACCGGCGTAGCACTGGATGGCCTCCAAGGCGGCCGCCTGACCGTGGCCGCCCCCGATCGCCACGACCTCCGGGCCCTCCGGGTCGAGGAGGAGCGGCGCGAGCGCAGTCTCGGTCTGCGGTTTCACCGTTCGCTGTCGCGGTGGCGGACGGTGGCCAGGATCCCGTGCTGGGCCAGCCGCCGCCCCAATTCCTCGGCGATGGCCACCGATCGGTGATGTCCCCCGGTGCAACCGATCCCCACGGCGAGGTACGACTTCCCCTCGGCTTCGAAGTGGGGGATGAGAAAAGCGAGGAGCTCGTCGACCCGGTCGACGAACTCCTTGGCCGCGTCCTCCCGCATCACGTACTCGGCCACAGGCTCGTCGGTCCCGCGCAACGGTCGAAGCTCCGGCACCCAATGCGGGTTGGGTAGGAAGCGGACATCGAAGAGGAGGTCCGTGTCCCGAGGAGTCCCGTGCTTGAAGCCGAATGAGCGGATCGAGACCCTCATCGGCCTTGCCATGTCCTCTTCGCTGAACTGGGCGGTGAGGCGGTCTCTCAGCTCGTGGATGTTCAGTTGCGAGGTGTCCACGATCACATCTGCCTCTTCCCGCAGGTCGGCGAGAAGATCTCGCTCGGCGCCGATCGACTCCGAGATCGTGGGGCGCCCCAGCGGGTGGGGCCGTTTGTTCTCCTCGTATCGGGAGACGATCACGTCGTCGTCGGCGTCGAGGAAGACGACCCTGGTCATCACTCCCTCCCGGCTCAGCTCCTCGACGGCGCCCCTGAGCTCGTCGATGGAAAGGCCGCCGCGCGAGTCGATGACCACGGCGAGGTGTTTGTGTCGCTCCGGCAACTCATGGAACTGGGCGGCGGGGACGAGCAATCGCGGCGGGAGATTGTCGATAACCGTATAGCCGAGGTCCTCGAGGATCTTCGCCGCGGAGGAACGTCCCGCCCCCGACATGCCGGTGACCACGAGAACGTGGGGATGATCGGTTGCTGGACGGTCCATCGGGGCTCTCGATCAGGTGTGCAGGGCAGCGTACAGGTCGTCGGCGACGTTCTTCGGGACCACCTCGGCCAGGTCGTCGGCCCCGGCCTCCCTTATCTTCTTCAGAGATCCGAACCGCTTCAAGAGGTCCTTCTTGCGCCGGGGTCCGATCCCGGGGACTTCGTCGAGGATCGAGTCGACCATCGACTTGGAGCGGAGCTGACGGTGGTAGGTGACGGCGAATCGGTGTGCCTCGTCGCGGACCTGCTGGAGCAGGTAGAGGGCCTCGGCGTCGCGGGGGATGCGAACCGGCTCCGGCTTGCCCGGCAGGTACACCTCCTCCATCCTCTTGGCCAGACCGATGGCGGGGATGTCCAACTCGAGCTCGTCGAGCACCCTGACCGCACGGCCCAACTGGCCCGGCCCCCCATCCACGAGCACCAGCGACGGTGGGTAGGAGAACCTCCCCTGCTCGGCGACAGACCGGTCACGCTCCGCCAGATAGGCGCGGAAACGGCGGCGGACCGTTTCCTCCATGGCAGCGAAATCGTCCTGGCCGTCGACGGTTCGGATCTTGAAGCGTCGATAGTCGGAACGTCTCGGGATCCCGTCCTCGAGCACCACCATCGACGCCACGGTGTTGGTCCCCTGCAGAGTGGAGATGTCGTAGGCCTCGATGCGTAGCGGCGGCTCGGGCAGGTCGAGGACCTCCTGCAACGATCGCAGGGCTTTGGCTCTGGCGTTGTGATCCTGGCTCCTCTTCAAGCGATGTCGGGCGAAAGCTTCGGCGGCATTGGTCGCCGTGGTCTCCATCAGCCGTCGTTTGGCGCCACGGGCCGGGATTCGAAGGCTCACTCTGGTGCCGCGCCGTTCCTCCAGCCATTCCTGGAGCAATTCCTTCTCCGCCGGCTCGATCTCGACGAGCACCTGCTTGGGCGGATCGTCGTCGCCGTAGAGCTGCCGGATCACCCGGCTCATCAGCTCGGCATCGGTCAGCTCCTCCACCCGGTCGACGACTGTCCCCATCCGTCCCACCAACCTTCCCTTTCGCACGTGGAGGATCTGGAAGGCGGACTCCAGGTCGTCGCCGTGGAAGGCGATCAGGTCGAAATCCTCGGGTCGCTCCGTCACTACCTCCTGGCGGAGCATCGCTCGTCGCACGTCGTCGATCCGATCCCGGTGCCGGGCGGCCAGCTCGAACTCCTGACGTTCCGACGCCTCCCACATCCGGACCTCCAGATCGGTGAGCACCACCTCGGTGTCGCCGCTGAGGAACGTGGCCAGCCCATCGACCATCCGCTGGTAGTCCTCGGGGGTCACCGCCTCTATGCAGGGGCCGGAGCACTTCTCGATGTGATAGAGGAGACAGGGCCGGCCCTGGGCCCGCTGACGCTCGAAGAAGGAGTCGGTGCAGGTTCGCACCGGGAAGGTGCGCAGCAGCTGGTCGAGCGTCTTGCGGATGGCGTACGTGTGGGCGTAGGGACCGAAGTATTCGTTGCCCTTGCGCTTGGCCCCACGCATGATCCGAGCCCTGGGCCACTCGTCACTCCTGGTGATGGCCAGATACGGATAGGACTTGTCGTCGACCAGCTTGACGTTGAATCGGGGACGGTGCCGCTTGATCAAGGAGAACTCGAGCATGAGGGCGGCGACCTCGGACTCGGTGATGATCCACTCCACCGACCGGGCGTTGTCCACCATGGCCTGGGTTCTGGGGTGGAGACCTACGCCGAAATAGGACGGCACGCGGCTGCGCAGGCTCTTCGCCTTCCCGACATAGACAACTTTCCCGTGTTTGTCCCGGAAGAGATAGGCCCCCGGCTGATCCGGGATTTCCGACGGCTTCGGTCGCTCGAACACTCCCGCTCAGGGTAGGAGGCGCCAACGGCAAGCTTCCTGCTCTAACCGCCCAAGATGTCTACGGTTTCGAGCATGCGGCACTCCGTGATGATCGGGGTCGTCGTTGCTGGCCTGGTCGGTTGCTCCGAGCCGGCCGCAGGCCCTGAGCAGACAACGACCACGTCGAGCACTCTCCCACCGAATCCCGTCTCGACGACGCTTCATGAGATGACAACGTCCACCGAGGCAACAACTACCGAGCCGGACCCTCTCCAGGTGCTCGTCTTTCACAAGACGGCCGGCTTCCGCCACGACTCCATTCCTGCGGGGATCGAGGCGATCGACGAGATGGGTGTTTCCCATGGATTCTCCGCCACCGCAACCGACGACGCCTCGGGGTTCACCGAAGTCGGCCTAGCCGAATACGAGGTAATCGTCTTTCTGAACACCACCGGGGACATTCTCGACAGGTCCCAGGAGCAGGCGCTGGAGAGCTTCATCCGATCCGGCAGGGGATTCGTCGGGATTCACTCCGCCACCGACACCGAGTACGACTGGCCCTGGTACGGGGAGTTGGTGGGGGCCTACTTCGAAGATCATCCGGCACCTCAGGCTGCTGCCATCGACCTGGTAGCCCCTGACCATCCGGCGGCAAGGTCGCTACCCCTCAGGTTCGAGCGATTCGACGAGTGGTACAACTTTCGCAGCCCTCCCGGAGCCGACGTCGTGGTGCTGGCCACTCTCGACGAAACCAGCTACGAAGGTGGGGCGATGGGTGACCACCACCCGATTGCATGGGCCCACGAATACGACGGGGGCCGAGCCTTCTACACCGCCGGTGGGCATACGATCGAAAGCTTCGGCGAACCGCTGTTCCGATCCCACCTCGCCGACGGAATCCTCTGGGCGGCTGAAGGTGGCTGAGACCAAGACGGGTGACATGGCCGGCGGGCGTGGCTCAGGGAAGGCGTCGCCACCGACAAGCCAGCAGGCGGGGAATCCCCGGCTGGGTGAGATCGTCGTGATGTGGCGCCTCGATCATCTCCTCGAGTGACCATCCCGCCCCGGCGGCCGCGTTGACCAATTCGGCCATCGTCCGATGGTGGAACACCACTCTCTGCTCTCCGGCTGGCTCGTCGGTGGTGCCCGATGCGAAGTAGGCCCCGGGCCGCCACAGGGTCTCACCGTCGTGATCGGTCACCGGCGTCGAGCCGGGGGCGGTCCATACGGGGTGGTTCGTGACTACGGCAAACCTGCCGCCGGGTTTCACGACGCGAGCCACCTCGTGGAACAGCCTTCGGTGATCCTCGATGTGCTCGAGCACCAAAACGCAATAGGCGCCGTCATAGGAATCGTCTTTGATGAAGCCCAGCGCCGGGAGCTCACCGATCATCGTTGAGGCGGTCCGCGCCGCCAGCCGGGCCAGATGTGGATTGAGCTCGACCCCATGGACTTCTGCCCCTCTGCCGGAGATCGAGCGCATGACCCTGCCCTCGCCACAGCCCAGGTCGAGATAGGTCAGCTCGGAGACCGGATCGAGGATTCCGAGCAGCATCGGTGTGACCACAGTCTCGTAGGCAGGATCGTCGGTGACCTCTGAAACCCACCAGTCGCCGAGGTCTGACCAGGACACGGGGCGAGTCCAGGGGGTCAGTACCCCAGGACTCCCTTGAACCATGGCAGGGTGCGTTCCAGGCCCTCTCGCAATGGGATCTGGGCCTTCCAACCCAGGATCCTCTCCGCTTTGGCCGTGTCGGGGCGGCGCACCATCGGGTCGTCGGTCGGTCGGGGGTGGAACTCGATACCGGGATGATTGCCCACTACATCCTGCACCGTCTCGGCCAGTTCCACCATGGTCACCTCTTCGGGGTTCCCGATGTTGACCGGGCTGGTCTCCGAGGAGAGCAGGAGACGCAGGATCCCTTCCACCTCGTCGTCGACGTAGCAGAGCGACCTTGTCTGCGAGCCGTCCCCGAACACGGGGAGGGGCCGGTTCTCCAATGCCGCCTTGAAGAAGGCGGGGACGGCTCGACCGTCGTCTGGTCTCATCCGGGCGCCGAAGGTGTTGAAAATCCGGACGATCCGGGTGTCGACGCCGTGCTCCCGGTTGTAGGCCAGGGTCAGCGCCTCGGCGAACCGCTTGGCCTCGTCGTAGACCCCGCGGGGCCCGATCGGGTTGACATTGCCCCAGTACGTCTCGGGTTGGGGGTTGACCAGCGGATCGCCGTAGACCTCGGAGGTGGAGGCAAGGAAGAACACAGCCCCTTTGTGGTAGGCGAGCCCGAGACCCTTGTGAGTGCCGAAGGCGCCCACTTTGAGGGTATGGATCGGCCACTTGAGGTAGTCGACCGGTGAGGCGGGAGAGGCGAAGTTGAGCACGTAGTCCACGTCGCCCGAGACGTGTAGGTAGTCGGTCACGTCGTAGTCGATCAGCCGGAACCTCTTGTCGCCGATGAGATGTCCGACGTTTTCTGGGTGGCCCGTGATCATGTTGTCGATACAGGTGACCTGCGCACCCGAGTGAACGAGCCAAGTGCACACGTGTGATCCGAGGAAACCGGCACCGCCCAGGACGACGGCGTGCTTTCCTTCGAGTTCGCGGAAGCCGCCGAACCCGGATCTGGGCATGTCGAACACGTTCGAGCTCTCCAAAGTGGTTGACAGGGTATATCGGCGCGGCGACAGAGCGGTTGACCGCCTATTCAGCCCCCAACCATCTCCCGGAGGAACTTGCCGGTGTAGCTCTCCCCCACCTGCGCGATCTCCTCAGGTGTGCCCTGGGCCACGATCCGTCCGCCACCGCTTCCGCCCTCGGGCCCGAGGTCGATCACGTAGTCGACCGATTTGACCACGTCGAGGTTGTGCTCGATCACTACCACGGTGTTGCCGGCATCGACCAGGCGCTGCAGCACTTGGAGCAGTTTCCGGATGTCCTCGAAGTGGAGGCCCGTGGTCGGCTCGTCGAGGATGTAGAAGGTGCGCCCTGTCGAACGCTTCCCCAGCTCCGACGCCAGTTTGATCCTCTGCGCCTCGCCGCCGGAGAGAGTGGTAGCAGGCTGTCCGAGGCGGACGTAGCCGAGACCGACGTCGTAGAGGGTCTGGAGGATGCGCACTATCTTGGGCTGGTTCTCGAAGAAGCCGAGCGCCTCCTCCACCGACATCTCCAGCACCTCCGAGATGTTGTGTCCCTTCCACAGGATCTCGAGGGTCTCCCGGTTGTAGCGCCTCCCCCCGCACACCTCGCAGGGGACGTACACGTCGGGGAGGAAGTGCATCTCGATCTTGATCGTCCCGTCCCCAGCACAGGCCTCACAGCGGCCGCCTTTGACATTGAAGGAGAAACGACCCGGCTTGTAGCCCCTGGCCCTGGCCTCGGACGTCTGGGAGAAGAGGGTCCTTATCTGGTCGAAGAGCTTGGTGTAGGTGGCCGGGTTCGATCTGGGGGTGCGGCCGATCGGGGACTGGTCGATGTCGATCACCTTGTCGATGAGCTCGATGCCGTCGACCTTCTTGTGCCTGCCCGGCACCACCCGGGCGCGGTTGACTCGATTGGCCAGGGTCTTCCACAAGATCTCCTCGATGAGGGTGCTCTTTCCCGAGCCTGAGACCCCGGTGACGGCGGTGAACACACCGAGCGGGAAGGAGACGTCGATGCCCTGCAGGTTGTTCTCGGTGGCCCCATGGATGGTTATCGCCTCGCCGTTTCCCTGCCGTCGGATGAAGGGCACCGGGATCTGGCGTCGCCCGGCCAGATAGTCCCCGGTCATCGAGGCCGGTTGAGCGGTGATGTCCTCCAGCGTGCCCTCGGCCACGACATGACCCCCGTGCTCTCCGGCGCCGGGGCCGATGTCAACGATGTGATCTGCCACGCGGATGGTGTCCTGATCGTGCTCGACCACGATCAGGGTGTTGCCGAGGTCACGGAGACGGAGAAGCGTCTCGATCAGCCTTTGGTTGTCCCGCTGGTGAAGCCCGATCGAGGGCTCGTCGAGGATGTAGAGGACACCGACCAGCCCCGAACCGATCTGGGTGGCGAGCCGGATCCTCTGCGCCTCTCCCCCGGCCAGGGTCGCAGCCGAGCGGCTCAGGGTGAGATAGTCGAGCCCGACGTCGAGCAGGAACTGGATTCGCGCCCTCACCTCCTTGAGGACCCGTTCGGCGATGGCGCTCTCCCGATCGGTCAGCTCCAAACCCTCGAAGAACTCCTTCGCCTTGCCCAGGCTGAATTCCGAGACCTCGGCGATGTTCCGGTCGGCGACGGTCACCGCCAGCGAGATGGGGTTGAGCCGGCCACCCCCGCATGCCTCGCAGGGAACCTGGGCCATGTACTCCTGGTAGTACTCCCGGGCCGAGTCGCTCTCGGCAGCCTCGTGACGACGGTTCAGGAAGGGGATCGCCCCTTCGAAGGTGGCCTGCCATTGGCGCTTCCGCCCGAAACGGTTGGTGTACTTGATGGTGATCTTGTCCTCGCCGGTCCCGTAGAGGATCTTCTGCTTGATCTCTTCGGGCAGGTCCTGCCACGGGGTGCCCATCTCGAATCCGAACACCTCGCCGAGACCGGTGAGGAGGCGGTGGTAGTAGCGCATGCGGTTCGAGGACCACATCGGGATCGCTCCCTCCTCGAGGGAGAGCCCGGGATCGGCGATGACGAGCTCGGGGTCGACCTGAAATCGCGTCCCGATCCCGGAGCAGACCTGACATGCCCCGTAAGGACTGTTGAAGGAGAAGTTGCGGGGCTGGAGGTCCTCGAAGGAGAGACCGCACACCGGGCAGGAGAGGTGCTGGGAGAAGGTGAGCGTGGTCCCATCCACGATCTCGATGTCGGCAGTCCCCTCGGTGAGCGTCAAGGCCGTCTCCAGCGACTGGGTGAGTC
>DATHUP010000039.1:0-27312 GCA_035462175.1 Acidimicrobiia bacterium | reverse complement strand
TCCATCGCGGTCCGGTTGCTCCCGGCCGGCGACGCCTTCTGGCGCCTCTGGCTGCCCGGGGCGGGGGCCGTGGTCGCCTTCGGCTCCACTCTGCACTGGGGGTCGAGCCTGGGAACCGACGTGTGGGGCGCACCCGCGCTTGCCCTGGTCGGGGTCGGCATCGCCCTCTCCCCTGCAGGCAGACTGGCGCGTCTCTGGGGCGCCGTTGCCTCCTTCGCTCTCGCCCTGGGAATGGCGCTGGAGACCGCCGGATACTCCGCAACGGATCAGTCCCTGACCTGGGCAGGGATCGGCCTGGTCCTGGTCCTGGCGGCCAACACCGTCCGCCGGGCCCCAGCGTCACATCTGGCGGTGATCGGTCATCTTCTCGGCACCGGCTCGCTGCTCTTCTTCCCCTCCGGCCCGGCCCGGGCGGTGGTCCTCGGTGCCTGGGCAGTGGGTTGGATCGCATCGCTGATCGCATCGGAGCTCGAAGGTGACACCGTCACCGCTCTGCTCGACCGGGCCGCAGGTCGAACCGGCGACAAGTGGCTTGCCGCCGCGGCAGGGTGGCCGGTGCCGGTGATGGTGGTGGTGAGCACTCCTCTGGCCGTGATCACAGCTCTCGATCTCTGGGACAGCTACGCCGCGCATACCTCTTGGAACGGGGTGACTCTGGCCCTGATCGGCGTCGGATATGTCGCCGCCTCCCGGCTCTTCGATTCACACCGTCCCTCGAGCCGGGCCCTGGCTCTCGCCGCCACGATCGCCTCACTGGGCGGGGTCGCACTGGCCGTCCCCGACTCCTGGCCGATGATCATCGCCACGCTGTCGGTGATCGCGGTGGCAGGGTTGCTCGGCCCGCTGCGTCCGACGTGGTTCGTCTGGGCCGCCTGGATCGACACGGTCCTGTTGGCGGTGCTGCTCGGCGACCGGGCTGGTGTGCCTCTCGAGTCACTCCATCTGGTGGCTCTGGTTTGGGGGGCGATCCTTCTGGTCGGCGGGCTGGCCGGCGACGACGTCATCGCCGGACGACGCCAGATCGGGGAGCTGCTCCGGGTGGAGTGGCTGCGATACCCGAGCCTGATCGGGGCGGTGGTGATGCCGCTCGCCCTGGCCCCGGTGTACACCGAGCCGCAACGGATCTACGGGTGGTGGTCGATTGGGGTTGCCACCGTCTACCTGCTGGTGGCATACCTGGTCCGTGCCGGCTCGGTCACCGTCCCCGGTCTCGGATTGCTGGCGGTCGGCTTCACCGCCCTGTCGCCGGTCTCCCCTCTCGACGAGCCCTGGGTCTACATCGCTCTGGCCGCACCGCTGGTCGGCCTCTCCTGGGTCTTCGCCCGCTACCAGTCGGAGTTGGCGGCGAGGAGCGTCTGGGGGCGCTGGGATCTCGCCCCCCTGGCGGTGGCCCACCTGATCGGAGGCTTCGCCCTGCTGACTGCGTTCGAGAACCAAGACCTCCTCCTCACCGAGCTCGCCTTCGGTCTGCTCTCGATCGTGGTCGGGATATGGCGACGAGGGCGGGTCTGGGTCGAGGCCGGGAACGTCCTCATCATCCTCGCCGCAATGGAGGCGGGTGGGGCG
Organism: Acidimicrobiia bacterium; assembly: GCA_035462175.1. Lineage (GTDB taxonomy): Bacteria > Actinomycetota > Acidimicrobiia > Spongiisociales > ZC4RG35 > JARDZU01. The sequence goes on along the minus strand of DATHUP010000039.1, from coordinate 25,746 downwards.
TGGCCCGCCCTGGTCCTGGCCGCCACCTCGGTCCGGGGCATCATCGGCGCCCGGGTCGCCGAGGAGAAAGACCGGCTCTCCTATCTCCTCATCGCCGTCGTCTCGGCAGGGCTGACCTGGCTGGCGGTTATCGACTGGCAGGCGTACCCCGTCGACCGGGCAGTCGACTTCTCCGGGTACCTGTTCGGGGCGCTGGCCCTGGTCCTGACCATGACGACCCGGACCGGTCGGCTGCGGGACGACGCCCTGGCGGCATGGGGAGGTCTGGCAACCACCGGGCTCCTCGCTGCGGCGATTCCGGTGGCCGCCGGTAGCGAGACCATCACCGGGTTCGGCCTGACCACGGGCTTCGCCCTGCTCGCCGTCTCGCTCCAGCTGCTTTGGCAGAGGATGGGCCCCTCGCTTCGTCTGCTCCCTCCAATCATCTCGGCTCTGGCCTGGCTCACCATGATCCCGGCAGCCGGATGGGACCGCTCCACCGCGCTTCGAGTCAGCGCCGTCGTCTTCGGGACGCTGATGGTGGTGGTCGCCGAGATCTTCCGCTTCCGTGTCCCCTCACCCGACGGTCGGGACCGAGCCCTGTCGGCTGCCCGGACCTGGACTGGGCTGGCATTCCTCGGCGTGCTCATCGCCGCCTCCTTCTACCGCGGAGATGCGGGTGACGGGTATGCCTTGACCATCGGCGGGGCCCTGCTCAGCGTCGGGTTGGCCAGGGCCGCGGTGCCACTCGCCTTGGCCCGGCTTCGAGAGACGTCGATGGTCACCGGGCTGGCCACGATCAACGTCCTTGCCAACGCCTCGGGATGGGAGCAGACCCTATTTGCGGTCGGGCTCGTGGTGTTGGCGGTGACCACCACCTTGGCTTCGTTGTGGATATGGCGTGTCGCACCGGATTCCGTTTGGGTCGGGGCCCTGGTGGTGTTGGCATTGGTCACCAACATCGAGACGTTCCTGCTCGCCATCGCCACCTGGCCGGCCCGGGCCCTTCTGGTCGCGGTCCTGCTCTCGGTGGCGGCCCAGGCACTGGCGATCGGGATCGTCAGGAGCCGGCCGGACATGCTCGCCATCAGCCCGCCGGCAATCGCGGCCGCCTTCATCCTGGGCGTGGCCGAGAGCATCTCGGGCAGCGCCCAGTGGTACACCATCCCCATTGCCCTGGTCCTCCTCAGCGAAGTGGAGATCCTGCGCGCCGTGCGCCGAGCCGGCGAAGGCGAAACCCAAGGCTGGGACGTGATCGTCCTGGAATGGGCCGGGATCGGGCTGCTCGCCGGCCCCGGGCTGGTCGAGATGTTCACCAACCGTCTCGCATTTGGCCTGATCCCGTTCGCGATGGCGGTGGCGATCCTGCTCTGGGCCATCGTGTCCCGGGTGCGGAGACGCGCCATCGCCGCCGCGTCGATCGCGGTGGTTTCCGCGGTGCTGCTCCTCTTCGCCGCCGCAGCGGAAGCGGCGCCGGCATCCGCCGTGTTTTGGATCCTGGCGGCCGGGATCGGCATCTCTGTGATGCTGGTGGCAGGGCTACTCGAAGCCTACCGGTCGAGACGGGGCCAGGCGATGGCCCGGGTCGGCGTCCTCATGGAGGGTTGGGAGTGAGGGAGGGAGGGATCAACCCTCCGGGTCGGGTGGGGGTTTCACCACCGGCTGCATCTCGGTGGTGGTGGGGAAGGAGCGGTGCCAGCCCGAATTCTCCACCATCCGGTTGGTGAGACGTCGCAATGCTCCCGGCTGGGTGGGGGGATGCTCCCGCAACAGTTCGGGGACCACCCTCGCCCAGCCCACGGCTCGGAGGGCGAAGACCATCACCGTGCCGGTGATGGCGACGATGCCCACCGCGGCCAACAGCACCACGGTGCGGGGCAGGTCGAGGGCGAAGAAGTCACGCAGCGTCGGGCTGGTCATGGCCATCACCAGCATCCCGGCCATGGTGGCGATCAACGCCTTCTTCCACGGGACCAGCGGGCGGCTCACGATGCCCAGGGCGAAGAGCCCGATGGCGGCCAGGATCAGGGTGGCGGTGGTCCGGGACTGGCCGATGGTCGCCCCCTCCAGATCGGCCAGCCAGTACCCGGCGAAGGTGGCGATGGTGGCCACCAGGCCGGTGGGCACGGCGAATTTGAGCACCCGTGCGACAAGACCGGAACGGGTCCGTCTCCGCGACGGGGCCAGGGCGAGGAAGAACGCGGGGATCCCGATGGTGAGACTGCCCACCAGGGTGAGGTGACGGGCCAGGAAGGGAAAGGGCAGGGTGGAGACCACGATGGCCAGCGACAATCCCAGGGCGTAGACGGTGCTGGTGATGAACAGGTTGGCCACCCGCTCGATGTTGGAGGTGACCCGCCGCCCCTCCCCCACGATCCCGGGCAGGGTGTCGAAACGGCCGTCGATCAACACCAGCTGGGCAACCGCCCGTGACGCCGGCGCCCCGCTGCCGATGGCGATCCCGATGTCGGACTCCTTCAGGGCGAGCACGTCGTTGACCCCGTCACCGGTCATCGCCACCACATGGCCCCTCGACTGCAGCGCCTGGACCATGGCCCGTTTCTGTTGGGGCCCGACCCGGCCGAACACCGTCCCCCGTTCCATCACCTCGGCCAGCTCCCGGCCGTCTTCGGGGAGGTGACGGGCGTCGACCACGTTGCCCGAGCCGTCGAGCCCGACCTGGCGGGCCACCGCGGCCACCGTGGACGGGTGGTCCCCCGAGATCACCTTGAGCCTGATCCCCTGCTCGGCGAAATAGCGCAGAGTGTCGGCGGCGTCGGCCCGGACCTGGTCGGAGAGGACCACCACCGCCACCGGGTCGAGGTCGGGTGGGAGGAGGCTCTCGGTCAGCGGGGCGTCGCCCCGGGCGACCACCAGCACCCGGCTCCCCTCCGATGACACGTCGGCGGCCAGCTCGGTGACCCGCCGGTCGTGGGGGGCGACCACGTCGGGGGCTCCGATCACCCAGGTGCCGTCGCCGAAGAAGGTGACCCCGCTCCACTTCCGGGCCGAGGAGAAGGGGACGCTGGCCTGCACCCCCCACTCCGGGCCGTCGCGGTAGGCGGCGGCGATGGCGGCCATGGTGGCGTTGGGGTTCGCCTCCGATGCGGCGATGGCGGCCAGGGCCGGGGCCGGATCTTCCTCGCCGAACAGGAGCACCTCCTTCACGGTGAGATGGCCTTCGGTGAGGGTGCCGGTCTTGTCGAAACAGACGGTGTCCACCCGGGCGAGGCCTTCGATGGCGGGCAGCTCCTGGACCAGGACGTTCTGGCGCCCCAGTCGGATCACCCCCAGGGCGAAGGCGACCGAGGTCAGCAGGACCAGACCTTGGGGAATCATGGCCACACCCGCCGCGACCGCCCCGCCCAGACCGTCGATGAAGGTCTGCCCGCCCCGGAGCGAGCTCCAGACGAGCAGGCCCCCGATGGGGACCACGGCCCAGATGACCACACCGAGGATCCAGTTGATCCCGTCTCTCAGCTCGGAGCGGACCAGGGTGAACCGTTTGGCGGCCTGGGCCAGCTTGGCCGCATAGGAGTCGGCCCCGACATGGGTGGCCCGGTACCGGCCCGAACCGGCGGCGACGAAACTGCCGGAGAGACACCTGTCGTCGGCTCGTTTCACCACCGGGTCGGATTCGCCGGTGAGCAGCGACTCGTCGATCTCCAAACCGTTGGCGCTGATCACCACCCCGTCCACGGCGAGCTGGTCGCCGGGACGGAGCTCGATCAGGTCGTCGACCACCACCTGTTCCACGTCCTGTTCGGTGAGCCGACCCGAGCGCATCACCCTGACGCTGGGGGCGGCGAGCACTTCGAGGCGGTCTAGCGTGCGCTTGGCGCGCAGCTCCTGGATGATCCCGATCAACGAGTTGGTGACCAGCACGATCCCGAACAGGGCGTCACGGGGCTCGCGCAGCACGACCAGCACGATGACGAGGAGTGCGCCGAGCAGGATGTTGAACCGGGTCACCACATTGGCGCGCACGATCTCGCCGGTGGTCCGGCTCGGTGAATCCTGAACCTGGTTGACCAGCCCCGCCGCGATGCGCCGGCGCACCTCGGTCTCGGTGAGCCCTCCCTCAGGCGAGGCCAGCTGGGTGCCCGTCATCTCCGGATCAGCTTACGGTCGTTGCCGGGCGTGGAAAGGGTGCCGGACTCGAGGGGAGAAGCCGAGGGCAAACCTGAGGTTCCCCGTTGCATATGCGTTACGGACTCTCTCGAGTTTGGGAACGGGTTTGGACCTGAATCGGAACCTGAGGCTCCCCGTTGCATATGTGTTACGGAGAACCTCAGGTTCGGGTCGGGTCGGGTCGGGAGCGCGGGCCGGTCCCTACTCAGCCAGGGTGGGCATGGAGAGGGTGAATACGCTCAGACCGGGCTCGCCGCCGTAGGTGAGATCCCCGCCCATGAGCTGGGCCAGATGACGGGAGATGGACAGCCCCAGACCCATCGACGCGGTGAGACCGGGGGCGTCATGGGCCCGTGAGTAGGGCTCGAAGATCCTCTCCTGCTCCTCGGGCGCCACCCCATTGCCGTTGTCCTCGACCCTGACGTGAGCCGTCTCGCCGTCGGCGACGACCCGGACACGGATCTGGTCACCGCCGTAGCGCATGGCGTTGGAGACCAGGTTGCGCAGGATCTGACGAACCCGGGCCGGGTCCCCAATCGTCGGGGCGGACGCCCCTTCGAATTCGACTCTTCCCACCAGATCGCTGCCCCACGCCTCCAGCACCTGGGCCGCCTGGGCGCGCAGGTCAACCCTGACCTGGGCCACCACCAGGGTTCCCGCCTCCGACTTGGCTGCGACGAGGAGGTCGTCGACGATGTTGGTCAGATCCATGCCCTGCTCGGCGACGAGACGGACCATCTCCGCTCTCGACTCCGGGTCGAGGTCGACGTCGTCTCTCAGCACCTGGGCGAAGCCGACGACCCCGGCCAGCGGGGTGCGTAACTCGTGGGCGATGGAGGCGATCAGCTCGTCTTTCGAGTCGAGGAGCTGTCTCAGCTGGGATTCGGCTTCACGTTGACGTTCCCGCGACCTCAGGGCGGCGATGCCGTAGGCGAGATCGTCGGCGAACCGCTGCAGCACCTTCACCCCGCGGGCGTCAAACGCTCCCGGCTCCTTGTCGTACACGGCGAGGACACCGGCCACCTCATCACCGAAGAACATGGGGACGCATACCAGAGAGAGGAAGCCATGTCGGTAGGGCTGGAGGTGCCAGGCGAGGTCCTGGTCGGTCGAGGTGTCCTCGACGAACGACGGCTTCCGGGTCCGCACCGACGTTCCTGCCGGGCCCAGCCCCATCCCTTCGTCCCTCCAGTTGAGCTGCAGGCCCTCGACGAAACCCCGACCCTCACCCCACTGTGCCTGCTGAGCAATCGTCCTGTTCTCGTCATCTAGGGCATATCCCACCCAGGCAAGGGAGTAACCCCCGGCCTCCACGACGAACCGGCACACGTCGCGGAGCAGCTCGGTCTCGTCCTGTGCCCGGATCAAGGCGTCGTGGCACTCCGAGACTGCGTGGAGCACCCGATTCACCCGGCGCAGCTCCGAGCCGATCCGTTTTCGTTCCAGGGCGTTCTCGAACACGTCCTGGAGCACGACCAGGCCGGCCAGGTCCTCGCCGGGCCAGGCGGGGCGGAGCGGGTCCTTCGATTCGATCCCGGCGAATCCGATGGTCCGACCCGAGGCTCGGAGCGGGACCAGCACCAGCGAGGAGACGCCCTCGCCGCGCAGAAGGAGACAGTCCGCAGCCGACTCCTGTGGGCCCGGGTCCAGGGTGCCCACCTCCGAGATCGAAGGGTCTTCGAGAAGGCCCCTGATCCAGGGGAGGGCCGTCAGACCGAGCGCGACCAGGGCCGCCGGTTCATCGAGATAGCTCGACTGACTGTGCAGGGCGAACGTGCCCGGCTCGGTCTCTATGAAGAGATACGCAGCGCCGGTGCAGCAGAAATCGGCCAGCTCTCGGATAGAGGCCCCGATGGCCTCGTCGATGTCCTCGGAGTCGGGCGTGTTGAGCCGGGAGGAGATGCTGGTGGTGAGCTCGTCGATGGCCACCATCTGCTCCAGCCGACTCTGAGTGGCCAGACGGTCCGACACCTCGCGCATGACGAGCAGCAGGTAGGTGGTCTCCTCCACAGTCAGCTTGCCCACGGCGGCATCGATGGGAAGGCGCGATCCACGGGCGGTGAGGAAGTAGGTCTCCAGCTCGGGAGCAGTCTCGGCGCCGCTGGCGAGAAACGCCGCCCGATGCTCGCCGTAGTGCTGTCGGTTCTCCTCGCAGATCAGGTCGGCCAGGGAACGCCCTTTCAGATCCGGCCCGCTGTAGCCGAGCATCGCAGCGGCGCCCTTGCTCACCCTGAGGATGGCCCCGTCGACATCGGTCACGATCATCGGGTCGGGAACGGCGTCGAGGAGCAGCCCAATATTGGCCGTCGCCAGGCCGGCGAACTCGCGCAGGGACGTCACAGGGTTATTTCGGCCCCGCGCCTACCTCCCTTGAGGAAGCCCAGTATTTACCAGAGGTTTCGGCGTGGGCTGGTGGGACCTGTTCAATTTTAGTTTGAATTGAACCTTGGGCCCTTTTTGATATAGTGCTAGCTAAATTAGGAGGTGGCAGAAGTGCCTGAGTACATGATGATCTATCGGGGAGAAGCCACGGATCTGGCCGACATGTCCGAAGAGGAGGGCGCGGCGGTCCTGGAGAAGTGGACGTCGTGGATGAACCGAGTCGGGTCTGCGTTGGTGGACATCGGAGCCCCTTTTGGTGGAGGGACGGCGGTCATCGACGACGGGTCGACCGGGCTTGCCTCGAAACTGACCGGGTATTCGATCGTGCAGGCGGACGATCTGACCCAAGCGTCCGCCCTCACCGAAGGCCACCCCTATCTCAGCGAGGGGAATGGTGCCTACGCCATCGACGTGTTCGAGCTGATGCCGGTCCCGTTCGAGAGCTGAGGAACCCGCCCCGCCGAGCCTTTTCACCGGCCGGGCCAGAACGAGGACCGTGAGGACCCGGGGGCTATCCGAACTCGAGAGCGTTCGTTGCATATCTGCAACGGGGAACCTCAGGTTGGGCCGGCTCGGCCGCGAGGCTTCAGCCCAGGGTCACCTCGGCCAGATCCTCTACCACCACGTCGGCGCCGGCCGCCCGGAGGGCCTCCCGGTTGTTGCCCCGGTCGACCCCGATGACGCCGCCGAATTCACCGGCGCGACCGGCCTCCACCCCGGAGACCGCGTCCTCGACCACGACACAGCCGGCTGCACTCGCCCCCAACCGCGAAGCTGCCTCCAAGAAGATGGCCGGGTCCGGTTTGCCGGCGAGACCCAGACGAGCCGACTCGGTCCCGTCGACGACATGATCGAAGGTCGCCACGTCGACACCCGCCGCCTCCAGGACCGCGCCTGCGTTCCTGCTCGAGGTGATCAGCGCCACCCCCACCCCGCCGGAGTGGAGCCGGTCGATCAGTTCGAGGGTGGACGGGTAAGGGTCGATGCCGCTCTCGGCCACGGTTTGGAGAAATGCCTGGTTCTTCCGGTTGCCCAGACCGTTCACCGTCTCCGCCTCCGGCGGGTCCTCCGGCGTCCCCTCGGGCAACTCGATGCCCCGGGAGGCGAGAAAGCTGCGCACCCCGTCGTAGCGGGGCTTCCCGTCGACGTAGGTGAGGTAGTCGGCCTCGTCGAACTCCCGCATCCGCTCTCCCCCGGCCAGGTAGCGCTCGTCGAGGAACGAGTCGAAGGTCCGCTTCCAGGCGCGGCGATGAGCCGAGGCCGAGTCGGTTACCACCCCATCCATGTCGAAGATCACCGCCAGGCAGCTGCCGGTGTCGAGGACGACGCTCCCGGCCTCCACGGAGAGCACCCGGTCAGCCCTTGACCCCGGTGGCGGCGACCCCCTGGACGAAGTAGCGCTGGAAAGTGAAGAACACGATGGCGATAGGAATGGTGGTGATCAGGGTACCGGCCAGGATGGTGTTCCAGGGCTGGCCCTCTCCGAAGGCGGACCTGAGGTTGGCCAGCCCCAAGGGCAGGGTGGCCAGATCTGGGTTGGAGGGCACCGCGATCAGGGGATGGAGGAACTCGTTCCAGATCCCCTGCACCGAGAGGATGGTGAGGGCGATCAGACCGGGAGCGGCGAGGGGGAGCATCACCCGGGAGAAGGTCTGCCACGGGCTGGCCCCGTCGATGGCCGCCGCCTCGATCAGCTCGTCGGGGAGCTGCTCGAAGAACTGTTTCATGAGGAAGATGGCGAAGGCGTCGAACATCTGGGGCAGGATCAGCCCGAAGTAGCTGTTGAGCAGCCCCAACTCCTTCAACACCAGGAACTTGGGTATGAGCAGCACCACCCCGGGCACGGCGAGAAGCACGATGACCAGGCCGAACAATATCTGCTTGCCCGGATACGACATCTTGGCCAGGGCGTAACCGGCCAGCGAGGCGAGAAAGACCCGGCCCAGGGTGGCGACCACGGTGACGATGGTGGAGTTCAGCGCCCAGCGGGGGATGCGGACGTTCTGGGTGTTGAGACCCCTGATCCCGTCCATGGTCCACCCGTATGCCGGATCGGCCCAGAGCTGGACCGGGTTGGCCTGGATGTCGGGCAGGGTCTTGAACGAGGTGACCAGCACCAGGATGAAAGGCATGATGAATACCAGTGCGAAAAAGACCAACACGGCGTAACCCAGCACGGTCCGCACCCTGAGACTGGCCCGGGACTCTCCCACCGGCGCGGCTTCGGCAACCATCAGGCCTCCCCACTCGACTTGATCATCCGTCGCTGGATGAAGGTGAAGAACATGATCACGAGCAACAGGAGCACGGCGATGGCCGCAGCAAGGCTGGCCTCCGAGTTGCGGAACGATTGGAAGTAGATGAGGAAGGCCGGGGTCACCGTGGTCTTCTGCGGACCGCCGAAGTTGGTGGCGTAGATCTGGTCGAATACCTGCCAGGTGGAGATGAGCCCGATGGTGACCACGAAGTAGATGGTCGGCTTCATCAGCGGGATGGTGATGTGCCAGAAGGTCTGGAAGGTGCTGGCCCCGTCGACCTTGGCCGCCTCCTCCACCGACTCCGGGATGCTCTGCAGACCGGCGAGGAAGATGAGCATGAACGTCCCGGTGGTGGTCCAGGAGACCAACAGCATTATGGCGAACATGGCCACGCTCGGCCCCGAGACCCATTGCCACAGACTTAGACCCATGAACTCGGTCTCGGCCATCCACCCCGGCGCCTGGTCGACGCCGAAAACGCCCAATGTGTTGTGTATCAGCCCGTTGGCGTTGCCCAGCCAGTTGACCGTGGGGATGGGCAACACCGCATTGATCGCCCCTTGGGTCTGGAACAGGAACACGAAGATCAAGGTGACCGCGATCGAGCTGGTGATGGAAGGGAAGTAGTAGGCGGTGCGGAAAAAGCCTTTCCCCTTGAGGAACCTGGCGTTGAGGATCACGGCCAGGACGAAGGCGAGGGAGGTCTGCAGCGGGACCACACCGAGGACGTAGTAGAAGTTGTTGCGGATGGAGATGGCCAGGTCGGTGCGACGGACCCCCGGCTCGAACAAGAGCTCGTTGTAGTTCTCCAACCCGATGTACTCGGTGGTGAACGGGGAGACCAGGCCACTCCAGTCGCGCAGACTCACCCAGGCGGTGACCGCGATCGGTATCGCCACAAACACCAGCAGCCCGATCAGAGCGGGGGCACTGAATAGCCAACCCAAACCGGCCCCGCCTCTTTGTGGTTTGCCGCGCGGGACACGGAAGGGACGGCGCCACCGGCTCGCCTTGACCACCTCGGCCGGGAGAGGCGGGGTCTTGGCCACTGTCATGTTCACCTCCCGATTCGACCCTCGGGGACCGGGTGCGAGACCCGGTCCCCGAGAGCGGCCGTTACTCGAGCACGCCCTCCCCCGCGCTTGTGGTGTCGGCAATCAGCTGATCGATGGTCACGTTGCCGTCGACCGCTCCTTCCAGACCGGTGTTGAACACACCGAGGACGTCACCGAAGCCAGGCACGAACCCCCAGCGACGGGAGTAGTCGGCCCCGGTAACGAACGCCTCCAGGTCGGGATGAGTGGAGAGCCACTCCTCGGCCACGGTGGCCCGTGCCGGCATCACGTTGAACGCATTGGTCCAGGCGAGCGACCCTTCCGCGTCGGTGAGGGCGTCCACAAACGCCCACGACGCCTCTGGATTCTCCGCATCCGCCGCCACCCCGTAACACACGGTGAAGGCGAATGTGCCCGGCCCGGCCGGTCCCACCGGCAGCTCGGCGACCGCGTAGCTGCGGTCGGGGAAGTTGGCCTCGAGGTCACCGATGATCCAGTTGCCCTCGATGGTCATCGCCGCCTTGCCCTGCCCGAACGCCTCGCCGGCCCAACCGGCATCGACAGCCGCCGGCTTCACCGCATATCCGTCCTGGTAGAGACCGGTGACGAACTCGATCGCCTCCCGTGCCTCGGGGGTGTCGAGGGTCATGGCGGAGCTGTCCTCGTTGGTGATCGCCGCTCCGTTCTGGAACAGGAACACGCCCCAACGGGGGTACTCCACGCCCATGGCCAGACCGGCCTGGGCGGTGCCGGCTGCGATCGCCGCCGCATCACCGGTGGTGAGCGTCTCGGCCGCGGCGGCCAGCTCCTCCCACGTGGTCGGCACCTCGACCCCGGCCTCGGACAATGCGTCCGGGTCGTAGATCAGGGCCAGGGTGGAGAAGTCCTTCGGCGGGCAGTACCAGGTGCCGTCGAGGGTGAACGCCTCCCGCAGCGAGGGGAAGATGTCGTCGGGATCGCTTATCGCACCGTCGGGGACCGGGGCCAGGGCACCGGCGTCGGCCAGGTCGGGCAAGCGGAAGCTGTCGACATAGAACACGTCGGGCGGGTCACCCGAGGTCAACGCCGCCTGCAACGCCACGTCGTACTCGGCCTGGGGCTGGAAGCTGGCCACTGCGCCGGTCTCCTCGCTGAACGCATCGACCAGCTCGGTGAGTGCGGTGTTCTCGGCGTCGGACGACGACCATCCCCACAGACTGAGCTCGACCCCGTCGAGAGACGGCGCCTCGCCGCCGCCCGCCTCGGTGGTGTCGGTCCCACCCGCCGTGGTCGTGGCCCCCCCTCCGCCGTCGTCGCCGCATGCTGCGACGAGGGCGACGAGGAGAACCAGAACCGCGAAAGTCCTGAATCTCATACTTATCCTCCTCTGTTGTGGTCGGCCCGTGGGGCTGATGCCCCGCGGGCCGGCTTGCCTGCGCGCACCTCTCTCTCGTACCGGGTGCCCCGGTATACGAAGGAGAAGCCGAGCGATTCCCAATGGTCGGGCAGCCTGGGCACGACCTGCGGGCCGTCCTCGGTGAGATGCAGCCCACCGAACCCGAGCAGGGCCGCCTGGAGCAGCCCCCCCTGGGTAGCGGCGTGGATGCCGTGATGCCCGTTGCCCATGGAGTCGTCGAGATCGATGGCGGCCGCTGCCCTGAAGAAGGAGTAGGCCTGGTCGGGTCGCATCCCGATCGAGGCGGCCATCGAGTGCACCGCCAGGCTCAGAGACGACCCGTGATCGGTGCGGGGGGCGTAATAGTCGAGCTGGTCCCGGACCAGGTCGGGTTCCTGATACTCGTCGAGGAGGACCAGACCCATGACCACGTCGGCCTGTTTGGTGATCTGACTGCGCCCGATCGTCTTCTCGCCGAGGATCGCCTGTATCGACCACCGTCTCGGCTCGAAGAGTCTGAGATCCACCTCGTCGAGGGCGAAGTACCCGACGTGCTCCTCGAAGACCCCGTCGGGGCCGGGGCGCGGGTCCACCGATTCGGCGAGACCGAGGAAGGAGGATTCCCACCCGGGGGCCAGCCCCAGCCCGGCGACGAGGTCCCGCTGCCGCTGCTCGTCGTGGTCTTTCAGCGCGGCGGCATGACGGACCGCGGCACGGAGATGCCAGGCGGCCATGGCATTCGTGAAGAAGTTGTCGTCGACGTCGACGTGGTACTCGTTGGGGCCGATCACATTGCGCAGATGGCCCCGCCCCTCGTCGTCGACCGCGATCCGATCCAGCCAGTAGCGGGCCCCGTCGAGTGACATCTCCGCTCCGTGGTCCCGGAGGAACCGGCGATCCCCCACCCAGGTCAGATAGTGGTCGAGGGCATACGCGACGTCGGCGACGATGTGCTCCTCGATCTCGCCGGTTCGGATCCGGATCCTCTCCCCGTCGGGGGTGGCACCCCACTCCGGGGTGCATTCGTCTCCGGTGCCTGCCGACTCCCAGGCGTAGAAGGCCCCCGATCTCCCGTAGTAGGCGGCCTTTCGCCTCGCCCCTTCGAGACCCCGGTACCGGTAGCCGAGATGGGTCCGGGCCAGGTCGGGCTGGGTGAGGGTGAGGTAGGGCACTACGAAGATGTCGGTGTCCCAGAACACGTGATGCAGATAGCCGTAGCCGGAGAGGAGCCGGGCCCCGATCCCACCCTCCGCGGTCCGGGGGGCGGCCCCGATCAGGTGGAAGGCGGCGAAGCGGAGGGCACGCTCGGCGAAACGGTCACCGGAGACTTCGATGGCGCTGGTTTCCCACCGCCGGGACCACTCCGTCGCCGAGGCGGTGGCGACGGTGTCGAACCGGTCGGAGGGCGGTATCGACTCTTCGCTCCCCCGCCGATAAGTGGTGTGCTTGACCAGGACCAGCCGCTCGCCGGGCGCCAGATCGGCGGTGGCGGCGAAGCGGGGATGACGGGGGTCCTGTACGAAGCCGAGGGGTTGGTGGCCTTCCACCACGGTGCTGGCGGTGATCGAGGCCTGGTTCTCGATCCCGGCGGTCATGACCAGCCGGCCGGAGCCGGTCCGCTCCCAGTCGAGCGTCTCCCACACATCACCGGCCGGGCTCGACACCGACCCGTCGAGACCGGTCTCGACGCCGACCTGGACGTCGTCGGTGAGCGAGGTGACGGTTATCTCGAGGGAGGCGAGCTCGGGGGTGGCCATGGAGAGGAGGCGGCGGAACTCGACCCTGACCAAACCGGTCCCCGGTCCTCGCCACAGGATCCGCCGGGTGAGAAGACCGCTGCGCAGGTCGAGGACACGCTCGTAACCCGCCGGGGGATGCTCGTCGAGACGGAAGGGAACCCCGTCGACGGTGATCGAGCACCGGGTCCAATCGGGGAGCGGGCACAGGTAGGGCAGTGCCCCGGGCGGGGTGGCGAAGAGCCCGTGCATGAACGTGGCCCGAGTCGAGCCGGCGTAGCCCTCCTCGAAGCTGCCCCTGGTGCCGAGGAACCCGTTGGCGATGCTGAACAGGGACTCCTTCCACGGCACCAACTCGGGTCGGACCCGGTCCTCGGTGAGAAGCCAGGTGTCGCTCATGGCTCTTCCCATCCGATGCTGCTCTCCCGGATCACCAGCTCGGGCTCGACCAGGGCCGAGCGGGAGACGCCGTCGGAGCCTTCCAGGTCGTGCATGAGGAACTCGACGACACGTCTCCCGATCGCCTCGATCGGCTGGCGTACCGAGGTGATCGACGGTGTGCTGTAGATCGCCGGAGGGGAATCGTCGAAACCGGTGACGGCGACGTCCTTCCCCCCGCGGATGCCCCGGGCGTTGAGCTCGGCCACGACCCCGGCGGCGAGGACGTCCTGGACGGCGACGATGGCGGTCGGAGCCGGGTCGAGGTCGAGCAGCCGGGCGGCCGCCTCTCTCCCCGATTCGACGTCGTTCTCGACACGGATCACATGGCCTGGGTCGACCTCGAGCCCGGCCTCGGCAAGCCCCTCGACGAACCCGGCCGCCCGTTCGTCCCCGCTGATCGAGCCTTCCGGCCAGGCGACCAGAGACAGTCTCTGATGACCCTGCTCGACCAGATGCTCCACCGCGGCCCGGGTCCCGGCCCGGCCGTCGACGTCGACCCAGGAGTGGAGGTCGGCGAGGTCGGTGCGCCCGAAGCTGACCACGGGGATGGCGGCGTCCACGAGCACCTGGACCCGTTCGTCGTCGTGGACCGTGCTGGAGACGATGAACCCGTCGACCGCGCCCCGGCGGACGATCTCCCGATAGGAGTCGGCTTCGCTCTGCCCGCGGTGGGGGGTGAAGAGGAGGATGTCCATGTCCGAGTCCGAGGCGCGCTCGGTGAGCTGATGGAGGAAGGTGTCGAGGGCGAAGCGCTCCTTGCCGTCAGGGATGCAATACCCGATGGTGAAGCTGCGTCCCTGGGGCAGTGAGCGGGCGGCGCGGTTGGGCCGGTACCCGAGCTGATCGATGGCCTCGGTGACCCGTCGTCGTGTCTCCTCCGCCACCCGGTCCGGGGCGTTGAGGACGTTGGAAACCGTCGCCACCGAAACCCCGGCGGCCCGACTCACATCCCTGATCGTGGTTCGAGAGCTCAATTGAAACGTTTCAAGACCAACTTGAAACGTTTTTACAGCCCTCCCTCCCCCCTGTCAACCAAAACCCGGCCACCAGGGCGGGGGCGAACCGGCGCGACGCTGAGCGAACCTGCGCGACGCGGGCGAACCTGAGGTTCCACGTTGCATATCCGTTACAAACTCTCTCGAGTTGGAAGAACGGCTCTCCGCCCGTGATGAACCGGAGAGAGTTCGTTGCATATGTGTTACGGGGAACCTCAGGTTTCGGTCGGGCGGGCCCTCTCCCCCGCCGTCAGCGGCAGGACCCGCGCTGGTAGGGGGTCCAGGCGTTCCAACCCTGGTCGTGGCGGATCCGGCTGGCGATCCAGAGGTTGACGGTGGGATCGAACAGATCGTCGGGGCTGTAACCGAAGACGTCGGCCCACCCGGGCATCACCTGCATCAACCCGGACGCACCCGAGGATCGGTTCCGGGCGTTCGGGTTGCCCCCGCTTTCCTTCTCCATGAGGCAGATGACCCGATCGACATCGTCGCCGTCGAAGTACACCTCGACCAGGTCTCGCCATCGCCCGGCGTCGGATCCCATACCCTCGTGCTCGACGAGCCCGGCCTCCGAGCATTCCGAGAACAGCGGGATCAACTCCTGGAGGGCGTCGAGCCGCGCGGTGGTCAGCCCCTTCTCCGCCTCCTGCTCGCTCCAATGCGCCAGGCGGTCCCAGACCTGCTCACAAACCGGATCGGTCGCGCCGGCCGGTGATCCGGGGAACAGGGTCGCCACCAAGAGCGTCAGAGCGAACGCACCCAGTCCGGGCGCGTCCAACAAAGGTCGCTTGCCTCCCAACTCGCACTCCTTCCTACCCATGTGCAAGAAACAGACCGGCTCCTGGAGCCGGTCTGGAGGGGCAACTACCCGGCGGGACGCGCCTTCAAACCGTCGACTCGTTGGGACCGCGCCTACAGGAACGGATCAGCCCGGGCCCGTTGCACCCCGGAGATGGGTGTCGAAGAAGGCGAGGATGCGACGACGGGCGTCGATCGCCGACGGCTCGTGATACCCGGACCGTGACATCGAACCGGCGATCATCGCCCAGCGCGGCGCGTCATCGGGATCGTGGTCGTTGAGGAAGGCGTGCCCGGCATCGTCGTACACCTTGACGTCGTGGGGCACGCCGTGGGCACTCAGAACCCGCTCGAGCAGGACCGGAGCCTTTCGCAACGTCGGGTCGCGTGCCCCGTAACTGGCGACGATGGGACAGGCCCCGGCGAGCAGGATCTCGGCGTCTTTGGGAACTATCCCGTAATTGACGCTCGATGCGTCGTAGTCCCCGAGGGCGGCGAGGAGCAGCGCGAATCCGCCACCGAGACAGAACCCGATCACGCCGATGCGGTCGCTGCATCTCTCATGACCGGCCAACCAGGTGCGGATCACCTCGAGATCGTCGAAGATCCGGCCTTCGCGGGCGAGGGCCTGGCGCATCAGCGAGAACATGCATCGGATCCTCCCGCCCCGGTAGTAGAGGTCGGGCGCCACAGCCAGATAACCCTCGCCTGCGAGCCAGTCGGCCTGGTTCCTCAGGTCGGTCGTCATCCCCAGGGCATCGGAGATGACGACCACTCCCGGCCACGGGCCATCGGTGGTGGGGGTTGCGACGTATACGGGCATCTCCCCCCTGGTGCCCTGGATGGTCACCGTGGGAATACGCCCTCCCTCACCCCGTGCTGTCGGTCTCCGAAGCAGACCCGGCCGGCGCCGGGGCCGGCTCGGGGCCACCGATATCGAGACGGAAGGGCGGGTACTCGTCGGTCATCAGGGCCGCATAGGCCGCCACCCGGAACACCCATCGCTGCAAACCGACGATCAGGTCGAACAGACCTTGGGGATAGCGGGCCGAGAAGAGGAGGATGAGACCGGCGATGAGGACCAGGATGCCGATCAGGCCGCCCCCCGCGTCGAGCACGGCGTTGCCGTCCTCCCCGATGTCGGTGGTCCACCAGACCAACCCGCTGGTGAACAGTCCCACGATCAGATAGTGGGGGATGGCGAGCAGCCACCACTTGACCAGCACCAGCAGCCGGGAGAGCTGCCCTGGATACTCGACATCGAGCCGGGCCGGGTATTCGACGTCGGCCAGGGTGAACGGCGGGTACTGGTCTGTCCCAAGCGCTCCGTAGGAATAGAAGCCGACTCGCCACGACCAGCGGAGCACTCCCACGTTGAAATCGAAGATCGCCCTCGGGTAGCGCCCGGTGAAGAGGATGGCGAAGAAGGCAACGATGGTTAGGAGCACGAAAGCCACCCAGAGGAAGCCGAGCAGGATGTAGTGGGGCAGGCCCAACAGCCATTTGAGCAGCCACTGCCATCGGCTGAGATTCGGGTCGAGCCGCCCTTCGATCCACACCGGATAGTGGCCGAAGCCGGCGGTACCGCCCTCTCCCGCCACCGCCACCGGAGCGGCCACACCCTCCCGACGGACCGCCAGCACCAGGAGCACGGCTGCCACTGCGCCGAACAGCACACCGATGACGATCAGCCCGAAGGCGATGGGGAGGAGGATGCCGACCCGGGCCCCGGCGCTCACGTCCACCGAGACCCCCGAGGATGCGTCGGCGTTCATGATCACCCCGACCCAGTCGCCCGACTCGACATCCCAGGTCAGGGTCTGGCTCCCCTCCCCTTCCGCGGTGGCCACCCAGAAGTCCTCGTCCCCCGGGGGCCCGGGCGGGGGCCCGCCCTCGACGTCTCGATAGCTGACCTCGTCGAAGAAGCTCCCGATGCGGGTCACCTCGGTGTAGCCCACACCCGAGAGGTAGGCCTCCACGTCGTCCTGATCGCCGAGGCCGACGAACACGGCCCCGTCGTCCGACGGCTCCGCTTCGATGCGGATCGTCGCCAGTTGGGAGGAGGGGAACCAGTCGGCAGGGCGGGCCGACAAGTCGATCTCGGTCGTGGTCAGTGCATGAGTGCCGCTGGACAAGGTGACGCTGGGCGATGTGAAGAAGCCGTCGGCGCTTCTCTGGGTGCCGAAAGCCCAGAGCAGGGCGGCACCGGCCACGATCAGGCCGAACGCAAACAGGCCCAGCATCGCACCGATCACGGCCATGACGATCTTTCCCGGGCTCATGACGTCCTCCTGGATCGCGCTATTCGCTCACGAGGCTACGCCTGCGTCCAAACGGCGCGCACGCCACTCGGAATTCCCGAACAGATCAGGGATAGGTGATGAAGAGCCGGTCCACGTCCTCTCCATCGACCGGGTACAACTCGATCTCGACAGGCACCCCATCGATCTGGACCCGCCACAACCGTGTCTCCGACGGGCCGAATGTCGGCTCGACCTCGATTCCCTGGTCGGCGAACCATGCGTCGTAGAAGGCGGCTACCTCGTCCATCGTCCCGCTCGGATAGTGCATGGCCAGCGACTGGCCCTCGAACACGCCCAGGTCGGGATATATCTCGCCGCCCGCGGGCACCGGGACCGGCAGGTCGGAGGGAATATCGGCGTCATCCATGACCGCCATGCTCAGCGCCTCCGAGTCGACTGCCTCGACTGACTCCTCGGCGGAGCCCTGCGGCTGGGCGGTGGTGACCGAGATCTCTGCGGCCGCGGTGTCCTCCGTCGGTGGTTCCGACGCCTCGCCGCCGCAGGCGGCCACAGCCAAGACGAGCACCATCGTCGACACCACGCGGTTGCGAAACACCAAAGACTCCTCCAGCAGCGGACCTGACACCGGAGACTACGAACGGGGCCTTAAGCCCCTCTTAGTGCCGGTCGCCGGGACTGACCTCGAGTCGGGCGACCGGCTAGATCAGCTCCCGCTTCGCCGCCCACCGGGTCAGCTCGTTGCGGTTGGCCAGCTGGAGCTTGCGCAGGACCGAGCCGACGTGGCTCTCCACCGTTTTGACCGAGATGAACAGTGCCTCACCCGTCTCCCGGTAGGTGTAACCGCGGGCGATGAGCTGAAGCACCTCGCGTTCCCGGGCGGTGAGCGAGGCGAGCTCGTCGTCGACGTCGGCGGGGGCGAGGGTGGTGAAGGCGTCCAACACGAACCCGGCCAGCTTCGGGGAGAACACGGCATCGTCGTTGGACACCTTCTCGATCGCGGCGATCAGCTCTTCGGAGCGGATCGACTTGGTGACATAGCCCCTGGCCCCTGCGTGGACGACGTCGACCACGTCCTGGGGGGCGTCCGAGACGGAGAGGGCCAGGAATCGAACGTCGGGATGGGTCTCCCGCACCGCCTCGATGACCGCCCGACCCCCGCCACCGGGGAGATGGACGTCGAGGAGGACCACATCGGGCTCCCGCTCCCTGATCAGCTCGATGGCGGCGTCGACGGCGTCGGCTTCGCCGATCAGCTCGACATGGTCTCCAATCTCGGCCCGGACCCCGGCACGGAACAGATCGTGGTCGTCGACCAGGAAGACGCGTGTCCTATCGCTCATCGACCTGAATCTCCTCGACTGGCATCAGCAGCCGCACCTCGGTGCCCGCTCCGCTGCTCACGATCTCCACCGATCCGCCATGACGCTCCATTCTCCCGCGCACCGACTCGGCGATGCCACGACGATCCGCATCGACGGACGACAGGTCGAATCCGACCCCGCGGTCCCTGACGAATATCCGCACCGAGTCTCCGTCTGCTTCGGCATAAACCGAGACCTTCTCCACCCCGGCATGTCTGGCGGCATTCATCACCGACTCTCGGGCAGCTCCGACCAGAGCCCTGAGCTGCTCGCCGAGATCACGGTCTCCCACCGCCACCAACTCCACTGCCACGCCCGAGCGCTTCTCGATCTCCGAGCACGCCGCCTCCAAGGCGCCAATCACCGTTTCGTGGGGGTTGGCGGTGCCGAGGAGCCAGGATCGGAGCTCGCGTTCCTGCACCCGGGCGAGGTTGCGGACCGCAGAGGGATCGGTGGAGCCCTTCTGGATCAAGGCCAGGGTCTGCAGGACCGAGTCGTGGAGATGGGCAGCGACCTCGGCCCGCTCCTCCGACCTGATACGGGCGCCCCGCTCCTCCTCGAGCTCGGCCTCGGCTCGAAGACGGCCGAGCTCGCTGGTGCGCAGCACTTGGAACGCCCAGGCCGCGACCCCACCAACTGCGACATAGAGGACGCTGTTGGTGACGTTGCCGGTGAGGTTCGACTCGCTGAAGGCAATGGCCAACGAAACGGCCAAGCCCGACCCGACACCGCCGGGGATGCGATGGGCGTAACCCCACAACAGAACCGAGGCCGTCGGGAAGCCCCCGACGAAACTCCCCTGGGTGGCGCCATCGAACGCATCCAGGGCAACGACCACCATGGCCACCGCGAGATCGGCGATGAGCCAGGGAAGAGACTCCAGCCACCCGGCTCGAAGGGCGCCGAAGGTGAGCAGCGTCCACGTCCAAACCAGCGCCAGTGCCCCGATCACCACCCTGAGGTCCGCCTCCCAGCTGACTACCCCGATGATCCCGAGCACCGTGATCCACACTGCGCTGACCAGGCGGAATCCGACGATTATCCGTTGCAGGGTGGCGTCGACACGCACCTGGAAGGGCGGAGTGGTCACCGGCAGAGGTTAAGCCGCGCTAGTCGGGACGCGCGGGTGGGCATTGACGCCTGTGCCGTCTCCATAAGAAGACGGAGATCGACTAGATTCTCGTGTGGGGAAGCTTCGAACGGGGAATGGGAGGTAGGCAATGCCCGAGTGGATCGGCAGCGTTCTCTTTCTGGGTGCCGTGGGGCTCTCCGGCTCCAAGATCGCCGAGGACTTCGGGAACCGTGGGCTTCGCGGCTATGCCATGCTCATCGTCGTTCTCGCCATCTACGCCGCCGCGGTGGCGGTCGCCTTCACCTGACATCCCCGGGGGGGCGACCCCCTGGGACCCCCCGCCCCGGGCAAGGTCCTCGCGACCGCTCTGAATCGGGTTCCGCTGTGCTATCGCTGATCGCCGACCTCAGCGGCCCGGGATCTTCACGTCGAGCCAGACCAGACGGTGATCCGAGCCGGGGAAGGGGAACACCCCGGTCAGCTCGAAAAAGGGCTCGCCTTCGGCCGGCCAGAAAACAGCTCCGTCGACCACCTTGAGCCGCGTCGACGGTAGGACGTAGTCGGCTCGCAGATTGCCCGGCGGCTCGCCGAAGTCGGCGGTGTCGGCAGCCGGGTCTGAGATGTGGTCGTCGTTGATACCGCCCTGCTGCTCCGCCGCCCACACCCCGCCCGTCGACGTTGGCGTGAACTTGTCATTCACCTTGGGGTGGTCGAGTAGCTGTTGGATTGCGCCGGGGATGGAGTCTCCGTCGTTCGGATCGGAGTTCATGTCACCGGCGATCACGAACGCCTCGCCTCGGGCCAGCCCGCCGACCTTGCCGCGGTCGTCGTAGATGTAACGACCCCGTCGGGGGTGGACATAATCGGCCCAGAAGCGGATCTCGTCGAAGTTTCGTCGCCCGTTGCGATCCTCGGCGCCGTCGAATACGGGCGGGGTGGGATGAGAGACGAGGAAATGGACCGTCTTCTTCCCGATCTCGATCTCCAGGTCCCAATGACTCTTGGAGCTGAGCGGGAGCACGTCCAGCTCCTCGGGCGTGTACCAGCTCTCACCCGTCGCCGGGTCGATGGGGAGCAGGGCGCCGGGCATGTCCTTCCACAGGAAGTTCTGGAAGGTGCGCACGTCGTCGATCGGGTACTTCGAGTACACCACCATCCCGAACTGGCCTTCGAAGAAGCCGAAGCCGAGGGCGTCGTCGGGCCCACCCACCGAGCCGTCGTTGTTCAGGTCGAAACCCGATGGCACCCCGGTGTTGGAGGGGGCGATGAAGGTGTAGGGATAGGTGATCGGGTCCGCCCCGTTCTGGGACAAGCCGAGGTAGTTCTCCTGGAACAGCCCGACCGCGTCGGGGTCGAAGTCGAACTCGTTGATGAGCAGCACGTCGGGGCGGGTCCGCTGGATGATCTCGGCGATCACCCGGGCCTGTGCGTTGTCCGGCGTGGACAGGTCGGCGGCGAGGTCGCCCGCGTTGCCGCGATTGAGACTGGCGTTGAAGGTGGCGAAACGCACCGGCTCCGGCTTGGCCCCGCCCGCGGCGATTGGGATCAGGCCCACCAGGAGCGTCATGACGGTGAGCAGGGTAAGTCTTCGCAACGAGCCCTCCTTCCAGCTCATGCCCAGTGCTATCCCCGGAGGCAAACAGCACCTTTCCCCCGGATCGACAGTCGGGAAACCGTCGGGGTCGCTCGGCTTCGGTCTGATTGCGACCTCCGGCCATGCAGCGGCCAGAGAAACGATCCGCTCAATGGCCCGCGCCCGGGGTCTGCTTTCTCCAGACCAGCAGCCCCACCCCGACAGGGGCCAGCAACAAGATGACAAGCGAGCCCAAGGTCGTCCGCGCCCCCCAGTCGGTCAAACCCACCCCGAGGACGAGAACGGCGCTGGCCAGCAGGGCGATCTCCGCGGTCCGATATGGCTCGGGTGTCCTCCTTCTCACTTCCAGGGTGCGGGTGAGGGCCGTGACGACCAGGATGGCGACGGCAAGGGACCCGACCAGAAGCCATCGCACCTCGTCGGGGAGGACGTCGGCGGCGTGCTCCACCGTGTTCAGCACTCCGGCTCCCCCGGCGGCTATCGCCACAGCCAAGGGGAAATGGAGGTTGAGCCACAGCTGCGATCGTGAGGAAATCGGCTCCCTATGGGAGACCAGGTCGAAGTAGATCCACCAGAGCCCGATCGCCACGAGCACGCCGAGCAGCCCGATGACGATGCCACCCCCACCGAGCAGCTCGATGTCGGCCATCCCGTTCACTGCACCGACGATCACCTCCCCCAACACGATGATCATGAGCAGGCCGAGCCGCTCCACCAGCGAAGGGGTGACCCCGATCACCGGATCCCCGGGTTGGTGACCCGGTGGGGACCACCTGCGGAATGCGATCACCTGGCCCAGCACCTCGATGAGGAGGCCGGCTGCCCACATCCAGTACCGGCCGGGGGTGTCGACGAAGACACTGGCGACGAACACCAGGGCCGAGATCAGGTAGGCGGTCGAGTAGGGAATCGAGGCCGGCCGATGTGAGGGGTCGTGAAGACCGGTGCGAAACCAGATCACGACCAGCACCACGATGTTGGCCGCATAGGCCAAGGCAAAACCCGGCGAGCCTTCGCCCGGCACGTCGCCGACGAAGACACCCATCACTGCCACCGCCAGCATTTGGGCGAAGGTGAATACCCGGACGCTGACATCGTCGGTCCCATGCAGGTCGTAGTAGAGGGTGCCGTTGTTCCATGACGACCAAACCGCACAGAAGAGAAAGACGTACCAACCCACACCTGGCCAATCCGGGTGCTCGGCGAGACGATGGGCCAGCTGGGCCACGACGACCACGAAGACGAGGTCGAAGAACAGCTCGAGGAAGCTGACCCGGCGATCGGTGGGTCGATCGGCGTATCGGGCCGGGGGAAGCCAGAGACGTCGGGAGGTTGTCACCGGCGGAAGTTACCTCCACTCCATCTTCACATCGTCTTCATATCCGACGCCCACCATGAGGGTGCACTCGAATAGAAAGGAGCACGAAATGCGGAGGAACGTCATCGGCACGATCCTCATCACCGTCCTGGTCCTCGGCGCCCTGGGTGCCATTGGATTCGGCATCTATCAGATCGGCTTCGAGCAGGGCCTGGTCGAGACCGGCGAGGTGGCGGTGAACAGGATCCGCCCTGTGATGCACGACGGCTGGTGGGGGCCGGGATGGGGCTTCGGAGGCTTCGGCATCTTCGGCCTCTTCTTCAGGATCCTCTTCCTCTTCCTCATCATCGGTCTCATAGTCCGCCTCTTCTCCGGACCACGTTGGGGACGGGGGTATTGGGGAAGGGACTGGCAAGAGGGTCACATCTCGCCGATGGAACAGCGTCTGGGCGAATGGCATGACCGGGCCCACGACGAGAGAGGGACCCACAGCGACCGTGACCCTGGAGAGGGCAGCTAGACGTCGCCCACAAGCGACAATGAGCTCATGTCGAAGGTCCTCGTCGTCGACGACGAAGTGAAGATCGCCCGCCTGGTCAGGGACTACCTGACCGAGGCGGGCTTCGAAGTGACCTTGGCCGCCAACGGGCCTGCCGCACTGGCCGCGGCCCGGTCGCAACGACCCGACCTGGTGATCCTCGACCTCGGTCTCCCAGGGATGGACGGCTACGACGTCACTCGGTGGATCCGGGCCCAGTCGTCGATCCCGATCATCATGCTCACCGCCCGCAGCGAGGAGACGGATCGGATCGTCGGTCTCGAGCTCGGTGCCGACGATTACGTGGTCAAGCCTTTCAGCCCCCGAGAGTTGGTGGCCCGTGTCAAGGCGGTGCTTCGTCGCGTCGGGGGCGAGGTGGCCACGGAGATCATCAGGGTCAAAGACCTGGTCATCGACCTCCCCCACCGGAGGGTGGAGCGAGGGGCCACACGCATCGAGCTGACCACGACCGAGTTCGAGCTGCTGCGCATCCTGGCGTCCAGCCCGGGCCGGGTGTACACGAGGGGCCAGCTGCTCGACTCGATCAGGGGTGTCTCCTTCGAGTCCTATGAACGGGCGATCGACGCCCACGTCAAGAACCTGCGCAAGAAGCTCGAGCCCGAGCCCGGTCGGCCGGTCTATGTGATCACGGTGCATGGGGTCGGCTACAAGTTCGCCGATGCCTGACCCCCACCGTCGCGGCCCGCCCTGGATGCGGGAAGGGGGACCGCCCTGGGGCTCAGGTGCCCGCGTCTTCCGATTGTTCTTCGGATTCGTGTTCGCCCTGATCTTCCTCGGGCCATTGCTCGGGATCCTCCTGGCGAACCTGTTCGGGTTCGTGCATGGCCCCCGCCGTTGGGTGCTGGGAGGGCTCGCCGTCCTCGCCCTGCTCGGTCTGATCCTCATCGCCAAGAACCGGCTCGGGCGTACCTGGGCCCCGGTCGGTCAGCTGATCGACGCCACCCGGCGTCTCGGCGACGGTGAGACCGGGGTCCGCATCCCGATCGCCGAGCCGGGCCCGCTCGCCGCGGTCAGCGGTTCGTTCAACAGGATGGCGGGACGTCTCGAGGAGGAGGACGAACGAAGACGTCGTCTCCTCGCCGACCTCGGTCATGAGCTGCGAACTCCGCTGACCGTGATCAGGGGGGAGATCGAGGCGGTTCTCGACGGGCTCCACGGACCGGAGAGCCTGAGCCATGTGGTCGACGAGGTCGAGCTGATGGAGCGGCTGCTCGAGGACCTCAGGGTCCTCACTTTGACCGAGGCGGGTCGGCTCAGACTGGACAAGGAGGCGACCGACATCGAAGACGTGATCGGCGATGTCGTCGCATCGTTCGCAGCCGTCCTCGAGAGGCAGGGTGTGGCCACGCTCATCGAGGTCGAGCCCGACCTGCCCCTGCAGGAGGTGGATCATCATCGGCTCCGTCAGGTCCTGGCCAATCTCATCTCCAACGCGGCGGCGCAGATGCGCGACGGCGGCACACTCCGGGTGAGATCCGGACACAACGGCGGCTCTTTCTTCATCGAGGTTTCCGACACCGGGCCTGGCATCCCCGAAGATCGCCTGGAGCAGGTCTTCCAGCGTTTCGTCAAGGCAGGAGACTCGAGAGGCACGGGTCTCGGTCTCTCCATCGCCCGTGACCTGGTCGAGGCCCACGGTGGCAGCCTCCGCGCCGCCAACCGAGCGGAAGGGGGGGCGGCATTCACCGTCTCGCTCCCTCTTTGACGGATCCGCATGCCAACATCACCCGGTGAGCGCCGATCCGATCGTCCGGGACGACAAGGAGAATCATCGCTACCTGCTCGAGCTCGACGGCGTGGTGGTGGGCGTGGCGGTGTACCACGAGCGAGGAGGCCGCCGCTTCTTCGTCCACACCGAGGTCGAGCCGGAGCACGAGGGTGAGGGGCTGGGCTCGACCCTGGCCCGGGGAGCACTCGACGATGTCCGGGCGATGGGGATGAAGATCGTGCCCCTGTGCCCGTTCATCACCTCGTTCATCGAGCACAACCCAGAGTACGCCGGGCTCATCGACAAGCCGCTGCTGGACCGGATCAACCAAAGGGACTGAGGCTCCCAGCATCCCTGCGTTCACCCGGGACGTAGCACTCGCGCTGCACCGCCCCTGATCGGCCTCAGAGGAACCGCTCCCCGACAACGCTCATCTCCGGAGAATCTAGGAGACGACGCGGACAGCTCGTGTCCGCATCGTGTGTCATCAGGCCGGGACTTCGACCCGGGCGCCGGAGGGGCGAAGGGCCCCGATGTAGACACCGATCAGGATGAGAACCCCGCCCAGGATCAGCTCCGCCCCCACCTCCTCACCGGTGATCCAATGGGAGAAGACCAGTGTGATCGGAGGCAAAAGGACGAAGTTGTAGGCGGCCCGCGAAGCGTCCCACCGTCTCAGGACGAACACCCAGAGGCTGA
The DNA here is from genome assembly GCA_035462175.1 of Acidimicrobiia bacterium. Lineage (GTDB taxonomy): Bacteria > Actinomycetota > Acidimicrobiia > Spongiisociales > ZC4RG35 > JARDZU01. The sequence goes on along the minus strand of DATHUP010000039.1, from coordinate 21 downwards.
ACACCACTCCGGTGCCAATCA
>DATHUP010000038.1:0-15791 GCA_035462175.1 Acidimicrobiia bacterium | reverse complement strand
CCAGCTCGGCCAATCGGGCATCATGGCTCTGGGCCATCGTGTGTCTCCTTTCGAGTCCACTGCTGATGAACTCGCTGAGGATTCCACGGTGGCCCCTTCAGACCACGGACCTAGTTACACCACTCCATGGGACGCTTACCTCACTCCACCCCACGTCAATCCGAATGCCGCAATGCGATGCCGGGTGCCGGTCCCGAGAGTCCGACCGAACGGAGGGGTAGCCGGCCTGCGGTTCGCGAGAGGCTCGCACTCGCACCGGTCGTCCTCTTTACAGCACCTCACACCTAGCCTTGGGCGTCAGCTCAGGAGCTCGGATCGGCGGGCGACAGTCGACGGATCTGAGAGGCGTCCGGGATGGGTTATCCGGGGCTACCTAGCTAGCGCATAATGCCGGTTATCGGGCGGGTGAGTCGATCCTTGTCGGTTCTCGGGGAAACGAGTTATGCGCTGGGCTTGCTTCGACCGACCGTACGATCGAGCGGCTGAGTTAGGCTCGGCGCGTGTCGAGAGAGGACCTGCGCCACGAGCTGATCGCCCTGGAGCGCAGCTTCTGGGAGTCCGCCGGCGACCCCCAGTTCTATCGCGAGAACTTCGCCGACGACGGTGTCATGGCCTTCAACATCGGGACCATGGGCAAGGACGAAGTTGTAGCGTCGATGCAGGGAGCACCGGAGTGGGCGAACTACACCATCGACGAGCCCGTTCTTGTCCAACTGGGCCCCGACGCCGCCTCTCTCACCTATACCACCGTGGCTCAGCCACCCGGGAACGGCGACGTCTACCGAGCGGCCCTGACCAGCGTGTACGTGCGTCGGGACGGCCGATGGTTGCTCGCCGTCCACCAGCAAACCCCTCTGCACCACTGACCCTCAGGTGAGCCCACCGGGGTGAGGACGGTCTCTCATCCTCCTGTAGCCAGCATTGCCACTGTCGAGTTCACTCGGGCGTCCTCCGGATAGCACAGAACAACGATTCGGCGCTGATAAGGAGCACGTAGAGAGCTAGCGCATGGCATCACGTATCGATCGATCACTGAATGCGGCAGCCTTGGGGTTTGAGCATCGAATCATTCAGGACTCTGGCTCGTCATCAAGGATGCGTTCGAGCGTTCGACGACCCATGCGACTCATCGGTGGATTGCTTAACCGGTAGTACCAGACCGCACCCATCGCCTGTTCGAAGGCCCATGCCTTTCCGCGCTCCCATTCGAGTTCGTCACATCGGAGGTCTTCTCGAAGTAGCTCCCGCGGACCGGTGTCGAGCAGATGCCAGGCATTAACGAGGTCAAGGGCGGGGTCCGCTGGACCGAGACCGCCAACGTCAAGGATCCCAGAGAGTCGACCATTCTCCACGAGCACGTTCCCAGGGGTGAGGTCACCGTGAGTCATGAGATCGGGGGACTCCCGCGGAAGGTCCCGTAGCCGTGCCCAAATCCGACGTAGCCGGGAAACGTCGGATTGATGCTGGCTCTGTTCGAAGCAGACCTCCATCCACTCGTCATGCGAGCGAAGGTCACCGCCGCGACCGTTGCCGGTGAAGTGTCGACCGCGCACATCAATGGCACGGACCTGGTTGATAAACCTGGCGAGGTCGTGTGCGAAGTCGGCGGAGGTGGATGCGTCCTCCTGGCTGGCGGTCGTGCCGGGAACCCAGGTCTGTACGGACCACGGAAGAGGGTATCCGGCACCGGGCTCTCCAATAGCCACTGGCTCCGGCACGGCAAATGAGATGTGCTCAAGCAACTCGAGGGCGGCGTCGGCCTCAGACACCAGTCCCTGGCGTGTCGCGCCCACGTCGCCGGGGTGGAGGGGAAAGCGAGCCGCCAGTCCGTCGCCGATTCGGAATATGGCGTTGACGGTCCCCTCCGACTGAACCGGCGCGATGGAAAGTAGCTCCCATTCGGGGAACTGGCGCGAGACAAGTTTGCGGACCACATCGACGGTCACACGCATTGGTTCTCGTGCATCGCCATGTGCCGAACGCTCGCAGCGACGCCCACCTGATGCCACCGACTTTCTGATCATTCACAAGTCACCATGGAGAAATGACGTAACGGCGAGTAGCGCAGAGCACCAAATACGGAACTTCCTCTGCTGTCCGGAGAACGGCCGCATCTCGCCCGACCTACGCGACCTGACGCAGTCGTCGAGCGAGCGGGGTGGGCAGCCGCTTGTCGGGTCCCATCTGAGACGGCAGACGTATCGAGATGAGTAGAGAACTAGGTCAGGTTTTGTCGACACATCGGGTAACTGCCGAGAGGCTGCCAACATCAAGATCTGTGAGTCCTTCTTCACCCCGATACGACGAGACGGCCTTCGGGCCAAACGCGTCCCTCGTCGATGACATGTACCGCCGGTACTTGGCGGACCCGACTGACGTACCCGAGGCCTGGCGCGAGTTCTTCGCTGAGGAGCTCGGTGCCCCCCCGGCTCCACCAGAGACCGTGCATAGAAGGCTCGTCGCCGAGCGAGAGCGCGCCGAGCAGCAGTGCCGTGACTCGCTCCCCCCGAAGCTGCGCGCTCGCTTCGACCTCATCCTCGAGCTCGCGCAGTTGTACGCCCGGCTGCGTGAGGAGCAAGTGTCACAGCTCACCCTCGGGTGGCCGCTGGCGCGGCGAGCGGTTCATCGCCTCGACGAGTCATGCGCGCGCCGTGGCGTCATCGATCGTGCGGAGGACGTCCACTTCCTCGAGCGTGGCGAGATCGACGGTGTCGAGTCACGCATCTCGTCGGTGGCGGAGCGCCGCGAGCTCTGGGCGCGCAACCGCAGGCTCACTCCGCCGCTGGTGGTCGGCACTCTGCCCAAGTTCGTCACGAAGTTCCACGAGGACGCTGTCGCCAAGATGCGCACACCTGCCAGGGCCGGGGACGGGATGCTGGAGGGCATGCCGGCTAGCCCCGGCCGCGTAACCGGCACAGCGCGCGTAATCAAAGACCTCGCCGATGCCGACCGGCTGTTGCCCGGCGAGATCCTCGTTACAGCTGCCACAACGCCGGCCTGGACGCCACTGTTCGGCCGCGCCGCCGGCGTCGTCACCGACGGCGGCAGCCTTGTCGCGCACGCCTCGCTCGTCGCGCGCGAGTACGGCATCCCCGCAGTGGTCGCGCTCGGCGACGCCACACGCCGCTTGCGCGACGGCCAGAGGATCACGGTCGATGGCCACGCCGGAGTGGTGGAGCTCCACGAGTAGGGCAACGACGGCGAGCGCCCACCCCCTGTACGGAAACGCGACGGCGCAATGCCCCGCGGTCGTGCGTCGCGCGACCCGTGTCAATCCTGTCGGGCAGTTGGATCGACGCTTGCCCGTCAAGTCTCGCTAGTCTCACGCCGCTCGCCCCACAGCCGCCCCACAGACCCGCTGGGGCGTCCCGTTTCCCCTGGTCAGGGCGTTTTGACCACATCTTTCGCAACGAGAAGGCCGCGGGTTCAAATCCCGCCAGCTCCACTGAACGCCCTCGTCAGGGCGATCTTGGCGAGCGCGTTCGCTCGCTGGATTCAGATCCGGTTGTGTGTGGCGCCCCACAGTCGCTCCACAGGATTGGACGCCGAAGCACCTCTTTTTCTGCGAGGGGGTCAACGTGGAACGGCTCGAATCCTGAAGGTTGTGGGTCGAGGAGGTAAAGGCTCTTTCCCACGACAACAATACTCGCGGATGACGCGCCTGTCGATGGTGGGTAGGGTCGGATCGACCGACTTGAGGAGAGACCTATGAGCCGTCGTGCCGCCGCCCGAACGGGGGTTCTGCCCACCGACTAGGTTCACCATCGAAGTGAACCGGATCACCCAGGTGTCTTTGCCAAGATCCCTGGCCTCGGCACCGCCTACAAAGGTCGGAGCCAACCACGCTGCGTTGAAGAGGATCCTCGAAGAAGACCTACAAGCCGCTGAAAACCAAAAGGAGTATGAAACGTGAACGCGCTGGCTAGTCCTGCTCGCAACCTGTTCCGATGGGCGTTGCTGATCTTCATAATCACGATCGTCATCGGCATCCTCAACGGGTTGGACGTCTGGGATCCGCCCCGCACGATGATCCTGACCCATGTCCATGCCGGCACGCTCGGCTGGATAACGCTCAGCGTGGTCGGAGCAGCCATGCTGATATTCGGCGACGACGCATCGGACGAAGAAGCCCGCTCGGCGACCTATCTCGGCTACGGCGTCATTGGGTCCGTGGCGCTGTACGTCATCGCCTTCGCCACCACCGCGGGTGTCCTTCGGCCCACAGCCGGGACCCTGGTCCTGATAGTCATCGTGTGGGCGCTGGTCTGGGTGTCACGCCGATACGCGGCCTCGGAAAAGTCGACGCCACGTCTCGGGATGCTGCTCGCAATGATCTCGCTCACCGTCGGAGCGATCCTTGGTGTGCTGCTCGGCCTGTTCATTGCTCAGGGCTCGCTTCCGGGGATGGATGAGTCTCAGGCAGCCAATCTCGCCGGGGCACACCCGGTGGCGATGTTGGTCGGGTACCTGATCCTCGCCGGTGCGGCCATCGCTGACTGGGTACTGGGAGGAAGAGAGGGAGTGCTCGGCAAGGTCGTGGTCTGGCTTCTGTTCATCGCCGGGATCATCGCAAACATCAGTTTCATCTTCGACATCGAGGCGCTGATCCAGGTGTTCAGCCTGCTGCAAGTGGTCGCAATCGTCCTGTTCATCGTCCGCATGTGGCCGTCGATCGCCCCGGCGGCATGGTCTGAAAAAGGGGGCGGGCAGCCGTTCGCCAGAATGTCGGTGATCTTCCTGGTGGTGGGTATTGCTCTCCTGGTCTACACCGTGCAGCTGTTCGTATCGGGTGAGTTGAACCCCGAGACGGGGGAGGGTCCGGTCGGCGTATTGATCGCATTCGATCATTCGATGTTCATCGGTGTGATGACCAATGCCCTGTTGGCGACGGTGGTTCGCCTGATCAGCGGCGCCACGGACCGTGTGGTGTTGTGGGTGGTGAACGGGGGCCTTCTCGTCTTCCTCATCGGGCTGGTGAGCGACTCTTCCGTCATCAAGCGGATCGGGGCGCCGGTCATGGGATTGGCGCTCCTGTATGCGATCTACGTCTATTGGCGCCAGCTCGGATCCAGTGCAAAGGCTGCTTAGCGCCGTCACCGCCGCCTCAATGTTCGTTGTTGCGTGCGGATCAGGCGGTCCGCAGGCGGGAGACGCGCTGGCTACCGGACGTAGGATCTACAGCGACATGTGCTCGACGTGCCATTTGTCGGACGGGAGCGGCGGGAGTCTGGCGGAGCCGCTGATCGGGGTGCTGGAGACGTTTCCTAGCTGTGGTGAGCATATTCGCTGGGTGACGCTGGGCAGCGCACGCTGGCAGAAGGAGGTAGGTCCGGCCTACGGGGCCACCGACAAGGTGATAGACCGTGTGATGCCGGGTTGGGGGCAGACTCTCAGCGCGGAGGAGATCGCGCAGGTGGCAGCCTTCGAACGGGTCCGCTACGGCGGCGGTGATGAAGAAGCTGTGATGGCCGACTGTGGAGTGGACTCGCGGGAATGACCTGGTCAGCGTGGACCCCGGAGGGGTTCGTCCGAGTCGGTAGATAGTGATGGCGGCGGGTCTTGCGGTGAACCTGTAGCCGTCCGGTGGATGCAGGCGCCAGTTGATGCGTATGCCACTTTCCCAGCCACACGCTTCCTTCCCGTTCAAAAGCCTCGTCTGTGAGGCGCCGAGAATGCTCGAGGTCTCGTTGAACCTCCCCGGCTAATGCGCAGGCTCTGATGTTCCCCGGTTTTGGTGGAGTTGGGATATGTGAAACAGACATCCCCGCCTTGCTGTCATGGGATTTTCGACGCCGAGGCCGCCCGCCGCATCAGTCAGCCAAACCTGTACATCGGCGGCAGCGCAAGCGGCCCTTGGTTCGAGGCGGTTCACAAGCTCATGTCGGACTGGCTGTCCCCATCGGAGGACGTGGTTGTCGCGGGCGCGGATCAACAATCTGGCAGTGACCCATCCCGAGCAGGTTGCCCGAGCCCTCACAAACGTCATCTCTCGTCACCCAATCACGGCATAGAGAAAAGGAGCTCTTCGCTCGTCCCGCACGCACGCCAATATGCCGATGTCGGACGTTACCGGTAGGCGTTATCGCTCGGGATCTGTTGATCGGCGCGATCACCGTAAGCGTCCCATCGAGCGCCGAGGTGCCGTTCTGCGCGGTTTCCGGACGGTGCGTTCCTGCTCGAGACTGGTCGTTCTGTGCGACCGGGCATCAGGAGCGGAGATCGATTCGGTAGCGGACTTGGACAACAGGATTGCCGGCTGGAATCTCTTCGGTCATCGCGGCGACCAGCGGGGCGGTGGCGATCGGCGACCTGAGCGTGGCAGCCGGTGTCAGCAGCACTCATCTGGCACAGCGGTTCAAGGAGCTCATCGGCGTCACGCCGAAGCGGCTGGCCGCACCTACCGCTTCGCCGCCGTGTTCTCGATCAACCCCGCCGGACCGATCGACTGGGGTGACCTCGCCGGTGGCGCAGGCTACTTCGACCAGGCCCATTTCGGCCACGAGTTCCGGGCGTTTAGCTCCTGGACCGTGACGGTATCGAGGTCGGAATCTCTGACCGGTCCCAGGATTGCGAACCCGACCACATCGCCACCGTTGTCGGCGACCGTGGTGTGAAACGACGACCGTTCGGCCAAGACGTCAGTCAACCATCGCACCTGCGGCTCTCGAGGCTTCATGTCGTCTAGGAACTCGTCGAGGAATACACCGCGATAGGAGGCCTGCCAACCATGAACGTTGAGCTCGGCGATTGGAGCTGCATCCTCCGGTCGTGCCGGTCTGAGCCTCGTCACCGTCAGAGCCTAAGGGCCGCGCCGTGTCGCCCGGTCTCAACATGTGCGATGGGGGCACTCGTTGATAGGGCCTTTCCAGGCCGAGATCACGAGTTCAGTGCTGTCTAGGTTCGAGGTTGAGGAAGAGAGAGTGCACGGCGGACGCGGCCGCAGACAGCGGTGATCTCGTCGATACCACCCCTGGGAGCGTCGGGCCACCGGCTGGCTCGTACACCCCAGTACTCGCGGGGCGCACCCGAGTAGCGAGGGACGAGGTGGATGTGAAGGTGGGGCACTTCATCACCGAGCACGAAGCTGTAGACGTGCTCTGCGCCCTCGGTGTCCTTCAGCGCTCCGCCGAGGTTGTTGACGAGCACCCCCAGAGCGGCAGCTTCTCCGTCGGTCAACTCCCCCAAACCTGCGACGTGGCGTTTGGGCTCAATCATCACGTACCCGAGGTACACGTCGAGGAGGCCGGGAGGGAGAATGTGACCGGCATACACGAGGTCATCTTCATAAATGATCCCGCCCGGTACTACCGATCCCTGGGCGTGTTTATCACAGACGAAGCAGCCAATGCCAGGCAGGCTCTCACCTCTCTCTCGCTCGAGGAAACCCTACGTGCGAGTTCAAGGAATCCCCTGTCACGTCCCGCACTCCGAGGTGCCGTTCCGCTCGGTTCGCGACGGTGTTCTTTATCGCCCATACCGGGTGATCTGTGTGCAATGTGGGTCGATGGGCGTTCGGGCCGGGCATCCTGGGCTCGTGCTAGATGCGATTCGCCACCCAGACGACCACCACGATCAATCCGATGATCCCGAGAACGAACCAGATCATTCGAGCTCACAAAGGAGTAGGTTCGGAACCATCGACGGCCGGGGGGAAAGGAGGTGGCAGATGGCTACCTACGTCAGTCTGGTGAACTTCACCGACCAGGGGATCCGTGACTACACGGACTCGCCGAAGCGGGCCAAGGCGTTCAAGGAGATGGTCGAGGCCATGGGAGGCACGCTCAAAGAGATGGTGTGGACCATGGGGGCCTACGACGTGGTGGCGATATTCGAGCTGGCAGACGACGAGACGGCGACCGCGGCCGCCCTCAAGATCTCGTCTTTGGGCAACGTGCGCACCACGACTCTGCGTGGCTTCGACATGGAGGAAGTGGAAGGGATCATCCAGAAGGCCGGTTGACCGGCCTCCGACCATTACGAGATGATCGACCTCCTGGCCGTCGATCACCCTCGAGCAGGGCGGCCACCTCGTCGATGAGCTCCTCGATCTGGTCAAACGGAGTCGTCCTGAGCCGATGTCATTTCATCCGCGGTTGACCTCTGGTTGTCGAGGATCATCCGAACGATGCGGCCACTCGAACAGGATCGGGACCGGAAAGGAACACGACCTGCGTGTCGCGAGCCAGCGCTTGAGTGCAAGTTACAAGCAACTCGCGATCCTTTGAAGCGATGGGCAGGCGAATTGTGGCCAGGATGGCTTTCCCCCGATACGAGATGAATATGTGCAGGCGGACGGTGCCGGCTCTACACGATGAAGCTAGCGAAGCCCAGTGCCAGGCCGAGGGCGATCAGATTCAAGTCACCTATCCCCACACCAGCCGCGGCTAGCGCAAGTACCACTACCGCAGCCGCGAGCAGGATCTTGGATATTCCCCATTTTTTGGCCATGCTGTCTCCTCCTACGTCTCGGAGGGAATCGTAGGACAGACCACATGTCGGAAACTTGGATTTCAACCGCCGACGGGTTCGGTGGAGGCCGTCGCTTGGTCTCTTGATTCTCTGGTGACCAGTTCCCCCGCGAGACGCCAGCGGTGCGGGCATCAGGAAGCGGTACCGAAAGTGACGAGTGCTCCTGGCAGGCAGATCCGATCAGGGTCACTCGACCCCGAGCCGAAATGCCGATAGCGCGCACCTGAACGAATCGGGCGTATGCGCTCCCGAAATGCTGATCTGCGTGTTTCTCGTTTCTGTCAGACTGACGCTTCTCGCATGGTTCCTAGGTCTCAATCCAATGAGAATCGCCAGATCAGGCTGATTCGCCGGCTCGTCCACTTGATGAACGGAATGGGTATTGATTTCTGGCTGTCCGGCGGATGGGCGGTCGATTTCCACCTGGGTCGCGTAACCCGCTCTCACTCGGATATCGACTTCGTCGTGGAGCTTGACGACAAAGAGACACTCTGGGGTCTTCTCGAAGGCGAAGCAGCCGTACATACGACTAGCGACGAAACTGGAGGTGTCGAATCTTTCGAATTGGACGACTTACGGGTCGAGATCACCTACGTCCGGGAAGACGAGAAGGGGAGCCGGGTCACTCCCGGTTACGAGTCATGGCCTTGGCCAGAGGGTTCCTTCCCCGATGAGAGGGTGACATTGGCAGAGATTGCGACTCGAGCCGTCTCCGTTACCGGTCTAGTCGACATGAAGGAGGGTTGGGAAGAGAACCTCGGAGAGAAGCCACGGGCCCATGATGAAGCTGACATTGAAGCCCTGCGGACATTGCTGGAAAGCCGTTGAACTCCTTGTAGCTGTCCAACGAGTCGGCCCGCGGGCGCGCCAGGTGGTGATACCGGGCGGTCATCGATACACGGACGATTGTGCGCCATATCTGGTGATCGGTGCGGGGGGCATCTTGGCGCGTCGGTCGAAACCGACGCCGAGCGCACGAGGAGACAACGTTGCGCAGCGATAGCCTCACCTGATCATGTTTCAGGTGTCTGACGTCGTGAGGAACAAGGCTGTCATGGCGGGCGCTCCCTGGTGGATCGAGCAACTGCCGGATCTGGTCGCGGTGCTGGCCGACGAATGGGAGTTCATGCCGGGCCGCTCGCTCGACGGCGGGACCGAATCATTCGTCCTCGAGGTGAGCCTGGCGGATGGCACTCCGACCGTGCTCAAGCTGCTTATCCCTCGCGATTTCGAGGCGGCGGGGAACGAGATCACGGTGCTGCAATTGGCCGATGGTGAGGGCTGTCCTCGGCTGTTCAGACACGACCGGACCCGGGGTGCGCTTCTGATGGAACGGCTCGGCCGCTCCATGTTCGACCTCTCGATTCCGTTACTGAAGCGTCACGAGATCTTGTGCTCAACGGCCGCTCGATTGTGGCGTCCCGCGTCCGACTGCGGCCTCCCCACCGGAGCCGACAAGGGTCGGTGGCTGATCAACTTCATCACCGCCACCTGGGAAGCGCTCGACCGCCCGCTTCCCGAGCGGATGATCGACCACGCGGTTGCCTGCGGTGAACGGCGGATCGCCGCCTACGACGACGAGCGGGCGAGACTGGTGCATGGCGACATTCACCAGTGGAACGCCCTCGAAGCTGACGACGGCTTCAGCCTCGTCGATCCCGATGGTCTGCTGGCCGAACCTGAATACGACCTTGGCATCATCATGCGTGAAGACCCGGTGGAACTCTTGGAGGAGGGTCCGTGGAATCGTGCCTACCGGCTGGCGAGCCTAACCGGACTCGACCCTACCGCCATCTGGGAGTGGGGTGTGGTGGAGAGGGTCTCAACGGGCCTGCTATGCACCCAAGTCGAGCTGCAGCCCGTCGGAGGAGACATGCTCGCAGCAGCCCAAGTCGTGGCCGAGCTTGATCTCCAAAGGCCGAGCACATCGGGTGCCCATGCGCATGTTCCCGACACGCGGAGACCTTGAGATCCATTCATATCCGAGCCGAATGAGCGGTTAGAACCGCACGCCGAAGTGCCGATCTCGGGCGGTATCAGATATGCGATTTCAATCGATATCTGTTGATCTGCGTTGCACGGGTTCTTGCTACTTGATGGTGACAACATCGTGGCCGGTGGTCGAAGTCACGAGAACGCCGGGCTTCCCGCCCGTCTACCGAGCGTCAGTCGCCGCCTGCCACAGAGCGTCTTGCTGACTCGACCACAGCGCCCATCCCTAACCTAAGAAGCCAACACCGATCAGGGTCCCCCCGACCAGACGGTAGATCAGTTGACCCGGCGGCCCGTTTGTCAGGATCAGCCACCCCACTGGCAGCATCACCGCACTCCAACGAGGTGAAAGGTTTGCCCGGAAGAGGACAATCCCCAACATGATGTAGCCAACAAGCAGCAAGAGCAGGCCAGCAATTCCCAGGACAGCACTAGTTGGGGATCTCAGGAAAGACACGAAAAGCACGGCGTCGTGCTCGGCGATAAACGGGAAAGCGGTAACCGCTACGTAAGTCTCTCCGCCGAACAGGGCTGTCCCGACGAAGGCAAGCACAAAGGCTGTCACCCCGAACCGCCCTATCGACCCCATGTAGCGGATGAACAGTCCGACTAAGCCAAGCAAGATGAACAAGACAGCTGCCACTCGGATGTGAAATGCAAGGGAGACAGCTGTCTTGACGACGTTCCCGGGGTCCGCAGGGCTGCCAGCGACGACCTGCAGGATGATGTAGAGGATCAGGAGAGACCCGCCGACCACGAGAGCGACTCCTCCCGAGCGGATTACGCCGAGAACGATGACAACTCGCCGCGAATTCATAAGCGCACTACACAGACCCGGTGATATGTAACGGCTGTGCTTGTGGGAGTGTTTGGTGGTGCCTATGTAGGACTTGCAACTCCAGATCTCCTGCTCACGATCTTATCGACGACCATGCCCCTGTCGACAGTGCCTCGACGGTTTGACATCTCAGTGGTTGCACGGAGAACAACGGGCGCTCGTGATGGCAGGATTGGGTGGTCGATTGGAGCCTACCCCCGACGAGAGGAGACGAGGTGGGCGGCCATAGGGACGAACCGGCTGCATCGGTGAAGGTAGCGACTAGACGGGGTGAAGCTGAGGGCACCCATAGATGGGTGCTAGTGGCGATCGGCGGGCTGGGTTTGCTCGTGGGTGTGTTGGAACTGATCTTGGGTGCCGGTTTCCCCCCAGAGTGGGCTCCTGCGCCGCTCGTGATCGTCGTGCATGCGGTGGTGGGCTGGTTATTCGTGGGTTCAGCGGTGGTGGCATTGGCACGGCGGCCCCGGAACCGCGTCGGTCTTCTTCTCGCCGCCACAGGGGTGCTCTGGTACGTTCCCCCCGGCCCTGGATTGGTCGAGTCGCCCGTCGCGTTCTCTTTGGGTCTGGTCGGCGACGGCCTCTTTTGGCTTCCGCTGGTCTATCTGTTCCTCTCGTTCCCGCTGGGTCGTCTGTCGTCCCGAGTCGACCGGGCCGTGGTGGTGTCGCTCTTTGTGTACTTACCGGTCGGGAATGTGACCAGCATCTTATTCTTCGATCCCCGCACCGCTGGCTGCCTGGCTTGCCCTCCCAACGTTTTCATGCTGCGGAACGATCCGTCTCTGGCCACGTCGTTGATGACCATCGATTCGCTGGTGGGCGTGGTTTTCGGAGTGTTGGTGCTTGTCCGCTTCTTGCTTCGATGGTGGAGAGCAAACCCTTTGCTCCGTCGGGCGTTGCAGCCGGTCCTATGGGCGATCGGGCCGGCATTCCTCGCGGCGATGTACTTCATAGCGTCTTCCCTCGTGGTTTTCCCGAGAGGGTTCCAAGAGGCGGCTCTTCCCTTCGTCGGTCTGGCATTGGCCGGTCTACCTGTGGCCTTTCTGGTGGGGCTACTTCGTAGCCGGCTCGGCCGGTCACTGGTCGGTGACCTTGTCGTCGAGTTGCAGAAACCCATGCCCCACGGGCGACTCCGGGAGGCCCTGTCTCGGGCCCTTGGCGACCCGACCCTGGAATTGGCGTTCTGGCTTCCAGACTCTGGCCGCTGTGTGGACGACCAAGGGGCTCACTTCAGGTTGCCGTCGGAGGACGAGGAGATCCGTGGGGTGACCGAGCTGATCGACTCTGATGGGGAGCCTCTTGCGGTGTTGATCCACGACGCTTCCCTGCTGCAGGATGTCAAACGAGTGGATGCGGTGGCCGGTGCGGCCAGGCTCACCCTGGAGAACGAGCGGCTCCATGCCGAGCTTCGGGCGCAACTCGAGGCGGTTCGTGCCTCCCGAGCCCGACTCGTGGATGCAGCCGACCACGCCCGTCGACGTCTGGAGCGGGATCTCCATGATGGTGCCCAGCAGCTTCTCCTCGCAGCGTCGACCGCCGTGGAGCGGGCGCGGATGCTCAACAGCAACGCTGGCGACTCCCGTCTGGAGGATCTTCTCGAGGAGGTGTCAGCTCAGCTCAAGGAGACCCTCACCGAGCTGCGTGAGCTGGCGCGTGGTATTCATCCGGCGCTGCTCACCGACGAGGGCCTGGGCGCTGCCATCGAATCTCTCGCTCTAAGGGCACAAGTCCCGACTCGGATCCTTTCCACTCCTCGGGAGCGGTTCCCGACCGCGGTCGAAGCGGCCGCCTACTTCGTGGTGGCAGAGGGGTTGACCAATGCGGCCAAGCATGCCGGCGCCTCGGAGGTTGTCGTTCGAGCCGAGACCAGTGACGGCTCTCTCCGGATTCAGGTAAGCGACGACGGCGTCGGGGGAGCGGACATCGACGGTGGATCGGGGCTGGGCGGTCTGGAGGATCGAGTGGTCTCGCTGGGCGGCGTCTTCGACATAGAGAGCCCCGATGGCGCCGGCACGACCATCATGGCCACCATACCCCTCGAACCGGGCGCAACTAGCAGCGGGCACCAGCCGTGAGCGAGAGCGATGGAACCACCCGACTAGTGGTGGCGGACGACTCGTTGCTATTTCGCCGTGGCCTCTGCTTGTTGTTGGAGGAAGCCGGATTCGAGATCGTGGGCGAGGCCAGCGATCCGGATCAGCTGTTGGCACGGGTGGAAGTGGAGTCGCCCGACGTCGCCATAGTCGACATCAAGATGCCTCCCACGTTTACAGACGAAGGTCTCCGAGCCGCCAATGAGCTGAGGCGTCGCCATCCGGATCTTGGAGTGCTGCTGCTCTCCCAGTATCTCGAGGTGCACTACGCCATGAAGCTCATCGAGAATGAGATCAGGGGTGTCGGTTATCTGCTGAAGGACCGTGTGACAGCGGTGGACGAGTTCACCGATGCCATCCGTAGGGTCGGCCGGGGTGGTTCGGTGGTCGACACCGGGGTGGTCGCTGAACTGTTGTCGCGTCGGCGGACCAACAACCCCATCGACGGCCTCACCGACCGGGAACGGGAGGTTCTCTCACTGATGGCCGAGGGACGCTCGAACTACGCCATCCAAGAACGCCTCTACATCAGCGCACGGACGGTGGAGACACATGTCCGCAACATCCTCATGAAGCTAGGTCTCGAAGACACACCCGACGACCACAGGAGGGTGCTGGCCGTCCTCACCTATCTCAAGGCCTGACAACCTCAGCCGGCGAAGATGTCAACGATCAGTGGCAACAGAGGCGACCCGGTGATCACCGGCGTGAACTCAGACGGAGACACGGCGAGTAGGCGGAACGCGTAGATCGCCGCTGCCACCACGACGAGCCCAACAAAGATGAGCACGCGAGTGCTTCGGTGATCGGTCACGCCAGCGGACCCCCCGGGTGCGCTTCTCAGCAGACCTTTCCGTTCCGACTTCATTTCAACGACGCTACGGAATATGCCGCCCGGAGTCATCAGTGTCTGCACGGAAATCACCCGCCGAGTATGCGCCAAGACTGAAACCACTCTTCATGCGCGTCTCCAGGGCCGGGTGGTAGCTGGTGATTCATCCGGGGTCCTTAAGCGGCAGCCCGTTTTGTCCTTCGCCGCGGCGCCGCCGTCGGATTGCCTGAACTGAGCTCACGATGGATTCGCGAACGGTCGGAGGAAACCGTGACGCGCTGGACGACGATGTCGCCCGGTTCCAGGTGGAGCGTAGAGCCGTCGTCGAGTTCCAGGTCGATCTCGCCTGACAAGACGATCCCGTAGTCGACGGTCTCAGTGCGGTGCATAGGCGCGCTAGAGCCGGGCGGCATGTCGATAACGTGCATGATCGTGCCCTCGGCGTCCGGCGTTACCTGCAACGGGCGGGCAGTGGGCTCGGAGGGTTCGTCGTCATCGAGCGGGACTCGCTCGCCTGCGGTCGCCCAGATCTCGTGGAAGATCGCGCCGGTCGCGAACTTCTCCGAAGTGGGCGTCGGCCCGTCAGAGAGCACCACCGAGCGACCGGTGGAGTCGTGGCCGGTCACGACCCGCCGTGGCGGTTTGGCTTCCATTCCCGGAGCCTAGAGGAGCTGGCTGCAATCACGCTGTCGACCAAGCTTCATGCCCGAGTTGACGATTGGATCCCGGCTCAGGCGGTCACTCTCGGTGGCAAGCAACCTTGATCAGTACTCGCACGCGAGGTGCCGATAGGGTGCGGTCCCAAATATGGGCGCTTCCGCCCGGGATCGGGTGATCGGCGCTAGACACCATAGGCGCCGGGAGAGAACCTTTGATCCTCACGCAGAGCAGGGCGCACGTCCGGAGACGTTGATCTGGTGCGGTCACAGTTGGGCAGGCCTAGGCTATCCGCTACAGCACTAAGGGAATCCCAATGTTGTTGAAGTTCGACTGGGAGATCGTCGTCGAGGAGCCGGTCAACGTCGTGTTTGATGCGTTCATTGAGCAGATGTGGGACGTAATGAGTGGGGGCATCGAAACAGAGGTACGTGAACTAACAGCTGGACCGATGTCTCCCGGTTCCTCGTACCTTCACACTGCCGAACACCGGTCAGGCAAACGTGTCCAGTCGAAGATCACGGTGGAGGCCTACGAACTGGACCAATCCGTCGAACTCTCGTGGTCCAGTGGAGAGCCAGGTCATTGGGTATGGCTGTTTGGAGGAGCAGGACTAGGCAACCTCCGGTACGCCCCCGCCTGGGGTGAAGAGGGAAGTCGCCTTGAAGTTCGGTTCTCCGAAGTCGACACAGGTACGCAGATCCGCGCACACAGCCAACACCATCTCACCGGCGCTTTGGTACCGCTCTCCTCCATCATGCGGTGGCCCGCACACAGGAGAGTTAGACGGAAGCTTTGGCTGTTCAAAGGGGCGGTCGAGGGCGAGGCGCAAAACGCCGCGACAAATGGGTAGAGAGGCCGAGCCCAGACCGGGATGGTATTGACGGCTAACAGACAGGCACTAGACGAGGAC
>DATHUP010000037.1:0-69113 GCA_035462175.1 Acidimicrobiia bacterium | reverse complement strand
GGGTCGGTGATCATGAAGAAGAGGAAGATGAGCACCTCGGGCGAGCTGGCGATCACCCACCAGAACGAGGACCCGCAGACTGGCTGCAGCGCCCATGCCGCCGTCATGCAATGACCGGAGACGGCAAGTACGCCGATCCCGGCGACCAGGGTGGTCCAGAAAGCCGCCGCCATGGTGAGGAGACGGAGACGTTTCGTGATGAGGAGACCGCCGACGAGGATCACCAGATAGGCGGCGGCCATCCAGAAGTCGAGAGGAGCCCACCAGAAGTCGAGCGGCTCGATCACCTCGCTGCCCAAGAGGATGAATGCCACCACCAGACCCACGTTGGAGGGGTTGAACACGTGGCTGCCTCGATACCGGATCACGTACTTGGTGACCAGGGAGAGCCCGGCCACGGCGGCGAAGATGTGCCACCCCTCCCAGCTCCAATGATCGCCACGCTCCATCCCCACCAGGCGGAGGATCAGGGCGACGCCGCTCCCGGTGAGCATGGCACTGGCCGGCCACACGATCTGCCGGCTTCGGTTGAACGTCCAGATCACCTCGATCGCGGCACAGGTGAGGATTGCCACCACGATCTGGGGCACCGAGACCCGAAAGCCGAGTGCTGTCTGGCCCAAGATGTGGATGGTGATGATGACTCCGGCCAGATGGAGTCGGGGATCGCGCACACTGGGCAGGACCACCGGAAAGCTCCGGGCCCCGAGACGCAAATTGCGGGCTGTGGCCGCGGTCATTCAGAAAGGCTGCCACAAAGTGGCCGGCTCAGCGACGGTCGTACTCCTCGTCGGTGACGCTCTCCTCCCACTGAGTGTCTCCGCCGCTGGTAACAGAGAGGTGCATCATGGGTGAGTCGGGACTGGCACCGTGCCAGTGTCGCTCACCTGGAGGTGCCTCGACGACGTCGCCCGGGGAAATGGTGATGGTGGCGCCGTCGGCGGTCTGAACCAGCCCGGAGCCGGAGATGACGTAGAGGAGTTGGCCGCCCGGATGGGTATGCCAGTCGGTACGGGAGCCCGGGGCGAACTGCACGGCCAGCAACTTGACGCCGTCTTCGGGGTCGCTGATTCTCGAGTTCCAGACGCTGCCGGTGAAGTGGTCCGGCGGCGATGGGTTCCAGGTGGCAGATCGGCTCGGTTTGTGTTCCATGAGGGGGAACCTAGTCCTCCACGAGTCGCGCCAGCTCTGAACATTATAGATCATAGGATCGTCTAAAAGACTTGCGTTTGTCGGTGCGCAACGGTAATCTCGAACATATGTTCGACGGTACCGACACCGCGAACTTCCCCAGCGAACCAGTGGACCTCGTTACCCTCGAGGATCTGGTCGACGAGTTGGCCGCCATCCTCGTGCGACGTGATCGGGACGAGGCGCGAGCCACCCAGATCCTGGCCCAGGTCTACGAAGCCCGAGCCTTCGAACGAGACGGCTACTCCTCCCCGACGGCACTGCTCAAACACCGCATGTCACTTCACCCCGGCGAGGCGCAACGTCTGGTCCGTCGGGCCAACGCGCTGCCCGCCATGCCGCTGACATCGCTCGCCTACCTGTCGGGCTCTATCAGCGGCGCCCAGGTCGACGTGCTCATCGAGATCAGGGCGATTGCCCCGGAGCAGTTCGACGAGGCAGAAGGAGACTTGGTCGGCTGGGCGCTGGAGATCCCCCTGACCAGAGACCTGCGCAAGAAGCTCGACTATTGGCTGAGCCAGGTGGCGTCCGAAGAACTGGAGTCGGACCGCGACCACATCCGTGAGGCTCGGTACCTGACCCTCCGACGGGAGGGGGAGATGGTGCGGGTCAACGGTTGGTTCGACATCGAGTCCGGCGAGAGGCTCTTGGCCGGCCTCGAGCCCGGGCCGGCTCCGGCTGGAGACACCAGGTCGACGCCGGCTCGCCGCGCCGACAACCTCCTCGAGATGCTGGAGGGAAGCTCGGACCGGCCCTCCATGATCGTCCACGTATCGGCCGAGACCCTGCTCGACGGGCTTCCCGGCATTTCGGAGACCGGCAATGGCACCCATCTCACGGTGGACGAGATCAAACGCATCTCCTGTGATGCCAGCCTGACCCGGGTCGTCTTCGGGCCGGGCAGCCAGCCACTCGACGTGGGTCGCACCAAACGTCTGGTCACGCCGGCCCTACGTGTCGCCGTCATGGCCCGGGACATCCACTGTGCCTTCCCTACCTGCGACCGCCCCGAGCGCTGGTGCGACGTCCATCACATCATCCCTTGGCTCGCCGGCGGGCCGACCGCGATCGACAACCTCGTCCTCCTCTGCCGACATCATCACACCTTGGTCCACCAGGCAGGATGGGCGATCACAGGCCCTCCGAGTCAGCTCCGCTTCTTCCGACCCGACGGGACGGAGCTCGGCAAAGAGCCACCCCCCAGACCGTGGCCGGGTCCCCGGATCTTCCATGTCCGAACATCCCGACCGAGCGGATTCGACATCAGGAAGGCCCTGCAGCAAGTCCGGGGAGTCAATGTCCCCCGCGGCCCATAAGCCCCACCCGAGTGACACCTGTCGCGCCCAGTGGTAATCAGAACCCGACATGGGCTCGGGCAAGATACGGATCGGACTCTCCGGTTGGTCCTACCAGGGATGGCGCGGCGACTTCTATCCCGAGGGGCTGCCCCAGAAACAGGAGCTGGCCCATGCGTCAGCCCGGTTTCCCACCCTGGAGATCAACGGCACCTTCTACGGTCTGAGCACCCCCAAGACGATGCGAGCTTGGTATCAGACCGCACCCAACGGTTTCGTCTACGCGGTCAAGGGGAGCCGGTTCATCACCCACAACAAGAAGCTGAACGACGTCGACGAGCCGCTGGCCAACTTCATGGCCTCGGGAATCCTCGAGCTTCGAGAGAAGCTGGGACCGATCTTGTGGCAGATCGGGCCCAATCTCCGTTTCGATGCCGAGCGGATGGACCGCTTCCTCGCCTCGCTCCCCCGTGATCTGGATGCTGTGGCCGCCCTGGCCGGAGAGGCCACCTTGGACCGAGCGTCGGCCAGAGCGCGGCTGAGTGCCAACCGCCGCGTCCGTCATGTGATCGAGCCCCGTCACAAAAGCTTTTTCGTCGAGGACATGGCCCGCATCGCCAGGAAGCACGGGGTGGCCATTGCCTTCTCCCACTCTTCGGCCTGGCCCTACACGGAGGAGATCACCGCCGGTTTCGTCTATCTCCGTCTCCACGGTCCGAGAGCGCTCTATTCCAGCGGGTACACCGGGGCCGAGCTCGAAGAGTGGGCGGGGAGGATCCGAGCCTGGTCTTCGGGGTCGGAGCCCGGCGACGCCCGCCGGCTCAGCGAGCGGAAACCACCCGGCCGCAAGCAGCGCGACGTGTACGTGTACTTCGACAACGACTCCGGCGGCCACGCTCCCCGGGACGCGGCAGAGCTGATCAGACTGCTGGCTCCAAGCCGGAAAAGCTGACCGCGGCGACCGGTCACGACCATCCGGCGACGACAACTATGGTCGCGGGCGATGGACCAGGCGCCTGCCTCGACCCGGCTGGACAGACGTGGCATCGGTGGTGGTGCCATCGCCGTCGCCCGGTACCCGCCCTGGCGGCCGCGCCCACCGCGATGAGATCGGCCGACAGGGAAGGTCGGGTGGTGCACTCTCACACCATCGCCCGGCGCGCCCTAGCCGGAGCCGCCCTCTTCGCCAGTGTCTCAGTGGTCTGGGCCATCGTCGTGCTGGCCGGGGGCGGGTCGTGGTGGGGACCGCTCCACGCCTTCATGGTCGGCACGGTCCTTCTCGCCATATCAGGGGCCAGTCAGATGTTCACCATCACATGGGCCGCCTCCCCTGCGCCACCTGGCTGGCTGTCGGCCGTGCAGCGCTGGCTAGTCGGGGCAGGCGCGGCCGGGGTGCTGGTCGGTGTCAGCGCCGACCTGGAATGGTTGGTGTGGCTCGGCGCAGTCGCCGTGGTGGGGGGGCTCGGCGCTCTGAGTGCCTCCATAGTCCGGGCGGTCCGTCACAGTCTGCTCCGACGCTTCGACCTCTCCGCCCGCTTTTACCTGACCGCCTTCGCCGCGGGGATGATCGGGGTCGTGCTCGGCGCAATCCTCGGATCTGGTTGGGTCGCCGAACCGTACGCCCGTGTCCGGCTGGTTCACTATCACCTGAATCTGGTCGGGCTGGTCGGATTCACCATCATGGGCACCATCCCCACTTTCCTCCCCACGGTGGCCCACCACCGCGCCGTGAGCGGGAAAGAGGCGATGGTGGCCTGGTGGCTCTGCGTCGCCGCCGGGATCGCCTTCGTGTCCGGGCTCTTCGCCCCACCGGAAGTGATCGGGGTCGGGTCGACTCTCGCCGCGCTGGCCGCATCCATGATCCTGGGCGGAGTCGTGGGAAGGCTGTGGCAGAGGGGCCGAAGCAAGTTGGCGTTCCTCCAGATCACAGCCGGCGTTGTCTGGCTCGTCTCCTGGGCTGTGATCGACGCCTACAGCCTGTTCGCCGGGAGCGGATTCGGCCCGTTCAGCCTGTGGACCACGGCGGCCGTGGTCGCCGGAGTGGGTCAGGTCCTCCTCGGGTCGGTCTCCTATCTCGCCGCGGTTCTCCTCGGCCCGCCCCTGGGCAGGCGCCTCGAGTTGTTCGAGGAGAGATCGGCCCTGCCCCTGATCGCCGCCAATACAGGTGGGCTGGCCCTCGTCTCAGGTTGGCCGGTGCCGGCTCTGATCGGGTTCGCCGTGTGGCTGGCCGACTTCGCCTGGCGTCTGGTCAGACAGAGGGGGCTTGCCGCCCAGAGCTGACCGAGACTTCGGTCCGGGTCTCTGCGGCCTCTTTCAACCCGGCGTGGGTAGGTCCGTCGGGAACATGAGAGGGGCGCAGCGAGTCGAACTCCTTGCGCAGAACGGGCACCACCTCACCAAGCATCTCGAGCTGTTCGAGGACGGTGGGCAGCGGGAGCCCGGCATGATCCATCAAGAAGAGCTGTCGCTGGTAGTCCCCGAAGTACTCGCGAAATCTGAGGGTCTTTTCGATCACCTGCTCGGGGCTGCCCACCGTCAGCGGTGTCTGGTCGGTGAACTCCTCGAGCGACGGCCCGTACCCGTACACCGGGGCGTGGTCGAAGTAGGGGCGGAACTCGCGCACCGCATCCTGGGAGTTCCGTCGCATGAACACCTGGCCGCCGAGACCGACGATGGCCTGGTCGGCCCGCCCGTGGCCGTAGTGCTCGAAGCGTTGCCGGTACAGATTTATCAGCCGGATGAAGTGCTCCTTGGGCCAGAAGATGTTGTTGGCGAAGAAGCCGTCCCTGTAGTAGGCGGCCTGTTCGGCGATCTCGGGACTTCGGATCGACCCGTGCCACACGAACGGTGGCACCCCGTCGAGTGGCCGGGGGGTCGAGGTGAACGACCGCAGCGGGGTGCGGAAGGCACCCTCCCAGTCGACGGCCTCCTCCCGCCACAGCCGGTGGAGGAGGTGGTAGTTCTCGATGGCGAGCGGGATGCCGTCGCGGATGTCCCTGCCGAACCAGGGATAGACCGGCTCGGTATTCCCACGACCCATCATCAGGTCGACCCGCCCGTCGGCGAGATGCTGCAGCATGGCGTAGTCCTCGGCGATCTTGACCGGGTCGTTGGTCGTGATCAGAGTGGTGGCGGTGGAGAGGATGATCCGCTCTGTGCGTGCTGCGATGTAGCCGAGCATCGTGGTTGGCGATGAGGGGACGAACGGCGGGTTGTGATGCTCACCGGTGGCAAACACGTCGAGACCCACTTCCTCTGTCTTCAGGGCGATGGCGACCATCGCCTTGATCCGTTCCGACTCGGTCGGCGTCCGACCCGTGGTCGGATCGGTGGTGACATCCCCGACGCTGAAAACCCCGATCTGCATACCGCTTCTCCTGGAAATCCGATTTATTTGACCGCTCAACTAACTCGCCGTCTGCAACCCATTGTGGCCGACTCCTATTCCTCGGGGAGTGAGGGGCGGACACCGGATCTAGGATCGGTGTGATGCCCCGACGCAATCTGCGTCTCGCCGTTACCGATCGGTTGGTCGAGACCGGATTCGACCAGATCCGAGCGGAGATGGAGATCCCGCCCGCGTTCCCCGACGAGGTGATGACCCAGGTCGCTTCGGCCCGACCGCGGGAAACCGAACTGGACCTGACCGCGATCCCGTTCGTCACGATCGATCCGCCCGGGTCGCTCGATCTCGATCAGGCGCTGCACCTGGAGCGGAGAAGGGGCGGATTTCGGGTGCACTACGCCATCGCGGACGTCGGAGCCTTCGTGGGAATAGGTGATGCTATCGATCAGGAGGCTCGAAACCGGGGCGCCACCCTCTATGCCCCGGACCTGCGCACCCCGCTCTACCCCACGGCCCTGTCCGAAGGGATAGCCAGTCTTCTCCCCGATCGGGACCGGCCCGCGCTGGTGTGGGAGATCGACCTCGATGAGGAAGGGGAGATCACCGGAGGAAACGTGAGGCGGGCGTTGGTTCGCAGCCGGCAACAACTGACCTATCGCCTGGTCCAGGAGCAGCTCGACTCGTCGACCGGCCACGCCTCGCTCCGGCTCCTCGCCGAGGTGGGGCGGCTGCGCCGCCTGCTCGAAGAGGAGCGAGGGGCGGTGACGCTGCCCATCCCCGAACAACGAGTGGTGGCCGAAGACGGAGGGTGGGGATTGGAGTACGAGGCGCCCCTGCCCGTGGAGGACTGGAACGCCCAGATCTCCCTGCTCACCGGGATCTTCGCCGCCCGGATGATGGTGGAGGCCGGGATCGGGGTGCTGCGAACCCTGCCCCCGGCCCATCCCAACGAGGTGCAGCGGCTGCGCCGCGTCGCCAAGGCCCTGGAAATCGTGTGGCCGGCCGATGTCGACTACCCCGATCTGATCCGAAGCCTCGATCCCAGGCTCCCCGCCCACGCCGCCTTTCTCGCCGAGGCGACGACTCTCTTCTCGGGGGCGGGCTACCAGGTGTTGGGGGAGGGAGCGGCTCCGGGGATCCATTCCGCCATCGCCGCCATCTATGCCCACGTCACCGCCCCGCTGCGACGGTTGGTCGACCGCTATGTGGGTGAGACCTGCCTGGCACTCTCCGCGGGCACACAGGTCCCGGATGCGCTCGCCGAGGCCATGGGCCCGCTCCCTTTGATCATGGCGCAAGCCGCGTCGCGCGCCGGCCGTTACGAGGCCGCCTGTGTCGATCTCGTCGAAGCGGCGGTCATGAGCGGCCGTGAGGGAGAGGTGTTCGGCGGGGTGGTAGTCGATGTTCATCGGGAGCGACCGCACGGTGAGGTCCAGTTGCGCAGGCCCGCGGTCCACGCCCGGATCGACGGCGAGGACATCGACCTCGGTGAAGAGTTGCTGGTCCGGCTGGTGGAAGCCTCGATCCCCACCCGGTCGGTGCGGTTCGAGCAGGCCTGACCCGACGCGGGAGGCCGCTGCTTACACTTCTCCGACTCGTCGTTGGAGGATTCGTGAAGGTTGGCTTCATCGGTCTCGGTGACATGGGCCAGGGCATCGTCCCTCGTCTGCTCGCGGCCGGGCACCAGGTGACCGGGTGGAATCGGACTGCTGAGAAAGCCGAGCCATTGTTGGCGATGGGGATGGAGTGGGCAGACACTCCCCGCGAGGTGGCGGCCCGGTCCGAGCTGGTCCTGTCCATCGTCACCGACTCGGCCGCAGTGGAGAGGGTCGCTCTCGGTGAAAACGGTGTCCTCGAAGGATTGGGCGAGGACGCCATCTACGCAGACATGAGCACGATCGATCCCGCGGTCTCCCGGCGGGTCAGTGCCGGGTTCACCGCCGCGGGACGGATCATGCTCGACGCCCCCCTCTCCGGAAGCCCGATCTCGCTGGAGCAAGGCAAGGCGTCGGTGATGGTGGGCGGTGACCGGGATGCGTTCGACCGGGTGAGGCCAGTGCTCGAGGCGATCGGGCCCAGTGTGACCTACATCGGGGACAGCGGGCTGGCGGTGCAGATGAAGGTGGCGATCAACCTCTGCCTGATCGTCGAGATGGTGGCCTTCAGCGAGGCGGTCGCCCTGGCCGAGAAAGGCGGGGTCGATCGGGAGGTGGCGGTCGACGCCATGTTGAAGAGCGTGGTCGCCTCCCCGGTCATGGGCTACCGGGGCCCGTTCATCCTGGAAGGAGGGATGCCCGACAAGCCCCTGGCGGATGTCACCCTGCAGCAGAAGGACATGCTGCTCGCCCTCGACCTGGGCCGACGTCAGGGCAGCCCGGTCCCGCTGGCGGCCGCCGCCAACGAGATGCTCAACGCTTGTCACGGTCTCGGTCTCAGCCACCGCGACTTCGTCACGGTCTTCGACGCCTATCGCATGCTGGGAGGTGCCCGATGAGCGGGCAGTTCAGGATCAACCGCCACGAGGTCCCGGTCGAGAGCGGGCTACGACGCGACGAGGGATGGGTCGACATGAGGGTCCAGTTCCTGGTTGATTCCTTGCGGGCCGACTCCGACGACCTGCTTCTCGGTTGGACCGTCCTCCCGCCCGGGGCTCGACACGACCGACATCGTCACCCCAACGCCGACGAGTTCTTCGTCGTCCTCTCCGGCCACGGTCACATCTATACCGACGCCGAGGACCAGCCCGCCGCGGAGGGGGACGTGGTGTTCACCCGGCGCGGTCACTGGCACGGGTTCAACAACACCGGTGACGAGGACGTGACCCTGGTCTGGGGTTGGAGCGGGGCCGGATCGTTGGATGCCGCCGGATACGAGCTGCCCGAATGACCAACGCCGAGGTGGAGAGTGGCCTGGTACGCCAGCTCCGGGAGCGAAGTCAACTCATCGCCGCGGGGCGCCGACCCCTGGGCTGGAAGGCCGGTTTCGGCGCCCAGGCCTCCCTCGAGCGTTTCCGGCTCGACGGCCCACTGATCGGCTTCATGACCGACGCCTCGGTTATCGCCGACGGCAGCGAGATCGACATCGAGGGATGGGGCCGTGCCGTTGCCGAGCCGGAGATCTTCGTGGTCCTCGGCGCCGACATCGACCCCGACGCCGGCCCGGATGCGGCCCGTGCCGCCGTCGCCGCCCTCGGCCCTGCCCTCGAACTGGCCAACATCGACCCCCCGCCTGAGGACGTGGAGGTGATCCTGGCCGGCAACATCTTTCACGAGGGGGTCGTCCTCGGGAACGACGACCCGGCCCGCGGCGGCGCGGACCTCTCGGGGCTGGAAGCCAGGGTCACCGTCGATGGGCAAGAGCTCCACCGCATCACCCGTCTCGAAGATCTGACCGGCCGCATCGTCGATGTCCTCTCCCATCTGGCCGCGCTGCTGGGCCGGCACGGGGAGACGATGAGGGCCGGCGACGTGGTCATCTGCGGCTCCGTGGTCCCGCCGATCGACCTGGCTCCGGGTATGACGGTCGGCTTCGAGCTGCACCCGATGAGCCCGATCTCGGTCTCGATTCGCTAACGCCGGATCCACCCTTCGACCAGCTTCTTCCCCTCGTCGGCCCACAAGACGATGCTGGCAAGACCGACGCAGACGAGCCAATCGGTCACCGTCAGCGGAGTCGTGCCGAACGACTCGTTGAGGAAGGGGATCTGGACCACGGCCACCTGGAGCAGGACCGAGATACCGATGGCGCCCCAGAGCAAGGGATTGGTGAACAATTGGCGGAAAGCGCTGGTGCGATCGGAGCGGGCGTTGAAGCAGTTGAACAGCTGGGCGAGGACAAGTGTGGTGAAGGCCATTGTTCGTGCCTCAACGATGTCGCCTGAACCTTCGACGAGCCCTCCGGGTAGACGAAGATCGAGAGCGAGCAGCGTCACCACCGCCATCACCAGGCCAACCCACAGGATGCCGATCCACATGTCGCGGTCGATGACCCGGTCGGTGATTAGACGCGGTGGTCTTCGCATGACATCGTCTGGCGGGGGGTCGACCCCCATGGCCAGGGCGGGGCCGGTGTCGGTGAGCAGGTTTATCCAGAGGATCTGGGTGGCGAGCAGCGGCACCGCCAAGGTCTCGTCCAATTGGTCGAGCCCGATCAGGCCCGCCAGGACCACCCCGAAGAACATGGTGAACACCTCACCGACATTCGAGGACAACAGGAAGCGGAGGAACTTGCGGATGTTGGTGAAGATCGCCCGCCCCTCCCGCACCGCGGCGATGATCGTGGCGAAATTGTCATCGGCCAGGATCATGTCCGCCGCCTCCTTGGTGACGTCGGTCCCGGTCATTCCCATGGCAACGCCGATGTCGGCCGACTTGAGCGCCGGCGCGTCGTTGACCCCATCCCCGGTCATGGCCACGATGTTCTCGTCTGCCTGGAGGGCGTCGACGATCCGCAGCTTGTGCTCCGGGGCGACCCGGGCGAAGACCGAGGCGGCGCGAACGGCCTCGACCAGCCCTGCAGCGTCGAAATCCTCGATCTCTGCGCCGGAGACGACCGTTGCCCCTTCATCGACTATCCCCAGCTCCGTGGCGATGCGGCGGGCGGTGCGGGGGTGGTCGCCGGTGATCATGATGACGCGCACCCCTGCCTGTTTCGCCTCCTCGATCGCTGTCTTCGCCTCCGGTCGTGGCGGATCGATGATCCCGACCACTCCCAGGTAGACGAGCTCGCTCTCCATCGACTCGTCCTCGGCCGGGCGCTCCCGATCGGGGAGAGGGCGGTAGGCCACGGCCAGGGTGCGTAGTGCCTGGTCGGCGAGACGGTCCACTACAGCGAGAACCTCCTGGCGACGGGTGTCGTTGAGGGGTCGCATCTCGCCGGCCACCCGTTCGTGGGTGCAGCGGCTGAGTAGCACGTCGGGGGCGCCCTTGGTGACGAGGTCGATTCGACCTTCACGCTCGGAGTCGCTCTCGAAGGTCGACATGAGCTTCCGCTCCGAGGTGAACGGAATCTCACCGACCCGCTCGAAACGCGCCCGCCGGGCCTCGGTCACGCCCAGCTTGGCCTCGGCCACCAGGAAGGCGGCCTCGGTCGGGTCCCCCTGCACCTTCCACTCACCGTCTTCGTCCCGGAGGACCGCGTCGTTGGGGAGACTGCCGCCGGCGAAGAGGTAGCGCACTTCGTCGACCAGTGACTCGTCGTCGACCTCGCGGCCGCTCGCCAGCAGCTTCCCATCGGGGCGGTAGCCGCTCCCGGTGACCTCGACTTGACCCGAAGGGGTCACCGCGGTGACGATCGTCATCTCGCTCTTGGTCAGAGTCCCGGTCTTGTCCGAGCAGACCACGGAGGCCGAGCCAAGGGTCTCCACCGAGGAGAGCCGTTTGACGATGGCCTTCTTCCGGGCCATGCGCTGGACGCCGAGCGCCAGCACCACGGAGAGGATGGCGGGCAGTCCTTCGGGCACGGCCGCCACCGCCAGGGACACACCGACCAGGAGGACGTCGACCAGATCCGAAGGCCGATCGATCTCCGACGTGAAGAGGATGGCGCCCATGACGACGGCGGCGATGACGATGACCGCGATCCCAAGGGCCCTCCCTACCCGGTCGACTTCGCGTTGGAGCGGGGTGCGCTCCTCTTCGGTGTGCTCGAGGAGTCGAGCGATGTTGCCCATCTCGGTGCTCATGGCGGTGGCCGTCACCACCGCACGACCCCGACCCCGGGTCACGGCGGTCCCGTCGAAGACCATGTTCACCCGGTCGCCGATCCCGGCCGGCTCGTCGAGCGGGGCCACCTGCTTGGTCACCGCCTCGCTCTCACCGGTGAGCGGCGCCTCGGCGACCATCAAAGAGGCGACTTCCACCAGACGGGCGTCGGCCGCGATCGCGTCCCCCTCGGCGAGAACGAGGACGTCCCCGGGCACGACTTCGGTGGCGGGCACCTGTTGCTCCCGTCCGTCGCGCAGCACCCCGGCACTCGCCGCGGCCATTCGCTGCAGGGCGGCCACCGCCTGCTCGGCGCGAGCCTCCTGCACGTATCCGAGCACGGCGTTGAGGATCACGATCGCGGCGATGACGATCGCCTCGAAGGGGATCTCCTCCCGCCCTTCCAGCGCCCAGACCCCCAGCGAGATCACGACGGCGCCGAGGAGAAGGTAGATGAGGGGGTCGGCGAACTGGGCGAGGAGTTTCCGCCAGCGGGGAACGGGGCTTGCCGCGTCGAGCTGGTTCGGCCCGTAGCGCTCGAGACGTGCCGCCGCCTCCCCGGAGGTCAAGCCTCGCTCGATGTCGGCCCCCAGATCACCGGCCACGTCGGCGGCGGGGCGCAGCCAGGGCTCGACGGCCGTCATCGCCTGATTCTGGGACACGGGCGAACGGTAGGCGCTGACTAGCCGGGGTCGGATTCGGTCTCGGCCCCGGAGCGACGCATCCCAAGCTCGCCGCCGAGAGGGACTCCCTGGTTCATCTCCGGCGGCCCCCACGTCCCGGCCTCGTAGCCGACCATCGTCGGCTCCGATCGGAGTACCGGATCCCATATCCGCCAGGAGGCTTCCACCTCGTCGGCTCTCACGAACAGGGTCTGGTCGCCCTCGAGGATGTCCAGGATCAGGGTCTGGTAGGCGTCGCGCAGCTCCTCGTAGACGTCGGAATAGCGGAAGTGAAGCGACTGGGTGTCGATGGTGCTGTCCTCATGGGGGGACTTCACGTTGAATCGGAGCGAGAACCCCTCGTCCGGCTCGAGGATGATGAGCAAGACGTCGGGCTCGTGGATGCAGTCGTCACGCCGTCCGTGGAATACGCACATGGCCGGCTCGCGAAAGGTCACGGTGATCTTGGTGGATCGCTCGGGCAGCCGCTTGCCGGTTCGCAGCAGGAATGGGATCCCCTGCCAGCGCCAGGTATCGACATAGAGCCGGATCCCCGCGAACGTCGGAGTCCCCGAGCCCGAAGCCACTCCTTGCTCCTCGTGATATCCCGGCACCGGCGAGCCGTCGACGTGACCCGCCCCGTACTGTCCGAACACCACGTCATCGGGCTCGACCTGGGCCACCGCGTCGATGACCTTCACCTTCTCGTCCCTGATCCGGTCGGCGTCGAAGACGTTTGGTGGCTCCATCGCCACCAGTGCCAATAGCTGGGTCAGGTGGTTCTGCACCATGTCCCGAACCACACCGGCGTGGTCGTAGAAACGGGCCCGCCCACCGATGCCCAGCGACTCGGCCACCGTGATGTCGACACGGGCGACCCGATCCCGGTTCCACAGACGCTCGAACATCGGGTTGGTGAAGCGGAAGGTGAGCAGGTTCTGCACCGTTGCCTTGCCCAGGTAGTGGTCGATGCGATAGATCTGCGACTCGTCGAAGTGCGACCTGAGCAGATGGTTCAGCTCCCGGGCGGTCTCCAGGTCGGTGCCGAACGGCTTCTCCACCACCACCCGGGCCCATCCTTCCCCGGCGGTGAGCCCGGCGCCGCCGAGCCCCTCGATGGTGGCGCCGAAGATGCTCGGCGGGATCGCCATGTAGAAGACGCGGTTCCCGGGCAGCCCGCGCTCGCCCTCGATGGCCTCGATCCGGCGGCGAAGGGACTGGTAACCGTCCACCCCTTCGCCGAGGGCATGGTGGAACACGTTCCGGTCGCACCAGACCTCGGTCTCGGCGAGACCGGACCCGGCAGCAGCCAGCGCCTGCCGGGTCCACTCGCGATAGCGCTCGTCGCCGAGGTCCTTGCGGGACACACCGAGCACGACACAACGTTCGCCCACCTCCTCGCCGGCGATTAGGCGATACAGGGATGGGATCAGCTTGCGCTCGGCCAGATCGCCGGTGCCGCCGAAGATCACGAAGATGTGGGGTTCGACGTGGGTCACTTCGACTCAGCTCGAGGTTGCACCGAGGACCCTGAGCAGGGCCTGGCGGCAATGCTCCTTGTAGCGGCCGTGGTTGGCCCGCCAGTCGGTGGTCTGCAGCCACTGCAGGAACATTCCCTCGATGACCGCCCTCATCTGTATCGCTGCCACCGTCGGGTCGTCCACCCACAACATCCCCCTCTCGGCCCCGGCCACGATGAGCTCGCGGTAGAAGCTGTTCATTATCGAGCGGCCCTTGTCGGCGAACTCGTCGAACTCGGGGGACCGGGCCTGGTGCTCTACCCCGTCGAGATAGAACCGGAAGAAGTCGCGGTTGGCCTCGGGACTCACCCAGATGGCGTCGATCACGTCCGACATGGCGCCGGCCGGATCCCCGGACTCGGCGAGACGCTGCCGGATCCGCCCCTCTGTCGCCTCGAGGACCCATTCGAGCGAGGCGAGAACGAGACCGTCCTTGGTCTGAAAGTGGTAGAGGAGCAGGCCCTTGGACACACCGGCCTCGGTGGCGATCTGCTGCAGTGGGACGCGGTGGACGCCATCCCGAGCCATCACCTTGTAGGCGGCCCGGATCATCGTCGCCCGTCGATCGTGCGCCCTGGGCCGCGCCGAGACGTCTTGGGTCATGGCAGCTTCACGTACTCGAAGTCGGTGGGCTTGCCCTGGATGCCCCGGGCGGGATGGGCTATCCACCCGGCGAACTTCCCCGGCTCCAGCTGCGGCTGCATCAGGCTCTCGATGTAAGCCTGATCGTCGGAGGTGGGTAGCCACTGGCCCTTGTTCGCCTTGAACTCGTCCTCGGCGACAAGACGCCCGTCCGGGGAGACCGAGATGCCGGCGAACTCGCCGATGTTCCGGTTGAAGGCGACGTTCGGCAGCTCGATGCGAAAGTCGATGCCGCGTGCCGAGAGCTCGTTGTTCCAACGCGAGATACCGCCCTGGCAGTCTTCGATGAAGTCGTCCCGGAGCCGGGCGTTGAGCGCGTTGAGGGCGGGCACCTCCACCTGACGTAGCTCTCCATCCACCAACTTCGTGACCGGATAGATGTCGTCGACAAGCCGATGGTCGTCTTCGAGGCGGTCTTCGTGGAATCGGCCCTTGATCCCGGCATTGAAGAAGTTGGCGGCGTTGGTCGACTCCTCCGACCCGAACAGGTCGAGGGTCAGCGAGAAGTGGAGGTTGGTCTTGCGTTGGATGGCGGGGAGGTCGATGACGCCGAGCCGGCGCACCGCCTCGGTGTCGTACGGGTCGTCGACGCCGCCTTCCACCATGGCCTGGGCGGTCCGCTCAACGATCCGCTTCACCCCCGTATATCCGACGAACATGTGATGCGCCTCCTCGGCCAGCATGAACCGGCAGGTCCGGGAGAGCGGGTCGAACCCGGACTGGGCCAATGCTTCCAGCTGCATCTTCCCGTCACGATCGGTGAAGTAGGTGAACATGAAGAAGGACAGCCAATCGGGAGTGGACTCGTTGAACGCTCCCAGCATGCGTGGCTTCTCGTCGCTGCCCGACTGCCGTTGCAGCAACTCCTGGGCCTCCTCCCGCCCGTCCCGGCCGAAGTACTTCTGGAGCAGGTAGACCATCGCCCACAGGTGACGACCCTCCTCCACGTTCACCTGGAACAGGTTTCGCATGTCGTAGATCGAAGGCGCGGTCGAGCCCAGGTGACGCTGCTGCTCGACGGAGGCGGGCTCGGTATCGCCCTGGATGACGATGAGACGCCTCAGCATCGCCCGATACGGTCCGGGGACCTCGGTCCAAACCGGCTCGCCCACGTGCTCGCCGCAGGGGATGGTGCGACCTTCCACCTCGGGTGCGAGGAGGATCCCCCAGCGGTACTCGGGCATCTTCACATAGTCGAACTTGGCCCAGCCCTCCTTCTCGACACTGATCGCGGTTCGCAACCACACGTCTGCCATCTGGAACCCCTCGGGGCCCATCGACATCCACCAGTCGATGTACCCGGGGTGCCATTGCTCCAGGGCGCGACGCAGTTTTGGGTCCTCGGCGAGGCCGACGTTGTTGGGGATGAGCAGGTCGTAATCGACGTTTTCGACGGTCATCACACCCTCCTCCTGTCGTACTCAGGTCTGATCCCGGTGCCATAGCGCCGCAGCGCACCGGTCTCGCCCGAGGCGTTGGGGCGTTGGAACACCCAGTTCTGCCATGCGGTGAGCCGACCGAAGATCTTGGTCTCCATCGTCTCCGGCCCGGGGAAGCGAAGATTGGCCTCCATGCCGGTGAGGCCGTCCGGGGAGAACGAGACCCTCTCCTCGATCATCACACGGAGCTCATCGTCCCAGTCGATGTCGTCCATGACATCGGTGACGAGCCCCGCCTCCAGCGCCTCGCGGGCACCGAGACGGTGGCCAACGGCACTCATCGCAGCCTTGAGCCCGGCTTCGTCGCCCCAGAACCGGGTCTCGAGCCGGGTGAGCCCGTTGGCCATCGGGAGCAACCCCGTCGAGGAGCGGGTGAGCATGATCCCGGCCAGGTCGACTTCGCCCGACCACGGTCCGTCGAGCATGTAGCTGCGGTCGGCGACGAGTACGAGCTCGGTGAGGAAGCCGACGAAGCAGCTCGCCGGCTCGACCAGGCAGAGCAACGTGCGCGACGTCATCTCCAGCCGCTTGAGGAGCCGCTTCCAGTAGAGGGCGACTTCGCGCAGGAACCAGTCGCCGCCCGACTCGACCAGGAGCCGGTCGTACCCCTCGACCAGGTCGAATTCGCCCTGGCTGCGGATGACCACGGTTCCGAGCTCCAGCTCGTTGACTCGCAGATGGACGATGGCGTCGTCGAGCTCGCGAGCCAGCCGCAATGGCCAGAACTCGGCCCCGGCACCCACCGGGTCGGCCGGTGGCGGCGCACTCGGGCCGTCGATCACGAAGGTGGCGATCCCTCCGGGCCGGTCGATCTCGACCACAAGCGTGCTGTATGTGATTCGATCCTCGCCGATCTCACGGGTGAGAGGGGTCAGCGTCACGCCCGGGGCGTCGGCGGGTCGATCACTGTCGGATGCCATCTCCCCGGCCCGGCGTCGGACCGTATCTTCGAAGGACGACGACGGGACCAACTCGTCGACGAGACGCCACTCCAGGGCCCGCCTTCCCTTGATCCCCTCCTCGACGGTGCAGAAGACATCGGCCCGATCTCTCCGGACATGGCGTTTGTCGACCAGACGGGTGAGTCCCCCGGTCCCGGGGAGGACACCGAGCAGCGGGACCTCCGGCAGTGCAACCGAGGAGCTCCCGTCGTCGACCAGCATGATGTGGTCGGCGGCCAGGGCCAGCTCGTACCCTCCCCCGGCCGCATTGCCCCTCAATGCAGCCAGATAGCGCTGACCCGAGTTGGCGGTGGCGTCCTCGATGGCGTTTCGGGTCTCGTTGGTGAACTTGCAGAAGTTGACCTTGAGCGGATGCGGGGAGACGGCCAGCATCCCGATGTTGGCTCCGGCGCAGAAGACTCGGTCGTTGAGCGAGCCGATCACGACCGCCCCAACTTCCGGGTGCTCGAAGCGGAGTCGCTGCACTGCGTCGGCCAGCTCGATGTCCACCCCGAGGTCGTACGAGTTGAGCTTCATCTCGTAGCCCTCGTGCAGACCGGCCGAGGGATCGACATCCATGTCGAGATGGGCCACCGGCCCGTCGACCCGGAGCCGCCAGTGCCGATAGCGATCGGGCTCGGTCTGGAAGTCGATCACAGACCGATCTTAGACCGACCGGTCAGTCAGTTTCAATGGGGGTTCCCCAACGACGAGCTCTCAATAACCCCACACGTCGTGGGCCACCTCGACGGTCCGGGCCAGCTTGCGCCACTGGTCGTCGTGGCCCAGAAGGTTGCCGTGCGCCGTGGACGAGAACCCGCACTGATGGCTCAATGCCAGCTGTTCCAGGGGGATGTACTCGGCCGCCTCGTCGATCCGCTTCTTCACCTCGTCGGCGTCCTCCACCTCCGCCTGCTTGGAGCTCATCAGACCGAGCACCACCATCTTGTTCTCGGGCACGAAGCGGAGTGGGGCGAAGTCGCCTGACCGTTCGTCGTCGTACTCCAGGAAGAAGGCGTCGACGTTCATCTCGTTGAACAGGATCTCCGCCACCGGCTCGTACCCGCCCTGGGTGACCCAGGCGCTTTGGAAGTTGCCCCGGCACAGATGGATGGCGGCCACCATGTCGTCGGGCCGGCCTTGGAAGGCATCGTTGACCAGACGGCTGTAGAGCCGGGTCAGCTCGTCGGGGTCGTCACCTCGCGCCGAAGTCCGCTCTCGCACCTCGGGATCGCAGAGATAGGCGAGGTTGGTGTCGTCCATCTGGACGTAACGGGCGCCCCGCGAGGCGAGATCGGCGATCTCCTCTCGATAGGCAGCGGTGAGGTCATCGAAGAACTGCTCGAGATCGGGATAGACCTCATCGCTGATCCCCTGACGCCCGCCCCGGAAGTGCAGCATCGACGGGGCCGGGATGGAGACCTTCGGGGTCTTGGTGACCTGGGAGGCGAGGTAGTCGTAGTCGGCGCCCTGTATTGATTGGACATGGCGGATCGGGGCCTCGACGTGCATCGTCGGTGGGGAGAACTCGATCTCGGTCCCGTCGGTGCGGTGGAACCTGGCCAGGAAGTCGCCTTCGATCACCGCCACCCCGTCCAGCTGCTCCAGGAAGTCGACGTGGAACATGTAGCGACGGAACTCGCCGTCCGTGATCCCCCGGAGGCCGACGTCTTCCTGTTGTCTCACCACCTCGGCGATGGCCTCGTCCTCGACCTTCCTGAGCTCGTCGGGGCCGATCTCTCCCTCGGCGCGCCGAGCCCGAGCGTCGAGCACCGACTCCGGCCGCAGGAAGCTCCCCACGTGGTCGGCTCGAAACGGGGGGCGATCACTCATCGTCGTCTCCTTGTGGTCGGTCCGGCGCCGACTGTACCG
Source organism: Acidimicrobiia bacterium (assembly GCA_035462175.1). Taxonomy (GTDB): domain Bacteria; phylum Actinomycetota; class Acidimicrobiia; order Spongiisociales; family ZC4RG35; genus JARDZU01. Next base: position 50,503 of record DATHUP010000037.1, on the reverse strand, counting down.
ACTGGGCGACAGGTGGAGTCCCGTGAGTGTGAAACGACTCGATCGTCTTCAGTCCCCATGCCTGGCCCTTGGCCCGGTCGGCTTCCGTCCAGGTGATGAGCTCCCAGTCGGGGGCAAGGACCAGACGTGCGCCTGCGTTGACGGTTTCGATCCTGTTACCGCCCGGCTCCCAGACGTAGAGGAAGAAGGTCTGCTGTATGGCGTGCTTGTGCGGTCCGGTCTCGATGAACACACCATGCTCGAGGTACAGGTCCGCTCCGCGCAGGATGTCCTCACGCTGATCCACTGCAAAGGCCACGTGATGCAGTCTTCCCGGTGTCTTGGTCAAGTCGTTGGTGTAGACCACGTCGTATCCCTTGTTGCAGAAGGTCATCCAGATCCCTGCGATCTCACCATTGTCGAGCTGGATCTGCTCGGTGGGCAGAGCCCCCAGGACAGACACGACGAAATCGCGGCTGGCCTCGACATCGGCCGCCAGGAAGTTGACATGGTCCAGCCGGCGCACCCCGATCCCGTGATTGGGGCGGCGTTGAGCCTGGTTCTTGAGGGCGGGCGAGAGAGAAGCAGGAGGTGTGTATCTCTCCGACTCGAAATAGAGCTCCCATTCGTGCCCATCGGGATCAGCGAACGCATATGTCGCTCCCCGTCCCGGCTGTCCAGCGACCCAGCCCCGGCCCAGGCCGGTCGCCTCGATCGCCTCGGAGCGGCGTTGTAGCGCCAACGGATCGGCGGCGCGAACACCGACACGGCCTATTCCGGGCTCGGATCGGGCAGTGAGCATGAGACTGAAGCGCTCGTAGTCGTCCCAGGTGCGGAGGTAGGCGGTGCCGTCGCCGGAATCGACGACGTCCATCGACAACACGTCGGTGAAGAAGCCCAGGCTCTCGTCGAGCACCGGCGTGAACAACTCCACATATCCGAGATGAGCAATATCGAGGTTCGAGCGCATCGTGGTCCCTCGCTGTGGTCTCAGCTTGCTCTTCGACGCCGGAACAACCCTTGCAGAGTCGGGATGACGCCGCGCGGTATCCAGAGGAACAACACGATGACGAGGATCCCGTAGACCAGAACCCGGAGTTGGCCGAGCTCGATCAGAACCTCGTCCAGGGCGGTGAAGGTGACCGCTCCCAGGATCGGCCCGAACAGCGTTCCGATGCCCCCGAAGGCGAGCATCACCAGCACGACCACATCGACCTGGGCGAATCCGAAAGTGGTCGGGCTGATCCGGCCTTCGGTGAAGGCGTAGGTCGCCCCTGCCATCCCCAGCATGGCGGCCCCGATCAGCGCGGCATAGACCCGATAGCGGGCCACGTCCACACCGGCCAGCTCGGCGGCCACCTCATCGTCACGCAGAGCGCGAAAGGCCCAACCGACATGGGAGCGGCGCAACAGCCCATGTGCCAGCAGGAACACCAGCACCAATCCCAGCATCACGTAGTAGGGGGGGATCTGGCGTCGTAGGAAGGTGTCTGCCCCTGAGGAGATGGGAAAACCCGACTCGCCTCCGGACACACCGCCCAGCCCGAGCAAGAGGTTCTCGAAGGCGAGGGCGAAGATCAGGGTGATTATCCCGGTGAAAATGACACCGAGCGAGCGCCGCACTGCGATCCAGCTCAACAGTCCGCCAACCAGACTGGCGGCGAGGGTCGCCACGACGATGCTCACGATGATGGGCAGCCCCACCGTGTCGGCGAGGATTGCGCCCCCATAACCGCCGAGACCGGCCAACGCACCGACGCAGAGGAAGAGTTGACCGGTGCTGCCGAAGATCAAGTTGAAGCCGATGGCGTAGCAGGCAAAGGTGAGCCCGATCACCGCCACTCCCATCTGGACCCGGGAGTCTCCGAGCCATAGGGGCGCGAGCGCGAGGACCGCGCCGATCAGCGCGACAGGCAACGACAGCGCGAGCAGTGATCGCGACGCACGCTCCTCGGTGCCACCAATCAGCGAGGTGCCGGTCGCTTCGGTGAACCGCTCGGTCATTCCCGCACCCCCAAGAGCCCGGACGGTCGAATGAGGATGGTCACCGCCGCTGCACCGAGCAAGATGATCAGTGACAGGAAGGTCCCGATGGACGACGCGGCGATGCTGCTGACGATCCCGAGGATGATCCCGGCGAGCATGGCCCCGGTGACACTCCCCAGCCCCCCCACCACGGTGACGATGAGGGCGAAGACGGTGATGCCGAAACCTGCCGACACTGTGACCGGCCGCACCATCGACTGGGTGAGGGCCACCAGTGCGGCGAGGAAACCGCTGAGGGCGACAATGACGCGCAGCATGCGTCGTGGGTCGATCCCGACCAACCGCGCCCCCTCCTCGTCCTCGATCACCGAGCGGACCGCCCGACCCAGGGTTGTCCCCCGGAAGAAGGCGAAGAGTGCGCCGAGAGTGACCAGTGTTATCGCCGAGGCCACGATGCTGCCCCGCCGCATCGGGACCCCGAGAATCTCGATCGGCCCCCCTGCGATGCGCAAAGTGAGCCCCTCGGTGGGATAGCGCCAGGTGAGGTATCCGTCGACAATGAAGGCCACGCCGAGGGTGAGGAGCAGACTGAGCAGGACCCGTGCCTCGCCCTGGAGGCGGTATATGGGGCGGAGGATGGTCTGGTCGAATATCAGCCCGAGCACCGCACCAACTGCCAAACCGATGCCAACCGCGGGCAGGGTGGGCACCCCGGCGTCGATGGCGAAGAGGGTGGCCATTGCGGAAATGACCGCCATCTGTCCGTAGGCAAGGTTGAGCACCCCGCCGAGCCCGTACACCAGGGTGAGCCCGGCGGCGAGCAGACCGAACTGAAGCCCGAGGACGATCCCGTCGAGGACGCTGGCGGTCACGTCACACCCAGGTAGGAACGCCGGACTTCGGGGTTCCTCGATAGCGCTTCAGAGGTCCCCTCCAGTTCGATGACGCCGTTCTCCAGCACATAGCCTCGGTCGCTGAACGCCATCGCCAGCGGCACCTGCTGCTCGGCGACGAGCACGGTCAACCCGCGGCCACGGAGCACGCCCAGCGCCTGGTAGGCCTCTGCAGCGAGCTTGGGGGCCAACCCGGTGGTGGGCTCGTCGAGAACCAGGAGACGGGGCTTGGCCATCAGGGCACGGCCCATCGCCAGCATCTGCTGCTCGCCTCCGCTCATCGTGCCCGCGTGTTGACGACGTCTCTCGGCGAGACGAGGAAAGAGATCCATGACCAGGTTCATGGTCTCTGAGTCGGGTCGGCCGGGGTAGGCCCCGAGCGAGAGGTTCTCCTGAACGGTCATCCTCGGGAAGAGGTGCCGCTCGGCGGGAACGAAGCTGATTCCGAGACGTGCGATGCGTTGCGCCGGCATCCCGACGATGTCCGAGCCTTCGAAGCGGACCGCGCCAGATGAGGGTGCCAGGAGACCGAGCACCGAGCGGAACAAGGTCGTCTTCCCGGCACCGTTCGACCCGATGATCATCACCGCCTCACCGGAGTCGACGTGGAAGTCGACGTCCCGGATCACATCGGCGCCCTGGTAGCCGGCAGCGAGCCCACTCACCTCGAGCATCATCCCGCCCCCGCCCCCAAGTAGGCCTCGATGACCGCTTGGTCGCGCATCACGACGTCGGCGGGCCCTTCGGCCAGCACCCGACCGAAGTCGAGGACCACGACTCGCTCGGCCAGCTGCATGACCGCCTGCATGACATGCTCGACCCAGACGACGGTCACCCCGAATTGCTCCCGGATGGTCCGCACCATCTCGATCGAGGATGCCAGCTCGGTCTCGTTGAGCCCGGCCATCACTTCGTCGAGGAGGAGCAGTCTGGGACGGCCGGACAGGGCTCGGGCCAGTGCCAGGAAACGTTGCTCATGGAGATTGAGGTTGCCTACGTGGTCGTCTCGCCGATCGGCGAGGCCGACCAGTGCGAGCATCTCGCTCCCGATGGCGAGTGCCTCATCCTCGCCGCGGCGGCCGGTCTCGGCACCGAACATTGCGCCCAGCGCCGCGTTCTCCAGCACGCTCATGTGCAGGAACGAACGAGGGGTCTGCTGCACCATCGCGATCCCCTTGCGACGGACCCGGTGGGGCAGGTGATGGGTGATGTCCTCGCCGGCGAAGCGGATACGACCCCGGGTGGGGTCTTCCAGGCCAACGATCATCTTGAGCAGGGTGCTCTTCCCGGCACCGTTGGGGCCGACGATGGCGAGTATCTCGCCCTCGTCGGCCCCTACGTTCACCCCGTCCACCGCCGGGAGGCCACCGAAGACCTTCGACATGTCCTCCAGCTCGAGAAGGGGCATCCAGTGGCCCACTAGTCCTTTACGGCTGGTAAGGCTCGAGCGGCTCGGACTGTGTCAGCACCTCCAACCACCAGTCACCGGCCTCGTTGAGCCCCTCGGGTGCGGGGCCCTCCGTGATACGGAAGAAGATCGGCTGGGCCTCAGCCAACTCGCCCCACTCGGTCCAGCTCATCGTGTGGGCATAACCCTCGAGATCGAACGAGGTCTGGTGCATGTACTCGGCGATCGCCACCGGGTCGTCACCCACCTCGCCCACCGCTTGGGCCACCATGGTCACGATGCCATGGCCGGCGACGGCGTCATCGGACATCATCGCGTTGTCCGAGAACTCGAGGTAGCGCGCCGCAAGGCCGGCGTATTCGTCGCCGGTGTAGTCGACACACGAGAAGTCGGCGTAGCGCCCGACCGCCACGTCGACCTGTTGCCCGACCGCCAGGTCGGGGGGCACCCAGGCGCCGGTGACCGGCACTTCGCCGATCAGTTCTGCCGATAGCCCGAGGATCGCCGCGTTCCCCGGCGGGTGACCGGTGGCCACCACCATCTCGGCGCCGGCATCGGCCATGTTGCGAACAAAGGGCGTGAAGTCGGTGTCCGGGGGAACCGGCGCCACCTGGATCTCGCCATAGTCGACATCGGAGCCCTCGAAGGTGGCCTCCACGGCCCCGGCAAACGCCTGACCCCAGGCGTAGTCGGCGACGATGACCCCGACGGTGGTGAGACCCTGCTCCTGGGCGTACTGGAGTACGGGCGCCGCGTCCATCGGAGCTGCGGGGAGACAGGTGCGGAACATGAAGCGACTGTCTGCGGTGAGAGCGACCTCGGTGCCCGACTTGACCAGGAACGTCGGCATCTGCAACTCCTCGGCCAGAGGTGAGACGGCGGCGCCGACTGTGCTGGAGATGATGCCGCCAAGGGCGACCACACCGTCCTCGACCAGTCGTTCGAACCCGGCGACACCGGCATCGGCATCGTTCTCGGAGTCCTGCTCGACGATCTCGATCATCCGCCCGTCGACACCACCGGCAGCGTTGATCTCGTCGGCGGCGAGAAGCATCCCGTCGCGCGCCTGAACCGCCCAGGGAGTGAATCCGGTCAGGTCCGACAGCATCCCGATCCTGATCGGCTCGCCGGACGGGGCGGCGGTGGTGTCCGTTGGCGCCTCGGTGGTATCCGTCGGCGCCTCGGTGGTATCCGTCGGTGCCTCGGTGGTGCCCGACTCCTCCGTGGTATCGCTCGCTTCGTCTCCGCCGCACGCCGCCACGAACAGTGCCAGCACGGCGAGCAAGGCGAGCAATCTCACACTTCGGGGTTTGTCCCTCATTTGCTCCTCCTCAATCGGCCCATTTGGTGAACCGTTTGCCGGTTCGGTCAGACACGGACGAGTCGATGCCCGTGGCACCGGGGGCACCCTAATCTCACGACCGTCCGGACGGGGGGTGAACTCGCAACCCCGTCAATATGACCTCGGGAAGACCATCCCGTCCATGAGCTTGCGTGCGGTCCGGATTATCCCGGCCCCGACAATCGCGGGCTCCGGGCCATCCTCGAGTCGGACGGTTGCGTCGAAGGACCCGGTCGGATGCTCGATCCGGATCCTTTCCGCACCCGGATCGAGTCGCGCCGTTCGGGAGGCGACGGACCCGGGGAGAAGACATGCAGTGGCCACGCTGACCGCTCCGAGCACCCCTATCGCCTGATGACATCGGTGGGGGATGAAGGTCCGGGTACAGATCGCCCCTCCGGCTCGTGGCGGAGACACCAGCGTGAGCTTGGGAACGGTGGCCCTGGTCACGTCGCCCAGGTTCATCATCGGCCCGGCTCGAAGACGGATCTCCTCGAGCTCGTGTTTCAACCGGTCATCGGGCTCCAACTCCTCACAGCTCTCGTATCCGGTGATCCCGAGATCGGCTGCGCGCAGGAGAACCACCGGCATCCCGTTGTCGATCAGAGTGGCCTCGACACCGGCAACGGTGTCGAGAACCCTTCCCGTGGGAAGGAGCGCTCCGGTGCTGGAGCCTGCGATGTCCTCGAACTCGATCGAGATCTCAGCGGCCGAGCCCGGGACCCCGGCGATCTCGGCGTCTCCCGCGTAGATGGGGGCACTCCCCTCGACGGGGAAGCCGGCCACCGCGATCCGGCCCGTGTTCCTCATCAGTATCCGGACCGATGCCCGGCCGTCACCGGGGCCGATCAGACCTCGCTCGACGGCGAACGGGCCCACAGCCGCCAGCATGTTCCCGCAGTTCTGCTTGTCGGTGACCTCCGGCCGATCCACCGATACCTGGAGGAAGAGGTACTCGAGGTCGACGTCATCTCGCTCCGAGGGAGCGACCACCGCCACCTTGGTGGTGAGGGGGTGGGCTCCTCCGACACCGTCGATCTGTCTCGGATCCGGCGAGCCCATCACCCGAAGCAGCAGGGAGTCGCGTTCGCCCTCGTTGCCGGGGAGGTCCTCGGCGAGGAAGAACGCCCCTTTCGAGGTGCCGCCCCGCATCAACATGCAGCGAATGCCGGGGAGATCCGAGCTCATTGCATCCATTGGTGCATTGACGGCGAAGTTAGCCACCACCCACTCCCGATAGGGTTGTCGGATGAGTCAGGAGTCGCTCCTCGTGATCAGCGCCCACGTCGGGGACTTCGTGTGGAGGGCCGGTGGGGCCATCGCCCTCTACACCTCGCGGGGTCACGCGGCCACGGTGGTCTGCCTCGCCTACGGGGAGCGCGGGGAGTCGGCGCGGTACTGGCGTCAGGGTATGAATCTCGGTCAGGTGAAGGAGAAGAGACACGAGGAGGCGGTGACCGCGGCCGAGGTCCTCGGCGCCGATCTGCAAGCCTTCGACGCCGACGACTACCCCCTGATGGAGTCCCCTGACCTCCTCGACCGGCTGGTGAAGGTGTACCGGGATATTCGTCCCTCCGTCGTTCTCACCCACACCGAGCGGGACCCGTGGAACCGCGACCACGAGACGGCTCATTCGATGACCACCCACGCTCGCATCATCGCCCAGGCGGCCGGTCACGACCCCGGGACCGAGGTGATCGGCGCCCCACCGGTGTTTCTCTTCGAGCCCCATCAGACCGAGTACTCGGGTTTCCGGCCCGACATCCTCCTCGACATCACCGAGGTGTGGGATCGGAAGCTGGAAGCGATGCGATGCATGGAAGGTCAGGAGCACCTGTGGGACTACTACACGGACGTGGCGACACGACGGGGAGTGCAGGCCAAGCGCAACTCGGGCCCGAATCTAGGGCTGGTGACTGAAGCCAAGGCCGAGGCCTACATGCGGGTGTACCCCCAGGTGGCCAGGGAGCTTTCCTGAGATGGGGGGCGGGGTCGTGGTGCGAAGGGTGCCCCGAGCCGACCTCGACATCGTCGCCGGGCTGGCCGAAGCCGGGGTGGCCACCGTCCACGAGGCCGGCGGGGCCGCCCTTCTCGATTCGGGGATCAGACCCGTCCAGCAAGGAAGACGCATCGCCGGCTCCGCGGTGACAGTCTCATGCGCCCCCGGGGACAACATCATGGTCCACGCCGCGGTCGAGGTGATCGAGCCGGGGGACGTCCTGGTCGTGGCCACGACATCGCCCTCGACACACGGGATGTTCGGTGAGTTGCTCGCCACCTCGGTGATGGCCAAGGGTTGCGTCGGGGTTGTGGTCGATGCCGGGGTCCGTGACGTCTCTGATCTGCGCCACATGGGTCTCCCCGTCTGGTCTCGAGCCATCCACGCCTCAGGCACCATGAAGGCGACCCCCGGCTCGGTGAATGTCCCGCTGGTGTGCGGGGGCGCCACGGTGGGCCCCGGCGACGTGGTGGTGGCCGACGACGACGGCGTGGCCATCGTCGAGAGGGAACGTGCCGTCGAAGTCCTCGAGGCAGCCCGTCTCCGTCTGGAGCGGGAAGAGGAAGCGAGGCGCCGCCTCGCCGCCGGTGAGCTCGGCGTCGATTTCTACGGTTTCAGGGAGCGGCTTGAGGACATGGGAGTCCGCTGGATCGACCAGCCCGGGAGCTGAGGTGCGATGAGGGTCGGCATCCTCGGTCTCGGTGAGGCAGGCTCGCTCATCGCCGCCGATCTGGTGGGGGCTGGCGACGACGTGCACGCCTGCGATCCGTCCGCCGTGCCCACACCCGACGGCGTGATGCGTCATGCTCACCCCGACGCCGCAGTAGCAGCCTGCGAGCTGGTCCTGGCAGTGACTCCGGGGGGCCAGGCCCGCACGGCATTGGACAGTGTGCTGAACGCCCTCGGGAGCGGAGTCGTGTATGCCGACCTCTCGACCGGCTCGCCCGCCATGAAGGAGGAGTTGGCCGGGGTCGTCGAGAGGCGCGGACGACTGTTCGCCGACGTTGCCTTGATGGCACCGGTCCCGGGCCGCGGCCTGTCGGCCCCTGCCCTCGTCTCGGGGAGCGGAGCAACGCAGTTCGCCGAGCTGATCAACGGGCGCGGCGGAGAGGTCGAAGTGGTCGGCACACGAGCGGGGGAAGCTGCGACGCGCAAACTGCTGCGCAGCGTGGTGATGAAGGGCCTCGGCGCACTGCTCATCGAGAGCGTGGAGGCCGGCGAGCAAGCCGGAAAGAGTGAGTGGCTGTGGGATCATCTCGTCTCGGAGCTCACCAGCCTCGACGCCGAGATGCTGCGACGCTTACTGCTCGATACGGCTCCTCATGCCGGGCGTCGCATGGACGAGATGAGAGCCGCCTATGAGCTGCTGGTGGGGCTGGGCGTGCCCGCCCCCATGACCACGGCCACCATCGCCCATCTCGAGCGCCTCCTGGCCGAGGGGATGCCCGACATCTCGGTCGACTAGCCGCCTCGAGGCTCAGAGCCAGATGTCGTCGCTCCACCCGTCGAGGTCGTAGTCGGCGAGACAGGACTCGACCAGCTCGTCGAAGCTGTCGGCCAGACCACGGATCTGCGCGAAGCGGAGCACGTCGAGACGGATCTGGTCCTGATTCCCCCCGTAGTTGACCTCATACCAGGCGTGGCGGGAGCCGAACTCGGAGCCAACCGCATCCCAGATGAGCTTGAACAGCTTGACCCTGTCGTGCGCATCTCCTTCGGAGCCCCTGTAGTAGCGGTCGATGAGAGGCCGCAGCTCCTCGCTGAGCAGGTCACGGCTCGACGAAGGAGTGACCAGGGGTGCACCACCCAGCAGCTCGGTGAAGATCTCCCGAGCCTTGGGGAAGGCCTGGGTGCCGAAGAGACGGATCAGGGTCGCGTATTCCAGGGCGGGCACGACGCTGCCACCCGGCCCGGGTTGGGTCTCGTGGCACAGGGTCGAGGTGATGCCCCAGATCAGGTTACGCCAGCCGATGAGCTCACCCAGCTTGGCTTGCACGCCACGGAACTCAGACGTCCCGTTGGCCTTCAACCCCCGGGCCAGCAGCCCGCAGAGAAACTCGAGCTTGATGGCGAGACGGGTTCCCGACTGCAGCGTGTATCGGGGCATGAACCCGGACTGGGCATAGAACCCGGTCGCCTTCTCGATGTCGCGGTAGACGAGGACGTCCTCCCAGGGCACGAAGACCCGGTCGAAGATGGCCACCGCGTCGTTCTCGTCGAACCGGCTCGACAGCGGGTAGTCCCAGGGAGCCTGGACCGGTTGCTCGTAGGAGGCCCGACTGACCAACTTCATCCCGGGAGCGTCCATGGGGACGATGAAGGCCAGGGCGTAATCCTCCGACTTCCCCGGCTCCAGGCCGACAGCGCTGTTCTGGGCGACAAAGGTGGCATGGGTCAGGGCCGAGCCGGTGGCCAGCATCTTGGCCCCTTCCACCACCATCCCCTCGTCGCGCTCCTCGACCACATGGACGTACACGTCCTCGACCTCATGCACCTCCCGGTCCCGGTCGATGGGAGGGTTGATCAGGACGTGGTTGAGGAACAGACACTGCTCGGCGTAACGCCGGTACCAGGACCGGGCGCTTTCCCCGAAAGGTTGGTACCAGTCGGGATCGGCCCCGAGAGTGGCCATGAATGAGGCCTTGTAGTCCGGGGACCGGCCCATGTAGCCATAGGAGAGACGAGCCCAGACCGCCATGGCGTCACGAGCCGCGAGCAGGTCCTCAGTGGTGTAGCTGGGCATGAAGAAGCGGTGGGTGACGATCCCCTGCCGGTCCTCCCCGAGCAGCACCGTGCCCAGATCCGGGTCGTGGAGGGCGTCGTACATGCGGGCCACCGACCTCGCCGCATTGCGAAAGGCGGGATGGGTGGTCACATCGCTCACCCGGTCACCGTCGATCCAGACCTCACGGCCGTCGCGCAACGACTCGAGGTAGCGGTCCCCGGTCAGAAGGCTCAGTTCGCCGTCTCCCTGAGCTTGAAGCGTTGGATCTTGCCGGTGGCGGTCCGCGGGAAGTCCTCGACGTATTCGATCACGTGGGGGAACTGGTAGCGCTGCAGCGCCGACTTGCACCACTCCTGGAGCTCGGGGAACAGCCCGTCCTGGTCGGACGCCCCGTCGGCGAGGATGACCACCGCCTTGATCCGGGAGAGATGCTCGACCTCCACCGCGACAACCGCAGCCTCGCGTACCGAAGGGTGCTCCATGAGCCGGTTCTCGATCTCGATCGGGCTGACCCAGAGACCGCCGACCTTCATCATGTCGTCGACCCGCCCCTCGTACCAGTAGTAGCCATCCTCGTCCACGCGGTACCGATCCCCGGTGAGGAACCAGTCACCACGGATCTTCTCCTTGCTTCGGTCGTATTGGTGCCAATACATGCTGAGGGCACTCGGCCCGCGGACGTACATCTCCCCCGCCTCCCCAGGAGGGCACATTTGGCCGTCGGGGTCACGGACCTCCAGCTCGTACCCGTCGACCGGGGTCCCCGAGGTGCCAGGTCGGACCTGGTCGGCCCGGTTGGAGCAGTAGATGTGGAGCATCTCGGTGGAACCGACGCCGTCGAGGATCTCGACCCCGGTGCGCTCGTGGAAGCGCCGCCAGATCTCGGGCGGCAACGGCTCGGCGGCAGATATCCCCAGGCGCACCGACGACCAATCGGTCTGGTCGAACTCGGGGTGGACCAGGACCGCGTTGTACAGCGCCGGCACCGAGAAGTAGAGGGTGGGATGGTGGGTGCGGACTCGCTCCAGGAGACGATCGGGAGTGGGACGGCCGGTGAGGTACACAGAGGTCGCCCCGGCCCACATCGGGAACGACAGGTTGTTGCCCAGGCCGTAGGCGTGGAACATCTTGGTGCTGGAGAACACCACGTCCCCCTGCCCGATCCCCAGCACCGGCTCGGCGTACAGCCGGCATGTGGCCGCAATGTCGGCATGACGGTGGACCACTCCTTTCGGCCTGCCGGTGGATCCCGAGCTGTACAGCCAGAAGGCCATGTCGTCGGGATGGGTGTCCACCGGTTCGACCACGTCGGTGCCTTCCTCCATCCAGCGGTCGAGAGAGTGCGACCCATCTGGCCCCGGCCCGTTGGCCACGATCAGCATGACATCGGGGCGGGGCGCCACCTGGGGACCGACCGACTCGAGGAACACGCTGTCGACGATGGCGGCACGGGCATAGGAGTCGTCGAGGAAGTAGCCGAAGTCGTCGGGCCGGGCCAGGAAGTTGACCGGAACCGGGACCGCCCCGATCCGCATCGCCCCCAGAAACGCGGCCGGGAATGCCGGAGTGTCGTCGAGGACCATCAGGATCCGGTCCTCCCGCCCCAATCCCAGATCGCGAAGCCGGGCGGCCACCCGATTCATCGTGGCGTGGAGCCGGCCGGCGGGCCAGGCCTCGTCGTCGGCGGTGATGAAGATCGCGTCGTCTGCCCGCCCGGCCTCGACCCACCCGTCTATCAGGGTGCTCACATTGGGACCCGTCTGCATCGCCGCCCGAGGTTATCGGTCCCACCCCGGGCCGTCGATAGCCTGCAGTCATGGTCGAGGAGCGAACCTCACGTCGCTCGGTGGTCGTGGTCGACGGCCGTAGCCTGGAGCACCGACTCATCGGGGGCGAGACGACGCCGACGCTCGTCTTTCTCCACGAGGGTCTGGGCAGCATGGACCTGTGGCGGGAGTACCCGGGTGAGGTGGTCACGGCGACCGGGAGGTCGGGGCTCGTCTACAGCCGCGAGGGTCACGGATGGTCCGACCCGGTACGGGCACCGCGCGCTGCCGACTTCATGGAGCACGAGGCACTCACCGTCCTACCCCAAGTGCTCGATCGGCTCGAGATATCGGACCCGATCCTGGTCGGTCACTCCGACGGCGCCTCGATCGCCCTCATACACGCCGGGGCAGGTCATCAGGTGACCGGCTTGGTGTTGCTCGCCCCACACGTGTTCGTCGAGCCCGAGTCGATCGCCGGTATCGAGGCCGCCCTTGAGAGATTCGAGACCACCGACCTTGCCGAGCGCATGCGCCGCTATCACCGCGACCCTCGCTCGACATTCCACGCCTGGAACGACGTCTGGCTCGACCCCTCCTTCAGGGCCTGGAACATCGAGGGCTACCTTCCCGGGATCGATTGCCCCACCCTTCTCATCCAGGGCCGTGACGACGAGTACGGGACGCTGGCCCAACTCGATGCGATCGAGCGAGGGGTCACCGGGCAGGTGAGCCGTCTCGTCCTCGATGACTGCGGGCACTCCCCGCATCTGGCCCAACCCGCTCGCGTGCTCGAGGCCACGGCCCGGTTCATAGAAGAGATCGGGGAAGATTGTCGATGATCGCCATCACCATCCAACGCCGCATCGAGTGGATGGACACCGATGCCGCCGGGATCTGGCACTACTCGACCGCGATTCGCTTCGCGGAGGCAGCCGAAACCGAGCTGCACAGACAGCTCGGGATCATCGACCACACCTTCGGGCACACGCCCAGGGCCCATGTCGAGTTCGACTTCAGCCGCACCGCCCGATTCGACGACGTCATCGAGATCACCCTGGGGGTATCCGGGGTGGGCACCACCTCGTTGACCTACTCGGTGACCATGACCTGTCAGGGCGATCCCGTCGCCTCCGGCCGGGTGGTCACCGTGTTCATCGACGAGGGTGGGAAGCCGACACCGTGGCCCGCGCAGGTACGTGAGGCGCTCAGCGGATAGGGATCACGAAGCCGGGATGTCGGGACCCGGCTCGCGACCTTCGGCAACGTCGCCGAGTCGGATGGTGTAGTGCTCCCAACCGGCGGTGTGGATCGGCACCTCGTCGGGTGGGAGCCCGCGATGGGTGAGTCGGAGCCTGGTCCCGCCGTCCTCCCCGATGAGATCGATCTCTACTGTCGTCGACCCGGGGGGAACATCGGGGTGATCCGCCCAACCCCAGGTGAACACCACCCTCCGATCCGGTTCGAGCTCGACGAACTCGCCTCGTGCGCTGGTGCCGTTCGGCATGGAGACAGCGAACTCCCCGCCACTCTCCGGCTCGACGATCGCGTCCACGCCCTGCCAGCGTGCCCACTTCTCCGAGCTGGTCAGATAGCTGTAGACGACCGACGGCGGGGCGGCGATCAGACGCTCGATGACTATGGGATCGCTCAATCGCCTTCCTCGGCCGACAAGTCGGCCTCGATGGTCTCGGCAAGACGATCGAGCGACCCGGACCACATCTCCTCCAGCACCTGACGCAGGGGACCGAGCCGATCCTTGTCCGCCTGGTAGTAGCGGCGGTTGCCCTCTCTGCGCACTGCGACCAGTCCCGCTTCGCGCAAGACCGCGAGATGTTGGGAAACCGCTCCGAAGGTGACAGGGGATCGGGCGGCGATATCGCCGGCCGCCATCTCCTGGTCCCAGACCCACTCGAGGATCTCCCGTCTCCGCGGCTCAGCGATCACCTGAAGCAGATCCATCCGGGATACTTTAGCCTTCGTTGAAATGATTCCACAGTCAAGTTACAGTCACCGCTGAAATGCGGATGTCAGCCGACCGCGAGATCGCCAGGCCCTCCGCCGAGGTGTTCGCCTTCGTATCCGATTCGTCGAACAATCCCAGGTGGCAGAAAGGCCAGCAATCATGCGAGTGGACCTCCCCACCGCCGATCGGACTGGGCTCGACATACGAACAGAAGGCCCGATTCCTGGGCAGAACACTGCTCAACCGGTTCGAAGTCGTCGCCTACGAGCCCGGGCACTCGATCACCATCCGATCGGTGGAGGGGAGTTTTCCCATCGAGGTGCGTCGCAGCGTCGAGCCGATCGACCCGAACCGCACTCGATTGAGGGCCGAGATCGCCGGAGAGCCCACGGGTCTGTTTCGCCTCGCCGCGCCGTTGGTGCGTTGGTTTGCCCAACGATCGGTCGATGCCGACTACGACCGGCTGAAGACGATGCTCGAGACGTGAAGTTGTGGCAGGCCCGATTCGCCGCTCAGCCGGCGACAACTGCCGCGATGTCGACCATTCGAGCCGAATAGCCCCACTCGTTGTCGTACCAGGCCACGATCTTGACAACCCGGTCGCGCAGGATCATGGTCGACTCCGCATCGACGATCGATGAGTGGGGATCACCGATGATGTCCCGGGAGACCAGGGCCTCGTCGGTGACCCGGAGCACCCCCCTCATGTGTCCCTCGGCCGCTTCGTGGAGGGCGGAGTGAACCTCATCGACTGTGACGTCGCGGCTGAGAAGAGCCGTGATGTCGGTCACGGAACCATCCTCTACCGGCACCCGAAAGGCCATGCCGTCCATCCGTCCCTCCAACTCGGGGATCACCAGCGCCGTGGCCTTGGTGGCGCCGGTGGTGGTGGGAATGATCGACAGCGCCGCCGCCCTCCCCCGGCGCCTCTTCCGTGTGGGCATATCCATGAGCGACTGGCTGCTCGTGTAGGCGTGGATCGTGGTCATCATCAGGTGCTCGATGCCGAACGAGTCGGAGAGGACCTTGGCCACGGGCGCCAGGCAGTTGGTGGTGCAGGAGGCATTGCTGACCACGTGATGGCTGTCAGGGTCGAAGGTCTCCTCGTTCACCCCGTAGACGAATGTTGCGTCGGCTTCGTCGGACGGTGCCGAGATCACGACCCGGCTTGCGCCCGCCTCGAGATGGCCCGCCGAATCGGCCCGAGAGCGCATGGCGCCGGTCGACTCGATCACAACGTCGACGGCGAGATCGCCCCAGGGCAACTTGGAGGGATCACGCTCCCCGGTGAAGGGGATCTCGATCCCATCCACCACCAGCCGATCACCCGAGGTGGAGACCTTGCGCGGGTACCAGCCGTGGACCGAGTCGTACTTGAGCAGATAGGCGAGCTCGTCGAGATCGGCCAGGTCGTTGACCCCGGCCACCTCGAAACGATCGTCGGCCACGAGCTGCTTGAAGGTGCAGCGACCGATTCGACCGAACCCGTTGATACCAATACGGATCCTTGGAGTCCGGGTGATGAGATTCGCGTTCTGAGTCACCGGGCTTGACAATACCCAACGCCCATCGCCCCCGACCGGCAACCTGCGCCTGCGGCCAATTGTGCCGATACCGTGTCCCCCATGGAGCGCCAACGCGGCAAGATACGGTTCGGCTCACTGGGCCTGCTCCGGTTCCGCCCTCTCCAGCTCCGACCCACGCAGCGACGGTTGCGCAGGGGTGTGTCCGTCGCCGATCTCCGCGCCATCGCCCGGCGGCGGCTGCCCCGCGGCGTGTTCGACTACATCGACGGTGGCGCCGAGGACGAAGTGACCATGTCGTCCAACTCCGAGGCCTACCGCCGGGTCACGTTCCGGCCTCGCGTCCTGCGCGACGTCGGTGAGGTCGATACTTCGACCAACCTCCTCGGCAAGCCCCTCCCTTTCCCCCTGGTGTTGGCCCCGACCGGATTCACCCGCATCGCCGATCCGGCCGGCGAGCTGGCCGTCGCCCGCGCCGCGGCCCGGGCCGGTGTCCCCTATTCGCTGTCCACCCTCGGAACCCGGTCGATCGAGGAGGTGGCCGCCGTGTCTTCGGGGCGGTTGTGGTTCCAGGTCTACGTGTGGCGGGACCGGGGCCTGGTGGCGGAGATGATGCAGCGCGCCGCCGATGCCGGCTACGAGGCAATCTGCCTCACTGTCGACACCGCCGTCCTCGGCAAGAGGGAGCGGGACGTGCGCCACGGGTTCACACTTCCCCCCAAGCTTGGGCTGTCCACTCTCTTCGACGGCATGACCCACCCGGGCTGGACCTGGCAATTCCTCAGATCGGAACCGATCGTTTTCGCAAATGTGGCCGGGCGCAGTGTCGGTGACGGTACCGACTCGGTGTCACTGGCCGAGTACGTGAGCCGTCAGTTCGACCCCGGTCTCTCCTGGAAGGATGTCGATTGGCTCCGCTCCCGTTGGGACGGACCCATCGTGCTCAAAGGGATCCAGACCGTCGAAGACGCTGTCATCGCCGCAGATCACGGGATCGAAGCGATCGCCCTCTCCAACCACGGAGGTCGCCAGCTCGACTCGGCACCGGCCCCACTTGACCTACTGCCCGGGGTGGCGGACGCGGTCGGCGACCGCACCGAGATCATCTGCGACGGCGGGGTGCGACGTGGCAGCGACATCGTCAAGGCCCTGGCTCTGGGGGCCAAGGCATGCATGAGCGGAAGGGCCTATCTCTACGGTCTGGGAGCTGCGGGTGAAGCCGGGGTCGACCACGTCCTCGATCTGCTGTCGTCGGACATGATGCGGACCATGGCCCTGATCGGCTGCTCAGCCGTGGCCGATCTCGACCGGGGCCATGTGAGCTTCACACCTCGGCCGGGACCACCAGCCTCCGACGGCGGCCGATGAGCACGGCGGGGACGATCAAGAGGAGCAGCCCGATCAGCGAGGTCATCCGGTAATCGGTTGCCTGGTAGACGATGCCGGAGCCGATGCTGGCCATCGCCCCCGATCCCCATGAGATGGAGTCGACCCTTCCTTGGAGACGTGCCCGCAGCTCGGTTCCCATCCCCCCGGTGAGCAATGAGCTGCCTGCCACGAAAGCCAGGTTCCATCCGTAGCCGAGAACGAACAGGGTGACCAGGAGGAGGGCGGTGGACGCGTCCGGTCCGAAGGCAGCGGTGACGGCGGCGAGCCCAAGCGTGGCCACCCCGGCCAGGGCCACGCGACTACCGCCGAACCGATCGACGAGACGCCCGGTTATCGGGGAGAGGGCGAACATCCCCAGTGTGTGGGCGCTCATCACCAGACCAACGATCCCCAGATCCGAGCCGTGATGGCGCAGATGCAACGGGGTTGCGGTCATGATCATCACCATCACCACCTGCCCGGTGACCATGGCCGTCAATGCCACCCGCACCTGGGGAAGGCGAAGGGCGCCCCAGAGGTCGCCGCGCACTTCGGGGCCACCAGTCGCCTCCTCGGCGAGAGTGGCAGGGTCGGGACGCAGGGCGCCCAGGTACAACACAAGCGCCAGAACCAGGAAGGTGGCGCTCACCAGATACCCACCGACCAGCTCCGAGCCCCCGAGGCCGGCCGCGACCCGACCGGACGGCTGCAACAGCGAGGGCCCCACCACCGACCCGACGGTGCTGGCCCAGACAACCGTGCCGAGGGCGGCGCCCCGCCGCTCCTTGGGGTGCATGTCGGCGGCGGTGTAGCGGGCCAGGGCGTTGGATGCGTTGCCCACCCCGAGCAGGGCCATGCCCACGATCAGAAGCGGGAAGGAGAGCAGAGCCATCGCCAGGATCGACACGATCGCCCCCAGCACTGCGATCGTGTATCCCCAAACCAGCCCCGGCCGCCGCCCCCGACGTGACATGGAGAGGGTGAGAAGGCTGGTGCCCAGGGCGGTGCCGACTACGGCGGCTGCCGCCGGGACCCCGGCGAGGGTGGACGCCCCGGTGATCTCGTCGACGGCGAGACTGGAAACGGTGACGGCCGAGATGTGTGCCGTCGAGCCCAGAGCCACCCCTCCGAACAGGACCGCCGTGAGGCGGCTCCGCTGATCTGTCCACCTCACCGGGCGACGATACCCCGTCGCCGCGAGGTATCTGCCAAAGAGGTGCAGCAACGGGGTCGGCCTGACGCATACGTTTGTAGACTGTGCCGATGCAGCGGGCTGTAACGCTTCGCGAGGTCGCAGACAGGGCCGGGGTCCACCCGTCGACAGCCTCCCGCGCCCTGAACCCGGCCACACGTGACCTGGTCAACCAGATCACCACCGAGCGGGTCCAGGCCGCGGCCCGGGAACTCGGATATCGCCCAAACTCGCTGGCTCGCGGCCTGAAGACCAACAAGACATTCTCGATCGGCATGCTCCTCCCCGACCTGACCAACCCGCTGTTCCCGCCAATCGTGCGCGGGGTGGAGGACACCCTGGGCACCGCCGACTACACGCTGATCCTGGGCAACACCGACAACGACAACGATCGGGAGGCGCATCTGATCGCCTCCATGATGAACCGGAGGGTGGACGGGCTGATCCTCGCCACCGCCCACAGAGAGACACCTGCCATCGACGAGCTGCTCATGTCCGAGCTCCCCCTGGTCCTGGTCAACCGGACCGTTGACGACCACACGGTGCCTTCGGTGACTACCGACGACCATGCCGGGGTCGGGCTGGCGGTGAGGCACATGGTGGAGTTGGGTCACACCCGGATCGCCCACGTCGGGGGCCCTCAGCATCTCTCCACAGGGCTCGACCGCTATCAGGGTTTCGTCGCCTGGATGAGCACGATGGGACTCGAAGTGGACCCGCACCTGGTGAGCTTCGCCGACTGGTACCACGAGGACCCCGGGGCGAAGGCGTTCTGGTCCATTCTCGACCGACGCGCCGACTTCACCGCAGTCGTGGCCGCCAACGACCTGATCGCCATCGGTTGCTACGACGTGCTCAACGACACGGGGCGCTCCATCGGTGAGGACATATCTGTCACCGGGTACAACGACATGCCTTTCGCCGACAAGCTCTCACCTCCTCTCACCACGGTTCAAATCCCCCACTACCAGATCGGGGTCAGGGCCGCAGACCTCATGCTCGAGCTCCTCGAAGACGCCGAGCCGCCAGGCTCGGTGGCGATCAAGCTGGCGCCATCACTGGTCGTCCGCCGCTCGACCGGCCCGCTCCCCGGGTCCGATTGAGCGGCAAACGACACCGACCCCGGTTCTTGTCGTCAGTGACCACAAACGATTGCTACAGTCGCTTGCTGTGTGCGACCAAACCGCACCGTAGGTCGATACAGACCAAGCCTTGGCTGAGGAGAGATCAATGAGGAAACCCTGGAGATGGGCCAGCCTGCTGGCCGCGATGACCCTGGTCGTCGCCGCCTGCGCGGACGACGGAGCGACCACCACGACTGCCGGTGATGACACCGGAACGACGGCCGGGTCGACCGATACCACGGAAGGGGCGAGCGACACCACCACTGCTGGTGGGGATGGCGAGGAGATCGTCTTCGCCGCATCGGTGCCGCTCACCGGTGAGTTCTCCATCCCGGGCACCAAGCACCGCGACGGGTACCAACTCTGTGTGGACATCATCAACGAGCGAGGTGGCCTCTTGGGCCGCCCGGTGACTCTGCTCGCCGAAGACAACCGGTCCGACACCGAAGTGGCGGTGTCCCAATACGAGCGGTTCATCAACGTCGACCAGGTGGATGCCCTTCTCGGGACCTTCTCCAGCCTGATCTCCTTTCCCACCAGCGCGACGGCCGAACAGGCCGGGTATGTCTACCCGGTCGCCTCGGGTGGGGCGCAGCGGATCTGGGAGCGGGGCTATCAGAACCTCTTCTATTTCCAGCAACAGACAGCTGAAGGGCTGGGGGAGAGTGTGTTCCTGGCACTGGACCACTACATCAGCGAGGGTCTGATCGCCGAGGAGGACGCCCCGCAAACGGTGGCGATGGCATACGCCGACGACTTCTTCGCCGCCGCCATCATCAACGGCATGGTCGGGGGCGAGATCGAGATCCCGGACACGGGCGAGATAATCAGCCTGGCCCCCGGGTATCTCGAGACCTACGGCTATGAGCCCGTCTTCGAGGAGCAGTGGCCGGTCGGCTTCACCGATTGGCTGACCCTGGCCAACTCGATCGCCGGCTCGGATGCCGACATGTTGGTGGTCACCACCGCCTCGCCGGACGAGGCGATCGCGTTGGTGAGCGCACTGCAAACCGTGGGTTACCAACCGGACGTCGCCTTCTTCTCCCAGGGGACTCAGCGAGAGTTCTTCGACAACCTGGGCGACGCCTCGGACGGCACTCTCATCTACAGCGCCTACCACCTCAGTGCCAACTGGGAGGGTGAGCTGCTCGGTGAGACGTACACCAACTCCGACTTCATCGAGGCGTGGAACGCAGAATACGGCCGTGATCCCGACGAGGACGAGGCCATCCCCTTCGCGGTTTGCCAGGGCATGACCCAGGCGATCGAGGGCTCCGGAGGCACCGACCAGGCCGCGATGCGCGAATGGCTGGCCAGTCGGACCGCGGAGGAGCCGGTCCGTACCATCCTCGGTGACTTCTACTGGGACGAGCGCGGCCTGCCCATCGATCGGTCGCCGATCCTCACCCAGTGGGAAGGCGGGACGTTGAACTTCGTCTATCCGGTAGGTGAGTTCGAGGGCACCACCGATATGGCGTTCCCCAAGCCCGAGTGGTAGACGACGAGATGAAGACAGCGCGGTGCGCCGGCTCGCGGCGCACCGCGCAGAACACATGAACCCAACCTCAGCCTCAACAGAGATGCCCCTGCTCGCCGTCGCCGGTCTGACCAAGGTCTTTGGCGGGCTTCAGGCGGTGAACAACTGCACGTTCCAGGTGGAACCCGGGGTGATCACCGGGCTCATCGGGCCCAACGGGGCGGGCAAGACGACCGCCTTCAACATGATCTCCGGCGTGCTCCGCCCCGATGGCGGCACGGTGCACTTCGACGGCAGGGAGATCACCGGTCTCATGCCGCACAAGGTGGCGCGACGCGGCGTAGGCCGGACCTTCCAGATCACACGTGAGCTGGGCGACCTGACGGTCCTGGAGAACATGGTGGTCCCAACCGTGCGCGGCGGCTTCGGCTCGCTGATGGGCGCCAGGATGTTCCGTCACGAGCAGGAGCGGGCGATGACGCTGCTCGACTTCGTCGGCATCACCCATCTCGCCATGGAGAAAGCGAAGAATCTCTCCTTCGGTCAGCGAAAGCTGCTCGAATTCGCCTCGGTGCTCATGGCCGAGCCCAAGCTGGTGCTGCTCGACGAGCCCGCAGGCGGGGTCAACCCCGCCCTGCTCGAGCGAATGATGGATCGGATCAAGTCACTCAACGACGACGGGCTCACCTTCCTCATCGTCGAGCACAACATGGACGTCGTGATGACGCTGTGCGAGTCGATCGTGGTGATGGCACACGGAGAGGTCCTGCTCCAGGGATCACCGAGCATGGTCCAAGAGGACCACCGGGTCCTCGACGCCTACTTGGGGAAGGTGTGATGGCCCTCCTCGAGCTACAGGACGTGACCAGCGGCTATGGCTACGGGCCTGACATCCTCAACGGGATCTCGTTGTCGATCGAGGCAGGTGAGGCCTATTGCATCATCGGCCCCAACGGGGCGGGCAAGTCGACCCTGCTCAAGACCGTGGCCGGGCTCCTCCGACCTCGCCGTGGCGAGATCCTGCTCGACGGTGCCCCCTTCGGGGGGAGGAGGCCCGACCTCGTCCTCGGCTCCGGGATCTGCTACGTGCCCCAGGACAGGAGCCTCTTCCCGGAGATGTCGGTCCGGGAGAACCTGGTCATGGGAGCTTTTCTCGAATCCGATCGCAGCGTGGTGTCCGGCCGGATGGATCGCGTCTTCGAGATGTTCCCGGTGCTCGCAGACCGCGTCAACCAGCGGGCCGGGACCATGTCGGGTGGGGAGCAGCAGATGCTGGCGCTGGGACGGGCACTGATGATCGAACCGCGCATGCTCATGATCGACGAGCCGAGCCTCGGTTTGGCTCCCCAGGTGGCTGATCAGATCTTCGACATCATCCGGCAGCTGAGCGAGCTCAAGATCACGCTGCTCCTTGTGGAGCAGAACGTGCTCAAAGGCCTCGATTGCACCAACAGGGCGTTTCTCCTCGACCTGGGTGAGCTGCGTCTCGAGGCGCCCTCGGACGAGATCCTGGACGACCCCAGGATCCGCGAGCTCTACCTGGGCCGGCAGCGGACGGCGACCCAGCCGGCTACAGGCAACGGGGAGCAGACGTGACCCACATCATCCAGGTCCTCATCCTCGGGGTGCTGCTGGGAGGGGTGTACGCCTTGATGGCATCTGGCCTGACCCTGATGTTCGGGGTGATGAGGATCGTCAACCTGGCTCATGGCGTGTTCATCATCGGCGCCTGTTACGTGGCATTCTTCCTGTTCCGGGAACTGGGGTGGGACCCGTTCGTGTCCCTGGCAGTGACCATGCCACTGTTCTTCCTGATCGGGTTGGGGGTCTATACCCTCCTCTTCCCCCGCATCGAGGGAAGCCCCCGATTCGGCGAGATGACAGTCCTGCTGACTTTCGCTCTCGCCCTCATCACCGAAGGCCTGCTCAGCTTCGCATTCACCGGGACCTTCCGCAGCACCGATCCCTCATACGCCACCGAAGCGATCCGCATCGGAGAGTTCTTCATTCCCACCGCGCAGTTCTACTCCTCGATCACCAGCGTGATACTCCTGATCGCGCTGTGGGCGTTCCTCTACTTCTCCCGGACCGGATACGCAGTGCGGGCCACCATGCAGAATCGAACCGCAGCTCAGATCGTCGGGGTCAACGTGCGGCGTGTCTCCACCATCTCTTTCGGCATCGGCATGGCCCTCGCCGGCGCCTCCGGCTCCCTGATCAGCTTCCTCTTCCCCTTCTTCCCCGCCCGCCACTGGCAATGGATCGCCATCCTCCTGGCTCTCATCGTCCTCGGTGGTCTGGGCAGTCTCAAAGGCGCGGTGGTGGGAGCACTGCTGCTTGCCGTCGCAGCCGGGTTGGTCAGCGATCAGTTCGGGCCGACCTGGTCACCCATGACCTTCTTTGGGGCCCTGTTTCTCATCCTCCTGATCCGGCCCCAAGGTTTGTTCGGCCACAGGGAGAGGGTCGGATGACCCAGGTAGAGAAGAAGGAGTCGTCAGGAACGGCGCCGGTGCCCCCGACACCGGGCCGAACTCGGAGCCGTGCCCGCTACCTGGTCCCCGCGATCGTCACAGTTCTCCTCCTCCTCATCCCCCTGGCGCGGCCACTGATCGGGCGGCCCTACAACTACATGCTCCAGGTCGGGATCGCCGGGTTGATGTGGGTGGCCATGTCGTCCTCGTGGAACCTGATCGGAGGCTTCACCGGGTACATCTCGCTGGGGCACAACGTCTTCTTCGGGATCGGGGGCTACACCGCCGGGATGCTCCTCGTCTATCAGGGCATATCTCCATTCGCCACTGCTCCGCTGGCCGGTCTGGTGGCAGTGGGGTTCGGGTTCCTCGTCGGGTTGGTCACGCTGCGCACCCGCGGGCCCTCCTTCATCATCTCCACCATCGCCCTGCTCCTCATGACCGGCCTCTTGTTCGACAACTGGGACCTGGTCGGGGGCTCCAACGGGCTCAGCCTCCCTCTTCCCCCCTTCGCGGTGGAGTCGGTGAAGATCCCCTTCTATTACGCGATGCTCCTCATCGCGATCGGCTCGGTGTACCTCGGATACCGGGTGGCTCACTCCAAGTTCGGTCTGGCATTGCGGGCCATCGCCCAGGACGAGACCAAGGCCGAGGTTGCCGGCATCGACACCCGGCGGATGAAGATCGCCGCCTTCTCGCTGAGTGCGTTCTTCGTGGGGGCAGCCGGGGCGATCTGGGGTTATTCCTTGAGCTATCTCCGCCCGACCATCTTCTTCATCATCGGAGTGGCGGCCCAAATGGTCCTGATGGTGATCATCGGTGGCCGCGGCACCGTCGCCGGTCCCGCCGTGGGTGCGATCCTGTTGGTGACGTTGAACGAAGTCTCGATCACCCAGTTCGGGTCGAGTGAGCTCAACATCGTGGTGACCGGGGTGATCCTGCTCGTGGTGCTGCTCTTCTTCCCGTTGGGCGTGGTGGGCACGTTGCGAGACCGGGGCCGTCTGCCCTCGTTTCTCGACTGGGACTGAGCCGGTGCCATCGAGTTCAATCGCAACGGGCAGAGACGTGCCGAATGCTCCTCGATCTGGGCAAGCGCACCCCTTTGCTCTAGTATGGCAATCGTTTGCAAGAATCACTTGCACAACCATCTGCGGTAGTCGGTAGCAAGGCAGGGCCCAAAGAGTGTCGGAAATGACCGTCGGCTGGATCGGAGTTGGTCGGATGGGTCTGGCCCTCTGCCACCGGCTCCTCGCCGCCGGTGTCGATCTCACCGTGTACAACCGCACCCGGGAGAAGGTCAGCGAGCTGGCCGAGCGAGGGGCATCGGTAGCCGACAGCCCGGCCAAGCTGGCCGATCGCGACATCGTGGTGACAATGGTCTCCGATCCTGCCGCGTTCCGCAGTGTGACGACCGGCCCCAACGGTCTGTTCTCCGTCTCCGGGGTCAATCCCCAGGTTCTGGTCGACTCGTCCACCGTCTCCGCCGACGTGTCCGAGGAGGTGCGTCAGGCGGCTGCAGCGCGGGGCTGCGAATTGCTCGCCGCCCCGGTCAGCGGCAACCCCGAGGTAGTCAAGTCGGGGCGTCTCACCGTGGTGGCGTCGGGGCCGGTGTCAGCATTCGAAAAGGTGCGCCCGGTCCTGGAGATGTTCGGAAAAGGCGTGTCCTACGTGGGAGAGGGCGATGCAGCTCGTCTGGTCAAGATCTGCCACAACCTCATGCTCGGGATCGTGAGCCAGACGCTGGCCGAGACGGCGGTCCTGGCCGAGCGTGCCGGCATCTCCCGAGCCGATTACATGGAGTTCATCAACATGAGCGTCATGGGTTCCACTTTCACCAAGTACAAGAGCCCGGCCATCGTCAATCTCGACTTCACTCCCTCGTTCACCGGGCATCTCCTGCGAAAGGACTTCGAGCTCGGGTTGGAGGCCGGACGGCAGTTGGACGTGCCCCTCCCCACCGCGGCCCTGGTCCACCAGATGATCGTGGCCATGATCGGCCTCGGTTTCGGTGACGAGGACTTCATGCGACTGCTCAGCGTGGAAGCCGCAGCGGCGGGGTTCGAGCAGACCCCTGAGGATGTCGAAGTAGACGACGGTCTCGGCTAGACCGCCTTTGCCACATCCCTCCATGCGGCCGGGGCCGTGCAGAGAATGTGACCTTGTTCCCTGGCAATCCGACCGCGAACAGCCTGACGATCGCGTCATGAGACACCTCGCCAAACCACGTCGTCTCCTAGCCACCCTGGCTGTCCTCGGCTTGGTCCTGGCCGCATGCGGAAACGGGGAAGGCGGCGAGACCACAACCACCGGCTCGCCGACAACAACGGGCAGCACCATGGCCGCATCCACGACCACGGCGGCCCCGATGACTACGACCACGGCGGCAGTGACGACGACCACAGCACCCGCGGAGACGACCAGCCACGTCGTGTATTTCATGCTGGAGGACTTGGACGTCGAAGACGGGTCGCCAGGGCCGTTCCTCGTTCCCGTGTACCGGGATGCATCCGGGTCGGGCATCGAGACAGTGGTCGACCTGCTGTTGCAGGGCCCGACCGAGGACGAGATGTCGGGCACACCGATGATCTCCACCGCTATCCCCGAGGGGACCTCGCTGCTCGGGGTGACGATCGAGGCAGGGGTGGGCGCCATCGACTTGAGCGGCGTGTTCGACGACGGCGGCGGCAGCTTGGCCATGTTCGCCCGGCTGGCCCAGGTGGTGTACACGATGACCCGACTCCCCGAGGTTGACGAGGTTGTCTTCAGCATCGATGGAGAGCCTGTCACCGTCTTCTCCTCCGAGGGCATCGAACTCGATGGACCCCAGGAGAGAGACGACTACTACGACCTGCTACCCCCGATCTTCGTCGACTCTCCCGCCTGGGGCGAGCCGGTGACCAGCCCGGTCCATGTCCGCGGCCTGAGCAACGTGTTCGAGGCCACCTCGCAGGTCATGCTCACCGACGATGACGGGCTCAGCCTGTTCGAGGACCATGTGACGGCGACATGCGGCACCGGGTGCTGGGGTGAGTGGGAGGCCGAAATCCCCTACACGCTCGATCGTGAGCAGTTCGGGTCGCTCATCGTCTGGGAGTCCTCCGCCCGGGACGGAAGCCAGGTCAACATCCGGGAGTACCCGATCATCCTGCGCTGAGGCGTCGGCCCGTTCAGGTCGGTTCGGCCTCCGACCCGGTCTCGACTCCGATCTCGGTGGCCTTGATCGCCACCCACACCTCGTCGCCTTCGACCAGACCGAGGGCGGCAGTGGCCCCCTCGGTTATCTCCACGGTCAACGTGAGGGGTGGACCGGTGCGGAGCCGAACCCGCTCCCCGAGACGTTCGATCAGCTCGATCTTGGTCGGCCATGCGTTGCGTGGGCTGCCTTCCGGCTGTGCCCGATGGACCGAGATTGCCGATGGGCGGATGGTGACCAGCACCTCGCCCTCGGCCCGAGAGGGGATATGGAGCCGATGGGCCTCCACGGCGACCTGTCCCCCAGCAGCCACCCCGACGAAGAGATTGGACCCGGCCAGGTCAGCGGCATAACGGGTGCGTGGACGAAGCCGGATGTCGTCTGCCGAACCGCTCTGGGTCACCCTCCCCTGCTCGAGGACATGGATCTCCTCGGCGAGCAGGAGCGCCTCCGTCGGGTCGTGTGTGATCAGCAGGCGCGGGCCCGGGTAGCTCGCCAGGTGCTCGGCCAGCACCCGGCGCAGCCGAGCCCGGGTGGTGACGTCGAGCGCCGAGAGAGGCTCATCGAGCAGTAGGAGGTCGGGTTCGATGACAAGGGCACGGGCCAGTGCGACTCGCTGCGCCTCCCCACCCGAAAGCTCGCCCGGGCTCCGACCCGCCATCCCGGACAATCCAACACGTTCCAGCCACTCACCGGCGCGCTCCATCGTTTGCCGCGTGGAGAACCGACGGCTGCGCAGGCCGAAGGCGACGTTCTCGATGACAGTCATGTGGGGGAAGAGGATCTGGTCCTGGAAGACGACCCCGATCTGTCGCCGCTCGGGTGGAACGAAGCGGCCGGCGGTCGGCTCGTCCAAGGTGACGCCGGCCAGTCGGATGCGTCCCGATTCGATGGGTAGCAGCCCGGCGATCGACTCCACGGCGGTGGACTTCCCCGCGCCGTTGGGACCGAGCAGGGCAACCGTCTTCCCCGCTGGTATCGATAGGGACAGGTCGAGGCGAAATTCCCCGCGCCTTGCCCGGAATCGCCCCTCGAGACCGCCCCGGTCTACAGCGCCTTCCACCAACGCTCCCGGAGCAAGACCAGAACGCCGAGCGACACGGCGACCATGACCAGGCTGAGCGCTACCGCCGTGTCGCGGTCGCTCTCCAAGGCCACGAACACCGCCAGGGGCAGGGTTTGGGTTCTGCCTTGGAGATTCCCGGCAAAGGTGATGGTGGCGCCGAACTCACCCAGGGCCCGTGCCCAGGTCAGGACCAGACCTGCAACGAGCGAGGGGGCGATCATGGGGAGTGTGACCCGGCGTAGGACAGTCCAGCGCCCGGCCCCGAGGGTGGCCGCGGCACCTTCGTAGCGCTGATCGAGGTTGCGCAGCGCCCCTTCTACGGTGATCACCAGAAAGGGCATGGCTACGAAAGTGTTGGCCAGGACAACTCCCCATGTGGAGAAGGGGAGCACCAGCCCCGTGGCCTCGGACAGCGGTTCTCCGATCAGCCCCCGTCGCCCCAATGCGAAGAGCAGCGCTGCGCCACCGACGACGGGCGGCAGAACGAGAGGCAAAGTTACCAACCCCCGGACCAGATGCCTCCCCGGGAACTCAACTCGCGCCATCAGCCAGGCGAGCGGCACCCCGATCAAGGCGGCGATCATGGTCGCCGCCAGCGAGGTCAACAACGACAGCCATAGGGCATCGGTCACCACGTCACCGCTCAGGAGACGGGGGAGGGCCGACCAGGGCGTCCGCGCCAGGAGGCCGGCGAGCGGGATCACAAACACCGCGAGCCCGAATCCGCCCAGGATGATCAGGACGAGAGGGGGATGACGATCCGGGCGGCCTCTCTCCGGCGCGTTGTCGCTCAAGGTGAGGAAAAACCGTAGCGGTTGAGGATCGCCTGGCCCCCCTCGGACAGGACGAACTCGACGAAGCGTGAGCCTGCCATCGGGTGCGAGCCGTTGACGATCACCGCTATCGGGTAGTCGGCGATCACATTGACGTCGTCAGGGATGGCCAGCCCCTCCACGTCCCCGCTGGAGAGAACGTCGGTTTGATATACGATCCCGGCGTCGAGCTCCCCGGACCCGACCTTGTTGAGCAGGGCCCGGACATCGGGCTCGTTGCTGTCGATCGACGGGATGACACCCGCGTTCTCCAACACTTCCCGGGCGTGGGCGCCGCACGGCGCCGTTGCCGCGCAGAGCCCGATCAACAGATCTTCGTCGGCAAAGTCGCCCAGCCCGGTGATGCCGGCAGGATTGCCTGCCGGGAAAGCGATCTGCATGGTGTTGCGGGCAAAGATCTCGGGATCCGCTGCCGTCTCGCCGCTCTCCACGATCTGGGCCATGTTGGCGGTGTCGGCGGAGGCGAAGACGTCGACCGGAGCGCCTTCGAGAATCTGTTGTCGCAGCGAGGAGCTGCTCCCCAGGTTGAGGAGCACCCGGACACCTGGGTTGGCCTCCTCGACAGCCGATCCGACCTCGGCGAAGGCGTCGGTCAGGGAGGCAGCGGCCGACACGAAGAGGTCATCCGGCCGCGACGTCAGGGTCGGATCCCCAGCCGCGGACCCGCATGCAGTCAGCGCCAACTGGAGGGCTATGAGCAGGAAGACCCGGCGACCCGGCGTAGAGGGATCCACCGGTGGCATTGTGCCCAAGTGTCGCACCGGCGGCACGCCCGCCGGCCTCGCCGGCACCCGGGACGATCGGGGTCAGTCGTAGCGAATGCGGGGATCGAGCCAGCCGTAGATGATGTCGGCGACGAGATTGGCCCCGATCACCGCCACCGCGGTGACCATCAGCCAGGCCATGAGGGTGTAGATCTCGCCCCGGGTCAGAGAGTCGATGAAGAACTTCCCCATGCCGGGCCAGGCGAAGATGGTCTCGGTCACCACGGCCCCGCCGAGCACAGCCCCGAAGTTGAGGGCAGCCACTGTCACGATCGGGATCAGGGCGTTACGCAGCGCATGCTTCATCGTGACCGTCCGCTCGCTCAGGCCTTTGGCCCGAGCCGTTCGGATGTAATCGAGGTGCAGGACATCGAGCATCGAGGCTCTCTGGAAGCGGCTGAACGCGGCCACGTTGACATAGGCGAGGGTGATGATGGGCAGGGCCATGTGCTGGATGCGGTCGAGGAGCGGGTTGGCAGCCCCGACCGTCGACTGCCCGAAGGTGTAGAAGAGCCGAATCCCGGTCTTGACGAAGAACGCGGTGGCAAGTGCCTGCAGGATCAGGGCAAACCAGAAGATAGGGACCGAGAAGCCGAAGAAGCTGATCGTGGTCGTCGCGTAGTCGAAGAAGCTGTACTGCTTCTTCGCCGACATCACCCCCAGGATCACGGCGAGGACGAGGGCGATTATCTGGGAGACCAGGACGAGCTCGAGCGTGTTCCCGATCGCCCGACGCAGATCGGGCCAGATCGGCTGGTCACCGATGGCGGTGGTCCCGAATTGATTGACGACCATGTCCTTCACCCAGAACCCATACTGGATGATGATCGGATCGTCGAGGTGCTTCCGATCGATGATGTTCTGCAAGGTCTCCTGGCTGAGATTGGGGATCAGCCGAAGCTGGGACAGTGGATCGGTGACCAGCGACATCCCGAAGAAAACCAGCAGAGACGTCGCGACCAAGACCGGGATGCTGTAAAGCAAACGGCGGGCGATGAATGTGGCCACTTGCGTCCCTCCGGTGGCAGGCGACCCGATTATGCCCGGCAAGATGCGGATGGCGCCCGTTCTGCCGGCCGATTGTCATCAACCCGACTTAGTGCCGGCCGCCCGATGGTCAGGCGATTGGGGCGAACTTGGCAGTGAAATGACGGAGCCAGGGCGCCTGTTCGACGATCTTCAACCCGGTGAGGCGGTCTGCTCCCGCTGCAACCAGAGCCAACACCTCTCCCACGTAGTCGATGTGACTCTGGGTGTAGGTGCGGCGGGGTATGGCGAGTCGAACCAACTCCATGGCGGCCGGTGTCTCTGTCCCATCGGCCTGGGGCTTGCCGAACATGACCGAGCCGATCTCGACGCCGCGCACCCCGCCTTCCAGGTATATGGCACAGGCCAGAGCCTGGGCCGGGTATTGCGAGGGAGGGATGTGAGGAAGGAGGCGGGTGGCATCGATATACACCGCGTGGCCACCGGCCGGCCGTATGGTGGGAATTCCGGCCGATTGGGCAAGGTCGGCCAGATAGGCGGTGGAGCGAATCCGGTAGCGGAGATAGTCCTCATCCAGCGCCTCCCAAAGACCCACAGCCACGGCCTCGAGGTCGTAGCCGGCCATCCCCCCGTAGGTGGGGAAACCTTCGGTGAGGATGAGGAGGTTGCGGCATGCCGCTGCGACATCGGGGTCGCTCACCGCAAGGAATCCCCCGATATTCGACATCCCGTCCTTCTTGGCCGACATGGTGGCTCCGTCGGCCAGGGAGAACATCTCCCTGGCTATGTCCTCGGGCTTGCGGTCCTGGTAACCCGGCTCCCGCTGTCTGATGAACCAGGCGTTCTCGGCGAATCGGCATGCGTCGAGGATCAACGGTATGCCATGACGATCGCAGACGGCGCGGACCTCGCGCAGATTCGACATCGACACCGGCTGACCCCCTCCTGAGTTGTTGGTCACCGTGACCATGACCAGTGGCACCCGTTCCACACCGACCTCGGCGATGGTCTGCTCCAGGGCGGTGACGTCCATGTTGCCTTTGAACGGGTACTCCGACTGTGTGTCTCGCGCCTCGGCCACTACCAGGTCCCTTGCCTCGGCGCCGGAGTACTCGATGTTGGCCCGTGTGGTGTCGAAATGGGTGTTGGACGGGACGACGTCGCCGCTGCCGACCATGACACTGAACAGGATCCGCTCCGCCGCTCTCCCCTGGTGGGTCGGGATCACCTCCGGGAAGCCCGTTATCGACATCACCGTGTCGCGGAAACGCTCGTACGACCTGCTCCCGGCATACGACTCGTCCCCCTTCATCATCCCCGCCCATTGACTGGTCGACATGGCGCCGGTTCCCGAGTCGGTGAGGAGGTCGATGATCACCTCGCGGGCTTTCAGCCCGAACAGATTGTGGTGGGCACGCTCCAGCGCAGCCCGGCGCTCTTCCCGGGTGGGGAGATCGATCGGCTCCACCGAATGGACGCGAAAAGGCTCGATGATGGTCCGGAACGAATCCTCGGTCGACGACACGCCGGGCATCCTCAGGTCGGGGGCGACCCGGCCAACGCGTAATCGGCCGTGGTCCCCACCTCCACCGTCTGTTCCTGTCCCACCGTCAGCGGCTCGGCGAGCAGGAGGATGGCCGCGAGCGCCAGGCCGGTCTGATATGTGCTGATCAGCCCGACGCCGCCACCGAGCAAGAGCACGATGCCGATGGCGGTGACACGGTCGCCGCTAGCCATGGCCGACCAGACCGCGGTCACGATGCCGCCGAATGCCAGAGCGAATGCGATGCCGGGCAGCCAGCCGGGGACCCCCAAATTCCACAGGACCATGATCGAGAACGTCGAGGCCCCACCGGCGAATGCCGCAGCAACCAACACCGCGGCGCCCGCGCCGGCGACCAGCGCCGGCCTGGTGGGTGGTCTTCCCAAGAGGAGGGGAGCGGTTGCCCCTGCCAGCACCAACAAGCTCTCGGCGGCCAGCACCAGTATGTCTACCTGGGCGCCGGTCAGTCCGCTCCCGCCGACCTGACCCAGTGAGCTCCACCCTGCTGCGACAGATCCCAGAACGAACAGGCCAACCGGGATCGAGCTGAGGCCCCGCCACCTCATCGAGGTGACAGCGACCAGCACCGCGAGGGTGATCCATCCCGCCGTACGCGGGGTCACACCCCCTAATCGGCCCACGGCGGCAATCAGGAGAAAGGCCAACGTCCCCACACCGGCGATGACACGACGTGGGACCGCGCTCCGCACATGGCGGAAGCCGAGGATGGCCAGCGTGACCGTCACCGAGACCACCGCCAGGTAGTAAGCGAATCTGCCTGCCTCGGCGACGATGCGGATCGGTGTCTCGATGTCGCCGATACCGGGGATGTGGATCAGGGTGCGGGTGGCCGTGCGGAGGAGGAACAGCTCGGCCAGCACCGATGCGACGAGCACCAGGAGGAGACCTTGGGGCAGGTGGCGTTTACTCGTCGGGTGCATCCGAGCTCCTCTTGCCCCGGCTCAGGAAGGCCCATCCCAGGGCGGAGCCGATCAATGCCACGACGACGAACCCGACGCCGATGGCGAGCAGAGGGTTGGGTGGGGCATAGCCCGGCCAGTCCTGGGAGGCCGGCACCGCCCGTCTGGGCGGATCTTCAGGGGTGATCGTCAGCTGAATGAAGGCCGAGACCGACTTGAGCCCATCCCGCTCCTGCCGCGCCCCGTCCCACACCGCGAAGGCGACGTCCACGGGCGTGCCCCCGTCGAAGAGCGGCTGAAGGTCCCCGGTGGGCTGGAAGGGCCGGGTGAAGACGACAGTCCACCGTCCGTCCTCGTGCTTTCCATGACCTTGAAGCGAGCCGACCTCGGTGACCTCGAGCGTGCCGAAACCCCCGGCGACCAGGTTCTGCACCGGTGACCGGTCGACCTGGGCGAGCGGGTTGCCGGCTTGGCGCGCCGGGTAGTAGAGGTCGTCGGAGAATTGGTAGGTGTCCACATAGCCGGTGTCGGGAAGTGCGGGAGCAGCGAGCTGCTGATCGCTCCGCCACTGCCAGATGTTCACCGCCTGGTCGGCCTGGCCCATGCAGATGAAAGGGACCTCGCTGCCGGCCTCGGCCGGGAACTGGATGGCGGCGGCGTCGCTGAAGGCCTCGTATCGGTCCGACACGTGATCCGGGGTGGGGTCGGACCACTCCAGCATCACATACAGCTGGTCTTCCCAATGGACAGCCCGAACTGCGATGCGCTCCACGGTGCCGCCCCCCATCGGCGGCGTCACCTGCTGGGCGGTGGTGGGCAGGAACACAGGGAGGATCGACTGCCACTCCGGGGCGAACCCGTCCATCACCGGCTGGCTGTCCACCCGCCAGGCGCCGACGCTCTGGGTCTGAGCCATCGCCGGGTTGGCCGCCGTCACCCGAAGCAGGGCGGCAATGAGGACGAGGACCAGGATCGGAACCAGCCGAGACGCCCGGGGCCTCATCGGCCCACCTCGGGCCCTGAGACCGGGCATGGCCCGCAGAGGCCGTCGTCGGGGGGCTCCTGGGGCAGCGGGCCTTCGACCACTTCGGTCGGCTGCACATCGAGGGCCTCCATGTCCGCCTCGACCCAGAGCGCGAGCATCTCCCCGAGCGCCCCAAGCCACGGGCTCCTGGTAACGGCGCTGACCCGACGACCAAAGGCCGGGGCCCAGCATCCGAGATGGTCTCTGAGGAAGGAGACGGCGCTCTCCCGGCAGACCGACACATTCTCATCGGCCCCGTCCCGGAGGGCGAGTGCCTCCTTCCTCGCCACAACCGCCATGAACTCCAGCTCGACGGTGATGTGATCGGGGCGCTCTCTCTCACCGCCGCCCGCCCGCAACCCGTGGGCCCGATAGAAGCCGGAGACATCGGCGATCAGGGCCGCCTGTTGGAAGATGCCATCTCCGCGGTAGCCCGTCTCGTATCCGGGCGCATCCTGAGATGCGATCGGAGGGAACAGGGCCATGTGGTGCTCGCGTGCCACGTCGAGGTCCACGGGGACGCTGGTGGAAACAGAAGCGAAGACGTCCTCGAGGGAAGCCGGGAGCAGGAGCGCCGCGACGGCGGGGACGAGTCTCGACCCGAGGACGCCGAGCCGGGCATGGTCGGGGAAGGCGAGCCCGGCCGAGAGCAATGAATAGACGGCGAGCCGGCCGGTGGCTTCGACCAGCTGGGTGCGGGCTTTGGTGGTGGTGGTGGTCATATCGAGTTCACCTTCAACGGGCGCTCGTGGAGGGGCTCCTCCACCCTGATCCGAACGATCTCCCGGCCATCGGCGTCGAATCCGACCGCGGTGTCGTTGAAGATCTCATAGGGCTCGCCGCCCACCACGACCTCTCCGACCCGCTCCCCTTCCTCCACGTCGAAGGAGAAGATGATCTCCTGCGAGGCACGGAACAGTTGCAGTGCGGCGAGGAGCCGACGCGACGGCCTGGTGTAGCGCTCGAGCGCGCGGTCCACGCCCGGACCGAACATCTGCCGGAGGTAGTCGCGGGGGACCCAGCGGGGAGGGATGTAGTAGATGTTGGGCTGGGTGCCGAACTGGGGATAGAGAGGGAGCGCCACCTGCTCCTCGTGCACCATGAAGTACAGGGGATGGTCTGGGTCCGCGACCCAGGTCCCATCCGCCTCCACGTCCACCAGTCCCTGGATCCTGATCTTGCCCACACAGGCGGACATGCATCTCGCCTCCATCGGCTGGCCTTCGGTCAATGGGTCGGTGCCCTCGATCCGCGGATAACACCCGATGCACTTCTCCGATGTCCCGGTGGTCGGGCGGTACATCGCCTTCTTGTAGGGACAAGCCTCGACACACTTGCGGTAGCCACGGCACCGCTCTTGGTCGATGAGGACGATGCCGTCCTCAGCGCGCTTGTATATCGCGTTCCGGGGACAGGCTGCGAGACAGGCCGGATAGGTGCAGTGATTGCAGATCCGCGCCAGGTAGAAGAACCAGCCTTCGTGCTCGGGAAGGGTCGCCCCCTTGGCCGACCAGCCGGTCCCATGATCCTCGAATCGGTTCGGCGCCTTCCACTCTTCGTCTTCGGGCAGGTAGCCCACGGCCCGTTCCTCGGGAGCGGCCGCCTCGAAGATGGTCTTCCCATCGAAGCGGCCATACGGCGCGTCCTCTGACCGGTCCCCGGCGTCCCACACCTGGCCGCCGGGATTTGCCTCCTCCAGCAGCTCCAGGGTCTTGACATCCCAGTGCCGGGGATACCCGCCGTAGGGCTTGGTCTCCACGTTGTTCCACCACATCAGCTCTTGACCGGGTGAGAAGGTCCACGTCGAGCGACAAGCCATGGTGCAGGTCTGGCAGGCGATGCAGCGGTTGATGTTGAACACGGCCGCGAACTGGCGCCTGGCCCCCCCGCCCTCGAACCGGTAGTCCATGTCACGGCCCAATTGCCAGTTGTAGGCAGTGGTCATCTCGCCCCTCCGAAGACCGCGTCGACGAGGCTGGTGATGAACTCATGGCCCCGGCGTCGGTAGATGGCGTGGGGAAGCCCGTACATGGGCGAAGCGAACAGGGCGAGTATCTCCTCGGCGGCGAACCCGGTCAGGGCGTACTCCTCGACGATGCAGCGGGCGGTCTCCCGGTCGGTCTCCTCCGCTATGTCGACCGGGTAGCCGACTCCCACCAGCTCCATCGGATCGTCGGCTTCGAGACCCTTCACGTCGCTCTCCCGCTGATGGTCACGATCTGACCGCTCAGGTACCTCTGCATGAACTTGTCCTCACCGCCCGGGCTCTGCCCGGTGGTGGCGCCCGACCACACCCCGGCGCCGGCCACTCCTCCCGATTCGGCCTTGGTCACCCGGACCAGGGTCTCCTTGGGGACGGTGTTGATGGCGTGGTTGTCGACGTCGAACCCGAAGACGAATCCCATGCCGGCCGCCCTCTTGTGGAAGAGGCTGTCAGTCTGATGCATCGGCGGCGCCCAACCCCTGGTCAGGGATTGCTGGCTGCCGTGGCGGAAGCTGGCCTGATACCCGGTGTCGGCCAGGGCTCGACCGTCGGCACGGCGCTTCTGCGCCGCCACCGTCCGTGGAGTCGCCATGTAGAAGGCGTGTTTGATCATGGTGACGCCCGGCGGGTAGGAGTGGTTGTAGCTGACCCTGGCCATGAGCCTTGCCGCCTCGTAGAAGGGGTCGTCAGAGGTGGCCCCCACGTAGGGCCGGTCGGCGGGGTTGGCGTCGATCCAAACCCAGTCCCCATTCTCGAGACCGAGGCTGCGAGCGTCGACGGGGCTCATGTGGAGTTGGGCATCGCCCACCCCCGGCATCCGCTTGTCGCTGCGTTGCGGATCGCCGAAGTTCGAGTTCCAGATCCAATGCCAGTCGGTCACGGCCCACGACGAGTGGACCGAGTGACGTGACTTCGGGGTGAGGCAGAGGAAGCGAAAGCCTTGCTCGAAGAGAGGGTTCACGGTTCGCCTCACCTCACTCCAGGGCATCATGATGTTGCGGACCTGCCGCCGGTCGGCATCGAGGTCCTCGGGGGTGATCCCGTAATCCTTGGGTCGGATCCAGGGGCTGGTGGACACGATCACGTTGGGCAGAAATGGCGTTGCCTCCACTGCCTCGCGATGGACGATCAGGTTCTCCCCGTAGTCGATCGCCTCGGGGATGTCGCAATAGGCGTTCATCCGGCCGGTGTCGGTGTAGAAGGGGAGACTGTCTCGGACCTGCTCCCAGAATGGGATGCGGGGATAGGTTCGATACTGCATGAGCGCACCGCCCGGCTCCCCGTACCTGCCCGCCATGATGTCCTCGACCGTGTAGCCCTCGGTGGTGAAGGAGGCCCTGAGCACACGGTCCAGGTAGACCTCGGGGCGGCCCTCGTTTGCGAACTTGAAGTAGTCGGCGAACCGGTTCTCGCCGGTGAGCCCGGAAAGGGCTCGGGCGACGCCGGCGAATATGGCCACGTCGTCCCGACTGTCGTAGAGCGGCGCGATCCCGCCCTTCCACAGCTGGAGGAAGGGGTTGGAACAGGAGCCACCCATCTCCAGGGTCTCGAACTCCAGCCAGCTGTTGGCGGGGAGGACGATGTCGGCGAACTCTGCAGACCCGGTCCATTCGATCTGCTGGTCGACGATCATGTCGACCTTGGGATTGGTGTGTTTGATCAGGTGATAGGCCCACTTGGCCTGGTTGATCAGGTTGGCGTTGTTGTACCAGAGCACCTTGGTCGGGGTGGGCAGATGGCTGCTCCCGGTGAAGACCTTCCTCCCCTCGGCCGGGGTGTCGACCACCAGCGGCTTGTCCCCATAGCCCCAATACGAGGTCTCCTCACCGTGGATGTAGTGGTGGGTGTTCTCGAAGTCGTAGCTGTCGGCCTCGTCGAGCATGGGCCGGAACGGATCCTCGTTGACATAGCCACCCACTCCCGGGCCGAACCAGGGGGCGGCATGGAAGATCCCGCCCTTGTAGTTCCCGGCCCAGGTGCTGACCCCGGCGCCTGGGATCCCGATCTGACCGGTGAGCATGGCCACCAGGTAGGTGGCCCGATTGTGCAGGGTGGCATGGAAGTAGTGGTTGACCCCCTCACCGACGTGGATCGCCATCGGACGGATCGTGGCCACGTCGTCGAGGAGACGCTCCAGAAGGTCCGGTGGAGACCCGGTGATATCGGCGACCGTGTCGAGGTCGTAGTCGCCGAGATGCTCCCGGTAGAGGTTGAGGACGGTGGCGGCTTCGACCACGGTGCCGTCCGCCAGGGAAACGGTCCCCCGCCAGTCGACCTCAGGGTCGATCCCGAGCTCCCCCATCCGATCCCCTACATGCTCCCGGCTCACGGCGCGGAAGGCCCCGGACGTTTCCCGCAACACCCGGTCGCCGATGATCTGATACTGGTCAGGGGTCATCCCGTGCAGGCTGAAGCTGGGACCGGCGGGATCGAGGAGCGGCTCGTGCCCGACGAACACCTCGTCGGCTCTCAACCGTGCCAGTGTGTCCAGACGGACCAGGAGGGGGAGGTCGGTGAACCTTTTGGCGAACTCGACGTCGTAGAGATCCCGGTCGATCAGCTCCTTGGCCAGATAGAGGAAGATGGCGGTGTCGGATAGCCCGGCTCGAACCGGGATCCAGTAGTCCGACTTGGACGACTGCGGCCCGTACTCGGGGACGATGGAGACGATTTTCCCCCCACGTTCCATGATCTCGTTGAACCAGTGGCTCTCCGGCATCTTGTTCTCCACCAGGTTCTTGCCCACCTGGATGAGGAGCCGGCTGTGGCGCAGGTCGTTGAAGTCGACCTCCGAGGTCTGCAGACCATGGACGAAGGGGAAGCCGGGCGCCTGATCGCCGCGCCAGGTGTACTCGGACCAGTCACGCGCACCCACTGCCTCCGCGGGGCCGACGTCCCGAACGGTGGCGTCGAGGAGGGCAAGCATGTTGGCGAATCGGAACAAACCGAACTTCCCGGCCACGCCGTGCACCGGGAGCGAGGAGCCGAACTTCATGGTGCGGACCCCCGACTCCTCCCAAAACTCGAGCATCTCGGGCTCATAGCCGTCCTCGTCGAGGAGACGACGTCGCCCTTCCTCGCCTGAGTAGGTCTCGGCTATCGCGGCAAGACCTCTCGCGGCGTAATCGTCGATCTCGTCCCAGGAGAGCCGGACGAAGGTGTCGTTCCCCCGGTCGTCGAACCGGTATCTGGTCCGTAGCTCGGGATTGTCGGAGAGCGAGGGGAAACCGTCGTCGGCCCACTGCTTCCATCCCCTTCGCAGCATCGGGGCCCGGAGCCGATAGGGCCCGTAGACCCGACGATGGAGGGTGTAGCCCTTCAGGCATCCCCTCGGGTTCCAATGCGCAGTCGACCTGTTGCCCTGGGGATCGCCGTAGTTGTCACCGTCGTAGTTCTGCTCGAGTCGAAGCACCACCCCGTTCCGGGTGAAGGCACGGAGACGGCACATGTGGGTGTCGTTGGGAGCGCAGATCACGGTGAAGCTGTCGTCGTAGGCGTACTGATCGCGGTAGACGGCCTCCCACCCGCGGTTGGGGTAGGAAAGCAGGGGGTTGTCGACCCCTGGAAAGGCCTCGAGTGCGATCAGGTCGAGATCGAGGAGACCGGTGAGGGCAGCGAGACCGGCCCCTCCGGCGATCTTGATGAAACTGCGTCGGGTCAGCCCTCCCACGCCACCACCCCCGGCGAAGCCTGTGTGCAGGTCCTTGGGGACCGCCGCCGGTCGGGCCTGGTGCCGCGCTGCTCACTTCGCATTGGTGGCGAATATTCCTGGGGCGGTGCCCTGATAACAGGGCCGAAAGTCCCTAAAAACCGCCGGTCATGGTTCTTATGGTCGTTCCTGTGAAAACATGAGCGCGCATCTCCTCGGCGTGCGCCGCGAGCTGACCTACCGGGCGTTGGCCGATCCTTCCAGACGCCATCTCCTCCGTCTGCTCGATGATGCAGGCAGGGCACTGGATGTCGACGAGCTCTCCGACCTGATCGAGCTGCACCCCAATACGGTGCGGGCCCACCTCGAGTTGCTTCGCCATGCCGGAATGGTGACTCGATCCGCCGAGCACAGATCCCGGCCGGGAAGGCCCAAGATGCTCTACCGGTCGACGCCGCGCGCCACCCGCTCTCCGGTGTCTGAGGGATACCAGTTCCTTGCCGAAGTCCTGGCCAGCTGCATGCAGGCCCATCTGCCCGACGCGTCGGCGGTAGCCGAAGAGGCCGGCCGTGCCTGGGGCCGGTACATGGTGGGAACGCCAGAGCCCTTCGCTCCCCCTGTGACCGGCGTGGTCGAGCAGATGGTGACCGCCCTCGCCCAGTTCGGCTTCGCCCCCGAGGAAACAGAGGACGGAGATCGAACCCTCCTGAGGTTGCACGACTGCCCGTTCCGTGAAGTGGCGCGGAGTCGCAGCGAAGTGGTCTGTGCGGTTCACCTCGGCATCCTCCGGGGCATGGCCGAGCAGCTTGGCGGCTCGGTAACGGTCGAGGGCCTCCAGCCGTTCGTGGAGCCGTCGCTGTGCCACGCCATCCTGTCGACAGAGGGATGATCGCCGACATTCGTGGCCGGAGCCATCGCCTGACCTGATCTCAGAGCGACGGTGAGGATTCGGCCAGGTTCTGCAACTGACGGACCACCACCGAGAGAGGGGCGGCGTCGTCTATCGCCCCCAGGTCCAGGGATCGGACCAGCTCGGCCACCCAGACCACCGAGTCAACCCTCCGGGCGAGGAACTGCTCGACCGCGTCATCGACCGCCAAGTGCTCCCCTTCGGCCAGGACCCTCTCGGCGAGCAGCCGCCGAACCGCGAAGATGTCGTCTTCGACGGTCTCGCGGGCCCACTTCTGCCATGGATCCGTGAGCTTCAGGTCAGCCACCACCTGCTCGAGATCGTCGAGCTCCAGCACGTGGCCGAGGTGGTGGAAGACAGCGGCCACTTCCGATGCCGGCCGACCGGTCGCCTCGGCCACCTCGATGATGTCCGGTGCGTGTACCAATTGGAGGGCCGCCACGCTCTCCCGGGCCACCCCGGCAGGCACACCCGCCGAGGTGAGCCGATGAATGCGATCGTCCCTCTCGAATCGCCATCGCCCCGGGCCCCGCTCCTCTTCTTCCTCCTCCAGCCGGCGATAGACGGCGGCGGCGGCACCGTCGGGGAATCGGCTGGGTCCACGTTTGAGGTACCAGCGAGTGAAGGTGGCCACGAGACGATGGTTGGCAGCCATCATCTCGTTCCAGACCTGGTGATCGACCAATCCGAACAGGTCCTCCACCGCCCTGCGTCGCTCTTTGCCACCCACCAACTCACGGGCGTTGCGATAGGCGGCCACCACTGCCGCCACCTCAGCCCCGCTCCGCGCAACAAGGCGCGACACGAATGTCGGTCCCTGAGAATCGACCACGTCGTTGGCCACGATGGTTGCGATCAACTCGCGTCGCAGCGGGTGCTCCCAGATGAGATGGCCGAATCGCTTCGAGATCTCACCGGGGAAATACCGCGTGAGGTCTTCCAGCATGTAAGCGGAATCCGGGAAGTCTGAGGCCAGCACCTCCTCGGCCACACTGCGTTTGGCATAGGCCAACAGGACGGCGAGCTCGGGCCGGGTGAGGCCGGTCTCGGCGCGCTCCCGCTCCGCCATCTCCTGAGTGGAGGGGAGCCATTCCAGCTCCCGGTCCAGGAGGTTCCTTGCCTCCAGGGAGACCATGAGTTGCTCGTAGGCGTCGATACGGTCCACCGAAGCCATCTCCTCGCGAGTGAGCAGCTGTGCCTGCTCCAGACTGTCGTAGAGGATGGCGTCCACGACATTCCCGGCCTCCCCCGCCATGAGCTGGTGTCTCTCCTCCGGGCCGATCTCGCCTCTCTCAACGGCGAGGCGCAACAGGATCTTCAGATTGACCTCACGGTCCGAGCAGTTGACACCGGCCGAATTGTCGATGAAATCGGTGTTGATCTTCCCGCCCGCCCGGGCATACTCGATCCGCCCCCTCTGGGTGAAGCCCAGGTTCCCCCCTTCCACCACCACCCGGGCGCGCACCGCGGCACCGTTGACCCGCACCGGGTCGTTGACCCGGTCCCCAACCTGTTCGTCGGTTTCCTGGCTCGCCTTGACGAAGGTGCCGATGCCACCGGTCCAGAGCAGATCCACCGGTGCCTCGAGAACGGCCCGAATCAGCTCTGCCGGTGTGGCCGCCTCGATCGTGGTGCCGAGGGCAGCACGGGCCTTCTCGGACAGCTTGATCTGCTTCGAGGCACGTGAGTAGACCCCACCTCCCTCCGAGATCAGACCCCTGTCGTAGTCGTCCCAGCTCGAGCTGGGCAGTTCGTACAGCCGCTTCCGCTCTCGGAACGAGGTGGTCGGATCGGGATTGGGGTCCAGGAAGACATGGCGATGATCGAATG
This sequence comes from Acidimicrobiia bacterium, assembly GCA_035462175.1. GTDB lineage: Bacteria > Actinomycetota > Acidimicrobiia > Spongiisociales > ZC4RG35 > JARDZU01. The sequence continues at coordinate 8,581 of DATHUP010000037.1, read as the reverse complement.
CGGCAACCAGCCTGATCGTCCGCGAGCCGAGCATGCCGTTGCCGAAGACGTCTCCCGACATGTCGCCGATCCCCACCACGGAGAATGTCTGCGAGTGGGGGTCGATTCCCTCCTGAAGGAAGTGCCGCTCCAGTGACTTCCATGCCCCCCGGGCGGTGATGCCCAGCCCTTTATGGTCGAATCCGGTGGCTCCACCCGAGGCGAACGCATCATCGAGCCAGAAGTCGTACTCACGGGCGATCCGATTGGCGAGGTCGGAGAGCCGTGCGGTTCCCTTGTCGGCCGCCACCACCAGGTAGGGGTCGGCATCGTCGTGGACCCGGACATCCTGGGGGTGCACCACCTCTCCCCCGACCAGGTTGTCCGTGATGTCGAGCAGCCCGCGGATGAACGTCTCGTAGGCCGAACGCACCGCCTCGGCCACTTCCCCGGGATGGGAGGGAGGACGGCGCAATACGAACCCGCCTTTGGCACCGGTGGGAACGATGATGGCGTTCTTGGTGACCTGCGCTTTCATCAACCCCAGCACCTCGGTGCGGTAATCCTCCCGCCGATCCGACCATCGAATCCCGCCCCGCGCCCGCGGGCCGGCCCGAAGGTGAACTCCCTCCACATCCGCACCGATCACGAAGGCCTCGACCTCTGGCCGGGGCGACGGCATATTGGGCACTCCGGCGGAGCGCAGCTTGAAGGCGAGGCATTCCCGGTCGGCCCGGTAGGCGCTGGTGCGGACAGTGGCCTCGATCAGGCGAAGGAACCCGCGCAGGATCCGATCCTCGTCGAGTGAGGGGACATCGTCGAGACGCTCGAGCACCTCATCCCGCAACTCGTCGTAGCCGACCCCGTCGGAAGCCGGATCGAAACGGAGCTCGAAGAGACGCATCAGGTCCGAGGTGATATCGGAGTGAGCCACGAGGGTGTCGTTGACGTACCTGACGGTGAACGTCGGGCTGACCCTGCGCCAGTAGGCCTGGTACGCACGCAGGACCGCCACCTGACCATGGTCGAGCCCGGCGGACAGCACGAGTCGGTTCAGCGTGTCGCTCTCCGCCTCTCCCTCCCACACCGCGGCCAGGGCCCGAGCAACCCGTTCTCCGGCGATGTCGATGTCGATCAGGTCCCCGCGTGCATCGAGCACACCGAAGTCGTGGATGAACAGGTCCTCGTCCCCGGCGAGCCTGGTAGGCACCTCCTCGATGACCGTCAGCCCCAGGTTCTCCAGGGCAGGGGTCAATTCGGACAATGGCCGCTTTCCTTCGAGCTCATAGAGGGCGATCCGCGTCAGGAGCTCTTCCCCCTCGGTGACGTTCTGCAGCCCTACCAGCGACGGCCGCCCGCCCCGGGTCAACTCGTCCAGCCGCTCGATGTCTCCCGCCGCCACGTTCAGCTCGGTGGAGGCGGTGTAGTAGGCGGGGAGCCGAGGAGCCCATCGGGCTACCAGCTCCTCGGCTCGTTGTGGGCCGTGATTGCGAGCAAGCACCTCGGCCACCCGCTCTGCCCACGAACGGGCCAGGGTCATCACATCGGCCTCGAGCTCGGCATAGGCCACGTCGGGGACTCGATCCTCGGAGACCCAGACGATGAAGTGAAGCCTGGCGACGTCGGTCCGGTCCAAGGCCAGGTGGTAGTCGACGGAGATGCCGTCGAACCGCTCCAGCAGGAGATCCTGGAGACGACGCCTCAGGTTCGCCGAGTATCTGTCCCGGGGCATCGACACCATGACTCTCACCCCCCGATCGAGCAGCTCTCGCCGAACGAAAAGACGAACCTGGGCGCGCTCCTGAAGGGCGAGAAGACCCATCAAAACCCGGTGGAGATCCGTGGTGGGCAGACCGAAGAGCTCGTCCTTGGGGAAACTCTCCATTAGGGCAACGATTGCCTTGTGGTCGTGCGACCCCTCTATCAGGTCCTCCTCCGACGTGATCTCGGCCAGCTTCTGACGGACGAGGGGAACTCGCGTGATGCTCTCCATGTAGGCCTTTGAGGTGAACAGCCCCAGCAACCGGGCTTCGCCCACCGTCTCACCATTGGGGCCCAGTATGCGGACACCCACGTAGTCCATCCTCGCTCGGCGGTGCACCGAGGACAGCTGGTTGGTCTTGGAGACGACCAGGAGGTCCCCGTGCTCGAAGCGGCCCCGCAGACCGGCGGGGAGAGAGGCAAGGGGCACCGGCTTGAAAGCCTTGGAACGGGAAGGATCGGAGAGGATCCCGAGACCTGAGTCGGCCACGACCTCCAGCGCGGGATCGCCTTCAACCTCGACTATCCGATATTCCCTGTAGCCGAGGAAGACGAAGTTGTCATCAGGCAGCCACTCGAGGAAGGCAATCGCCTCGTCCACATCGGCTTGCGGATACTGGCCTACCCCGCCTCGGGCCAGGTTGACCATGCGCTTCGTCGCCTCGACCATCGCGGCGAAGTCGCGCACTGCCAGCAACACGTCGCCGAGAACCGATTCGAGACGGGCCGCCAGAGCCGGATGATCGACCGGCTCGATGCGACGGTCGAGAACGTAGTGCTGGACTGACTCCCGGGTCGGTGCCCGGCCCGCCGGATCGACCGACAAGAGACGCCCCGACTCGTCCCTGGTCGCGCCGATGACCGGGTGCAGGACTCGCGCCACGGCCAACCCGTAGGCCTGGAGCTCGGCAGTGACCGAGTCGACCAGGAACGGCCCGTCGTCGACGCATATCTCTACAATTGTCCCTGCCGCATCGTATCCATCGGTGTCGATGCTGGGGTTGAAGACTCGAACATCGATAGCACCGGACCGTTGTTCGATGAACTCGAAGAGGCCGGCCACCTCGTGGTACGCGGTCTCCGGCGACATGGCCACATCCCCTGGGACCCGGCGTAGATAGGCGCGTGCGAATGCAGCCAGCGGCTCGGAGAGATCGCCTATCCGCTCGAGGACGCTTTCGAGCAACTCGGATGGGCTCGAGGAAGGGCCCAGGTCCACCCGATCAAGCTAACACGATCGGCCAACAGTCCACCCCTGAGGGCCACTCTCGACGCGGCCCGACAGACTTGCCAGCCGTCCTCTCTCGGGCCAGGGGAGATGAGTCAGCCCGAGTCCGGGCCCCGATCGGCGGCGGCCCCAAGCAGCCCGGCGAGGTGCTCCACGGCCCCGGAATGGGTCAGGGCCAGCACTTCGTCGGCCGGGGCCAGCACGACCTCGGATGTGATCGGGATCAAATCACCTTTGCGGATCACCGCCACGATGCGACACCCTGACGGCCACTCAACCTGCCCGTAGCGACGGCCGACCACCGCCGAGGCCGGATCGATCTTCTCCTCGACAACGGCGTACTGGCCCTTGCGCAGCTTGAGCAGGGTCGTCATCTCCCCGAGCGACATCTCCTCGGCCACGAGATGGGCGAGGAGATCTGCCTGGTTCAGCGCCACATCCACTCCCATGTCCTCCTCGTACATCCAGGCGTTGGCCGGATCGACGATCCGGGCGATGACGCGGGGCACGGTGAACTCGAAGCGGGCCAACGATGACACCACCAAGTTGGTCTCGTCGGCGCCGGTCACCGCAGCCACCACGTCGCATCCTCGAATGCCGGCACGCTCCAAGACCGCCGCCTCGGTCCCCGAGCCGACGATCACAACACCATCCTCGAAGCGCCGGGAAAGCTCACCGGCCTTGCCCTCGTCACTCTCGACGAGCACAACCTGGTGGCTTCCCTCGATGAGAAGCGAGGCGAGGTGTGACCCGATCTTTCCGCCCCCGATCACGATCACCGATGACATGGCCGGCCCCTCATTGCACGCCGAGAAGCTGCTGCAGACGCGTCTCCGAGCCCTGGGTCACGGCTACGGCGACGACATCGCCACTCTCCAGGAGGGTGGCCCGATCCCCGAGGAAGGTACGGCCCGAGCGGGTCACCGAGATCACCCTGGCTTCACCTGGCACCTCCAGCTCTTCGGCCCTTCTCCCGGCCAGGCTCGGGGCGATCGTCGCCTCCACGAGGTTGACCCGACCTCCGATGGAGATGATCGGCGCCAGATCGCTGAGCGTGAGCAGCTGGGCGACCCGGGTGATCCCCCATTCCACCGGCGAGATGGTGAGGACGCCGAGCCGGCCGTACAGGTCGGCCTGACGCGGCTCGTACATCCGTGACACCACCCTGGGCACCCGGAACCGGCGGGAGGCCAGGCGGGATACCACGGCGTTGATCTCGTCACTCCCGGTGACCGCGGCCAGTGCGTCTGCCTCGCCGATCCCGGCCTGCTCGAGGACGTCACGATCGAGTGCGTTCCCCACCACTGCTCGGCCGGCGAAACCCTTGGAAAGGCGACCGACTGCCTTTGGCTCACGGTCGATGACGGTGACGTCGTGACCGTCGATCTCGAGATTGGCGGCGAGGCCCGATCCGACCCTGCCGCAACCGACCACGAGGACCTTCACGGTCGTGCCCTCTCTCTTCGCCGCAATAGGGCCTTGCGAAACTCGTCGGCGATCGGCAGCAACGGCACACCGAGCAGCAGCCACACCCAACCGACGGCCGGGAAGGGCGCGGTGCCGATCACATCCTGGAACGTGGGCACGAAGACGATGAGGATGATCACGAGCACCTCGGAGAGTATCCCCCACCAGAGCAGTCGGTTGTTGCCGAGGCCCATTCGGAGTAACGACACTCTCACCGATCGCTGGGCAAACAGGTTGCCGATCTGGGTGGCCACCACCGCGGCCAGGGCCATCGCCGTGGCCGACCGGTAGGTCGGGCCATCGGAAGGGAGGTCTAGCCACCCCTGGAAGCCGGCGAGTCGATAGGCGCCGAAAAAGGCAGCCATGACGAAGGCCGCCTGCAACGGCCCCAGCCACAGATAGGAACGGGTCAGCAGCTGCCGGTCGATCAGGTGGGCGTCGAGGGACCTGGGAGGCCGCTCCATGACACCCGGCTCCGGTTTCTCGGCTCCGAGGGCGAGCGCCGGCGCCAGATCGGTCCCCAGATCGATGGCCAGTATGTGCATCACGTCGAGGGCGATCGGGATTCGCCCACCGGAGAAGGCGAAGACGACGAAGGGGACCGCTTCGGGTGTGTTCGAGGTGAGGATGTAAGTGGTGAACTTCTTGATGTTGTCGTAGACGGCCCGACCCTCCTCCACCGCGGCCACGATCGAGGCGAAATTGTCGTCGAGGAGGATGATGTCGGCGGCTTCCTTGGCCACGTCGGTGCCGATCTGTCCCATCGCCACGCCAATGTCCGCCTTCTTGAGGGCAGGGGCATCGTTCACCCCATCTCCGGTCACGGCCACCACCTCTCCCTTGGCCTGGAGGGCCTCGACCACCCTCAGCTTGTGGACCGGCGCCGACCGGGCGAAGACCACATCGCCGTCGAGGATGTCCGACAACTCGGCGTCGTCCAACTCTTCGAGGTCGCTCCCGTTGACCACCCGGATCGATTCGCTCTCGATCATCCCGATCCGCCGTCCGATCGCCTCGGCGGTGACCCCGTAGTCCCCCGTGATCATGACGATGCGGATCCCGGCGCTGCGACATCTGCCGATGGCAGCCTCCACCTCGGGCCGTGGTGGGTCGTGCATGGCAATGAGACCGAGAAACTCCAGCTCGGTCTCGACATCGTCCTGGGGGAAAGGAGGAGCGGAGACCGGGCGCTGCGCCACACCGAGCACCCTCAGCCCGTCCTTCGCCGAGGTGTCGATGGCCTCGATCACGGCTCGACGATCGCCCTCGGTGAGGGGTGCCGGCCCATCATCGGTGTACCGGCTCTCGCATCGCGTCAACAACTCGGCGGGAGCACCCTTTGTGAACATGACCAATCCCTCCCCGAGCCGGTTGACCGAGCTCATCCGCTTGCGGGTGGAATCGAAGGGGATCTCTGACGATCGCGGATAGCGCGCCGAGATGTCGTCGAGGTCGATCCCGGCCTTGCAGGCGGCAGTGAGGATGGCGCCTTCGGTCGGATCCCCGACGATCGACCAGCGACCGTCGGCCAAGCCGGTGAGACGAGCATTGGAGGCGAGGACGGCTCCGGTCAGCAATCGCTGCAGGCCTTCGCCCGGGAATGGGATGACCTCCCCGACCGGCACATAACCCACACCTTCGAACCGGTAGGTCTGTCCATCGACTGTGACCGAGCGCACTGTCATCTCGTTGGCGGTCAGTGTCCCGGTCTTGTCGGTGCAGATCACCGTGGTGCACCCGAGGGTCTCCACCGAAGACAACTTCTTCACCAAGGCGTTCCTGGCTGCCATCCGTTGTGTCCCCATGGCAAGCGAGAGGGTCACCGTGGGGAGGAGACCCTCGGGCACGAAGGCGACGATCATCCCGAGTGCGAAGACGAAGCCCCGGGCCAGCGGCATGTCTGCCAGCAGGAGGGCGAGCAGGAAGAAGACCGTGCCCGCCATCACCGCGATGACACTGACGGTGATGCTGACGCGGCGCAGTTCGATCTGGAGGGGACTGGGAGCTTCCTCGAGAGACTGGGTCAGGTCGGCGATCCCTCCCAGCTCGGTGCGCGCTCCTGTGGCCGTCACAACCAGCTTCCCGCGACCCGCTGCCACCGTGGTCCCGGCATAGACGAGATTGGGCATCTCGAGACGATTTCCACCCGGATCCACCGGCTCCGATGCCTTGCGAACCAGACGTGACTCGCCGGTGAGTGTCGACTGGTCGACCCGGAGAGAGACATGTTCGACGAGACGCCCGTCAGCCGAGATCCGGTCTCCCTCTTCGATGACCACCACGTCTCCAGGAACGAGAGTCGTAGCGTCCACCTCGTCGAGGCGACCGTCGCGCAGGACGGTGGCGGTGGTCGGGAGCAGCCGCAGCAGGGCCTCGGTCGCCTTCTCCGCCTTGTGCTCCTGCCAGAAGCTGAACAAGCCGTTGACCACGTTCACCACCCAGATCGCCACTCCCAGCTCGGGCAAACCGGCAGCGAACGCCACTCCTCCCCCGACCCAAAGCAAGACCGCCATGACATGAACGAAGTTGGAGGCGAACCGGTAGAGAAAGCGTCGCCGTGCCGCAGGGGTCACCGCATTCGGGCCGTGCTCGACGAGCCGTCGCTCTGCCTCGATCTGGCTGAGGCCCGAAGCGGAGCTGGCGCAGAAGCTGTAGACGTCCTCAGCGCGGAGCGCTGAGAATTGTTCGAGTGCGGGGGCGGGGACGGTAGAGGTCATCGATGGCCGATCGGCCTGCTCACGTTACGACCCACATCGGACGACAACGGCTCATTGTGAAGTCATGACATTTGGCCCTGGTCGAGTCCTTCCGGCCGATCTGATAATTGAGGCTGAAGATGGGCCCGGGATCGGGTCGCCCGGCCCTGTGATGAAATCCCGGCCCGGGAAGGGAGGTGAACCCGCATGGAGCTCAAGGTCTGGAGCCCGTTCTTCGACCTGGACAAGGAATGGCACCTGTTCGACTTTCCTCGCGTCGCGCGTGAGATCACGGGATTTGCCATCAGACCGTCCATCGATCTGGTCAAGAAGGACGGGGAATTGATCGTGACCGTCGAACTGCCCGGGATCGACCCCGAAAACGTCGAAGTCTCCCTCGATGATGACATCCTCACCATCACAGGCGAGAAGACCGACGAGAGGGAGATCTCAGAGGACGATCGCTACATGCACGAGAGGAGCTTCGGGAAGTTCCAGCGTCGCATCCCGCTACCCGACGGCGTCAGCGCCGACAAGGTGACCGCGGACTACGACAAGGGCGTGCTGACGGTGAGCGTCCCGCTCCCCGAGGACACGACGCCCGAGCCTCGCCACATACCGGTTGAGGTGAAGGCCACTTCCTGATCGAGACGAGAGACGCGGCGAGGAGGTGAGTTGGGTGTGGGGTCGCCTCCCCGCCCGCTCTCATTGTGAGGGGGGACGACCCCCCTCAAACCGCCCGCTCTCATTGTGAGGGGGGACGACCCCCCTCAAACCCCCCGGCCGAGGCAAGGTTCCCGCGTCCGCTCTGAACCGGGGCCGCTCACTATGACCCCCCTCAAACCACCCGCTGCTCACTATGAGGGGGGACGACCCCCCTCAAACCCCCCGCCCGAGGCAAGGTTCCCGCGTCCACCCTGAACCGGGGCCCAAACCCCCCGGCCGAAACAAGGTTCCCGCGTCCGCTCTGAACCGGGGCCGCTCGCGGTACTCGCCTAGTTCTTGCTGTGCTCTCTCTTTGGGCGGCTCTCGATGACTGCATCGCTTCCCGGAAACACCAGCACTTCATGGCCATCGTCCAACCAGCGAACCAGGAATGGAGGCTCTCCCTTCTCCCCATGGACCTCCAGAATCTCGGCATCTCTCTCGGCCTGCCCGACGCGGTGACCCCTGATCACCAAATGGTCACCCGGTTTTGCCTTCACCGTCCACCTCCATCTCGTTTCCATCGAGCATGGGCGCATCGACACGATCCTACCTAGGGGCGAAGGACCCGTTTGTCCGAAGAATCAGTCACGACCCTGCCCCGGATCGCGTCCCGCGGTTTGGTGTAAGTAGGTGTATCTCTCAGCGTCGCCGCCTGGTTAGCCGGCGGCTGGCAGCTGGGGCTGGTTCACCTCCTTGTGGGTTGGATGATGGCTCATGGTGTGGATGAGTGCCATCGATTCTT
>DATHUP010000036.1:0-27164 GCA_035462175.1 Acidimicrobiia bacterium | reverse complement strand
TCCTCGCCTCGCTGCTCGCATCGCCTGTGCCGGCCGAGGCGCAGACGGCGGAGCCGGAGCTCGGCGCTCAGGCGATCGACTCGGATTCGCCAACCGATCGGGTCGGTCTGGTCGACCCGGCCACGGGCACGTGGCATCTGCGCGGCCGAGGCGGAGCCATCAACAGTTTCGTCTACGGGAATCCGGGCGATGTCCCGTTCGTCGGCGACTGGGACTGTGACGGCGTGGACACCCCAGGGTTGTACCGCCAGTCCGACGGGTTCGCCTACCTGCGCAACTCCAACACCGAAGGTGTGGCCGACATCAGATTCTTCTTCGGCAACCCCGGAGACTTCCCCCTCGCCGGGGACTTCAACGGCGACGGCTGTGACACCTTGTCCATCTACCGCGCCTCGGAGGCCCAGATCTATGTGATCAACGAGCTCGGCTCCAACGACGGTGGTCTGGGCGCGGCCGAGTTCTCCTACATCTTCGGCAACCCCGGTGACAAGCCGTTCGTCGGCGACTTCGACGGCGACGGTGTCGACACCCTCGGCTTGCATCGAGAATCGACCGGGTTCGTTTACTTCCGCCAGACCCATACCCAGGGCAACGCCGACGCCGAGTTCTTCTTTGGCGACCCCGCCGACCGGCTCGTCGCCGGTGACTGGGGGGTGGTCGACGGTGTGGACACCCCCGCCATCTTCCGACCCTTCGACTCGACCTTCTATTTCCGTCACACCAACACCCAAGGCAACGCCGACGAGACCTTGACCTTCGGCGCCGACACCTATTTGCCGGTGGCCGGAGTGTGGAACCCGCCGTGTGACCAGAACGTGACGATGAATCAGGCTCAGTGCTTGGCCCTGGCAGAGCTGTATCGCAGCACCAACGGAGCCAAGTGGGTGGAGAAGACCAATTGGCTTGGGGGCAACCCGTGCACGTGGTTCGGCATCACCTGTTCCGGGGCCAACGTGATCAACATCGTCCTCGACGAGAACAACCTCACCGGTCCCCTTCCCGCCGCTCACATGTCGAGCTTCACCGGTCTCCGTGTCCTCGACATCAATGGGAACAGCGTGAGCGGGACCCTGCCTGCGCAGCTGGCGACACTTCCGCTGCAAACCCTTCATGTCGGTGAGAACCGGTTCTCTGGAGCGGTGCCGGCCGGCATATGGACCCGCTCCAGCCTCCAGGTCCTGGATCTCAGCGAGAACAACTTCACCGGTGGTCTTCCCGGCGCCTTCAACCTCCCTGGCATCCAGCAACTGGAGCTCTCCACGAACGGGTTCACCGGAAGTCTGCCCGGGGCGATCTGGGGGCTGACCAGTCTGACCATCCTGGATCTGGCCGACAACGGGTTCACCGGGTCGATTCCGGCCGCGGTGTCCAATCTGGCCGGCCTCACCCAGCTCGATCTGGGTGGCAACGGGCTCACCGGCGCCATCCCGTCCCAGATCGGGAGCCTGGGGACCCAGCTGGTGGACCTCGATCTCAGCGAGAACAATCTGAGCGGTGTCATCCCGGACCAGATCACCAATCTGACCGGGCTGGTCGGACCGGGGAGTCTGGAACTGCGGGGGAACGGATGTTTCACCTCTGCAAATGCGACGACGATCAACTTCGTCGCCACACGGGACCCGCAGTGGAACGACGGCTGCTGACCTAACCGTCGACAGGTAGATCCAGCGACGGGACGTTCCCCGGGGACGATCCCGTCGCTTGGGTCTGGAACCCGATCCGTTCGACGACACTCCCGGTGACGGTGGCTAGATCGCCGGAGCCATCCAGCTCCAAGACCTCCCAACCCGATCCTCGGGCCGTCGCGACCACATACTCGACGCAACGCCGCGTATCGGCGAGGAACCGCGCCGGGTCGGTTCCGGTGTCCCAGAGGCGCTTGGTCGCCTCCGGCTCGCCCCGCCCGTCCAGACGCTCGGCGGCGAGGTCGGTGCCGACCGCCAGATGGACCAGGAGGTCGGGCCGGGGTGAAGCGGCGAGGTAGGACGACAGATCCTCGTGATCGGCCTTGGAGAAGCGATGGGCGAAACCGGTGATCGCCTTCTGGGCGAAGCCCTCGTCGAGAAGCAGGATGTCGTCCTGGCTCATGGCCGAGGATCCCAATTGATACCTGGCCAACAGTTGCAGGAACCAGCGGACGACCAGGTCGGTGCCCAATTCGTAGTCGGCCCGGCGGGCCTGGCCCTTGAGAAAGACGGAGACCGCCATCGGGTAGGCGGCCATGAAGTCGATCAACGAGACGAGGAGCGCATTGGATCGGATGAACCCGCTCTCCGAGTAACGGTCGAGCAGACGTTCGGGGAGATGGGTCATCAACGGGTCGATGAGCCGGTCGCCGACACCCCTCTTCATCCCAAGGCTCACTGCTCTTGCAAGGGTGAAGGCCGGGGTGTCCGAGGCAAGGAGACGGGAGTGGACATTGGAGACCAGGGTGGTCTTGCCCGATCCGGGGATGCCGAGGAACTCGACAGTGCGCATCGGGACATTCAAGACATGTGGGCCTGATCTACCAAAGACCCGGGCCATGGTCCCGACTGTGAGGCTCCGATCGAACAACTGTCTGGGTCCGGCGCCCCCAGACACCGTCTCCCCACCCGGCGGTAGCATGAACTGGTGCTCAGAGTCGAGATCAGGGACGACCCCGGAGCGCTGGACGAACTGGCTGGCTGGTGGGACACGCAGACGGGGCCGACGCAATCGGTCTTCCTCCGCACCGAGTGGTTCCGTGCTCTGGCCGGGAACGTGTTGGCGCCCGACGATACCCTCCAGATCCTGGTCGTCCGCGATGGCGAGGACCCGGTGGCGACCCTGCCCATGTACAGATCGGGTCGCAAGCTGCGCTCCCTCACCGAGCTCTCCACCGAGGCCTTTGACCTGGTCCACGATGGCGACAGCAGAGGGGTGGAACTCTTGGTGGCAGAGCTGAACCGAAGTATCTATGTTCGCATCGAAGCCTTGCTCGGGGACTCACCCCTCGTGGCAACGGTCGACCGCTTTCGTGGCTGGTACGCCGATCGCCGCACCGAGTCGGCCTACATCGACCTGCGCCCCGGTCTCGACCAACTCCGCTCCAGCCTGGGGAAGAGCATGCGGTCCAATTTGAACAGGGGGGAACGTGCCCTCGAAGAGCTGGGGGATTTGAGGATGGAGCCCCACCCTTCAACGCACCGAGTCGACCAGGTCCTGGCCGACGGTCTGGCCCTCGAGGCCGCGGGATGGAAGGGTGCAGCTGGGGTAGCGGTAGCCAATTCCGCCCGGAGACTCGCCTTCTTCACCGACCTGGCAAAAACGGCAGAGGCTGAGAATTGGCTGCGTCTGGGCGCGCTCTATCTCGACGACCGGATGATCGCCTTCAACTATGACTTGGAGTACGCCGGGCGGATAGTGGGGATACTCACCGCCTATGACGAGGAGCTCCCCCGCCGGTGCTCCCCGGGCCAGGTCCTGCTCTGGAAGACATTGGAGAAGGCGGCACCGCGCGGCGTGGAGGCCTACGAGCTCGGCGGCGCCGGAGGCCGCAACGCCTGGAAGATGCAGTGGACCGACAAGACCACGCCCAGGTACTACCTGGTCGGGTTCGGCACCAACCCTCGAGGCCGGGTTGCCCACTTCGCCTGGCGAAGCCGGGACTGGTTGCGAAACTCGGGGCGTCGGAAGCCTCCCCGTGCTGTAGTGGGGGCCTGACGCCCAGCTTTGTTGAGCTGGACGCACCTCAGTTCGAAGTCCCCAAAACGGAGTCGTTCGGGTCTGTCGCTACCCGGTGATCGCAGCTAGTTTGCTCGACCGATGCCGCGCTGGACCACCGAGACACGTCGTGACCGGGAAGTCTTCTCCGACCTGGCCGGATGGTGGGACAGCCGGCCGACGCCCCGCTCCAACCCGTTCCTGTCTTCGGCCGTGCTCGGTTGCTGGGAGGACGGCTTCGACGAGCCGGAAAGCAGGCTCAACGTCGTCCTACTCCACAGGGACGGCGACCTGGTCGCCGCGCTTCCCCTCTACCGGGCACGGGGCAGGCTCCGTTCCATGTCACGGGCCCACTCCGAGCCCTTCGACGTAGTCGGCGCCGACGATGAGGAGGTGACCGACCATCTCCCGGCCTGGCTCAACTCGATGCCGATGACACATCTCTACCGGGTAGCCGAGAGCTCGGCGATCATCTCGGCGTTGCCCGCTCAGCCCCGCTGGCTGGTCCAGACCACGTTCAACAGCCCCTATGTCGACCTGAGCTCGGGCATGGATCGGGTGCGGGCCGGGATGAGCAAGGACTTCCAGCGAACCCTGCGTCGCCGGCGCCGGCGTCTGGAGGAGATGGGACCCCTGGAGGTTGTGGAGACCGGTTCGGCGGGACCGCCTCACCACCTGCTAGACGCCGGCCTGGCGTTGGAGGCGGTCGGCTGGAAGGGACAGCGCGGGCACGCCGTCCTCAACGAGCCCACCCACGAGAGGTGGTACCGATCGGTCACCGAGGTGGCACAGGACCGGGGGTGGCTTCGCCTGTGCGGTCTCTTCCTCGACGGGCGGCTCCTCGCCTTTCGATACGACCTCGAGGTGGGAGCGACCCGCTGGGGCATGCTCTCCGCATTCGACGAGAGCCCCGATGTCGCCTCGCTGTCCCCCGGCACCCTGCTCCTCGAGAGGGTCCTCGAGACATGCGCGGCGAACGGTCTCGACCGGTACGAGTTCGGCAGCGGCAACGACCAGTGGAAGTACGAGTGGGCCCCCGAGTTACGTCAGGTCCACGACCTGCTCCTCTTCGGATCCGGGCCGACGGGACGCGCCTTGCACGCCTGGAAGACCAAGTCGACGCGGGGTCTGCTCCGCGCCTGAGAACGAGCCCCGGCTCAGTGACGACCGGGCACTTCTCCGTCAGTAGGTCTCACGGCCTAGTTCTGGGTCACCCTGCGCGTTTTAGACTGATCCTGTTCTTGGGGCCTAGGGAGATCAATCCGATGTCGATACGCGCCGACGCATATCTGGGAAAGCTGAAGACCTATCTGGCCCCTCGCTATTGGAGACTCGTCGTCTCCGTCCACGGGGCCCGTGGCGTTCCCCGGGAGATCGCCCGCATCGTCTCCCCGACGAAGAAGACCTTATCGCCGGCGTCCGACACCGAGCACATCGACTTCTCGGATCAGACAACGGATCCGAATCGGGCCATCGTCCTCGCCGCCCAGCGCGGCCCCGATGTCACTGCCATGGTTCGAGTCCCCATATCCTCGCTGAGGAGAAGTCATCTCGGAGTCCGCATCGACGACCCGAGGACCAACCCGTTCACCCGTGCTGTGACCGACTACCTCTCAGGCGAGCGCACCGACTACGCCGACTCGATACTCCCCTGCTTCTACGAGAGCTGGCAGCCGACGACGCTGGCCGAATTCGTCGGGCTCGACGTCGACGAGGACTCGCCGCTGTCCCGACCGCTCATCGTGGGTGTGCTGCCTTGGGAGCCGGTCAGGGGCATCGAAGAGCTGACTCTTGAACGGAACGTATACGAGCTCGATCGACTGGCCAAGTTCGGTCTCGCCCCCGAGGGGACACACGGATACGACTACTTCGGCCCAACCTCGGATGCGCTGGGTGAGTACCGATTCAACAAGCACTGCAATGTCGCCGCCTCGATCGCCCAAAACGGGTATGCCCCGTCCGATCACATCATCGACGTGCAGCTGATGGCCGGCGAGGGCTCGTGGGGCCTCCTCGTCCGCGACGGCAAGCATCGGACGATCGCCATGGCCGCCCTTGGTGTGCAGAGCGTCGTCGTGGCTCTTCCTTGGGACTACCCGATGATCAGGCGATCGGATGTGGAGACCTGGCCAGGGGTGGCCAGTGGGCTGTATCGGGTCGACGAGGCGCTCGAGGTGTTCGACCGCTTCGTCGAAGGACGAGCGCCCTACCCAACGAGCTTTCTGCAGTCAGTCGGCGCCCCGCAGTCCGGCGGCGGCATCGACGCCGGCGGCGGCATCGCGTAGGAGTCACGGATCACCTCGAGCTGGTCGGGCCTGAGGGCGGCGCAGATCTCGGTGAGCGATCGGTTCATCGGCGCATAGAGCCTGACCATCTCCGCTCCCCTCTCTCTGCGGGCCTCGAGCCGAACCCGGCGACGATCTTCCGGGTCGGGGACCCGGTCCACCCAACCGGCACGCTCCAGCCGGTCGATGACCCCGGTGAGGGTGGCGGGGTGGATCCCGGTCGAGACCGAGACCTCGCTCGGTGACAGGGGCCCATGCCGGGCCACCAGGTCGAGGATCTCGATGTCGCCCGCCTTGAGGTCGATTCGGGACCCGACCGCGTCGTTGAGCTGGTGGAGACGAGCGATCAGGTCGCGCAGCAGGGTCTGGATCTCCCGGGTCAACGCTGAGTTCGACGCTCTTTCGGTTGTCATATGATATGGATTCCGTATAATCTGTTTGTCATACGAATTCTACCCAGGGAGTCCCCATGAAGTATGCCAATGCGATCGTCGCCTTCTTGCTCAGGCTGGGCCTGCCGATGGGCCGTCAAGCACTGCTCACTGTCCCCGGTCGCAAGACCGGCCTCCCCCGCATCACTCCGGTCGCCCTCAACCGGGCCGGTGACGGGTGGTGGCTGATCTCGGTGTATGGAGAGGTCGATTGGGTCAAGAACCTGCGCGCCGCAGGGTCGGCCCAAATCACCCGACGGGGGCGGAATACCCCGGTCACCGTAAAAGAGCTCACCCCGGAGCAGGCGACCCCCATGGTGCGGGATCTGATCGGGTCGATCGGCTTCATCGTCCGCTCCGTCATCGGGAGCCAATTCCCTACCGATCTCGCCGCTCCGAGCGAAGCCTGGGTGGAGGAGGCGCGGCGGCATCCCACCTTCCTGCTCACCCCCGTCCCCACCCCGGTCCGGCGGCGCCGGCAGAAGGTGAGCGAAGGGGCTTGACCGCTCCAACTTCATGCAGGGCGTCACGTATACGTGACGCCCTGCATTAGGAATCGCTATTCCACCGTCACCGTCTTGGCCAGGTTGCGGGGTTTGTCCACGTCCATGCCCTTGGCCGTGGCCACGTAGTAGGCGAGGAGCTGGAGCGGCACCACTGCGGTCACGGTGCACAACAAGTCGGGGCCGGCCGGGACCCGGATCACGTAGTCGGCCACATGGCCCACCTCGTCGCCCTCCTCGGCGACGAGGACGATGGTCCCGCCTCTGGCCTTCATCTCCTCCATGTTGGAGAGGGTCTTGCCCTGGACATGGGTATCGGTGGCGACACCGACCACGACCACGCCGGGCTCGATCAGTGCGATGGGCCCGTGCTTCATCTCACCGGCGGCGTATCCCTCGGCCCGCACGTAGGCGATCTCCTTGAGCTTGAGGGCGCCTTCCATGGCCACCGGGAAGTCGCCCGATCGGCCCAGGAAGAACCAGTCCCGTGTGTCGGCCCAGTTCTCACACATCTCCTTCATCTCGTCGGCCCGGGCCAGGACCGCCTCGACCTGGTCGGGGAGCCGGAGCAGGTCGGTGACCAGGAGCTCGATCGCGCCCGGGTCGAGGGCGCCGCGCACTTGGGCCAGGTAGAGGCCGAGGAGCTGCATGGCCACCAGCTGGGTGGTGAAGGTCTTGGTGGCGGCCACCCCGATCTCGGGACCGGCCCGGGTGTAGAGCACCGCATCGGACTCACGGGCCAGCGCCGACTCGACCACGTTGGAGACGCCGATCACCGGTGACCCCTGGGCCCGGGCGTAGCGAACCGCGGCGAGCGTGTCGATGGTCTCCCCCGACTGGCTGATGCCGATCACCAGTGACCGGTCGTTGAGCACCGGGTCCCGGTACCTGAACTCGGAGGCGATGTCGATCTCCACCGGGAGCCGGACCCAACGCTCGATGGCGTACTTGGCCATCATCGCGGCGTGGAACGAGGTGCCGCAGGCGACCACGAACACCTTGTCGATCTCCCTGAGCAGCTCGGGGTCGATCTCCAACTCGTCGAGCACCACCCGTCCCGGGGGCTCGACCCGCCCCGCCAAAGTGTCAGCGATGGCGTGGGGCTGTTCGAAGATCTCCTTGAGCATGAAGGTGTCGAATCCGCCCTTCTCCGCAGCTTCGAGATCCCATTCGACGAGACGCTCATCGAGGGGCAGGCTCTCCCCACCCAGGTCGGTGAGGGTGATCCGGTCGGGCCGGATCTCGACCACCCGGTCGTCCTCGATGACCACCATGTGCCGGGTGTGCTCGAGAAAGGCGGGGATGTCCGAGGCGAGGAAGTTCTCGCCCTTTCCCCGGCCGACCACCAGTGGCGACCCTCGTCTCGCCCCGACCAGGACGTCGGGCTCGGACCGTCGCATCACCACCAGGGCCATGGCGCCGTCGGCCTGATTCATGACATGACGCACCGCCTCCGCCAAGGGCAGATCGGACATCTCCTCGATCATGTGGGCGACCACCTCGGTGTCGGTGTCGCTCTGGAAAGCGTGGCCGTTCTCGACCAGCTTGTTCTTGAGCTCGACCCAGTTCTCGATGATCCCGTTGTGAACGACCACCACCTCGCGGGTGCAGTCGAGATGGGGGTGGGCGTTGCCGGTATTGGGGGCGCCGTGGGTTGCCCAACGGGTGTGGCCGATCCCGGTATGGGCTTCGGCCGGGGCCTCCCGGTCGACGAGCCCCTGCAGGTCGGCGATCCGCCCTGCCTGCTTGAGGACCGTCATCGACCCCCCGTGGTTCAGAGCCACGCCGGCCGAGTCATAGCCCCTGTACTCGAGCCGGGCCAGACCCGGCATCAGCACGTCGATCACCGGCCGCGGTCCGACGTATCCAACAATTCCGCACATCAGTTCTCTCCTTCACACTTGGTGGTTGGCGCGTGCGGAAGAGCCGATACACGGCGCTCACGGGTGGGTCTCTGTTCCGGAATCACTTCCGGGTTTTGCTTCCATCCCTTACGACCTGAGCTGGCCGGGAAGGCATCCGCCGAATCATTCGATGACCTTCCTCCTCGTCACCTCGGGGCAATGGGTCCCGAGGCCTGGCGCTGTTTCGTGTCGCACACGCATTTGGTCGATTTCTTGGTCTATCCCTCCCTTCGCATCGAGGTCTCGGTGACACCCGACAGAAGGTCAGCGTAGCGTCTGGCCAGCTCTTCGGAAGAGGCTTCCACCATCACCCGGATCAACGGCTCGGTGCCCGAAGCACGGACCAGGACCCGCCCGTCGTCGCCCAACTCGGCCTCGACTCGACGCACCTCGTCCCAAAGCGCCTCGGCATCCTCGAGGCTCGCGCCCCGGTCGATCCGGACGTTCTGCAGGATCTGCGGGTACTCGGTTATCGCCTCGGCCCTGAGCTGTCGCAGCTCCTTGCCGGTGCCGGCCACCACGTCGAGAAGGCGCACCGCGGTGAGAAGACCGTCACCGGTCTGACCCTTGTCGAGGAAGATGATGTGGCCCGACTGCTCGCCGCCGAGCGACCCCTTGTGCTCGATCAGGGCCTCCATGACGTAGCGGTCTCCCACCTTGGTCTCGATCAGGTCGATGCCCGCCTCGGCCATGGATTTGCGGAACCCGAGGTTGGACATGACCGTGGCCACCACCAGGTTCTTCTTCAGTGCCCCCTGCGATTTCAGATGCCGGGCGACGATGGCCATGATCACATCCCCGTTGGCGACCCGGCCGTCCTCGTCGACGGCGATGAGCCGGTCGGCGTCCCCGTCGAAGCAGAGGCCGATCCGGCCCCGGGACTCGCTCGCCAGCATCTCGGGATGGGCGGCGCCGACTCCGGCGTTGATGTTGGTCCCGTCGGGGGAATCTGCGAGGACGACGAGATCGGCCTTGAGACGGCGGAACAACAGCGGGGCGGCCTTGAAGGCGGCGCCATGGGCACAGTCGAGGACGACGCCGAGACCGCTCAGGTTGTACCGGGAGGCGGAGACGAGATGGTCGACGTATCGCTGCAAGGAGTCCCCGTCGGGGAAGCGGGTCCCGATCTCGGGCCCCATCGCCGACTTGGTGCCCGAAGCCCGCAGCCTGTCTTCGAGCTCCCGTTCCACCTCGTCGGGGAGCTTGCTCCCCCTCGCCGCGAGCAGCTTGATCCCGTTGTCCTCGGCAGGGTTGTGCGACGCCGAGACGATCGCCCCCATCGTCGCCCCCGAGGTCGAGGTCAGATAGCTGATCCCCCCGCTGGGCAGGACGCCGACGTCGACGGTGTCGATGCCCACCGCGTGAAACCCGGCCTGGAGGGCCAAGGAGAGCATCTCGCCCGAGCGGCGGGTGTCGCGGCCGACGACCACAGGCCCTCCGCGTAGATAGGAGCCGGCGGCACGACCGATGGCCATGGCCAGCTCGGGGGTGAGCTCGGAGCCGGCGACCCCGCGGACACCGTCGGTGCCGAAGATGGGTTTACCTTCGTCGAGGAGACGACGGAGGTCGGCCAAGATCAGCGCTTCGTGTACTGGGGAGCCTTACGAGCCTTGCGCAGCCCGTACTTCTTGCGCTCGACCCTGCGGGAGTCACGGGTGAGCATTCCCGCCTTCTTCAGGGTGGGGCGGAGCTCCTCGTCGAGCACGATCAGCGCCCGGGAGATCCCGAGACGCAGTGCGTCGACCTGACCGGTGGTGCCACCGCCTTCGAGGGTGGCGTCGATGTCGTAACGACCCTGGGTTTGGGTGATCTGGAGCGGCTCCATGACCCGCAGACGCGAGGCCATGGTCGGGAAATACTCCTCCAACGGCTTGGAGTTCAGCGTCACCTGCCCGGAGCCGTCGTGGAGACGGACCCTGGCCACGGAGGCCTTGCGCCGGCCGGTGGCCTGGACGAGGGGCTTTGCCATCAGAGTTCCACCTTTCGGATGTCGAGCGCCAGAGCCTCGGGCTTCTGGGCTGCGTGGGGATGATCGGGCCCGGCGTACACCTTTAGCTTGCGTGCCATCTGTCGCCCCAGCCTGGTCTTGGGGAGCATTCCCCTGACGGCCCGCTCGATGATGGCCTCGGGCCGGCGCTCACGCAGGCTATCGAAAGTCTCGGCCTTGATCCCGCCGGGATAGCCGGAGTGCCGGTAGTAGATCTTGTGCTGGCTCTTGTCCGAGGTGACGGCCACCTTCTCGGCGTTGACCACGACGATGAAGTCGCCACCGTCGACATGAGGTGCGTAGGTCGGCTTGTGCTTGCCCCTGAGCAGTGTTGCGATCTCGGAGGCGAGACGGCCCAAGGGGAGGTCGGTGGCGTCCACCACGAACCAGACGCGCTCGATGTCGCCCGGTTTGGGCGAGTAGGTCTTGTTGATGGTCATGAGTAATCCTCGGCAGGTTGAAGATACCGGGGAGCGTTTGGGGAAACGGCTCCCGTGCGGGAGCCCGCATATGCTACGCCGACAACCACCGCTAGGCCAATCGCGATGATCACCCTCAACGAAATCCAGGAGGCGCGGGGCCGATTCGACGGGCATGTCACCGAGACTCCACTCGTCTGGTCCCAGTCCTTCAGCCGGCTCAGCGGCCGGAACGTGCATCTCAAGGCCGAGTCGATGCAGCGAGCCGGCTCGTTCAAGATCCGTGGCGCCCTCAATGTCCTCACCCGCCTCGGCGGGAAGGCGGTGGTGGCCGCCTCGGCGGGGAATCACGCCCAGGGAGTGGCGCTCGCCGCCGCCTTCACCGGATCGCCTTGCACGGTGTTCATGCCGGAGACGGCCCCGATCACGAAGATCAAGGCCACCGAGGACTACGGGGCCGAGGTGCGCTTGGTGGGAAGCTCCCTGGCCGACGCGGTCGAAGCGGCCGTGGCGTTCACCGACGAGACCGGGGCCCATTTCGTCCACCCCTACGACGACCCACTGGTCATCGCCGGGCAGGGGACCCTCGGTCTCGAGATTCTCGAGCAATTGCCCGACGTGGGCAGCGTGGTCATTCCCACCGGGGGCGGGGGTCTCCTCGCCGGCACGGCGCTCGCCCTCAAGTCGGTGCGGCCGTCGGTCAAGGTGATCGGCGTCGAGATCGAATCGGCTGCGGTCTATGCCGAGAGCAGGAAACGAGGCGAGCTGGTGAGGGACTATCCCCGCGGCCGACCCACGGTCGCCGATGGGATCGCGGTCTCGGTGCCCTCAGACCGGGTGTGGGAGTTGGCCGAGGAGCACGTCGACGACATCCTGGTGGTCAACGACGCCCAGACCACGGCCGCCCTCGCCTACATCCTCGACCGCTCCAAGCTCCTCGTCGAGGCCGCGGGCGCGGTGGGGGTGGCGGCGCTGATGGAGAAGCTGATCCCCGACGACGCACCCGACCCGATCTGCATCGTGCTCTCCGGGGGCAACATCGACCTGATGCTCCTGGGCAAGGCGGTGCGTCACGGTCTCGAGGCTTCGGGACGTTTCGCCAAGTACCGGGTCCTGGTCCCCGACCAGCCGGGCAACCTGGCCTCCGTCCTGCAAGCCGTCGCCGACCACGGCGGCAACGTGCTTCAGGTGGCACATCACCGCGAGGGTTTCGGCCTCCCCTTTGGCAGGGTCCAGATCGAGATCTCGGTGGAGACCAAAGACTCCGACCACGCCGCCCGCATCGCCGAAGCGTTGGAGCCCTACCGGGGCTAACCGGATTCCTAATGCAGGGCGTCACGTATACGTGACGGACTGCATTCGGTTCGACCGCTTGCGCCAACCGAAGCACGCCGGGGGGAACTTCCCCCATGGGGCGGTTCCCCATACCGCCATCCCAATCCGGGACGCAATATCCGTTGCAACGGCTTCGGACATCTCTGTTTGACGCCGACGAGGAGGAGCCAGCGATGAATCAGTCACGAGTCAACCGAAGCAAAACCCTGTTGAAGAGCCGGAACCGGCGTCGGCTGCGCAGCCCCGCGACAGTCGCCGCCCAGTCGAGCTCACCGCTCGACGCTCTGGTCAGGGGTCTGGGGTCGATCGGCGAGCGATTCTTCAAGGGAGGGCCGGCTCAGCTCCGGATCCCTTGACGGGCGGGTAAGGGGGAGTTGGGCGTCCTCCCCCTTACCCACCTGCTGACAGGACGTGGTGGACGACCGAACCAAGTAGATGCCGCCCTCCTCACCATCCGCCGTCGCGAGCCTGGAGTGCCTCCCGAAATCTTGGCGCCGGAGATGCGCCATCTGCTCCGGCTGGGATCCGCGATCCATCAGGCCCCCGGCAAAGAGTCGAAGTCCTCTGCCAGAGGCCGGACCGGGGATGGAGACTCGGCCACATGAGACGACAGCTGAGGCCGATGTTCGTTGTCGGTGTCGTCTTCGCTCTCGTCGCGTCCTCATGCGCAGGCGATCGGGGCGAGCGGGCCACGACCACCACCGTCAGCGACTCGAACCCCGTGATCGTCGATGGGGACTTCGGGCCCGATGACATGATGGCGCTCCTGTACCTGCTGCAACAGCCCGAGGTTCGCCTCGCAGCGGTCACCGTGACCGGCACCGGGTTGGCTCACTGCCCCGATGGGGCGGAGAACGCAGCCGCAGTGCTCGCTCACCTTGGCCGAGAGGACATACCGGTTGCATGTGGCGAGCAGGAGACGGTCGGCAACGGCAACACCTTTCCTGAGGAGTGGCGGCAGGCAGCCGACGGGCTGAGGGAACAGCTGGGTCTTCCGCCCTCCGACGTGGATCCCGGCTCCAACGCGGTCGCCCTCATCGTCGAGACGATTTCGGGCTCGTCCGAGCCGGTCCGATTTCTGGCATTGGGTCCGCTCACCAACGTCGCCCGCGCCCTGAAAGACTCTCCTGAGGTCGCGAGCAACATCGAGCATCTGTACATCATGGGCGGAGCCCTCGACGTACCCGGCTCCGTGCCCCCCTACATGACCGCCGAATGGAACATCTGGTCCGACCCTCGAGCCGCAGCCGAGGTGCTCCGGACCGGTATCCCGATCACGTTGGTCGGCCTCGACGCCACTAACGATGTCCCCGCGACCCGGTTCTTCTACGAGGCATTGGAGGCGCAGCGGGATTCGCCGGCCGGCGAAATGTTGTATCGGTACCTCACTGCCAACCAGGGCATCCTGGCGGGTGGCACCTACTTCTTCTGGGATCCCCTGGCGGCGGTGACCCTGGTCGACCCCGACGTGGTGGATACCGAGAGGAGATCAGTGGCCATCGTCGAGAGTCAGGGCTCGGACGAGGGGGCCACGGTCGAGTCCGCCGACGGCGTCGAAGTCGAAGTCGCGATCGAAGCGGACCGTAGCCGATTCGAGGCGGCCTTTCTCACCGCACTCAACGACGGGACACCGGTCGAGGCCAACATCCCCGCGCCCGATCTGACAGTCACCTTCGACGGGAGCCGATGCACCTTCGAGGGGCCGACCTCGTTCGAGAGCGCGGGGGCGACCACCCGCGTGGTCGTCGAGCTCGTCAACGAAAGCGAGCTCGGGTTGTCACTCGCCAGCGGGCTGCATGAGGGGTACAGCTGGGACCGCCTCATCTATGACGTCGCCCGTGTCGACACGGAAGGGCCGCCCGAATACTGGGAGCTGACCGGCGAGGTGACCATCGAGGCGAAGACCGTGTCGGGGGGCCATGTGACCGGGGCCCTCGATCTGGCGCCCGGAGCACATGCACTGGCCTGCGCAACCTCGGACAGCCGTGTGTTCCTGCTCACCGAGGTCGTGGTCGAGGGCTGACTCAATAGCCCACCTCCCACAGGGTCAGCCCGTGGGGTGGGGCCACCGTGGCAACCCGGCTGCGGTCGCCTGACTCGACGATCTCGGACACCGACTCGACCGGGGTGAAGCCACGGCCCACGTCGTAGCAGAGACCGACCAGCGAGCGGACCATCTGATGACAGAAGGCGTTGGCCCTGATCCAGAAGTGGAGTCGATCGCCATCTGCTTCCCATCCCGCCTCTTCGACACGCCGCACGTTCGATCTGCCCTCCATCGAGCGGCAGAAGGCGCTGAAGTCGTGCTGGCCGACGAACTCCGTGGCCGTCGCCGTCATCACCTCACGGTCGAGACGGGGGCCGACGTGCCATTCGAAGCCTCGAGAGAGAGGATCGGGGGCGGGACCGGTCGACATCGAGTAGCGATAACGACGCCAGCGTGCTGAGAAACGGGCGTCGAAATCGTCATCGACCTCGGTGACGGCCTTCACCGCGATCTCGGGTCCGAGAAGCCCGTTGAGCGAGCGGGCCAACCGCTCCCCATCGACCCGCGACCCGACCCGGACCGACACCACCTGGCCCAGAGCGTGGACCCCGGCATCGGTCCTCCCCGCCACCGCGGTCTCCACCGGCCCTTCGAGCACGGTGTTCAACGCACCCTCCAGGGTGCCCTGGACCGTTCTCAACCCCTCCTGGTGCGCGTAGCCCCGAAAACCCGAGCCGTCATAGGCCAGGTCGACCCGGAGCGTGGGCATCAGAACAGAGCGCCGAATATGGCGAAGGGAACCCCGAGCAGGGCGCGGAAGATGACGGCGACGGCGAGCCCGATCAGCACCGAGACGGCGGCGTTGCGGGTGTCGATACCGGCAGCCTCCCTCGTCCCCACCACCAGGATGACCAGGTACCAGATCAGACCG
Organism: Acidimicrobiia bacterium; assembly: GCA_035462175.1. Lineage (GTDB taxonomy): Bacteria > Actinomycetota > Acidimicrobiia > Spongiisociales > ZC4RG35 > JARDZU01. The sequence goes on along the minus strand of DATHUP010000036.1, from coordinate 11,698 downwards.
ACAACACCGCCAATTTGACCGAACAGCTCCAACACCAGTGGGAGGACGGCGAGACCTTGCAGGGCGATCATGGTCTGCGGCTTGGCCGTGGATTGGAACAGTCGGGTGGCGGCGAACCAGGTGGCGAAGCCCAGGACCAACCAGGACACGACTCCGGCGATGACGACCTGGAGCAGGGTGGGAAAGTCGAAGAGACCGATGACGCCGTTGAGGACGAGACTGCCGACATAGGTCACGCCTGCGACGATCGAGACCAGGATGGCGGCGTCGGCCGCGGAGTCGCCGTCGAAGAAAGCCTCGGTGAAGGGCTTGCGGTCGAGTAGTGCGGCTCGGCCGGCACGGGAGAACATTCTGCTCACAGTCGGGCGAGGCTAGTGCCCTGCATCCGCGGGTCAGCGGCGGAGCCGGACTCGCTCGATGGAGTGATCCGGCGCCTTCTTCAGGATCAGGGTGGCCCGCTCCCGGGTAGGGAGGATGTTCTCTCGAAGGTTGACCTCGTTGATCCTCTCCCAGATGTCCGTCGCCACCGCCACCGCCTCCTCGTCGGAGAGACCCGCATACCGGTGGAAGAACGCGTCGGGCTGGGCGAAAGCGGTGTCCCGAAGGGTGATGAACCGCTGGATGTACCACCCCCGCACCGCCTCCAGGTCGGCGTCCACGAAGATGGAGAAGTCGAAGTAGTCGGAGATGAAGGCGCCCCTCTCACCGGCCTGGAGCACGTTCAGCCCCTCCACTATGAGGATGTCGGGCCGTGGCACCATCCGGCGCTCCCCTCGCACCACGTCGTAGGCGAAGTGGGAGTACACCGGGACTTCGAGGTGCTCCTCTCCCCCTTTGGCCCGTGCCACGAACTCGAGCAGCGACCGGCGGTCGTAGCTCTCCGGAAAGCCCTTCCGGTCCATCAGCCCGCGCTCGGTGAGCACGGCGTTGGGCCAGAGAAACCCGTCGGTGGTCACCAGCTCGACGCGGGGGTGTTGTGGCCACCGCGAAAGGAGCTCCTGGAGGACACGGGAGATGGTCGACTTGCCCACCGCCACCGACCCCGCGACCCCGATGACGAATGGGCGAGGGCTGGGAGGCGTGCCGAGAAAGGTATCGGTCACCGTGGCCAATTGATGGCTGCCCTGGACGTGGAGGTTGAGGAGACGGGAGAGGGGAAGAAAGCCGTGCTCGACCATGTCCACGTCGAGGTTGACGTTGATGCCCCTGATCTTCTCGATGTCCGCCTCGGTGAGCGTCAACGGGGTGTTGGCGCGAAGGGCGGCCCACTCGTCGCTGTTGAAATCGAGGTATATCGGCTGGCTCAACCAGGTCAGGCTAACCAGAGCCCCGAGTTTCGCGTTTTTCGCGATTCCCCAGAATTCCCCTAATCCCGCGCTGAATACGGCCGATAGAGAGGGTGATGGGACAGTTCCAGGCGTCATTACGCATGCCCGGCGACAGCCGTGGCCTGTCAGCGGTGGTCCTACTCCACGAGGGACGTCTCCAGGTTGCCTCGGGTGAGCACGTCATCGGCGACTGGCCGCTCGACACCATCGAGATCTCACAGATCCCCGAAGGGATCCGCGTCGCCGCAGAGGGAGAGGTTCTACTACTCGACATCTCCGATCGAGCCACCTTCGAGCAAGAGGCCGCCGCCCAGACCACCAAGCCGAGTCGCCGTGTCTCGAAGGGCCGCAGGGTCCCCAAGGCCCGAGCCCGGAGCCCGGAGAGCCCCGCGGCTGCCACCACGGTCAAGGTGAGGACGCCAAAGCCGCGCCGCGAGTCGAGGCTCGGCGTCTATCTGGAGCGGGCCAGGGAGCGGTTCGGGTCGAAGATGCCGGAGTGGGTGTTCAGCAAGATCGGTGTCGCCGCTGCCCTCGGCCTCGTCGCCCTCATCGTGATCTTCGCCAACGTCGTCTCCAATCTGCTTCTCATCACCGGCGTCGTAGTCCTTCTCGTCGGCGGGGTGACCATGCTCGACAGCGTGATCGCCCGACGAGTCCTCCAGCACAAGGTGACCCCGATCCAGGTGGTGATCGGAGGAGGGACGATCTTCGTGGTGGGACTTCTGATCGGTTTCGCCGCCTAGCGGCGAAACCGATCAGCTACGAGCTACGAGCTACGGGCCAGCGCGATTCTGGCTCGTTGCTCGTTGCCCGTAGCTGTCTGAGCCGGAGGCTCAGACCAATTCGATGATTGCTTCTTCGGCTCCGTCGCCTCGGCGGGGGCCTAGCTTGGTAATCCGTGTGTAGCCACCCTGACGGTCGACGTAGCGGGGGGCGACCTCGTCGAACAACTTGACCACGGCATCCCGGTTGGGGATGGTCCTCAGCACAGTCCGCTTGGCATGTAGGTCACCGCGCCGGGCCTTGGTGATCAGCTTCTCGGCCAGAGGTCTCACCGCCTGGGCGCGGGGCAGTGTCGTCGTCACCTTCTCGTGAAGGAAGAGCTCTATGGCCAGATTGGCCATGATCTTCTTGTTGTGAGAGGGCGACCCACCGAAACGGGGGCCCTTACGCGGGCGTGGCATCAGTGGCCGCCGCCGCCGCCTGCATCGGCCAGGCTGAGCCCGAGCTCGTCGAGCTTGGCCGTCACCTCTTCGAGGCTCTTCTGACCGAAGTTGGTGATGTTGAGGAGGTCGTCCGAGGTGCGCTCCACCAGCTCACCCACGGTCTTGATCTGTGCCCGGCGCAAGCAGTTGCGGGGACGCTCCGAGAGGTCGAGCGCCTCGATCGGCAGCTCGAGGTCGGGCGAACCGGTGTACTCGGGCTGGACCTCGCCCAACTCGAGCCCCTGCCCCTCGCCGATGTCGGCGAACAGACCCATCAGCTCGCGCAGTGTCTTGCCGGCGGAGGAGACGGCCTCGCCGGGATCGATGGCGCCGTTGGTCTCGACGTCGAGGACGAGACGATCGAAGTTGGTCATCTGCCCGACCTGGGTGTTCTCCACCTTGTAGGAGACACGCCGCACCGGGGAGAAGATCGAGTCGACCGGGATCACCCCGATCACCGAGCTCGCCCCCTTGTTGCCGTCTGCGGTGCGGTAGCCCACGCCCGGGGCCACGGTCATCTCCATCTCGAGACGCCCGCTTGCGCTGAGAGTGGCGATGTGGAGGTCGGGGTTGACGATCTCCACTCCGGCGGGGAGCTTCAGGTCCCCGGCGGTGACCTCACCGGCGCCCTTGGCCGACAGGTAGAGGGTCTGGGTGTCGTGCCCCTCCAGGCGAACCACGATCCGCTTGATGTTGAGGATGATGTCGACCACGTCCTCGACCACCCCGGGGACGGTGGAGAACTCGTGCTCGACTCCCTCGATCTGGATCGTGGTGATGGCGGCACCGGGGATCCGGGAGAGCAGAGTCCGGCGCAGGGTGTTGCCGAGGGTGTATCCGAAGCCAGGCTCGAGAGGTTCGACCACGATCTTCGACCTGACGTCGGAGACCGCTTCCTCTTCGATCTGGGGGCGCTGAACGATCAACAAAGCATTACCTCACTTCGAGTAGAGCTCGACAATCAACTGCTCGTTTATGGCTGTGTCTATCTGGTCCCGTCTCGGGTGATCGATCACGGCCACCTTCCGCTCGCCGAGGTCGACACTGAGCCAGGCCGGAGCCTCACGTCCCTGTGTGTCCACGGCGTGCTGGATGACGATTGCGTCCCTGCTCTTCTCCTTGATGGTGACGACGTCACCGGGACGAACCTGAAAAGACGGGATGTCCACCTTCTTCCCGTTGACCTGGAAGTGCCCGTGGTTTACGAGCTGCCTGGCCTGGGGACGGGTGGCGGCGAGACCGGCGCGCCAGACGACGTTGTCCAGCCTCTGCTCCAGGAGCTGGAGCAGGTTGTCGCCAGTGATCCCCCCGCGTCGGGCTGCCTCGGCGTAGTAGCGGCGGAACTGCCGCTCCAAGACGCCGTACATCATCCGGAGCTTCTGCTTCTCGCGGAGCTGAACCAGGTAGTCGCTCTCCCGGATCCGGCCGCGGCCGTGCTGGCCGGGGGGATAGGGGCGACGATCGACGGGGCATCGCTTCGACTGGCACAGCGGGGTGCGGGCCCGGCGACATGCCTTGTGACGGGGGCCGGTGTAACGGGCCATCAGCGCCTGACCTCGTGACACTGCCGAGTGAGGGTTGCGTGATCAGGCACTTAGCCCCTCCGCCTCTTCTTGGGGCGACAGCCGTTGTGCGGGATCGGGGTGACGTCACGGATCCAGGTGACCTCCATGCCCATGTTCTGCAGGGTGCGCACCGCGGTGTCACGACCGGAGCCGGTGCCGCTGACGATCACGTCGAGCTTGCGAATCCCGTGCTCCCCGGCCCGGCGCGCCGCCTCTTCGGCCGCTACCTGAGCTGCATACGGAGTCGACTTGCGCGATCCCTTGTACCCGACCGATCCGCCCGAGGTCCAGGCGACGGTGGCGCCCGTCTGATCGGTGATCGAGATGATGGTGTTGTTGAAACTCGCCTTGATGTGGGCCTGGCCGTGGGAGATGTTCTTTCGCTCACGACGACGGACACGTTTGGCGCCTGGTTGCTTAGCCATACCTACTTGGTGACCTTCTTCTTGCCGGCGATGGCGACGCGGCGCCCCTTCCGGGTGCGGGCGTTGGTGTGGGTGCGCTGACCACGCACGGGCAGGCCGCGCCGGTGGCGGATGCCCTGATAACTGCCGATTTCGATCTTCCGCTTGATGTTCTGCTGGACTTCGCGTCTCAGGTCTCCCTCGACCTCGAAGTTGGCCTCGATGTAGCGGCGGATCCGGGTGACCTCGTCGTCGGTGAGTTGCCGGATTCGGGTGTCGGGATCGACATCGGTGTCGGAGCAGACCTTCTGGGCACGGGTCAGCCCGATGCCGTAGATGTAGGTCAGACCGATCTCGAGCCTCTTGTCCCGGGGTAGGTCGACGCCTGCGATACGTGCCACTCAGATCATCCTTGCCGTTGCTTGTGACGTGGGTTGCTGCAGATCACCCAGACGCGGCCACGACGTCTGATGACCCGACATTTCTCACACATTCTCTTGGTGGAAGGTCTTACCTTCATCTTCTGCTCCAAAATCTCTGGCTCGCCGCCCAAAGTGCAACCCTCCGGTTGTCACGTGGACGTGCGCGAGCAGTCCCAGGCCACCGTCAAACCCGACCCAGAGAATCTGACTCGAGGATGGGAACGACGACGTCCTGGCCCGTAAATAGGCGTTGCGCGGCGCCAAATCGCGCCGCCACGACCCGCTAATGCTAACTGCGGGCCGCACTCTGCTCAAATTCTACCGGAATCGGGCTTTCACCGGCAGTGAACACCTCGGGCCCGTCGGGGGTCAGGCAAACGGTGTGCTCCCAGTGTGCGGAGAGTGAGCCGTCCCTGGTTCGAACGGTCCAACCGTCGGGGTCGACCACGGTGTGCTTGCTCCCGATGTTGAACATCGGCTCGATGCAGAGGGCGAGACCGTTGCGGAGACGCAGGCCCTGACCTTTCTGGCCGTAGTTGGGCACCTGGGGCTCCTCGTGCATCTGGCGGCCGATCCCGTGACCCACGTACTCCTCGACCACGCCGAACCCGGCGCTCTCCCCCACCTCGGCGATGACGGCACCGATGTCACCGAGGTGGTTGCCCTTGCGCACCTGGCGGATCCCGGCCCACAACGCCTCTTCGGTGACCTCGATCAGGCGTTGCGCCTCCTCGGAGACCTCGCCGATGGGCATGGTGAAGGCTGCGTCGCCATGAAAGCCCTCGAAGATGGCCCCGGCGTCGACGGAGAGGATGTCGCCCTCCTCGAGACGGCGGGAGGAGGGGATCCCGTGGACGATGATGTCGTTGGGGGAGAGACAGAGAGTGGCCGGATACGTCCCGTGGTAGCCGAGGAACGACGACCTGCATCCCCGCTCTTCCAGGATCCGGGCCGAGATCTCCTCGAGATCGAGCAGGGAGACACCGGGAGCTGCCGCCTCACGAACCGCCTCGTGGATGGCGGCGACCGCGGCACCGGCCTTCTGCATCTTGGAGAACTCGCGCCGGGACTTGATGGTGATCATTGCGAGCCATCCGGGCTCGCCGTAGTCGGTATCCGGTTCTCGGTATCCAGAACCTCGAGGATGCGGTCGGTTATCTCTTCGACTTCACCCAGGCCGTCGATGGAGACGACGATGCCACGGGAGTTGTAGATGTCGAGGAGGGGGGCGGTCTGCTCCTGGTAGACCTCGAACCGGTTGCGGATGGTCTCCTCGGTGTCGTCGACCCGGCCCCGAGCCAGCAGTCTTTCGACCAGGGCGTCTCCGTCGACGTCGAACACCACCACGGTGTCGAGACCATGTCTCCCGATCAACCCGTCCAGCGCCTCGACCTGGCCCACGGTACGAGGAAAGCCGTCGAGGATGAACCCTTTGGAGGCATCGCTCTCGGCGATGCGCTCACCGAGCATCTCGACCGTGATCTCGTCGGGGACATAGTCGCCTTCCTTCATGATGGAATCGACCCGCATCCCGAGCTCGGTCCCACGCGACACGTGATCGCGGAACATGTCACCGGTGGAGATGTGAGGGATGCCGAGACGTTCGGCGACGCGGGCGGCCTGGGTCCCCTTGCCCGCCCCGGGAGGCCCTAAGAACAGGAGCTTCACTGCGTGAAGCTCCCGTAGCTACGAGCAACGAGCAACGGGCAACGAGCCAGAGCGCAGTCCTTTCTCGTAGCTCGTAGCTCGTAGCTCGTCGCAGCCACGGAGTGGCTCCTCACGTCAGGATCCCTTCGTAGTTGCGCATCGTCAGCTGGGACTCGATCTGCTTCATCGTTTCCAGGGCGACACCGACCACGATCAGGATGGAGACACCGGAGAAGGCGATGTTGATCCCCCATACCGCCCCGGCGATGGCGGGGAGGATGGCGATGGTCGCCAGGAAGATCGATCCGGGGAGGGTGATCCTGTTGAGGATGAAACCGAGATGCCGTGCGGTCTGCCGCCCCGGCCGGACCCCCGGCACGAACCCACCCTGGCGCTGGATCATCTCGGCCTGCTTCTCCGGGTCGAACTGGATGGCGGTGTAGAAGTAGGTGAAGAAGATGATCAGGGTGAACAGGATCAGGATGTACCACCAGCTCACCCCGGTGGCGGCGGCCCCACCCAGGTTCTCATCGATCCACCGATAGACCCGCTGGATCCAGGCCGCATCCGAGGGGATGGCGGTGATGATCAGCGAGGGGATCAGCAGCACCGAGGTGGCGAAGATCACCGGGATCACCCCGGCGGTGTTGACCTTCAGCGGGATGTAGGTCGACTGCCCGCCCATCACCCTGCGCCCCCGGACCCGCTTGGCGAACTGGATGGGGATGCGCCGCTGCGCCTGGTCGACGTAGATGATGGCCACGATCATGACCAGGAAGATGGCCACGATCACGGCGAACCGGACGGGCAGGTTGGCACTGACCGTCTGCTGCCAGATCTGGCTGAAGACAAAGGGGAACTGGCTCAGGATGGAGACGAAGATGATCAGTGACATCCCGTTGCCGACGCCGCGCTGAGTGATCAGCTCGCCGAGCCACATCACCATGGCGGTGCCCGCGGTCATGGTGAGGACGATGAGGATGACCCGGCCCGGGGTGTAGTTGGGGATCAGGTCGATGCCACCGGTGAACCGGCCCACGTGGAAGAGATAGGTGAAGCCGGTCGACTGGATCAGAGCCAGGATCACGGTGAGGTAACGGGTCCACTGGGTGATCACCTTCCGCCCCGACTCACCTTCGTCCTGGAGCGTCTGCAGCTTTGGGATGACCACCGTCAGCAGCTGCATGATGATCGAGGCGGTGATGTAGGGGATGATCCCGAGAGCGAAGACGGAGAACGACTCGAGAGCGCCCCCCGAGAACAGATTGATCAGACCGTATATCCCACCCGCCTGCTGTTGTGCCTGGAACAGCTCCACCGCCTCCAGGTCGATGCCGGGCACCGGAACCGTGGCCCCGAATCGATAGACCCCGAAGATGGCCAGGGTGAACAGGATCTTCACCCGAAGATCCGGGATCTTGAACATGTTGCGATAGATCGAGAGCATCTCTACGGGTTCTTTCGGGTCGCGTCAGGCCGCAACGAGCAATGTGCAACGAGCAATGAGCCCTGAACGCGCTCTGGCTCGTCGCTCGTAGCTCGTCGCTCGTAGCTCATTCAATTACCTCGACTGATCCGCCGGCCTCTTCGATCTTCTTTCGGGCCGCCGCACTGAACGCATGCGCCTTCACGGTCAGCGCTTTGGTGACATCGCCCTGGGCCAGAACCTTGACCCGGCCGCGGTGACGGATGAGGCCGCGACTGCGCAGCTGCTCAGGGGTCACCTCGGCTCCCTTGTCGAAGACGTCGAGAGCGGCCAGGTTGACGATGGCGAACTCCTCCTTGTTCGGGTTGTTGAACCCGGGGAGCTTGGGGATCCGCATCGAGAGCGGGGTCTGCCCACCCTCGAACCCAGGACGCAAGGTGTTGCGCGCCTTCAAGCCCTTGGTGCCGCGACCGGCGGTCTTGCCCCGACGACCGCCCTCACCCCGACCCACCCGGATTCGGTCCTTCTTCGACCCGGGGGCAGGCTGGAGATGGTGGAGTTTGAGCTGTTCTTTCTTCTCTTCGGCCATCAGGGCTCCTCGACTTCAACCAGGTGCCTCACCTTGTGCAGCATTCCGCGCAGGGCGGGCGAATCGGCGTGCTCCTTGGTCTGATGAAGCTTGCGCAGACCGAGCGACTCCACGGTCGCTCTCGTCTTCGGCTTCTCCCCGATCACCGATCTCTTCAGGGTGACCCTCAGCTTCTTGTCGGCCATGTCACTTCCCCTTCGAGTGCGCCCGCATCGACTCGGTTCCCCTGTAAGCGGCGAGCAAGCCGGGCGGGGTGAAGTCTTCGGCCTTCTTGCCACGCAGCTTGGCCACCTCGTCGGGGCGACGCTGCCCGGTGAGAGCGTTCATCGCGGCCTTGGCGACGTTGAGATGGGTCGGGGAGCCGAGCGACTTGGCGAGGGCGTCCTTGACCCCTGCCGCCTCCAGGATCTGGCGGACGGCGCCACCGGCGATGACCCCGGTGCCGGGGGCGGCCGGTTTGATCAGGACTCGGGAGGCGCCATGCACCCCGGTCGCCTGATGGATCACCGTCTGCCCTGCCATAGGGACCTCGACCATGGCTCGGCGGGCCGTCTCCATCCCCTTTTGGATGGCGGCGGGGACTTCCTTGGCTTTGCCGTAGCCGATGCCGACCCTGCCGGCGCCGTCACCAACCACCACCAGCGCGGTGAAGCTGAAGCGGCGGCCACCCTTGACGACCTTGGCCACCCGGTTGATCTGGATGACGCGCTCGTCGAACTGGTTCTGTTGATCCTGGGCCATCAAAACTCCAATCCCGCTTTGCGGGCAGCATCGGCCAGGGCCTTCACCTTGCCGTGAAACTTGTATCCGCCACGATCGAAGACGACCGAGGTCACGCCGGCATCCTTGGCTCTGGAGGCGATCGCCTCGCCCACCTTCGCGGCGGCAGCCAGATTGAGGTTGTCCGAGCGGAGATCGGCTTCTTGCGACGAGGCGGCGGCCAGGGTTCGACCTTCGATGTCGTCGATGACCTGGGCATAGATGTACTTGTTGCTTCGGAACACCGCCAGTCGGGGGCGCGCCCCGGTCCCGTTGATGTGTTTGCGGACCCGGGTGTGACGACGGCCCCGGGCATCCTGACGAGAGCCTCTCATCATTTACCTGCCTTCCCGGCCTTGCGTCGAACGTACTCGCCGGCATATCTGATCCCCTTGCCCTTGTAGGGCTCGGGGGGACGGACCTTGCGGATGTCGGCGGCGACCTGACCCACCAATTCCTTGTCGATTCCGGACACCACGATGCGGGCCGGCTCGGGAACCTCGAAGGTTATCCCGTTCGGGGCCTTTACCTCGACCGAATGGCTGAAACCGACGAGCAACTCGATGTCGCTCCCCTTGAGAGTGGCCCTATAGCCGACCCCATGGATCTCGAGCACCTTGCTGAACCCCTCGGAGACGCCCTGGACCATGTTGGCGAGAAGGGCGCGACTCAGCCCATGGAGTGCCCGCGATTCCCTGGTGTCGTCTTCCCGACCGACGGTGACCACACCGTCCTCGATGGAGAAGTTGACCCGGTCGGTGAATTCCCGGGACAGCTCGCCCTTGGAGCCCTTGACCGTCACCCGGGCCCCGTCGACTTTGATGTCGACTCCCGAGGGGACAGTCACCGGCGCCTTTCCGATACGACTCATCTCACCACACCTCGCAGACGACCTCGCCGCCGAGACGACGGCGACGGGCCTCCCGATCGGGAAGGAGTCCCTGGCTGGTGGACACGACGGCCACACCGAGCCCGCCCTGGACCCGGGGCAGCTCCGCAGCTCCCCTGTAGACGCGGTGACCGGGCTTGGAGACGCGCTTGATCCCTTCGATGGCGGGCTGACGGCGATTCCCGTAGCGCAGCACGAGCTCGAGCTCGCTGAGGGCGCCTTCGGCCTTGACGTCGAAACGGTCGATGAAACCTTCGTCGACGAGGATGCGGGCGATGCCCACCTTCATCTTGGACGAGGGCATGACCACTCTCTCGTGCCCGACCGCAATCGCGTTGCGGATGCGGGTCAACATGTCGGCAATCGGATCGCTGACCATTACCAGGACGCCTTCTTGACTCCAGGCAACTCACCACGCGAGGCGAGCTCGCGGACGCAGATGCGGCACATACCGAAATCGCGCAGGTAGGCACGCGGCCGCCCACAGCGCTGGCAGCGGTTGTAGCCGCGCACCTTGAACTTCGGCTTTCGATTGGCCTTGGCTATCAGTGACTTCTTAGCCATAGAGAATCCTCCTTCAGACCTCGGTCGTCGCCCTGCGGAAAGGGAATCCGAAGGCCTCGAGCAACGCCCTCGCGTGCTCGTCGTTGGTCGCTGTCGTGCAAATCGTGATGTCCATGCCCCGGGTGGAGCTGACCTGATCGAAGTCGATCTCGGGGAAGATGAGCTGCTCGGTGACACCGAAGCTGTAGTTGCCACGGCCATCGAACGACCTCGGGTTGAGCCCGCGGAAGTCACGCACTCGGGGGATGGCGATGGCGAGCAGGCGGTCGAAGAACTCCCACATCCGGGCGCCCCGCAGAGTCACCGAGGCACCGACCGGCATCCCTTCCCGGACCTTGAAGTTGGCGATGGACTTGCGGGACCGGTTCAGCTTCGGCTTCTGGCCGGTGATGAGGGTCAGCTCGTCCATGGCCGAGTCGATGGACTTCTTGTCCTGAACCGCCTCGCCCACACCCATGTTGACCACGATCTTCTCCAGCCGGGGGATCTCCATGACGTTGCCCAGCCCGAGATCGTCTTTGAGCTTCGGGGCCAGCTCCTCGCTGTACTTGACCTTGAGACGTGGCTCGCTCACAGATCACCTCCGCACTTGACACAGACTCGGCGCTTCTTGCCCTTGTCGTCGAAGCGATGGCCGATGCGGGTCGGGCCGCACTTCTCGCAAACGATCATGACGTTGGATACGTCGATCGGCATGTCCTTGTCGATGATCCCGCCCTGCATCGTCTGACCGGTGGGTCGCTGGTGTCGCTTGGCGGTGGCGACACCCTCGACGATGATCTTGTTCCGGTCCTTGAAGACGCGGGCGATCCTGCTCTCCGTGCCCTTGTCCTTGCCCGAGATGACCCTCACCGTGTCCCCGACCTTGAGCTTCATCACAACACCTCCGGCGCCAGCGAC
>DATHUP010000035.1:0-9342 GCA_035462175.1 Acidimicrobiia bacterium | reverse complement strand
CCCCGTCAGACCCTCGACAAGGACACCTTCGTCCTAAAGGGCATCATCGACCGTCTGGTTCCGAAAGACCAGTAGGGATGTCCATTGGAGACCAAGCCGTGGCGGGCTCCGCCACGGCTTGGCCGACTAGGGGCGTACTTGCGCGGCTATGGCGTCCAGATCGGCGAGGATCGTGTCGAGTGAGTCCGGGCCCTCGAGGAAATATTGGATCATCGCATCCCAGAATGGTCCTGCACCGATCCCCTCCGGCATGAGATCGGAGGCATCAAACCTGACCAAATCCGATACGACCGACTGGGAGCGGATGGCGGCAATGGTCCCCCGCCAATCATTTTGGTAGACGTCGGTGGCGAATCGCCGATTGGAGGGGAAGTATCCAGGCAGCCGGGCCACCATCTCGGTTCCGAAGTCGGGGCTGGCCAGCCATCTGGTCAGTGCCCGTACCTCGGGACGGTCGGTGTAGACAACGGCGAAGTCGGCGGCCATTAGTAGGCCGTTGGCATACGCGTCATCTATCGACGGGGTGGGAAAGGCGGAGACACGCTCGACCTCACTCGGGTCGGCGATGAAGTTGGGCAGGAAGCTGGCCTGATGGTAGAGCCAGCAGCCAGGAGGGTTGCTCAAGAGGGCGGCAGGAGCGTCGGCGAAGGAGGTCTCGATTGCGGTGGCGGCACCGCCGTGGACGTACCCCGAGGTGAAGAAGAGCTCTCCCAGACGCTCGAACGCATCCCGCACCCGAGGATCGCTGAAGAGGACGTCGCCTCGCACCCAGCCGTCGTAGACCTCGGGCCCATGCTCGTGGAGCAGGATGTCCTCTACCCAATCCGTTCCGGGCCATCCGGAGGCGGGCCCGGACTCCTCGGCGAAGCACCAGGGCGTGCCGCCATCCGCCACGATCAGATCACTCAAGGCGATCAGCTCGTCCCACGTCACCGGTATCTCGTAGCCGGCGGCTTCGAAGTTCTCCGGGACGAACCAGATCAGGCCCTTTATCGACATGTTGAGCGGTACTCCATAAAGCGTTCCAGTCGGGGAGGGATGCACCCCTCCGGGACCGACTGTCGCCAAGGAGGTCAAATGGCCGCCATAGTCGGACTTCACCTGGTCATGTGACAGATACACGCCTAGATCGATGAGACGACCCGCCTCTGCCCCGGTCTGCACCAACCCCGGCTGAGCCGCCAGGATGATGTCGGACTCCTGGGGCAACACACCGTTGATGTCGTCAAAGAGGTGCGATCCGTCGCCATAGGTGACGAGGATCCCAGTCTCTTCGGTGAAGGCATCGAACTCGACCCTTAGAGCGGCGGTTTCGACGTCTGAGATCGTACCCATGACCGAGACCGTGGTGCCGTCCAACCTTTGGTCACCCTGCCCGGAGGGAGCCGCCTCGACCAGCACTCCGTTGCTGAGATCGTCCGGCAACTCGGGGCATTGACCTGAAGAGAGCAAGGTTCGGCATTCCTCGGGGGTGAGTTGGCGGGTCACTCGTTGCCGGGCCAAATCGACGAGCTGATCGATCTGAAGGTCATAGGCTCCCCGGGTCCCGGCCGGGCCTACCAAGAGAAACACGTCGCCGTCAGTCACCGGGTACTGCACTTTCATCCCTTGCAGACCCCAATGCAGCGCCTCCACCGTCTCGACCGGGATGGGGTCGCCTCCCACGGAGGCGGCCCTCACTGCATGGAGGCCGAGGAGCAGGCTCAGCTCCGGGTCCCGACCCGCCTCTACGACGGCTGCGAAGGAGAGCTGACGGGCGAGCATCTGACTGGCGGCGGTCAACGCAGCCTGCCGCTGCTGCTCCGCCTCCCGGCTCTGCCGTGCCGCGAACACCGACAGCCCGGTGGCCACCACCGCAAGCAACGCCAGCACCGCAACGCTAACCCTGAGCCTGGTGATCGCACGTCGCTCCAGGGTTCGCTCCCGGGAGCGTCGCGCCTCTTCGATCTGTTCTTCGCCACGACGAGCCTCCAAGGACGCCTCAACGAATGCGGCTGCGGCGCCAGTGGTCCCCAGTTGGGTGCGCTCGGCCCAATCCTCGTAGAGACGCAGGCGAGACCCTTTGAGGAGGTAATCGGGCGATCGATCGGCCCCGACCCAGTCGGCGGTGGCTCGCTCCAACTCTCCCAACGCGCGGATATCCGACTTGGCCTCCTCGATCCAACGTTGGCATCTGGGCCATTCCCGAAAGACGGCCTCGTGGGCGACCTCGACGGTTGGTTGACCGGACCGTTCGTCCCGCCCGAACGTGAGGAGACGCCCTTCCGCGAGAGCGTCGAGCGCCTCATGACGACGCTCGTCGGGAATGGAGGAGATCTTGAGGTCGTCGACCGCTGCCACCCGGCGGGTCGGCTCCCCCTCCTCGTTGAGGGCCACGAGATGAAGCAGGATGAGCCGGGTGGCCTCCTTGGCTCCTTCGGAGAGGGTCTCGAACAAGGCCTCGGATCGTTGGGCGAGGGTTCCCTGGATCCCGCCGGCCCGATGGAGCGCGGCGAGGGTCAGGGTCCGTCCCTCCGCGCGGTCCGTCAACTCGGTGAGGACGAACTGGAGCAGAGGCAACGACCCCGGATGTCGGGACGTCTCGCTGATGAGCTCGGTCACCAACCCGGGCTCCATCTCGAGCCCCACCGACCGGGCGGGCCGCATCACGGCTGCCTGGATCTCGATCGCAGAGAGAGGGGGAACGTTGACGACGCCCGAGTCGAGAAGCTGTGCCAGCTCGGGCCGACGGAGGGCCTGGTCGAAGAAGTCGCTGCGCAGCGTGACCAGCACGGTGAGCCGGCCGTGGGGATCCTCGACCGCTTCGACGATGTTGCCCAGGAGGTCGGTCACTGTGTCGGCTGCGATCGCCCCCGTGAGCAACTCCTCGAACTGGTCGATGACCAACAGCATCTCGGTTCGTTCGTCGGGCAAGGATGACAGCACCGCTCGCAGCAGGCCGAGTCGGTCGCCTGCGGTGAGCGATACCGGATGGGACCGGTGGGGGCTCGCCCTGGTGAGACCCGCTTCCAGTTGAGCGATAGGGTGGAGACCGGGCGTCATCCGCGTGACCAATCGGTTGAGTCCCTGGACGGCAGGAATGACGCCGGCGAGGGCCACGGATGACTTGCCCGACCCGCTCGGCCCCACCAGCGCCAGGAACCGTTCGCCGGCTTCGATGCGACTGACCAGATCTGTGACCATGCTCTCACGACCGAAGAAGTCGGACGCGTCGGCTTCGGTGAACGCCCGCAGTCCCTTGTATGGGTTGCGCAGAGGCCCGAACGATTCCCCACGACCCCGCGCGGGTGTGGGCGTGTCGAGATCGAGTGCCGGGTCCTGCTGAAGGACACTCTCCTCGAGTTGTTGCAGTGGGAGCGACGGCTCGATTCCCAGCTCCTCGGCGAGGATCTGGCGGCACCGTTGGAATGCACGTAGTGCTTCCGCTTGCCGCCCCGATCGGTACAGGGCCACCATGAGCTGGCCCCATAACCGCTCTCGCAGCGGATGGGCCTCGACCAGGGTGCGCAACTCGCCGACCAGCTCGCCGTGGCGGCCGAGGGCGAGGGCGCTCTCGATGCGGTCTTCGATGGCCACCTGCCGAGCCTCGTCCAGCCGCTCGATATAAGGGATCAGGTCACCCTCTGCGTCGATGTCGGAGAGAGGTGAGCCACGCCACAGCGAGAGGGCCTGGTCGAGCAGGTCGAAGGCGCCCTGTGGATCGGTGCTCATCAGACGCCGACCCTCCTCGGCCAGCTGCTCGAAGCGTCGTGCGTCGATGTGGCCCTCGTCGATCCGGAGCAGGTAACCACCCGGTGAATAGGTCACCGCCGTTTCCCCCAGGACACGCCGGAGACGCGACACATACACCTGAAGCGATTTGCGGGCGGTCGGGGGAGGGTCGTCGCCCCACACGAATTCGATCAGCCGTCCGGTGGAGACCGCCTCTTCGGCGTTGATCACCAAGCCTGCCATGACCGATCGCTGGCGTCGACCCCCCAAAGAGATCTGCCGGCCTTCATCGACTATCTCCAGAGGCCCCAGCACCCGGATCTCCACCAGGGAAGAGTAGCCGGGTTGATCACCACCAAGCAGGAGGTTCCTACCTCCGGGCTACCTCGTCGCCGTAATCGTTATCTGCAGCCGACCGCCCATAAGAGTGGGTTTGCGGTCGTATCCGAATGCGACGCCCTCTCCACATGCCGCGAGGCCGATGAAGAACACGCTGAGCGGACCGCGTTCGATTTTGCTCATGTCCTTCTCTCTGTGCGTTGCCGTTTCGGGTGACCGATCGGTGTTCACGACGGCGGTTGGGGGGCTCATTCGGCGGCTTCAGGGGGGTCGGGAGATGAGACTCTGGTCACGGAGTGGACGTCTGCGGCGCCATCCCACAGAAGGACGAGCAGTGCCCGGAGGCCGCTCTGGTCCATGCTTGTCGTGATCACCGTCGTCCGGTCGAGGACGGCCACCTCCGGGGTACCGAAACGGCGGGAGATCTCGTCGAGCAGCGACCGGGAGAGACGTCCCCCCAGCTCGATTCGGAGTCGGCCTCCGCTCAACTCGTCACCGCAACCGGCCTTGACGTCTCAGACCTGGTGCCCATGCTCCATCCGTTGCGGCTGTTGAGCACCACCCCGAAAAGGCAGGCGGTGACGATGAAGACGATGTAGTACAGCGTTTGATCGCTTCCGGCGAACAGTCGGACCATGATCCCACCGCCGACGACGTTGGAGGCGAGATGAGCAAGCATCACCACCGGGAGGCTGCCCCGGGTCTTGTTGTAGAGCCAAGTGAGGATGAGTTGCAGCGCCAGCGCGACGAACAGAGCGTCGTACCAGGTGATGATCCCATAGGTCACCAAGGGCACGTGCCAGAGGGCGCGGAACCCGGCCATCACCAGGCTGGCCTTCAGCAGGCCATACGGCCGGCCGGCGAAACGAGCTTGCAGGGCGGGCAGCGAGTATCCGGACCAGCCGGGCTCCTCCCACATCCCACCCAAGAAGACGAGTTCGATGACGACCGAGACGATGGCTGTCACCGTCAGGGCTTCGCTGCCGTCGATCGTCGCACCGAGGGCCAGACTGACCGCCAACGCCACCAGCAGGTAGGTCACGATGATTCCCGGAGCAATCACATACCAGCGCCACCCCACCCGCCAATTGTTCATCTGCCTCCACAGCCCCGACAGGCCTAGCCGGCCCTGACCGATCGCCAGGACCAAAACCGCCGCCAATGCCGGTCCATAGGGCAGCAGCTGTCCCTCGGTGAACGGAGCCGAGAACCAGCTCAAGAAATATGTCAGGATGAAGAAGGTCGTCAGTGAATACCGGGCGACCGTGCGTCTGAGAAGGTTGGATACTGTGCTCATGAATGGCATTCAGGCGGATATCCGGGTGGTTCCGCACCACCCACCCCGCCAAACCACCCGGGTGTCCAAGTTGGTCCGTGAGATCCGTGGCGTACGCGCCCCGGCTCCCGCTCCTGGGCATGTCGTGCGTCGCACATCTGCTAGCGGGACACACTCCCGTTCTGAATCCACTGGTGACCTGGTTCGAGGAATCGTCTCGGATCAGCGAACAATCCGTTCCGCGCTCGGGCTGCTCGCCTCTTCTGGGCTCCATCGCCCCGGCCAGCGGTCCAGTCGTTTCCAGCCAGCCAAGGTGATGAGGGTCAAGGCGATGAACCAGTTCACGCCAAGCGATGTCAACGCCGGAACCATCGATTCCCCGGACGGGGGCGGTGCGAAGGCGAAGAGGTTGAGGGCGCCATGGAAGAGCGCAACGGCGAGCACACTTCCCCGGGTGTGACGAAACAGCCAGGTGTACATAACGGCCGCAGCGGGCAGACGGGCGAACAGGACCCACAGCGACGAATCGGCCAGGGCCGAGCCGTCCGTCCAGAACAGGGGGAGATGCCAAGCGGCCCAGAGCAGCCCGAGGACAACACTCGTCATCATCGCGTTGTCCTTCGCCAGCATGCGAGGGAGAGCGAATCCACGCCAACCGACCTCTTCACCGAGCCCGTCGGTGAGAGTGAGGATGAAGAGGAGGAGAAACGACGTCCCAATCGGATCGGTGAACACGGTAGGGAGCCGTTCCTCCCACGACCCACCGATCAGAAGCAGGTTGATCCCGCTTTCGACGAGCGCCATCACCATCGGCCCGAGGATTATCACCGCGTACCATCCGATCCCGATCCGCCACCTGACGATGCGCGCCCCTAGCTCGCGCAACCCTGGACCTCCTCCGCTGACCAACGCGGCGACGACAGCAGCCATGGCCGGGCCATAGGTCCAAACTCCACCGAGCTCCTTGGCCCAATCGGCTCCCAACGCTCGAGGGAGCCATACCGCCCAGGTGATCAGAAAAGCGAGCACGAAGAAGATCGACACTGCTCGCCAATGGGATTTCGTGGTTCTTCTGCCAGGAGGAGGGGTGAGTGTGCTCATAGCAGGCATTTAGTCAGTACCCCGGGTGGTTCCGCACCACCCACCCCACCAAACCACCCTGGGTCCAAGACCCCTGGGGTCAGATCAGCCCGATATCCCTGGCTCGTCCCACCGCCTCGGCCCGTGAGGTCACCCCGAGTTTGCGATAGAGGCTCTTGGTGTAGCCCTTCACCGTGTTGATGGAGAGGTAGAGCTCCCGCCCGATCTCCCGTTGGGTGAGAGGTCCGGGAAGAGCTCGAAGGATCGACAGTTCCCGGTCGGTCAGGTGTTCGACGAGGCGGCGCTCGGCCCGGGCGGTGGCGACCGCGGAGCGACCGAGTCTGGTCTTCAGTGCCTCCAATGCCTCCACGGAGGCGGGGAACACCTGGTCGCTGCTGATGATGTCCCGTGCTGCCTCCACCGACCTCCGGGCTCCTTGCTCATCTCCCGCTGCGATTTCTGACTCGGCGAGCACGGTGAGGGCACGGACGAGCAAGGAGGGATTGCCGGCCACCTCGGCCAGGCCCACGGCCCTGGACAGTCGCTGACGAGCCTGGTCCGCGTTGCCTTCCGCCAGATCGAGGGCGCCTTCGGCGACCCGAAGGGAGCTGACGGCAGGACCGGCTGCATCTCCCACTGTCCGCTCCACTTTCTGCGCGATGGCATGGCTGGAGGCGATCACGTGGCGAGCCTCTTCGAGTCGTCCGGCCGACACCAGCGCCCCGGCAAGGAGACCAGCGATCGGTAAGCGGGCGAAAACCGGCATATCGGGTAGTTCGGAGTGCTCCCAGGCCTCCTGCAGATGGGGGATCGCCTCCTCGAATCGCCCTCTCCCTGCCAGTGCCAGGCCGAGAGCCATCCTGGCCACCGAATACCCCGGCCGGGTGCTGTCCTGCTCGAGCTCGATGGCTCGGCGGGCATTCCGGTAGCCAATCTCACCGGTGGCGTCGTGGCCGAACATGGCTCGTAGCGAAGCTGCCGATCCGGCCAATGTCGCCCATCCGTTCGGGGGATCCTCGGCACCTGTCATCGCGGACTCCGCTCGGGAAACCAAGTCGACCACTCGTTCGCCGCTCCCACCACTCCCGTCTGCCCATGCCATCGATACCGCGAGGCGGGGATCACCCTCGATCACGGTTGAACCCAGGGAGTCGGCCAGGGCCAAAAAGATCCCGATCTGGCCCTGGTCGAGGAACTCTTCCTCGTGACGGAGAAGAAGTTCCTTTGCTCGTTCGGTGTCCCCGGCTTCGATCAGATACCGAATGGCTTGCTCGGGGTCGCCATTTTTGAGGAACCACGACGCCGCCCTTCTCAGAACACTCTCCTTCTCCTCGGTTTCAAGCCGCGAATGCTCACGACGAAGCGCATCGCGAACCAGCGAGTGGTATTGGAACCAGACGCCGTCGGCTCCGAGCCGGGACAAGAAGGGGTCCGTCTCATCGAGCTGCTCGAGGATCTCAGCCGATTTGTCGATGCCGAGAGCGGCATCGCAGAGAGGTGCGGAGAGTCGATCGAGCACCGAAGTACGCAGTAAGAACTCTCTCTGGTCTTCTCTCAGGGAGGTGATCACCTCGGTCAACACGTAGTCGTTGAGATGAAGCTGGTATCTGCTCATCGTCTCGAGTCGGCTGACCGGGTCATCCGCCTCGCGCAGGGCAAGGGCAGTCAGTTGCAGGCCCGCAGCCCACCCCTCGGTTTGCTCGACCAGGTGGCGGGTGCGATCGCTGTCGAGATCGATCGAGGCAACCCGACTCACTAGCTCCACCGCCTCGGTGGAGTCGAAGCTCAGGTGTTCGGCCCGGATCTCGTTCAACGTCCCGCGAACGCGCCAGAGCGCCATGGGCAGAGGTGGATCGACCCGCGAGCCGATGACGAGGCGGACATGAGATGGTAGATAGGAGACGAAGTACTCCACGGCCTCTCCGATCCGCCGATCTCTGAGAAGGTGAAAATCGTCGAGGACCATGCTGAGGCTGTCGGGACTCTCCACCAGGTCGTTTATCAACCGGGGGACAGCGGCTTCGAGCGGATCGAGACCCGGGACACCCATGGCCGACAGGGCCGACTCCCCAACCTCAGCTCCGGCCCTACGCAAGGCCATGATGAGATGACGCCAGAACCGGATCGGGTCATCATCGGTGCCGTCTATTGTGAGCCATCCCACTACCTGCCGCTCGGCAAACTTCCGTGCCCATTGCGACAACAATGTCGTCTTTCCCCACCCGGCCGGCGCCACTACTGCGGTCACGCGATGATCGTCCCCATCCAGCATCGCGGTGAGCCGGGAACGAGTCACCAGGCTCTCCCGGGCCGCCGGGATCATCGACTTCGACAGGAGGAAGGGCCGTTCAGCCTCTAACGACCTCTGTTGCTCGGGGGTTGCCGCCTGCGGCACGGGGCGAGTTTGCCACGATCGGGGTCAGCAAGCGGGCGGGCGCGTCCCGCCTGGTCTCAGAATCCGAGCTGATTCAGCATCACCTCGACGAGCTGTCGCAGCAGGGACTCCGGCATCGGTTCGTCGACAGGCAACTGCAGTGTGCCCTTGGTCCACGTGTAGTCAGTGAGCTCCCCTGCTTGCAGATGCCGCCTTTCGGGAGGAAGCCCACGACCTGCCAAGTGGGATCCTTTACGCATTCGAGGAGCAGCGTGACGTCCTAGCCGATGTCCACGGACGGGCGAGCATGCTGGCTTCAATGCAAGTGCGGGCCGCGCTTCGAGCGCTGTGGGCCAAGACCGTCGAGATGGGCAGCGCCCTCGATCTACCGGGCGACGGATCAGAGGCTGGCGACGCGATGGCCGCTCGCCATAGCCGAGAGCTGGGTGTGAGGCTGGGCGAGTTTCGAGTCGCCGTCGCTACAGAGCTTGGAATTGACGACGCTTTCGACGTGAACCCCGGCTAGCTACTGCCTCGCTGTACGAGCCGATGCAAAAGTTGG
>DATHUP010000034.1:0-2789 GCA_035462175.1 Acidimicrobiia bacterium | reverse complement strand
CTATGCACCGCCCACAGTGACCGTCCGGAACATCCCCCTCTGGTAATGGTCACTCAGGTTCCCTTCGTCGTCCTGTGTGACGATCCGGCAGCTGATGCTGTATGTGCCGGCGGTCAGATCGAGCTCGAGAGTGGCCTGGCTCCCGGAGTCGATCACTCCGGTGGCGCCAACCACCTCGCCGCTCACCGAGGTCACCAGAAGTGTGTGCCGGAAATCGCCTGTGTTCTCGACGGACAGCGTGATGTCGGCGGCGCTGAGCCGGCTCGGCCCGTCGATAGCCCACTCGCTGAGCGCGTAATGGTTCTCTGCAGTCGTCTCCGCCGAGCACCCGACCACGACGAGGAGGGCCAACGCCAGAAGCCGCCTCATGCCCTTGCCTCTACCCGCTCCCGCGCCGGGGCGCTGGGCACTGAGATCTGGAAAGTGGTGCCCGACGACGAGGTCTTCACCGACAGCGAGCCATCGAGCGCCTCGACGATCATTCGGGCCATGTAGAGGCCGAGCCCCGTGCCCGAGGAGAAGCTCGACTTCTCGAACTTCTCGAAGATGCGGGGCAGGAACTCCTGGTCGATCCCGGGCCCGTTGTCGGCGACGGTGATGAACACTGCGCCATCCCGCTGGTCCCCGACCTCGAGCTGGGGGTCGACCTGTGGTCGAGTTGCCCAGCCAACCGACACGACCTGAGCGCCATGGGTGAAGGCGTTGTCGACGAGCGAAGCCACGACGAGGCCGAGGGCGCTCGAGTCGGTCCGTACCCAGACACCGGGGTCGGGATCGCCGAGGACATCTCGCACCGCCCTCGGGTGGGCCGAGGTGAGCGTGTCGTAGAGATCCGAGAGGGGCACGTCGGTCAAGTCATAGGACAGCCCGCGATTCTCGATTCGGGCCACGGCGAGGATCTGGTCGATGATCTCCTGCAACCTCGACCCATCGTCGATCATCGAGTCGAGAAGAGCGGCTCGGTCTGGCTCGGCGAGGTCCCGCGACCTCAATAGCTCGGCCCCGGTGACGATGCTGGTCAGAGGGGTTCTCAGCTCGTGATTAATCATCAGCACGAACTCGGAGCGGATCCTGATCTTCTCCTCGGCCAGGGCCAAAGCCTCCTCCGCCTGACGTCTGGCATCCTCGAGACTGGTGTTGGCCCGCTTCAGCTCAGCGGAGTTGTTGCGCAGGATCTCTGATTCGAGCTGCACCTTGCGGTATCGCCTCGCCGCCCTCGCGTGGCCCACCTGCACCGTTCCCCCGAAGACCCCGAAGACGGCGGCCAATCCCAACAGCTGTAGCGCAAATGGGGCGATGCCCCCCGGTGGGGACCTGCGGCCGAGGAGCTGGGACACGTCGTAGTGGATCATCACCGTGCCGCCACGGTCAAGCGGCGCCGCAACCTGATAGAGCACACTCCCGCCCGGCCATTCGACCACGTCGTCCAGCCAGAGCTCCTCGTCGATGGCTGCAGCGAGCGCCATGAACCTGCCGTCGGCGACGCCGTCGGCGATGAGCGAGTTCTCGACGGGCCTGCCCACCAATGGATCGGACGTGGAGGCGACGACCACGCCGTCGACGTCGATGAGCGAGACCGCTTCGACGCCGAGCTCGTTTCGAGCCCGGCGAACGGCAACGTTCGGGTCTTCGGACGATGAGATGTGCTCCTCAGCGGCTCGCGCATCGGCGACGAATACCTCTCCTTCGCCGATCGGCGTCGTCGAACTGCGCTGCACGACGATGGCGGCTACACCGGCGGCGACGGTCAGAGCGGCGCAGATGGCGACCAAAGCCGTCCACCAGCTCGAGGGACGTCGCCCCGCCTTGGATTCAGCCCGTGTCACCATTGGGAAATCGGTTGGCGGGCGTGCTTTCTTGAGCGCCTTGGGTCTGCGTCTAGATCAGGTACCAGTCGAGGAACTGCTCCAGACGCCGGTAGAAATGGAGTTGTGGCTCTCTCCGTAGGAGGCCATGACCTTCGGTCGGATAGGTGAAGTACTCGTAGGTGGCACCTATCTGGTCAAGTGCCTCCACCAACTCCTCGGATTGCCTGGGGTGGACCCGGGCATCCCTCTCCCCATGGGCCACCATGATCGGGCGACGGATCCTCCCTATGTGGTGGATCGGGGAGCTGGTGCGGTAGGCCTGGCGATTGTCGGCGGGATGGCCCATCATCCGCTCCAGGTCCTCCATCCCCTCACGGTCTCCCTGTGCCCATGAGGTGAGGATGTTGCAGTCTCCGTACTCGGCCACGCCGCAGGCGAAGGAGTTGTCTTCCCGCACCAGCGAGGCAAGGGCGAGATAGGAGCCGTAGCTGGCTCCGTAGATGGCGATGCGCTCCGGGTCGACCCAGCCCAGCCCGGCCAGATAGTGGGAGGCGGCAATGCAATCGTCCACGTCGCCCACACCCCAGTCGCCATGGTTGGCCCGTTCGAACTCGCGCCCATATGACGTCGACCCCCGATAGTTGATGGCCAGCCAGGCGTAGCCCTTGTCAACGAAATACTGGGCGTGCCCGTCCCACTCGTCGCCGTAATGGGTGGTGGGCCCACCGTGTGGATTCACCACGGCCGGGACCGGTTTGGAGGTGTCGGCGGGGCGGAAGAGGAACCCTTCTATTTCCAGGTCGCCGGAGGAGGAGAAGATGACACGCTCTGCTTTGGCGTAGGGCGCGGTCCGGATCGATGCCGGCGCCCCCTCGTAGACCCTGACGGGGGCATCGCCCGGTCGGATCGCCATTATCGCCGGGGGAGAGGTGGCGGACTCGTGGGTTGCCATCGTGCCTCGAGCCGTGGTGACGGGATAGC
>DATHUP010000033.1:0-23352 GCA_035462175.1 Acidimicrobiia bacterium | reverse complement strand
GCCGGCGCCGCCCACCACTGACTGTCGATCAACCGAGACTGAAACAGGTCTCGGTGAACTCATAGGCCTCGGCTATCGGCGACGTGTACATCGACTCGACCAGTGTCACGCCGGTCGAAGTCCCGTCGGCCAGACCCGCCGGGTCGGGACGCGAGATGAACTGCGCCCTCTGCACCCGATCGTTGGGCTCACCGACATAGGTCTCGTCAGGAGCGAGACCGTCGAAGGTGACCGACTCCAGGCTCTTGGCCGCGGCCAGGACGCCCGCTTGGGTCATGTCCCCGGCGTCGTATGCGGCGCGGAGCGCCTGTTCCATGATCTTGGCCTCGATCACACCCTCGGCGTAGTAGTCGAGCGGTGGCGCCCCGGCAGCCTCGACCAGTTCCCGCACTTGCTCGTTCCCCGGGCTGTCCGCCCCCCATGGGGCGTAGTACGCCGAGACGTAGAAGTTGCTGGCCAGGGCTTCGTTGATCGGGGAATCGGGTCCAACCAGAGCTGGGTTCCAAGTCGGGCCCGCTCCGGACCAGAGCGCCCCGGTGAACCCGGCGGCCAGTGCTTGCCCGTAGATCGACCCGAACGGCGTCGGCGACGTCGTCACCCAAACCAGATCTGCCCCGGATCCGGCGATGCCGCTCGCCACCTCGGCCAGAGTTGCCTCATCGGCGGCATTGACCAGACCGGTCCCGTCGTACACGATCTCGAGACCGAGTGCCTCGGCGGCCAGCCTGGCGCCGGCGTTGGAGTCCTCGCCGTAGTCACCAGGGCTCGAGGCGATGGCAATCGTGGCTGCATCAGGCGCTTCCAGCGTCAGATACTCGATCGTGTTCATTGCCTCGATGCAATAGGGCACACCGTGAGGGACCAGGTTCGAGTTGATCGCGGGATCGGACCACCCCGAATACCAGGTGAGTGGGATGGCAAGGATCCCGTCGGCCTGCAACTGTGGGTTGATCGCCACCGTGTGCGGAGATCCGGTGGAGTGACCGAAGGCCACCACCTGGCTCTTCAGCTCTTCGTAGAGCTGAACGTGAGTGTCGACGACGTAACCGGTGTCACGCACTTCGAGATTCACTTGAAGACCGTTGATCCCGCCGTTGGCATTGACATTGCCCCAGTAGATCTCGTGACCGGAGTTGATGACCTGCACCAAGGGCGCGAAAGGCCCGCTCAGGTCGGACAACAGCCCGACGGTGATGGTCTGCGCCTCGAGGTCGACACCGACATCGGTGGCGATCTCCGCCATCTCCTCCTCACCGGCCGTTGTCGTGGTCATCTCTTCCTCGCCGGCGGTCGTCGTCGGCTCCTCGTCGGCGCCGGCGGCGGTGGTGGTGGTGTCGCCACCTTCACCGTCACCGCAGGCGGCGAGGACGAGACCGAGCACCAGCAGGAGGGCCAGCCACTTGGACTTTTTCCTCATTCTCTTCCTTCCTCCTCTTGTTATGAGAGCGCCCGAAGGCACTCCCCCGAGGCCGCTCAATATGTGAACGGCCAACCCTTCCAGTAGTTGCGGACGCGAAGCCAGATGCCGTACAAACCGAGTGGCTCGAAGATCAAGAAACCGATTATCAACAGACCGTAGAGGACAAGGTTGAGCTGGGCCACCGACAATCCGGGCCCAACCCCGGCGAAGGTGTTGATCAAGCCGAAGTCATTGGGAGACGTAGCGACGAAGACGTTGGCGATGGAAGAGAGTATTCCCTCACCTTGCGCCGCGACCCCCTGGAGCCAGAGGGTGAAGTTCTGCACTACCCGGGGCAGCAGCACGACGAAGGCGGAGCCGAGCAGGGTGCCGGTCACCGTGCCGGCGCCGCCAATCAGGATGATGGCAATGAACTGGACCGACAGGAAGAGGTCCCAGCGCTCCGGGATGACTCTTGACACGAACGAGGCGAGCAAGGCGCCGGCGATCCCGGCATAGAACGAGGAGATCCCGAAGGCGAGCAGCTTGTAGGCGAATTCGTTGACGCCCATGATCTCGGCGGCGATGTCCCGGTCGCGGATCGACATGAACGCTCGGCCCACCCTGGTTCGCTGCAGGTTCTTGGCGAGCAAGGTGAACACGACCGCCAACAGCGCCAGGAAGAAGAATGACTTTGTCGTTCCCGAGACGTCGAGCCCGAACCACGAACCGCCCGTGGTGAAGTCGACGAGCGGCGCCTCTTCGTTCCACAACCGGATCTGGAGGCGAGGGAAGTCCCGGCCCACCTGGGCCCCCCCGGTGAGTGAGTTCCAATTGCGGAACAGATACTCCCCGATGAAGACGAGGCCCAAGGTGACGATTGCCAAATAGAGACCCCGCACTCTGACCGCGGTCGGGCCCACCGCGATCCCGATCAGGGCGGCCACGATCCCGGCTGCAGGGAGCCAGATCCAGATGGGAAGACCCAACCCGATGAATGGCCCCCCTACCGGCCCTCCCAGCCACACCGCGGTATACGCCCCTATCCCCATGAAGAAGGAGTGCCCGAGGGACACCTGACCGGCGAGACCGGTGAGGATGTTCAGACCGAGGGCGCCGATGGCGAAGATTGCGGTCGTGGAGAGAAGCCGCAGCCAGTCCTCCTCGCCGAGGAACTGGAGCCCGGGGACGATCTGGAACGGGATGGAGACGAGGATCAGGAGGAAGATGCCGAGCATGACCCGCTTGGCGGTGGTGTTGAGCAGCGCCTGATCGGACTCGTAGGAGGTGTGGAGGAGGGGACGGCCTCTCATGAGGCTCTCCCCTGCAACGAGCAACGGGCTACGAGCGACGAGCCAGAGCGCGTGCTCGTTGCTCGTTGCCCGTCGCCTGAGAACAGCGAAAGACTCATACTCGTCTTATCTCCGGAGTTCCGAACAGGCCGTAGGGGCGGATGAGCAGGACGAGCAGCATCAACAGATAGCCGACGATCCCCGGGAAACCTGAACCGAGGAACTCCAGCCCGAGATAGGTGTTGGCCGCCGCCTCGGCGATCCCAACGGCAAACCCCCCGACCACGGCTCCCGGGATCGAGTCGAGTCCTCCGATGATCACCGCGGGAAAGGCGCGAAAGGCGATGAATGCCGTTGCCTGGTCTACACCGGTCGCCCGTCGGGGAAAGACCGAGAAGAAGATCCCGGCCACGCCGGCCAAGAAGGCGCCTATTGCCCAGGCCACGGAGAAGATCCGCCCGACATTTATCCCCTGCGCCCTCGCCGTCTCCTGGTCGAACGCAGTTGCCCGCATCGCCACTCCGGTTCGACTGCGAAGGAAGAGGGCGATCGCGGCGAGCAGGACCACGGTCACGAGGATCTGGACGATCTCCGACCAGGCGATCCTGACCCAACCCAGGTCTACGACGTTGAGCCCCCACGGGGCGCCGAGGGGCCGGGGGTTGGTCCCGATCCAGTCGTTCGTGATGGTGCGGACGACGATGTCGAGCCCGAGCGTGACGATGGCGACTGCGAACAGGGCCTCGCCGACCATCGGCCTGAGAAAGACCCGCTCGAGAATGACACCGATCAGGGCGGCGACGAGAAGAGCCGTGAGGACGTTCAGCGTCCACTGTCCCCACTCGGGCAGAACGGTCAGGTATCGGCCGGGGAAGTCGAGCACGGTCACGAACGCGGCCACGAGAAAGGCGCCGAGGCCGGTCAACCCCCCATGGGCGAAATTGATCACCGAAGTGGACTTGAAGATGATGACGAAGCCCATGGCGAGCAGCGCGTAGATGGCCCCAAAGCTGATCCCGTCGACGAGTGTCTGGGCAAACTCGTTGGAGACCGCCGCCCCCTGGGCCAGCACGACGAAGTGGCCTGTCACGATCGATACATGTCTTCGATCAACTCACCGAACATGCTGCTCATCGCATTGCGCTTCAACTTCTGGGTGGCGGTCAACTCGCCGTCCTCGTGGTCGAGCTCTTTGGGGATGAGCCTGAACTTCTGAATCGACTCGAGGTGGGAGTGGGCCGCGTTGACCTCGGAGACCACTCCCTGGATCAACTCGATGACCTCAGGTTTCTCGGTCAGGTCCCGGTAGGTGGTGTAAGGGATCTGGCGGCGGGTGGCCCAGTCGCCGACCACGTCCGCCTCGATGAGGATCAGGGCGGTCAGATACTTGCGGCGATCCCCGATGACCATCGCCTCCTTGATGAAGGGCGAGCTCTTCAGGTGGTTCTCGATCTCGGACGGGGACACGTTCTTCCCGCCGGAGGTGATGATGATGTCCTTGATCCGGTCCACCACCTTGACGTGGGTCCCGTCGACCCACTCACCGACGTCACCGGTCTTCAGCCAGCCGTCCTCGGTGAATGCCTCGGCGGTTTTCTCCGGCTTGTTCCAGTAGCCCTTGAACGTGCCAGGGTTCCGGGTCTGGATCTCGCCGGTGTCCTCGTCGATGCGGAGCTCGGTCCCCGGGTAGGGGATGCCGACGGTCCCCACCTTGTTGGCTCCGGGGAAGTTGCACGTGGCGACCGCCGAGTTCTCGGTCATGCCGTAGAGCTCGAAGAGCGGCACGCCCAGGCCCAGGAAGTCCCGGATGACCTCGGGCGAGATCGGTGCGGCGCCGCTGGCGGCGTAACGAACCCGACGCAGCCCGATCCGCTCCCTGAGTGCCCGGAACACCACCGGATAGGCGACGATGTAGAGGAACCGGCTCCACAGAGTGTGGTCCCCGTCGTTGGCCACCCGCAGGTTGCCGATCCTCGCCGCGAGCTTCATCCCGAGCCCGAACCAGATTCGCTTGAACCAAGTTGCGTCGCGGCCCTTGATGGCGATGGAGGCGTGGATTCGCTCCCAGATCCGGGGAACGGCGAAGAACACCGTCGGCTGGATCTCCCGGAGGTTCTGCTGCACGGTCTCGATCGACTCCGCGAAGTTGAGCGACGGCCCGTGAGAGACCGAGGACCAGGTGGAGAAGATCCGCTCGGCCACGTGGCACAGGGGCAGGTAGGTCAGGATCAGGTCGTCGGGGCCGATCGACGTGTTGTCCGGGGTCCGGCCCGGCGACCCGATCAGCACCTCGGCATTGAAGGCGAAGTTGGCGTTGGTGAGCATCGCCCCCTTGGGGGGGCCGGTGGTCCCCGAGGTGTAGACCAGGGTGATGACGTCGTCACCGGTCGCCTGGGCCATGATCCCCTCCACCATGCCCGGGTGGTCGGCTCGATGGCGACGCCCCAGCTCGAGGAAGTCGTCCCAGGAGACGAACCGCTCGTCGTCCCGCCACTTCCGAAAGCCGCGTGGCTCGACGTGGATGATCTTGCGCAGATCGGGGAGCGACTCGATCACCTCCATCACCTTCTCCGCTTGCTCCTGGTCCTCGGCAAGGTGGACCACCGAGCCGGAGTCGGAGAGGAGGTACTGGACCTCGGCGGCGGGATTGGTCGAGTAGAGGCCGACGGTGATCGCCCGGACCGCCACGGTGGCCATGTCCAGGATCACCCACTCAGGCCGATCCTCGGATTGGATGGAGACCCGGTCCCCCTCGTATACCCCGAGAGCGAGCAGACCGTGGGCGGCGTCGAGGACCAGCTCCCAGAACTGGGACCAGGTGATCTCCTGCCAGATCCCGAAATCCTTCTCCCGCATCGCCACCCGGTCGGGCTCACGCTGTGCCCAATCCCGAACATAGGCAGGCGGGGTCTTGAAGCCGACGTCAGCCGATGGGGCGCCGGCTCGCTCGAGAACGGTCGTCATTCGGTCTCCTCCTCAAAGACGACAGGACAATATCCTCTGCCGACGAACTTTGCCGGTTCGATCAAATTGTCGGGACCGGGAAGCGAGCACCGGGAGTGGTCCTAGGACCCAGGGCTCCACTCGGACCCTCCCGGCCAGTGCTCTTTCTTCCATATCGGGGCCCGGGACTTGAGCTCGTCGATGATGAACTGGGCGGCGGCAAAAGCATCGGCGCGGTGGGAGGCGGACACGGCTACGGCAACCGAGGCCTCCCCTAGCACCACGGGTCCCGAGCGGTGCTCGACCACCACGTTCAGGATCGGCCAGCGCCCGGTGGCTTCGTCGACGATCTCGCGGATCTTGGGCACGACCTCCTCGGGGTACACCTCGTACTCGAGGTGGGTCACCTGTTCGGCGGTCTTGGAATGATCGCGGACGGTTCCCAGAAACAAGACCGTTGCGCCCGAGTCGCGCCTGACCACCTCGTCGACAACAGCAGACGGGTCAATGGCGGCATCACCCACTGACACTCTGATCACTTGGCGGGAAGCGTCCATAGAATCTCAAGCCTATGACAGACGACGGCCCCTACGGGCCGCATCTCTGGGACGAGCCCGAAGAGCAGGGGATCTGGTACGAGGACCTCCCGCCCTCGCCTTCGGCGGAGAAGAAGCGCTTCGACGTGTGGACCATCGTCCTCGGGCTATTCGGGGGTGTTCTACTCGGCACCGGCGTGACCCTCGCCGTCCTCGGCTTCACCGGCGTCTTCGAGGAGCCGACACCTCCCACCAACCCTCCGCCTCCCGTCCTCACCTTGCCTCCGCCCACGAGCTCCCCACCAGTCGTGCTGGAGAGCGGCAATGCCAGCGAAGTGGCCCAGCGCGCCATTCCCTCCATCGTTGCCGTCGAAGTCCCCAGTGCATTCGGCCTGGGCGGCGGCAGTGGCGTCGTGTACAGCCCCGACGGCTACATCATCACCAATCACCACGTGGTCACGGGGGCCGAGGACATGATGGTGGTGTTCGCCGATGGCGGAAGATGGGCGGCCGAGGTGATCGGGTCGGACCCGCTCACCGACCTCGCGGTGCTGAGGGTTGCACGCCAAGATCTCACCCCCATCGAGATCGGCTCTTCTGCCGGGTTGACCATCGGGGAGCGGGCCGTGGCGGTGGGCAACCCCCTCGCTCTCGAGGGGGGCCCTTCGGTCACCTACGGGATCGTCAGCGCCCTCAACCGAACGTTGGAAGTCCAGCTGGGCACCACGCTCTACGGCCTGATCCAGACCGACGCCCCGATCACTCGAGGCAGTTCGGGTGGAGCCCTGCTCGACAACGATGCCCGACTGGTGGGGATCACCACCGCCATCGCCGTCTCCGACGTGGGGGCCGAAGGTCTGGGCTTCGCCATCCCGATCGACATGGCGATCGGAGTGGCCAACGACCTGATCGAGTCAGGACTGGTCAACCACGCCCTGCTCGGGATAAATGGTCGAACCGCCTTCGCCGAACAGGACGGGGCCGAGTACCCGGTCGGTGTCATGGTCACGGATGTCTCCTCTCCATCCGCATATGAGGATGCAGGGGGACAAGTCAACGACGTGATAACCGCCCTCGACGGGGCGCCCATCGTCACCATGGACACCCTGCTCACCCACTTGCGCACCAGGCGCGCCGGTGAGAATGTCACCCTGGCAGTCACCCGGTCCGAATCGGCGGTCGACCTGACCATCACCCTGGGAACCCAATGACTCCTGCCGTGCAAGTACCAAGCACCAGGTACCAAGTACCAGGTACGGCCGACCAAAGGTCGGCCACATGACCGACGACCTCTTCTCGAAGCTCTTCGAGCTGTTCGACCAGCCCGGTCCGATCAATTGGAAGCTGGCGGCCGAGGTGGCCCGCCATCTCGCCGGTGATCCGGTTCCAGTCGAGCCATGGGCGGCGGAGGAGTTCCGCGAGCTGGCTCGACTCGCCGAGTACCGGGTCGAGCGGATCGCCCCCTTCCGGCTTGTTCCCTCGACCGATGTCCTCCCGCTCGACGCACGGGGTTGGGCAGAGCGAAATCTCGAGTCGTTCGGATCACTGGTGGAACCGTTCGCCTCGTCGTTGGCCAGCGAGGGGCCGGCTGCACCGCTCATGGCCCAACTCGCCCCCGCACTGATCGGGCTACAGGTCGGGTCGCTGGTCGGCTCACTGTCGACGTGGGTGGTGGCCTCCTTCGACGCCGGGCTGCCCCAGGAGCATCCCGGCGCCCTGAGCATCGTCGTCCCCAACATCGGGTCGATGACCGGCGCCGACGGGTTGGACGAGCGGGAGGTCAGGCTCTGGATCGTGGCCAACGAGGTGGCGTTCCGGGCGGTCTCCCAACTCCCCTGGATCCACGATCACCTCGATCACCTCGCCAGTGCCTACGCGGATACTGTCAGGATCGACCCCACCATGCTCAGCGGGCTCATGGCCGGGGGCTCCGACCCTGTCGCGATCGAGCAGGCGATCGCGGAGGCGGGCGGGATCGAAGGTCTGGTCGGAGGCGAGGAAGCCGAAGGGCCGCGTCTCGAGCTCGAGGCATTTCTGGGGGCGATAACAGGGTGCGGCCGGCTCCTGGCCCGGCGGGCCATCGCCGAACTGGCACCGACCTTCGACACGATCTCGGCACGAAGGGACCACACGAGGGAGGAGGCCGAGTCGGCGCCGGGTATAGGGCTGGGGCCGGTGCCGCCCGAAGCGACCCGGCTCGGTGACGTTTTCAACCAGGAGGTGGAACGTCGCTACGGCGAAGATGCCCTCGAGACTCTCTGGGCCGATCCGTCCCGCATGCCCTCGGCTGCGGAGCTTCGCGACCCCACCGCCTGGGCGGCTCGGGTGCTGCTAGACGGCTGGAACTGAGCGCCCTCCGGGCTCAGCCGAACAGGCTCCTCCACAGCCGCCGGAAGAGACCGGGGTCTTGGGGGGCGGGCAGCCCGGCCAACACCGCTTCGTGCATGTCCGGGGGCAGGTCGCCCACCATGGCCATCCCTCCGCCCCTCGTCTCCCAGGCGAACGTCACCTGACCCGGGCTGAACGACCGTGTGTAGACCCGGTCGGCGAGAGTCACCAACGAGCCGGTGTCGATGCTCAGGAGCGAAGGGATTTGGAACACGGCGAAGGAGAAGAACCCATCCGAGTAGTAGGCGAAGACGAAGCCCGCTTCGTCTTCGTAGACATCGAGGCGCTCGAATCCGGCGAGTGTGTCGGGCAGGTCCGTATCGACTCCTCCCTCGGCGGATCGGATGTCCTCGGTGGTGTCCTCGTCACCGGGGGGTGGGGCTTGGGGATCGAAGGTGATGAAACGGCGCTCGCAGTAGACACTGCCGTCCGCATTGAACGTCACCACCCGGAGCAGGGCCCCTATCTCCGCGTCGAACACGAGCTCGGCTCGCACCACTCCCTCGCCGGCCATCTCGTATCTCATCGCATCGCGGCCCAGGTACTCGGTGTCCGCCCCGTCGTCGACGATGTAGCGCGGCTCGAGCACGTCGCCGGTTCCCTCGACGTTGGCGCTGCTCACCACCGCGCCCTCCCTGACCAGGGTCCAGCCCCCTGACCCTGCCGCCAGTTCGACTCCCGGTGCGACTGGTGCTCCGACGTGGAGCTCGCCACTCGATTGACTGAGTTCGATGACTGCGTCATGAACCCCGTCAGGCGTCGAGCACGTGATCACCTGCTCGGCGCTGTACGAGGCCTCGCGGCTTTCTTCGAGGAGCTCGTCGAGCTCGGCGGCAACAACGCTCGAAGCCGGGAGCAGCACCAGGGCGGTGGCGAAAGCGACGAGTCGTCTCATTCCAGGAGCTGGGTGAGATCGGGGACGACAACCTTGGCCGGTCCGAAGGCGGGATCGAGCGAGGCGCGCGCTCCATAGCGGCTGTTCAGCTCTTCGAGCGAGACGGTGGCCGCCGAAGGGGTGACGATGGCGGCGATGGCTATGACGAGGGCGACCACAGCGGCAGCGGCCCCCACCAGAAAGCCCCGGTTTCGGTGCAGAGGCACCACGTCTGCCTCGGCCTCCGGGACGAGCCCGGCCGGGAGCTCGAGCAGAGGCAACGAGCGCACCGCCGAGCGCACGATCTGCGCCTCCTGCATGTCCGCTGCGCACCGACCGCACCCGTCGAGGTGAATCAGCAGCTGCTCGATCTCAGGTCGGGAGAGCTCGCCGTCGAGGTAGGCACTGATCATCTCGCCAAGGTGGGTCATGTCAACGACTCCCGCAGAAGTCTGCGACCACGATGGATCCGGCTTCGAACCGTTCCCACCGGCACTGCCACGGCGCGAGCGATCTCCTCATATGAGAGCCCGACGATGTCGCATAGGACGACCGCCTCCCGGAACTCGTAGGGGAGCTCGAGAAGGGCCTTTTGCACGTCGTCGCCGATCGAGATGCGCGAGTACTCGATATCGGCTGCCGGGGCGCTGGCGAGGTCCCAGCGGTCGACTTCGTCGGGAAGTGCTGTTGTAGGACGTCGGTTCCGTCGTCGGACGTCGTCGAGGAACGCATTCCTGGTGATCCGCCACAACCAGCCTTCGAAGCTGCCCGGCTGGTAAGAGGCGAGACCACGACGCACCCGGAGGAGGACCTCCTGGACGAGATCGGCCGCGTCGTCGGAGTTACCGGTGAGTCGGTAGGCGAAGTTGTAGATCTTCCGTCCGTAGACACGCGCAACCTCTTCCCAGGTGAGTGGGACGGACTCCGTCACGGAGGCCTTACCTCAACAACGCCACGACAACCAGTTCGGTTCCGGCGTCTAGTCGGGGTTTTTCGTGTCCGGGACCTGGGTGTCCGGAGCCGGTGTCTCCGCAGCTTTGGCCTCTGCGGTCGGGGAGTCGACATCGTCCTCGGAGCCCTCGGCGATCCCCTTGCGGAACTCTTTGGCAGAGGCTCCCAGGGAACGGGCCAGGTCAGGCAGCTTCCTCGCCCCGAAGATGAGGAGAACTATGAGCAGGACGATCAGAAGTTCTTGTGTTCCAACACCACGAAGCAAAATGGCCCTCCTTCTCGAGTCATCTTACCCCGGACCCGATCCGAGCCGGAGAGTGCCCTATCCGAGGGCCATGGAATCGATGAACGCCTGGGCTCTCTCCCGGGTGACGAAACGGATGCGCCGATCCTTCGTCTCGATGTCGAAGGTCATGAACGGACCGTACTTGTCGCTGATCAGCATGCCCCGGTCCGCCCCGGAAGTGGAGAACTCGGCAACGAACTTGCGCACCACCGCCTCGCTCAACTCTGGGTGCTGGCCCGCTCCGTAGATGTCGGTCCGGATGAAGGTCCGCAGGCCGCCTTTGGTCGCCATGTAGACGTCAGGCTCGCCCTGGGACACCACGTGGTATCCGAAGAGCTCGAGCAGAGCCAGGATGAACTCGGGACCGCTCAACACGTCGGGATCGACCCCGCGCGCCCTCAATCCACGATCCAGCCCGAGAGGGACCTTCAGCTCGTCCCGGAGCGGGCCCAGCTCGTCGGCCGGGACCTGGACCGTGGTGCCGTAGCTGACCGAGTGGTCGACCTCGAACTGGGATGCGAACGGGTCTTTGGCGATGTGGGTCAGGTTGAAGACGTCGCTTTCGATCGGCGGCGGCAGCTCACCCGGTGACGGGAGCTTGGTGCGTCCCACTTCGCGCACCTCGTCCCTCCCACCAAACACCACGATCTCGGTTACGTCGGCGATCGGCAAGGCATGCCGCTTCTCCCGCACCACCTCGACGGCCTCGTCCACCAGCAGATCGTTGAGCACGGGGTCATCGACGTCGGGCAGGGGGACGTCGAAGGACACCCGCGCCTCGTTGCCGTGGACATGAAAGTCGCGGACGGGTGCGGTGCGGACGGCAGCCTCGGCTTCGACGGCGGATGCCCTGAGCCACGACTTGTCCTCGAGGTCGACGCTGGCAGCCCGCTTGCGCTGACGGCGCAGACTGGTGGCGATCACGGCCAGGATGATCAGAGCGACGACCACCAGGCCAATGCCAATCTCTACGCCCTCCATCGGTTTGCCTCTCTCTCGTGTGGGCCTGATTCTACGGGCTCGGCTCGGTCTCGGTAGAGGCAGCCTCCTCTTCGATCTCCTGCAACGAGATCTCCGCGGTCGGCTCGTCGGCGCCAGCGTTGAGACGCTCGATCATCCGGCCCTTCGACGCAGAGGTGCCGAAAGCGGTGACCACGTCGCCGGCGCGGAGGACGGTGTCGCCGCTGGGCACCTCGACCTCCCGCTCCCTTCGGATCGAAACCAGGGTGGAGCCTTCGGGCCAAGCAACCTCCCTTATGGCGCGCCCGTCTGCCATCGACCCGGGAGGTATGCGAAACTCGTAGTAGCCCGCCCCGGGGTCGGTGCGTTGGGCGAGACGGGCCCGGTGCAGCACCATGTCGGTGTTGGCGGTCAGCGCCTCGTGATAGGCGCGCACTGCGTCTTCGCGCCGGAACATCCCGACCAAGAGCCCCGGATCTTCCTCGGAGACCACCGGGAGACGCCCCACGCCGAGCACGGCCATCCGCTCCAAGGCGGTGGAGACCGGGGTGCTCGGGACCACGGTGGCCGGTCTCTGGGTCATGGCGTCGGCGACGGTGAGCTGATTGGGGCCGGCCCTGGCCACGTCGGACATGGTGATGATCCCGACCAGACGGGCGCCGTCCACCACGGGGAGACCGTGCGACCTGGCTCGATGAAGCCGGTCCTCAACGTCTACGAGGGTGTCGACTGTGGAGCACACCTGCGGCGAGGCGACCATCACCGAGCCGACGTCGACTGTGTCGAGCAGGTCGACCTCACCGGTCTGGCGCACCTTGATCCCCTGGTGTCTGAGGGCCATCGAGTACACCGAGTCGGGGTGGAAGCGCTCGGCGAGGAAGGTCCCCACCGTCGCGGTCAGCATCAGCGGCAGGATCAGCCCGTAGTCGCGCGCCCCGGTCACCTCGAAGACGATGAGGATCGAGGTCAGCGGGGCACGGGCCACCACGGCGAACATCCCGGCCATGCCGACGACGGCGAAGGCGCCCGGCTCGATCTCGGCCGGCCAGAACTCCTCGGCCAGTCGGGCAAAACCGGTCCCTACCGCCGCCCCGATGAAGAGCGAAGGCATGAAGGCGCCACCGGAGGCACCGGAGGTGATGGTGAGGCTGGTCGCCACCACCTTCCCCAGCGCGAGCAGGATAAGGATCCACCAGAGCTCGGTCGCCTCGCCGGTTACGGACGAGACCCTCTCCCCGAGAAGCAGCCCGTTGGTGGTCTCCTGTCCGGTGCCGAACAGCCGGGGCTCGA
The DNA here is from genome assembly GCA_035462175.1 of Acidimicrobiia bacterium. GTDB lineage: Bacteria > Actinomycetota > Acidimicrobiia > Spongiisociales > ZC4RG35 > JARDZU01. Next base: position 10,433 of record DATHUP010000033.1, on the reverse strand, counting down.
ACCAGATCAGCCCCGCCACAACCAACCCGGTGACGAGCGGCCGGAGGAACCCGAAGTTGCGGCGCTGGTCCGCGCCGCGTGAGATCAGACCGTCGAGCAGCTTGAGGAAGAACACCCCAACCGCGACCACGGCCAATGCCAGCATCGCGTAGAGGATCAGCTCGCCGGGGTGGCCCAGCTCATACGTGCCCGCACTGATCGCCAGTTGTCTGCCGATGATCGATCGGGTGGTCACCGCAGCGGTGATCGAGGAGATGACGATGGCTGACATGTGTCTCGTCGCAAACGAGCCCAGAATCACCTCGAGGGCGAACAGCATCCCCGCAATCGGTGCGTTGAAGGTGGCTCCGATGCCCGCACCCGCGCCGGCGGCGACGAGGGAGCGGACCTGATCTTCTCCCAGCTTGAAGCGGCGTGAAATCACCGAGCCCACCCCGGCGCCCACCTGGACGATGGGGCCCTCACGCCCGGCCGAGCCACCCGCTCCGACTGTTGCCGCGGTGGCGAGGATCTTGAGCGGGATGGTGCGCCATCGCATCCGGCCGCCGTGGACCTCGAGGGCGGCGATGGACTCGGGAACACCGTCGCCGGCCACTTCCGGGGCGAGACGTCTGGCGATGACCCAGGCCAGGAGAAGCCCGGTGGGCACGGTGAGGAAGATCCAGGGTTGTCCCTCGTCAATGGCCAAGGGGAGAAAGAAGTCCTCCAACCAGGTCACCAGGGAGATCAGCGCGGCCGCTCCCAAACCGACCCCGACCCCTACCAGCGCGGATATGGCCAGGAACCCGCCCATCTGCCGTTCGGCGAGGACACCCACTGCGGGGAGGCGGCGGATGCTCTCCATGGGCTTGGTCACGGAAGGGCAGGGTATCCCCCTTCCCGGCGTTTTCCCGACTCAGGTCACAGAATGGGCGGGTGAAGATCCGCTCTCATCTCATGCGGCCCCTCGACATGGCCAACCCGTGGAACCGGTCGATCCTCGCCTTGTGCGCGGTGGCAGGGGCCGTCGCTGTCTACCTCACGGTGTTCCACGACCGAGATCTACTGCTAGTCGTCGAGGCGAGTGGCACCACGTTCCTGGCCTGGGCACTGTGCCGCGAGCTCGATCCCGACCGGCAGGTCCCCGCCATCGTGGTGGCCGTGTTCGGTGGCGCCTGGGCTCTGCTCGGGATGGAGACGGCGATCCTCCCCTATGTCGCCTTGCTCTTGGTGGCGAGAATCCTGGTGGAGACCACCGGCCGTCGACCGCTCCCAGGGGACCTCCTCGTCGTTGCACTCGCTGCCACCCTGGTCTCACTGACGCCGCTGGGCTGGGTCATGGGTTTTGGCCTCGCCGTGGCCATCTACGTCGACGAGCGAATGGCCGAAGCGGCGAGCCGGGTCGCCCTACTCGCCGCGCTGGCCGCTGCGGTCGGGTCCTCGGTGGTGACCAGCCTCGCAGACGCGTTCCCGCGGACTATGCCGACGTTTCGGCCCATTCTCATTGCCGCCTTGGGTCTCCTCGCCCTGGTCGCCGTCCTCCGTGAGCCGGTGGACCCGGTCAGCTTCGTTGACAGCCGGACCAAGAGATTCCTGCGCCGCGATCGTGTCCACGCAGGGAGAGCCGCGGCCGGTGTCCTCGTCTTCCTCGGTGCCATCGTGTCCGGTGAGACCGCCCTGGCCGTCATCCCCATGGGCCTGGTCGTGGCCACGTCTCTCGCCTCCACGGAACTGGAGCGGCTGCAGCGGGTCTAGCGTTCGCGGCATGTGCAGATCCATCAAAGTCCTGCGAGAGGGCGCGGTACCGGCTCCGACCGAGGAGATCGAAGCGGCGGCGCTTCAGTTCGTGCGCAAGATCTCCGGGTTCAGCCGTCCAGCCAGCCACAACGAAGACGTGTTCAACCTGGCGGTCCAGGAGATCAGCCAGGCATCGATGCGTCTCCTCGACGGTCTGGAGATAAGAGGGGCCAAGGCGTCTTAGCGACGAGCAACGAGCAACGAGCAACGAGCAACGAGCTGCGAGCTGCGAGCAACGAGCTGCGAGCTACGAGCGACGAGCCAGAACGCGTCTGGCCTATTGCCTGGGAGTCATCACCTACCGCTTTCTAGGCCTGCTGGGACTCGAGCCGGCGCCATGATGCTGTCGACGAGGCCGTATTCGACTGCCTGCTCGGCGGTGAGCCACCGGTCTCGGTCGGTGTCGGCGGCGATCGTCTCCGGGCTCTGGCCGGTGTGACGGGCGAGGATGGCGGTCATCTCCTCCTTCTGCCGAACGATCTCACGGGCGTGGATCTCGATGTCGGACGCCTGGCCTTCGAGACCGCCGGTGAGATGAGGCTGATGGATGAGAACCCGGGCATGAGGCAATACGAATCGCTTGCCCGGCGCCCCGGAAGCGAGGATGAGAGCGGCGGCTGAGGCGGCCATGCCGATGCACGCGGTCATCACCTCGGGCCGGACATGCTGCATGGTGTCGTAGATGGCCATCATCGAGGACATCTCGCCGCCCGGCGAGTTGATGTAGAGGGAGATGTCCTTCTCCGGGTCCTCGCTCTCCAGATGGATCAGCTGGGCGACGATCAGGTTGGCGGTGTCGGCGTCGACCGGCCGACCCAGGAACACCACCCGGTGGCCGAGCAGCCTCGAGTAGATGTCGTAGGCCCGCTCCCCCCGGCTGGTCTGCTCGATCACGGTCGGTATCAGCATCGCATCTCCTTTGCGCAACTCGACGGTTGCGGGTGAGCTTAGACGATCCGCAACTGCTAAGTTGCAGGTATGGACGAAGAGCGCTACGAAGAGCTTGCCGGCGACGTCGCCGTGGAGCGTGCCATCACCCTGCCCGCCGATCCGGACTCGGTCTGGGAGCACTTGACCGACGGGAATCTGGTAGGTGACTGGATGGGAGGCGATGTAGAGATCGAGGCCCGACCCGGTGGCCGGATCACGATGACTCCCGAGGACGGCTCGGTGGTGTGGGGCACAGTCGAGGAGATCATCCCGGGACGGCGGCTCCAGTGGAGCTGGCGTACAGACGATGGTCTTCCCACCCAGGTCGAGATCGAGATCGAGCCGAGCGAAGAGGGCACCGACCTGACCGTGAGAGAGACCCTGCTCCCATGGAAGACATCCGGCCTACCGCCTCGCTGGGTCGACCCGCCCTACCCGCAGGCGTTTCTCTCCGCCGCAGCCTGATGCGCCCACACGAGGTCTTCGCCGCATTGGCGGATCCGACCAGGCTCGAGGTCCTGACCCGGTTGGCTCGAAGCGGGCCGGCGACGGCAACCGAGCTCTCCTCCTCGATGCCGATCTCACGACAGGCGGTGGCAAAGCACCTCACCGCGCTGAGCGTCGCCGGGTTGGTCGAACGGCACCCGTCGGGACGCGAGGTGCGTTACAGCTTCGAGCCGGGGCCGCTGGGCGACCTTGCCAGATGGGCCGATGACGTCGGCGACACCTGGGATCGTCGCCTCGACCGCCTCAGCCGCAGCATCGAGGGCTGATCGCCCTAGCCGGCGAGAAGGGTGCCGATCCCGTTCCGCTCGGCGTTGGCCAGGGCGCGATGGGCGGCGGCCACGTCTTGGGCGGCCACACCGACACTCTTGAACACGGTGACGTCTTCCCCGATCTGGGCGTTGGTGTCGGCGAGCAGTTCCCGGAGCGTGGTGTTGGGGACACGGTCCGCCTGGATCAGGTCTCCCGCTTCCGCCGCGGCCGCGTCGAGATCGTCGACCACCACATAGGCCCTGTCCAACAACTCGGGGGGCAGCTCGATCATCTCCGGTGTGAACGCCCCGACCGCATTGACATGTGTCATCTCCCCCACCGCCGTCTCGGCGAAGAGAGGTTCGGTCGATGGCGTGGCGCACGAGATCACATCTGCCTGGGCCACAGCCTCGTTGGCATCGGCGACAGGCTCGCCTCCAACCATGTCGGCTACGAACCTGGCGTTCGAGGGATTGCGCGACCAGACGAGGACCCTCTTGATCGGCCTGACTGCCCGCACTGCGGCGATCTGGTCGTAGGACATCGCTCCCGCACCGAGCATGGCAAGTGTCTCCGCTTCGGGCGGAGCCAGCATCGCCGTGGCCAGCCCGCAGACGGCACCAGTCCTTATCGCAGTCAGCGTGGCACCGTGAACCAGACCGAGAGGCTCCCCTACTGGGCCGAAGACGACGACGAGACCCGCCGGGTTGCCCGGCACGGTCGAAACCACCTTCACCGCGATGATGTCGTCGAGCCGTCCCGGCATCACCAACGATTTGCCCAACAGCGAGCGGACCGGCGCTTCGGCCTCACCGGAGAAGGCGTGTTGCATCGCCTTGATCGCCTCGCCCATCGGGAGGGCTTCCCTGGTGTCGGCAGAATTGAGGTATCTCATCAGGCAAGGACGTGCTTCACGGCGAGGTCGATCGGCTCTCGCTCGACCGAGAAGTAGGCCATCGGGACATCGGTGTCGAACTCGATCGTGGTGCCGGCCACCGCTTGGGCCACCATCGAGCCGATGGCCGGGGCCAGCTTGAAGCCGTGCCCGGAGAACCCGTTGGCCACCCAGAACCCTTCGACCTCGGTAGGGCCGACCACGGGGTGAACATCTTCCCGGTTGACGGTGTATAGGCCGGCAACACCGGTGACGGTGCCCCGTGCCTCCAGGGCGGGGACCCGATGATGAAAGGCAGCCAGCTTCATCTCGGTGAAGCCCGGATCGGGGACACGTTTGAAGTCGTCGGGGTCCTCGACCGCCTCTTGCTCATCCTCTGCCAGGACCGATCCGATGAGCACCTGCTGACCGCCGCTCTCGGGACGGAAGTAGATCCCGGTCGATGCGTCGGCCCCGACCGGGATGGGGCCGAGATCGGAGGGCCAGCTGCGATACACCGTCTGGATCCGGGTCGGGGTCAGGGTCCAACGGAGCTCGGCACCGGCCATGGCGTTGAGCTGGTTGCACCACGGCCCGGAGGCGTTCACCACCAACCCGGCCGATATGTCGGTACCATCGGCGAGTCTCACCCCGGTCACCCGATCGCCCTCCTTCAGGACCGCGACCACCCGGGAATCGAACTCGACTATGCCCCCCAGCCTCCGGGTGGCCTCGATCAGGTCCTGATTGGCTCCGACCGGTTCGGCGTACCCGCCGTCGTTCTCGTAGAGGAAGGCATCGCCCCGCCGACAGACATGCTCGATACCCCCGGTCATGTCGAAGGGTGCGGAACAGGTCGACAGCGATGGGAAGAGAGCGGTGACCTGGTCGGCCCCAAGGCTCTCGGCCTTGACGCCTTCCCCGGTGAGCTTGTCGGCATCGGCCGCCACCTTCTCCGGTGTCTCCCCCATCAACCAGAGGACCCCGACCCGGTGCAGACCCGAACGCGGGCCGTCCAGACCGGTGAACGCGGCCCAGTTCCCGTATGCCTCCTGACCGTGATAGGCGAGACGGACCACCTCGGGGTGTGTGTAGCGACACCGACAGATCGAAGACGAGGCACCGGTCGACCCTTCGGCGGGGCCGGCTCCCTTGTCGACGACGACCACGTCCTCGATCCCGTGACGTGCCAACTGGTAGGCGATCGAGGAGCCGATGATCCCCGCGCCGACAACGATCACATCGGCGGTCGGGGTCATGCAGCGGCGACCAGGTAGTCGCCCGCCTCCTCGTCCCAGGTGAGCTCGATCAGGCCCTTGGTCGCGGCTGCCTTGCAGAACTGGAGGAACCCGGCGTAGCCGAACTTCTTCTCGGAGAACGCCTCGTCCTTCTTGCGGAGCTGGTTCTTCAATCCGGACAGAAGCACCGCAGTCCCCTTGGCCGACATTTCCTCGACCACCTCACGCAACATGGCGAACGCCTCGTTCTCACCTGAGCCTGCCGATGAGAACTGGACTATGGGATCACCCCGACCCGGGCCCTCCGTCAGCTCGATCACTCCCTGGCCGGAGAGATGGTTGAGCAACTCGCCGAAGGCGCGGAACCCGTAGTCGGCCTCGCTGAAGGTCGAGTCCTTCCTGAGCAGTGCACGCTTCAATGAGGAGGCGAGGACCTCGCCACCACCGCTACGGAGCAGACCCGACAGGGTGGTGGTGATCAGAGAGGCCAGCTCCGGCGTGGTCGAATCGTCGACCTGCTCCTCCCCCTCCTCGGGCGGTTCCGCGGCGCGGCGGGGCTCGACCCCGTCCAGGTTCTCGTAGAAGAGGAATTCGTCACAGGCCGGGGGGAGAAGGGCCGAGGTCGAAGCCTTGACCCCTACCCCGATCACCCTCTTGTTCAACTCGCGGAGCTTGTGGACGAGCGGAGTGAAATCGGAGTCCCCGGAGCAGATGACGAAGGTGGTCACGTAGTCACGCTCGAACGCGACCTCGATCGCGTCGACCGCCATCTTGATGTCGGCCGCGTTCTTGCGGCTCGCTCCCATGCGCTGTGGGATCTCAATCAGCTCGATATGCGCCCTGGTCAGTCTCTGGCGAGCGTCGGAGAACATGCCCCAGTCGGCGTAGGCCTTGCGAGTGACGACACGGCCTCGCTCGGCGAGGGCGTTGCCGATGGGCTCGAAGTCGAACTCCATCCCACCCAACGCCTCGCGCACCCCGATCGCCAGGTTCTCGAAGTCGACGAACAGGGCAATGCGTTCTTCTTCCATCTGGTCAAGAGTAGGCGTCAGATGGGTGGAACCCCCCATGACACGAAGCTCTTCGCGGCGCGTAGCTTGGACCTCACGAAGGGGGTTTCATCGCGAATCACACCGAACTGAGGGTGCACGGCGTCTCCGGGACCGCGCCCCGGGACATGCTCTACACCGATCCGATCACCCACGACCTCGCCGACGACTACACCCAGGTGTACGAGTTCCCTGCCCAGGACCCGCAATTCCAGACCAACGCGTTCCACTGGGGAGGTCTGACCTCGGGAAGCCCGATCACCGCACTGTGGATCCTGCTGGCTCCCTTCGTCCTGGCCAACGCCGCCGGATGGATGGCGAAGCGCAAGAATCGCTTTGGCTGGTCGATGATCCGGGCCGCCGGGCTCGGGCTGACCTGCCTCCTCGCCGTTCAGGCCGTCACCGTTGCGGTTCTCATCCCCTACACCGCCCTGACGAAGCACACGCGCCTCGAGGTAGGCGACATGAGCTTCTCCGTCGGGACGACCACCTTGCGGATCGTCGCCATCTTGCTCTTCTTGGTGTTGGCCCGGCTCGTCTACCTGCTGGTAGAGCGTTTCTCCACCCGATCCCATTTCGCCACGAAACTGACTCCTGCCGAGCGGCGGGCTCTTGTGCTCGACCCGTTCCCTCGGGGGCTTCTCCCCGAAGCGGTCGGGGCGGGGCCGGCGGAGAGTGAGGATCCGTGGGCAGATCCCGCCGGTGCCCCCATCACCGATGAGAGTCTGTGGCTGAAGCAGTCGATCCTCAACCGGCTTCGCCGACTCCATCTTGCCGCCGGGCTACTCGCCATCGCCTTGGCCGCCACGGTGTGGACCGCCCAGCGCCAGGTGATGGCGGCAGTGCTGGCAATGCTCCTCTTCACCTTCTTGGCGACCATCGCCATCGCCTTCTGGCCCGCCAACCGGATCGTCATCTGGTCCTCCACCCTGGCCCCCCTCCTTTCCATCATCGGCCTGGTGGCTGCGATCGGCACCGTCCTGACCACGTCCGTCGGCCAGTGGCAGCCCGACCAGATCCACCGGCTCACCTTCGCCACCGCAGCGGTCCTCGGAGTGTTCGCCCTCCTCTCCATCACCGCCGGTGGGCTGACGGTCGGCGCTTTGGTCATCGCCACCCAGTTCGGTGCGATCCTCGGCATCGCGATCGGCGTCGTGGTGGAGTCCATCCTCGACTCGCCGGTTCTGCTCGACAACGGTGCGGGTTGGGTGTCGGTGGCGATGTTGCTCCTTCTCGTGGTGATCGTCGTGGTCGGGCTAGGGCTGAGCGCATGGGGGCAGCCCGAACCCGCCAAGGGGGCAACCCAACCGCTACCCGATCGAAGCCCCGAGCAACGGTCTCGCCGTCTTCTCTTTCTGGGTCGCCGAGCAGAATTGGAGGCACGCTTCATCTTCTACGCCGCGGCCTGGTTCGGATTCGCCGCGTTCGTGGCGGTCGCCGCCCTGGTATGGAGGCGAGGGACCGAGCTCAGTGAAGCGGAAGGGCTCCCGGCCGGAGGTCTCGGCGGCATGGCCAGATCCTTCCTCTCCGGGTTCGAGCCGAGCGTCCTCGGGGCACCGGAAGCCGGCGGCGTGGTCCAGACCGTCGCCGTCGCCCTCGCCGTCCTGGTCACCATTCTCATCGTGTGGCGGCTGGCCGTCGCCTGGACCATCTGGGCCATCCTGCTGGTTCCGATCGCGGCCGGGCTGGTGGCGGTCGCCCTTTCTGCGGGCTTCCTCGAGTTCCAGTTCCTCCGGGTCAGCATCAGCATCACCGATCTGGTCAGCATCGCCCTGGCCATCGCCATCCTCTTCCCTGGCGCCTTCATGCTGAAGAGCATCTGGAGCGGATGGCGCGGAGGGACGTCAGGAGAGGATCGCAGACGCAAGGTGGGGATCCTCTGGGACCTGGGCTCGTTCTGGCCGAGATGGTTCCATCCCCTCGGGCCGCCGGCCTATGGCCCCAAAGTGGTCAACGACCTCCGTGAGATGCTCGAACAGCACCCCCAGACGGTTCTCGCTGCCCACTCGCAGGGATCCCTGATCGCGGCGGTCGCAATCCACGGTGCCGATGGCGATGGGGTGGTCGAGGGCTTTGTCACCTATGGCTCACAGCTGGGGATCCTCTATCCCCGGATGTTCCCGGCAGCGGGCATCGACGATCTCGTCGACAGCGTGGCCGGGCGGGTCCAGACCTGGATCAACCTGTGGCGGGACACCGACCCGATCGGTGGGCATTACGTCGACCGACCGACAGTCGACAATCGCCTGGTCGAAACCGACTCGGGTCACTCCGGATACGAGACGACCCCCGAGTACCTGATGGCGAGACGCAACGTGGTGGGCATCGATGCGGCGCTGGGCCCCCAGCCGCCCGAAGGTCAATGACGCAGGCGCCAGACACGCTCGGCTACCTGTCGGGCGGGCCCGGCTAGGGCAGGATCTCGACGTACCCGTCCGTTCCATGCATGCGGATCCGTTGCCCATCCCGGATCAGACGGGTGGCATGCTCCACCCCCACGACGGCCGGCAAGCCATACTCCCGTGCGATCACCGCGCCATGGGTCATCAGGCCCCCCACCTCGGTCACGAGGCCCTTGATCCCGACGAACAGGGGCGTCCAACTGGGATCCGTATAGGCGGTGACCAGGATGTCGTCCGCCTCGAGATCGGCGTCCGCCATGTCCAGGATGACGCGGGCCCGGCCCTCGACGGTCCCGGCGGAAACGGGTAAGCCGACCAGGGCGCCGGCCGGCACGTCGTCGCGTCGGTACGCCCCGGCGATGACCTCGCCATCCGATGTGAGGACCCGGGGCGGCGAGAGAGCTTGATACGACTTGAACGCGTCCTTGCGCCGGCGGATGAGCTGGTCATCCACTTGGTTCGTGCGCACGACGTCGTGGAGCTCCTGGAACGTGAGGTAGAAGATGTCATCCTCCTCACCAAGCACCTGGGCCTGCACCAGGCGCTCGGCTTCTTCCAGCAGGGCCCGCTTGTAGACGTAGTAGCGGCTGACGATGGCGTACTTCGGATACTCCCGGTACCCGATGAAGGTCCGGACCCGGTCGATCATCCGCTTGGTCTCTTCGGCTTTCCGCTCCCCGTCCGGCAAGGCCCGCAAGTGCTCCAGGACGTCTTGTTCCTTCTTCTCCGCCTCCTGGCGTCCTTGCTCGAAGCGCCGCTTGCGAGCGCCCGGCCCGAAGTTCCTGATGTTGTCGAGGATGACAGGCACCAGCGTGGTGGGGCGTTCGCTCCAGCGTGGCCTCGTGATGTCGATCTCGCCGACACAGCGCATGCCGTACCTTTCGAGGTAAGCCCGAATGGCGTCTCGCGCTTCATGCCCGCCCGGGAGCTTGGCCAGGTCGTCCAGAAAGCCCTCGTCCTCGACGTCCTGCAGGAAGGCCACCACCTGCGGGTGCGGGCGGATGACGTCGGCGACGTCCAGGAGCGCCAGCCCCATCTCCGACGTGACGTTGTTGGGGGCGGACAACGTGAGGGTGTCGGCCGCGTTCTTCTCGCCCAGCCACTCCTCCAGCTGCTCGTTGAGCCACCACGTCGCCTCCATTCCCGCCATGATCACCTGCATGCTCCGCGGATCGCCGAGGACTCGCTTGTGTTCCTCGAAGGCCGCCAAGAGGAAGTCGAACCGCGCCGGCCCGGATTTCGTCCGGATGTCGCGTTGCAAGGTTGCGATGGACGCCTGGCTGCGTTCGATCAGCTCGGTGACGATGGCCGGATCGGTCTCGATCGGGGCAGGCGCGCCGCCGGCGGGCGGCCCTGCTGGGCCCTGGTCCGGGAGCGAGGGGATGAAGTCGCCGCGTTCCAGGATGGT
>DATHUP010000032.1:0-26142 GCA_035462175.1 Acidimicrobiia bacterium | reverse complement strand
CGTAGCCCAGATCATGGAGGTCAGGGGCGGTGACCCGGTCCAGGCCTACTGCGATTTTCTCCACCACCGGTTCCTCCTCGCGCAGCATCGGGGACAGGACATCCCCAATCAGGAGGCGCTGGACGATTGGATCGCGGCGGGCACCCCCGGTTTCGACCTGGGCGAGCCCGCAGAAGCGCCCGTCTAGGTCTAGGCGGGGCCGGCGGTCTCGCTGGCGGCGCGCTCGTGTTTCCAGGCGCCGTATTCGTCGGCGAACCCGACCATCAGGATGGGGAGGACCGCGCCCGTGAGAACACCGGCCGGTATCGATATGAAGAGAAGGAAGACGGCGGAATAGACGACTGCGAAGGTCACCGCGAGGAGGCGCCGTCGCAGCTGGTTGGGGATCTCGGGCAACCTCAACGTCACGGCAGTGCCCACCCCGAACCCGGCCGCCGCTCCCAGCACAGGTGAGATGAGACCGATGGAGAGTCCGACGCCGAGGAGGAGGCCGAGGGAGATGAGGACCTTCTTGGGCCAGAACCGGTTCCCCGATACCAGTCCCACCACGACGAAGACGAAGGGGGCCACCGCCAGGCCGATGGCGAGCAGTCCCGGGTCGACCCCGGGCGGCTCACCTTCGGGCTGGATGAAGGCGGCGGCGTAGGGGAAGTAGCTGAACATCTGCAGGACAGTCCCCAGGGTCAGAGCCACCCAACTCCGCCAGCGGCTCGGCCCCCTGCTTTCGGTGTCGCGCAGAGGGATTTATCCCTTGACCGAACCGGCGGTGAGCCCGCGGACGAAGAATCGCTGCAACGAGAAGAACACCACCAAAGGCAGGATCATGGTCACCCCGGCTGCCGCCGGGAGCAAGCTGAGCGCTCCCTCGCCTCGCCCGGCCAGGTCGGAGAGCTCGACGGTGAGGACTTTCACCGCGGGGTTGTAGCCGAGAAATACCAGGGCTACCAGCAGGTCGTTCCACACCCACAGGAACTGATAGATGGCGAAAGAGGCCAGGACCGGCACGGAGAGGGGGATCACCAGCCGGGTGAAGATCTTGAAATGGTCGGCGCCGTCGATCTTGGCCGATTCGATCAGAGACGAGGGGAGGGAGCCCATGTAGTTGCGAAGCAGGTACACGGCCAAAGGGAGCCCGAACCCGGTATGAGCCAGCCAGATGCCGGGATAGGTGGCGTTGAGATCGAAGTTGGTGTAGACCCGCAGCACCGGGATCAGCGCCATCTGCAGGGGCACCACAAAGAGACCCACCACGGTGGCGAAGAGCACCTGCCGGCCGGGGAACTCCATCCAAGCGAAGGAATAGGCGGCGAAAGCGGCGACCGTCAGCGGTATGACCACCGAGGGCACCGTCACCGCCAGGCTGTTGATGAAGGCGTTGCCGAACCCGCCTTCGAGCACCTGGGTGTAGTTCTGCACCGTCCAGGTCGCCGAGTCGAATACTTCGTCGAGAACGGTCCACCAGCCGCTGGCCCGAATCGCCTGCGGAGTTCGGAACGAGTTGATGAACAGGCCCAGTGAGGGGACGGTCCAGATCAGGGCTATGAGCCCGACACCTAGATAAACCGGGAGCTTCGATGGGGTGCGCTTTCCCGGGGCGGCAGCAGCTGTCGGGGCGGGTGCGGTCTCGGTGACCGTGGTCATCGGGTTGCCTCCTGCTCGCGGAACCGTCGCACATTGACTATGAGGATGGGGACCACCGCCACGAACAAGAGGACTGCCAGGGCCGATCCCATCCCGTCATTGGCGAAGGTGAAGAACTCGGTCACCATCTGCTGGGCGACCACCGAAGTGCCCTCCCTGCCGCCGGTCATCACCCACACGATGTCGAACACCTTCCAGGTCGTGATGAGGACGGTGGTCCAGACCACGACGAGCGTCGAGGCTATGGAGGGGATGGTGATCTTCCAGAAGACCTGCCATTCGTTGGCCCCGTCGATCCGGGACGCCTCCAATTGGTCGTCGGGCACGCTCTTGATCGCAGAGGAGAGGATGACCATGGCGAAACCGGTTTGGAGCCAGATGAGGATCACCATCAGGAAGAGGTTGTTCCACAGCGGGGTGGCCAGCCAGTCGACCGGTTCGCCACCGAGGGAAACCACGATGGCGTTCATGATCCCGATCTGCTCCCCGAAGGCGAGAGGGCGGAAGCGGTAGATGAAGGTCCACACCACCGAGGCGCCGACGAAGGAGATGGCCATGGGCAGGAAGATCAGCGACTTGGAGGTCGCCTCCGACCTCCGGGGCAGCCGGTCGGCCAATGTGGCGAAGGCGAGCCCGATGGCGGTGGCGAAGGCGGGGACGATCACCACCCAGGCCACGCTGTTGCGGATCGACACCAGGTAGGTGGTCTCGGTGAATATCCGCTGATAGTTCGCCAACCCGACGAAGGCGTCGCCGTCGTCGTTCTGGAAGCTGAGGATGAAGGTGTTGACCACCGGATACACCAGGTAGAAGGCGAGCAGGACCATGGCCGGGCCAGCGAATGCGAAGGGTCGGATTGCGGCGGCGGCTCGGTCCGACAAGGCGCTGATAGCGCGATCCATGCCCCAATAGAGAAGCCAAATGCCACCGACACCGACTACCAGGGCGATCGAGACCTGGAGCAGCTTGTTGAGGTCGCGGCGCTGGAGGAAATCGAAGGTGAAGAAGAAGACGATGAGGACGGCGGGCACGACCAGCGCGCTGAGAACTCTGAGCAGCCACACCTGAGGGCGATGGTCTTGGGTGCCGGGCTCGGAAGGTGGCCGGGGGCGGACTTCCTCGACCTGTTTCTCGCTCACCGGAGGTGTTGACACGCGGCCTCCTTCACTGTCTCCCTTTGTGCCGGGGTCGACCCTACCTCACCGGATCTTCTCGTGACGGCGCGAGAGGGGCGGTCTCTCGACCGCCCCTCTCAGCTGTCGTGCAGGCTCGCTAGCTGGGCCAGCTGGCCTCGATGGTGTCGACGACAGACTGGGTGTCTGCGCCACGTGTCCAATCCATGACCCCGTCCCAGAAGGTCCGCTGACCTACTTCGGGGGGCATCAGGTCCGAAGCGTCGAACACGAAGGTGTTCTCGCCCAGAGCCGTCGTTATCGCCTCGGCGAAGGTCTGGGAGGCCTCCGTCTCATAGCAGGCCGGATCGACGTCCTTGTGACCGGGGAGCCGCTCCACACCGGCGACATTGTGGCCGCCAAAGGGAGCGATACCGCCACCCGAGGCCGAAGCCAGGGTGCACTGCCAATCCGGAGTGATCCAATCCTTGATCGCCGCTACGTTCTCCGGGGCGCCGTCAAACACGATGATGGTGTCGCCACCGCCCATCGCCCCGGTGTTGCCGTCGATGGTCGGGAAGGCGAACACGCCGATCTCCTCCTCCTCACCCTCTTCGTAACCGGCCGCCTGGTTGAAGAAGTTGGCGGCGAACGAGCCCTGCTTCAGCATCAGACATCCGGGCGGATCGTCGAACATCGGTCCCGGCGAGTCCTCGAAGAAGAGGCTGGCCGCACCGTCCGGCCCGCCGAGGACGAAGCCCTCGCCGAACAGGATCTCACCGAGGGTGTCGAACGCCGCGACCACGGTCGGGTCGTTGAACGGGATCTCGTGGTTGTACCACTGGGCGTACATCTCGGATCCGTTCTGACGGACGTAGATGTCCTCGATCCAGTCGGTGCCCGGCCATCCCGAGGCGGTGCCGCTCTCGAAACCGAAGCACCACGGGGTCATCCCGTCGGCAACGATCTGCTCGGAGAGGGCCACCATGTCCTCATAGGTCTCGGGGATCTCGTAACCGGCCTCCTCGAAGGTGGGCTCGTGATAGAAGACCACCGACTTGAAGTTGGGGAACCAGGGGATCCCATAGTGGTTGCCGTCGTCGCAGAGACCGAGATCCATCCAATACTTGGAGTGGTTGGATTCCATCTCGGCGATGTCGAAGCCCATGTCCTCGAGCGAGACCAGGTTCCCATCTTCGGCATAGGCGCATATCGAAGACGGCTGCGGGGTGAAGGCCACCTCGGGCGGTGCCCCACCCTCGACCTGGATCCTGAGCTGCTCCTCGAACTCGGCCACCGGGTTGTAGTTGATGCTGGAGCCGACCTCGGTGTTGTAGACCTCGATGAAACCGGCCACGGCCTCACCTTCTACGCCGGTGGGGGCTCCCCACAGGTCGAAGGAAGCGTCACTGGCGTCACCTCCGTCTTCACCGCCTTCGGCGGTCGTGTCTGTGCCTTCGCCGTCGCCGTCGCCACATGCGGCGATCACCAGCGCAAGCACTGCAAGCAAGGCAAACAGCCTGCTCAATCGTTTCATATCGTCTCCTCCGTTTGACGGAGCGGTGTGGCGAACCACACCGCCCGAACGGCCAACCATATCGGACTGTTCGGTGTGCGCGCGCATTCCCGGGGCGGGAGAGCGTCCTCACCGCGCCTTTCGGCGCGCCGGGGAGGGTGACTTCCGATACCAACCCGGAGCCTTTTCCGCTAGGTTCTGGACATCGGCCACACGACACAAGGGAGAAGTTGAGATGGCTCGCATCACCATGGAAGGTCTGGGCAAGATCTACGAAGACGGGACCAGGGCTGTGGGGAACCTCGACCTCGAGATCCATGACGGCGAGTTCCTCGTCCTCGTCGGCCCTTCCGGGTGCGGCAAGTCCACCGTTCTCCGCATGATCGCCGGCCTCGAGGACATAACCGAGGGCACGATGTCGATCGGCGAGAGGGTGGTCAACGATGTCGCTCCCAAGGACCGCGATATCGCCATGGTGTTCCAGAACTACGCCCTATACCCCCACATGTCGGTGTACGACAACATGGCCTTCGGTCTCAAGCTGCGCAAGTTCGCCAAGGACGAGATCCAGCGCCGGGTCCATGAGGCGGCCGACATCCTGGAGATCCGCGAGTACCTGGAGCGCAAGCCCAAGGCGCTCTCCGGTGGTCAGAGACAGCGAGTGGCGATGGGCCGCGCCATCGTCCGCGAGCCCGCCGCCTTCCTGATGGACGAGCCGCTCTCCAACCTGGACGCCAAGCTCAGGGTGCAGATGAGAGCCGAGTTGGAGCGTCTTCACGGCCGACTCGAGACGACCACGGTGTATGTGACCCACGATCAGGTCGAGGCCATGACTCTCGGTGACCGGGTGGCAGTGCTGCGACCGGTCTCGGCGGCTCGGCCCTGGAACCTGCAGCAGGTTGGTGCCCCCACCGAGCTTTTCGACAATCCGGACAATCTGTTCGTCGCCGGCTTCATCGGCAGCCCGGCGATGAACCTGGCCTATGGGACACTGGAGAATCGGGGTCAGGAGGTCTGGCTCAAGGCTCCGGTCGGCGAGATCAAGGTGGATGAGCGCGCTCTGGCCTCACACCCCGGGCTGGAGAACCGGATGAACGAGGAATTGGTGGTCGGCATTCGCCCCAACTCGCTCGAGGCGGCGTCGGTCAAAGGCCCGGACCCGGACCGGACCATCACTGCGCAGGTCGAGGTCACCGAGATGCTCGGCGCCGAGACCTATGTCCATTTCACGGTGAATCGGCCGCCGGTGGTGACCCCCGACATCGAGGAGCTGCTCGCCGACACCGGCCAGGACGCTTCGTCGCTTGGCGACACCACCAACTGGATCGCCCGGGTCAGCCCCGATGCCCGGGTGTCGCGCGGCGATCAGATCGATCTGATCGTGGACTGCGCCAAGCTCCACTTCTTCGACCCAAAGACCGGGTCGAGGGTGGGGTCCGAGCAGAAGGTTGCGGCCGGCGTCTGACACGAGCTGGGGGCTGCGTTGAGCAACCCCTCCGACATGTCGGTGGTGTCGTTTCCGCCCGAGTTCCTCTGGGGCGTCTCCAGTTCCGCATTCCAGATAGAGGGCGGCCGCCACGAGGATGGGAAAGGCGACTCGATCTGGGATCGCTTCTCCGACCTCGGAAAGCTACGAGTTCCCGGTGACGTCGCCTGCGACCATTTCCATCGTTGGGAGGAGGATCTCGACCTCCTCCAGATGCTCGGGGTGGGGGCCTACCGATTCTCCGTTGCCTGGCCGAGGGTCATCCCCGACGGCGACGGGCGGGTGAACCAGGCCGGGCTCGACTTCTACCGCCGTCTCGTCGCCGGGCTTCGCGACAGGGGCATCGCTCCGGTGGTCACCCTCTATCACTGGGACCTGCCCCAGGCCCTCGAGGACAAAGGGGGATGGGCGTCCCGGGCCACGGTCGAGGCATTTGCCCGCTACGCCCGAGTCGTGGCCGGTGCCCTCGGCGAGGAGACGGGTCTATGGATCACTCAGAACGAGCCGTGGGTGACGGCGATGCTCGGTTACCGCGACGGGCTCTTCGCCCCGGGGGCATCGGACTGGCGGACCGCATTGACGGTTGCCCATCATCTTCTGGTATCGCACGGGCTGGCCGCCCTGGAGATCAGGAACGTGCTCGACGCCGCCAGGATCGGGATCGCCCTCGACTGCCGCCCGGTCCGGGCCACTTCCGAGTCCGAGGAGGCCCGACAGGCCGCCAGGCACTTCGACGGCTTCCGCAACCGATGGTTCTTCGACCCGGTGTTCGGGCGGGGCTACCCCGATGACATGATGCGCATCTATCACGATCGTGGCCGGATCGAACCCGATCTGATCGGCGCCGACGACCTGAGAACGATCGCCACTCCCATCGACTTTCTCGGTCTCAACTACTACACCACGGTCGAGGTGGGTGTCGGAGGGGAGGAGATCGACGCCCCGGAGACCGAGCCAGGCCCCGACCCGGAGCCCGGATACACCGAGATGGGATGGAGGATCGATGCCGAAGGCCTCTCTCGCTACCTCGGCGAGCTCTCGGATACATACGCACCGACCTCGATCATCGTCTCCGAGAACGGTGCCAGCTTCTCGGACGGGCCGGACGAGAACGGCGTGATCGACGACCGGAGACGAATCGATTACCTCAGCGCCCACGTCAGGGCCCTTGCCACGGCCCGACTCGACGGGGTGCCCGTCGACGGATACTTCGTGTGGAGCCTGATGGACAACATCGAGTGGCTCGAGGGCTTCGCCCAGCGTTTCGGACTCGTCTGGATCGACGAGAACACGCTCGAGAGGATCCCCAAGCGGAGCTTCGAGTGGTACCGACGGCTGGTCACCACCGGTGTGCTGAGCACGCCATGACCAGATCGATGACCTGCCACTGCCAGACGGTGATGACCGAGGAGGACACCGAGTCGCTGATCACTCCGGTGAAGGCTCACTTCGACAAAGCCCATCCCGAGCTCGGCCTGACCATGGCCAACGTTCGCAACTACCTGGAATCGCAGGATCGGTCGACCGGGCCTATCGGAAGGCTCGAGGCGATCGGCGAGATCGAGATTCGACCCATCTCACGTCAGTCCGCTGCCGATGTCGCCCGTTTCTTCGACGTCGACGCTTTCCCGGACAACCCGGCATGGGGAGCCTGCTACTGCATGTTCTATCCGCGCGGCGGAGAGAGCAACGAGAACTGGGGCGAGGAGCCGTGGCGGAAGAATCGGAGCGACCAGTTGGCGATGATCAGAAGTGGCAGGACCACCGGGATGCTCGCCTACGTCCACGGGAAGATGGTGGGCTGGTGCAACGCCACCGCCCGCAGAGAGCTACCCGGTCTGGCCGATGGAGCCGACGATGACGTGGCATCGGTGGTCTGTTTCGCCATCGCGCCGCCGTATCGCGGTCACGGTGTCGCCACCCGGCTTCTCGACGGTGTCGTCACCGGCTTCGCCGACCTGGGTTTTGCCCGTCTCGAGGGCTATCCGGTGCGAGATCCGGGAGACGAGAGAGCTGCCTTCCACGGTTCCCTCGACCTGTTCATGAGGTTTGGTTTCGCCATCGTCTCCGAGGAGCCCCTGGTCGTTGGATTGGAGCTGATATGAGCGAGCGTCTCGACGACTGGATGGATGCCTACGTCGAGGCGTGGACCACCAATGACGCCTACGACATCGCAGCCCTGTTCAGGCCATCCGCCGTCTACGATCCGCAGACGGCGGATGGCGAGAGACATGGCCATGACGAGATCATCGCCTGGTGGCAGGGGGTGGGCGACGATCCCGACAACTGGGATTTCGAGTGGCAGCCACTGGTCGAGACCGAGGACTTGGCGGTGATCACCGGCACCACCCGGTACCTCGAGCCCCCCGCCAGCTATCGCAACCTGTTTGTGATCCGGTTCGACGCCGAGGGCCTGTGCTCCGACTTCACCGAGTGGTACATCGAAGAGGAGGCGTGATACGTCTCACGTCCTACGTTCTACATTTTCGTGACTACCGCGTTTGTGCTCGGGGGTGGCGGGCGCTGGGGTGCGGTGGAAGTAGGGATGCTGCGCGCGCTCGACGAGGCGGGCGTGACCCCCGACCTCATCCTGGGCACGTCGATCGGGGCCATCAATGGCTCGGTCGTCGCCGATCGACCTGGAGCGGAGGGCGTGGAGAGTCTCACCCGGCTCTGGGCCGAGATCGCCTCCACCGGCATCCTGCAGGGTCGTCGGATCGATCGGTTGAGGAACATGGCCGCCCTGAGACCGGCCCTACACGAGACCTCGGAGCTGAGGGCTCTGCTGCAAAGGGTCCACAGCGCCGGGCGTCTGATCGAGGATCTGGTGCTTCCGTTCCAATGCGTGGCTGCCTCCATCGAGCGGGCCGCCGAGCATTGGTTCACCGAAGGCCCGCTCATCGAGGCGCTGCTCGCCTCATCGGCGCTGCCCGCCTTGTTCCCGCCGGTCGAGATCGCCGGCGAGCACTTCTACGACGGGGGGCTGGTCAACTCCGTGCCACTGGCCCGCGCCGTCGATCTCGGTGCCCGGGAGATCTTCGTGCTCCAGGTGGGTCGGATCGAGTCACAGCTTCGACCCCCGAAAAGGCTGCATGAGGCGGCGCTCATCTCATTCGAGATCGCCCGGCGCCACCGCTTCACCACGGCAGTCGAGACTTTGCCGCCCGGGATAGAGCTCCATCTCCTCCCCTCCGGGAACCGCGTCGCATTCGACGATTCCCGTCAGCTCAGATGGCGGGACGTCGGCTCGACCCAGGAGCTGATCGACGGCGCACATGCCGCTTCCGCCGAGTACCTCGCCGGGATCCGGAAATGAGTCTGCCTCCGAAGTGGATGCGACGTCTGCTCATCGATCCGGCGATCGTCCTCCTCGTCGCGGTGGCAGTGGCGTCGCTTCCGGTGTGGATCATCGTGGCCGGCTTCCTCTCCCGATACGTGCCCGGGTATTGGCGCATCCTCCGACTCGCCTGGTTCCTCTTCCTCTACCTGCTGGTCGAAGGGGTGGGCCTGATCTTGATGTTCCTCAGCTGGACCCTCTCCGGCTTCGGGTGGAAGATGCGATCCCCCTTCTTCGTGGAGACCCATTACCGGCTTCTCGGGTCGATGTTGCGCATCGTGGTCAGATCGGCCGAGGTCACGTTCAAGCTGCGCGTGGTGCAGGGCGGGGAGCGGCCGAGCACCTCGGTCGAGGGCCGCACACGGTCGATATTGGTCTTCTCCCGGCATGCCGGGCCTGGAGACTCGTTCCTCCTCATGAACGGCTTGGTCAACGGATATCGACGCGACCCGCGCATCGTGCTCAAGGAGTTCCTGCAATGGGACCCGGCGGTCGACGTGATCCTCAATCGCCTCCCGACAGCGTTCGTCCCGGCCGGACGCAAGGGAGGCGATGCGCTGGTGTCGGCGATCGCCGACCTGGCCCGGACAATGGACCGCGACGATGCCTTCGTGATCTTCCCCGAGGGGGCCAACTACACGGAGGGGCGAAGGGCCCGGGCGATCCAGAAGCTGCACGACATCGGCCGACCCGACCTGGCGGAGCGGGCAGAGAAGCTGAAACAGACCCTGCCGCCCCGCTCGTTGGGAGTGATGACCGCCCTCGCCGCGGCACCCGCGCCGTCCGACGTCTTCTTCATCGGTCATGCCGGGCTGGAGACGTTCATCACCGCTGCGGACATCTGGAGGGCGATGCCCATGGATACCGAGGTGGAGGTCAGGATCTGGCACTACCGGGCCGAGGACATCCCCCCACCCGAAGCCCAGGAGGACTGGCTCTACGACGTCTGGGCCGAGATCGACCGCTGGATCGGCTCGGAGCTGACACGGACCGGCTGACGGGGGCGGGCCCGCCGGAGGGGACTAGCTTCGGACCATGACCACGTTGGGCAACATCCTCTGGCTGCTGTTGTGTGGGATCTGGATGTCGGTTCTCTACTTCGTTGCCGGAGTGGTCGGGATCATCTTCATCGTGACCATCCCCTTGGGTCTCCAGGCATTCAAGCTGGCCAACTACGTGCTGTGGCCGTTCGGGCGCACCGTGATCAGGAAGGAGGGATCGTCGGGTTTCTGGGCGTTGGTCGGGAACGTCGTCTGGATCATCCTCGACGGCTGGTGGCTGGCCGTGGCCCACCTCCTTCTCGCCCTCGTCTTCTTCGTCACCATCGTCGGTATCCCGTTTGCGATTGCCAACGTCAAGCTGGCACGTCTCGCCCTCACCCCGTTCGGGCTGACCGTGGTCGAGGGAACGGCCCCGAGAGGAGACGCGGTCGTGAGCGTGTCCCAACTCGGGCGCGGCTCCGGGACCGCCCGACCTGAGTGAGGAGGGGAGCGCCTCCGTTGTCCGTCACGGGGCGGACTTCGGCTCGAGGAAGGGCATCATCTTGCGAAGCTCCCGGCCCACGTCCTCGATCTGGTGTGCCCGGTTCGCCGCCCGTTGCTCGTAGAGGAAAGGAGCGCCTTCCCGTGCCTGGGCCATCCATTCGTTGGCGAAGGCGCCCGACTGGATGTCGGCGAGAGCGTCCTTCATCGCTTGACGGGTCTCGTCTGTGACGATCCGGGAGCCGCGGGTGTAGTCGCCGTACTCGGCGGTGTCGGAGACCGAGTACCTCATCCAGGAGAGACCGCCCTCGTAGAGGAGGTCGACGATCAGCTTGAGCTCGTGGAGCGTCTCGAAGTAAGCGGACTCGGGCTGGTACCCGGCCTCGACCAGCGTCTCGAAGGACGCCTTGATCAACTCGGAGATGCCTCCGCAGAGGATGACCTGTTCCCCGAACAGGTCGGTTTCGGTCTCCTCCTTGAACGTGGTCTCCAGGATTCCGGCCCGCCCACCGCCGATGCCGGAGGCATAGGAGAGGGCGAGGGCCCGGGTGTTACCCGACGGGTCCTGGTGAACGGCGAGGAGACAGGGCACGCCTGACCCCTGCTGGTAGGTGCGCCGGACCAGATGCCCCGGGCCCTTGGGGGCGATCATGGCCACGTCGACGTCCTCGGGGGGCACGATCTCGCCGAAGTGGATGTTGAAACCGTGGGCGAAGAGGAGGGTGTCACCGGAATCGAGGTTCTTCTCCACCGACTCGGCGTAGATGACCCCCATCACCTGATCGGGGACGAGCATCATGATGGTGTCGGCCCATCGCGCCGCCTCCTCCGGGCTCATGACGGTGAGTCCTTCCGCTTCGGCCTCGGCCCGGCTCGACGAGCCTTCGCGGAGGCCCACGACGACGTTCACCCCTGACTCCTTCAGATTGAGGGCATGGGCGTGGCCTTGGCTCCCGTAGCCGATGACTGCGACCTTCTTCGCTCGAATGAGATCGGGATCGCTGTCCGCGTCGTAGTAAATCGTTGCCATGGGCAGATTGTGGTCGGTTTCGCTCTCAGGAAAAACTCGACGTCATAGGATGCCTGGCCCATGACTCACAAGACCAGATCCCGCGAGGTGACCGAAGGGCCGGCCAAAGCCGGGGCACGGGCCATGTTGCGCGCCGTCGGCCTGACCGAAGACGACTTCGCCAAACCCCAGGTAGGGGTGGTGTCGGCGGGCAACGAGGTGACCCCGTGCAACCTGACCGGGCCCGAGCTGTCAAAGCACGCCAAGAACGGGGTGGTCGGCGCCGGGGGAGTCGGCCTCATCTTCTCCACCATCGCCGTGTCTGACGGCATCTCGATGGGTCACGAGGGGATGCGTGCCTCCCTGGTGTCGCGTGAGGTGATCGCCGACTCGGTGGAGCTGGTGATGCACGCCGAGCGATTCGACGCCCTCGTCGCGATCGCCGGTTGTGACAAGTCGCTACCCGGGATGCTGATGGCGGCCGCCCGCCTCGATCTCCCCTCGGTGTTTCTCTACGGGGGCTCCAGCCTGCCCGGTCACTACGCCGGGCGCGACATCTCGATCGTCGACGTCTTCGAGGGGATAGGGGCCGAGTCGGAGGGCCGGATCAGCATCGAGGAATTGCTGGAGATCGAGAGGGCGGCTTGCCCCGGGGCCGGGTCCTGCGCCGGGATGTTCACCGCCAACACCATGGCCTCGGTCGGGGAGGCGATCGGCATGTCCCTTCCTGGCTCGGCGACGGTCCCCGCCATCGACCCCCGTCTCGCCGGGTATGCGGAGCGGTCCGGGCAAGCAGTCATGCAGCTCCTCGAGGATGACGTGACTCCGCGGGCAATCATGACCCGCTCCGCCTTCGAGAATGCGATCACCACGGTCATGGCCCTCGGTGGCTCCACCAACGCCGTCCTTCATCTGCTCGCGATCGCCCACGAGGCCGGAGTGGGGCTCGAGTTGGAGGACTTCGACCGCATCTCCCGACGGACACCCCACCTCGGGGACCTCAAGCCGTTCGGCCGCTACCACATGGTCGATCTCGACCGGGTGGGAGGGGTACCGATGGTTCTGCGCGCCCTGCTCGACGAGGGCTTGCTCCATGGCGACGTGCTCACGGTGACCGGTCGGACCCTGGCCGAGAATCTGAAGGATGTGGCCTTCAACGCGGATCAGGACGTGATATCAGCTCCGACCAGCCCCTTGGCCGTCGAGGGCGGGATTGCCGTGCTGCGCGGCAACATGGCCCCGGGCGGCGCCGTGGTCAAGGTGGCCGGAATCGACCTCGACGTGTTCGAGGGCCCGGCCCGGGTGTTCGACGGCGAACAGGGAGCGATCGAGGCCTTGTTCGCCCACCGGATCAAGGCCGGTGACGTCGTCATCATCAGGACGGAGGGCCCCAAGGGTGGCCCCGGTATGAGAGAGATGCTGCAGATAACCGCGGCGATCAAAGGCGCCGGCCTGGGCAAGGAGGTGCTCTTGGTCACCGACGGGCGCTTCTCGGGAGGCACCACCGGTCTCTGCATCGGCCACGTGGCGCCCGAGTCCGAGATGGGTGGGCCGATAGCTATGGTCGAGGAGGGCGACCGGGTGAGGGTCGACGTCCCAGCACGACGACTCGACGTGCTCGTGGACGAAGAAGTGCTGAAGGAGCGGGGGGCACGTTGGGCGCCACACCCGGCTCGCTACGAGACCGGGGCTTTGGCCAAGTACGCCCGGCTTGTCGGCTCGGCGGAGGCCGGGGCAGTCACCGGCTGACCGGGACCGCGGTCACTAGCTTCTTCCCGGTGAGCGCCAAGACCGGCTCCGATGACGGCGAAACGGAGCGCAGGGGGTTCTTCCGCCGTGCCGCCCGAGGGGCGAGTGAGCGGGTCCTCGACGTGGTCGACCCCGACATGGTGCTCAGCCATGTCGACGTCAATTCCCTCCTCGATCGAGTCGACGTCAATGCGCTGCTCGACCGGGTCGATGTCGAGCGTCTCATCGGCCGGGTCGACATAGACGCCCTGTTGGAGCGGGCCGACATCGATGCCCTCATGGAGCGTGTCGATGTCAGAGCGCTGGTTGACCGGGCCGGGATCCCTGAGATCGTGGCGGAGAGCACCAGTCATCTCACCGGGTCTGCCCTCGACCTGTTCCGGAAGCCGATCGTCGGCATCGACGAGATCACCTTTCGGGGTCTGAATCGTCTCATCGGGCGTGATCCCAGCCGGTTCCCGCCCGGCCCGGGGGCACTGGTCGACTGGGTGGATGAGCGGGCCGGGGACGGCGGGGTCCGCACCGGCCGGTACGCCGGGCCGGTGACCAGGCTCATCGCCTTCTTCCTCGACAACCTGATCGTCACTTTCGGATTCACCCTGATCGTGGCCGGCGGCTCCTATCTGGTCGAGCTGGTCACCGCCCGAGAGGTCGAGACGGGAGAGGGCCTCTGGTACGTGGTCGGATTCGTTCTCTGGGCCTTCTTGTATCTCTGGCTTTCGGTAGCGGTGTTCGGCAAGACCCTGGGCAAGACGGTGATGGGGGTCCGGGTGGTCGGCGCCGATGGTTCGATCTCCTTGCAGGGACGGCAGGCGTTCGTGCGCGCCATCACCTACCCGCTCAGCTTCGCCGCCCTGGGCATCGGGTTACTCGGCGTCGTGTTCGGGAGGGAAAGAAGGGCGTGGCACGACCATCTGGCCCGCACCGCCGTCGTGTACGACTGGGGGAGCCGCACTGCCCGCATGTCGACGCCGCTGGCGGCCTGGTTGGAACGGAAGGGTCAGGAGGATCAGGCCGACGCTCCGGAGTAGTTCTTGATCCCCATTGCCAGATGGCGCGGCAGCCGACGAGGGAGTTCGAAGTTGACGCCCCTCATTGCTTCGACGTCCTGGAACTGGCGATTGAACAGGCTGCGTATCGACTCTCTGAGCCCGGTAGCCCTGACCGGCACCCTGAAGGTCCTGGTCAGACCGCTGACGACGACTGGCGACTCCACGAAAGCGAGTCTGGCACGGCCTAAGGACTCGACCGAAGTGATTACCGGAAGCGGGCGGCGGAGGTGCGGGCCGGGTCCACTCCTGCTCGGACGAGGTCTTCGGGCGGCGACATGCCCAGGACCTGACTGGAGATCAGGGCCCCGTAGGCGGGGGAGGTCATGATCCCGGTCCCACCTTGCCCGACCAGCCAGAAGAAGCCGGGAGCGGTCGGCTCCTCGCCGATGACCAGATCCCGGTCGGGGGCGAATGTGCGCAGACCGGTCCATTGCGAGCTCACCGACCGGATGCCGAGCGTGGTTGCCTGGTTGATGCGCTCGATGGCGAGCGCCACGTCTTCCATGTCCGGCCGGGGGTCTCCGGGCTCGGCCGGCTTCTCCTCGCACAACGAGCAGAGCAGTTGCACACCGTCGGGGCGGAAATACCAGTTGTCGCCAACGTCGACGACCATCGGCCACCGTGAGTAGCTCTCCTCGCCGGGAACCATGAAGGCCGTGCGCCGCATCGGCTGGAGGCCGATCGGCTCCACCCCGGCCAGCGCGGCGATCCGGTCCCCCCAGGCGCCGGCAGCATTGACCACAGCCTTGCAGTCCAACGTCTGGTCGGGAGTGGAGACCCGCCAACGCTCACCGAGCGCGGTCAGCCCTGTCACCGGGGCGGAAGGGACGATCTCGGCCTGATGACTCCTCGCAATGCGGACAAAGGCCTGGTGGAGCCCCGCCACGTCGATGTCGCGGGCAGAGGGCTCGTAGATGCCACCCGCAATCCGCTCCGTTCGCAACGCCGGGACCATCGCCAGCATCTCCCCGGGATCGACGATTCGGGACCCGGCTCCGGAGGCGACTCCCTCCCGAGCGATGAGGGCGAGCTGATCGGTCTGGGTCTCTTCCGCAACCCAGAGCGCACCCCGGTCGGAGAGGAGCGGCCCCTCCGTCGACCCCTCGGGAGGACTTTCGAAGAAGGGCTGGCTGGCCCGGGCCAGTGGTCGGGAGGCGCGGCCCCCATAGTTGACGACGAACAGGGCGGCGGATCGCCCCGTGGTGTGATAGGCCAGCGAGGACTCCATCTCGAGCAGGGTCACCGAGCCGTGCGGGGCGAGATGGGCTGCGGCGGCGACACCGGCGATCCCACCCCCGATCACGACGAAATCGGTCACGGGAGAGCGGTCATGGGGTGACGACCACCCGCCCGATCGCATTGCGGTCGGCGACCCAGCGCAAGGCATCTACCGCCTCTTCCAGCGGATAGGTCTTCTGGACCAGAGGGTGCAAGGTCCCGTCGGCGACCCAGTCCATGATGACCTGGTTGTTGGCCGCGCTCCGCTCCGGCTCCTCCATGTTGAATCTGCCCCAGAACACGCCGATCACCGAGTTGCCCTTGACCAGGTTGAGATTGAGCGGGATCGACGGGATCTCGCCGGAGGCGAAGCCGATGACGAGGAGACGCCCGTTCCACTTGGTCGAACGCAGGGCGAGCTCGGTGGCCGTGCCTCCAACCGGGTCGTATACGACATCGACTCCGTCCCTACCCGTTGCCGCGGCGATCCCGTCGCGCAGCGGAGTCTGGTCGTAGCGCACGATCTCGTCTGCGCCGGCCTCCATGGTCGCGGCTGCCTTGTCCTCGGAGGACACCGCAGCCACCACCGTCGCCCCCATGGCCTTGGCGATCTGAACGGCGGCGATTCCAACTCCACCCGCCGCCCCCAGCACCAATACGGTTTCGCCCTCCTCGAGCCGGGCACGATCGACGAGGGCGTGGTACGAGGTGCCGTAGGCGACCGGGATGGCGGCCCCGGCTTCGAAGGAGACATGATCGGGGAGGTGAGTGATCGAACCCGGGTAGGCCACGGCTCGCTCCGCCATTGCGCCGAAGCCGGTGAACCCGCATACCCGGTCGCCGGGCCCGAACCCGTCGAGGCCGTCGGCGGATTCGACCACACCGGCGAGCTCGCCGCCGGGGACGAAGGGCAATTCCGGCTTGACCTGGTACTCACCGGCCACGACCAACACGTCGGCGAAGTTCACCGCGGCGGCCCTCACCGAGACCAACGCCGTCCCCGGAATCGGGGCTGGATCCGGCATCTCACCGACCCTCAAGGCATCGATTCCCCCGTATTCGTCGCAGATCAGGGCGCGCATCGGGCCAGCCTACGGACATGGGCCCTTCCGCTCTGACACAATCGGGGTGTGCCGATTGAGCCGCCGCCCTCCCTGTTCGAGCTACCCGATCCGAAGCCCGGCGACGGGGACGTGATATCCGTGGGCGCCGACCTGGAGCCGGGGACCCTGCTCCAGGCATATCGCAAGGGTCTGTTCCCGATGCGACTGCCCGACGGTCATCTCGGTTGGTGGTCACCGGTCGACCGGGCGATTCTCCCGTTGCGCGGGCTCCACATCAGTAGGTCGTTGCGTCAATCGACCCGACGGTTTCAGGTCTCGGTCGACGCCGACTTCGAAGGTGTCATCCGCGGCTGCGCCGACTCGAGACGTCGCGATGCCTGGATAACCGAGGACTTCGTAACGGCCTACGTGCAGCTTCACCGGCTCGGTTGGGCCCACTCCGTGGAGGTCTGGGACAACGAGGGACGGCTGGTGGGTGGTCTCTACGGCGTGGCGATCGGCGGTCTGTTCGCCGGGGAGTCGATGTTCCACGAGGTCCGCGACGCGTCGAAGGTCGCCCTGGTCCACCTGGTGGTGGTCATGAATCAAGGGGGTGGCCGGCTTCTCGACGTCCAGTGGCAGACACCCCATCTGGAGACGCTCGGGGCGGTGGTCATCGGCAGAGCGGCCTACCTGGAGCGATTGGAGGAGGCGCTTCGAGGCCCCGATGTCCTCGCCGACTCCCATCAGAGCGACTCGATGTAGCAAGGGCTGACCAGACCATCGACGACCGAGCATTAGAGTCGCCTTCCAGTCCTGGAGGATCGTTGCGGGCCGTCGTAGCCGGAGTTGATCTGACCGCCATGGGTCGGCGTGTGGCCGAGCGGGCCGCGATGATGGCCATGTCCTCGGGCGCCCCTCTGATCCTCCTACATGTTCTCGAGCCGTTGGCCGAGGCCATGATCGAGCCCTCCCTGGCCCGACTGATGCGGGAGCATCAGACCTCCGAGGCAGAGCGATTGGCCAAGTGGATAGGGGAGAAGACCGATACGCCCGTCCACCTGGAAGTGGTCAAAGGCTCACCGTCGTGGGAGCTGACCGCCAGGGCGAAGTCGGCAAGCCTGGTTGTGGTCGGCTCCTCCTCGATCGACGCCTTCTCGGTCGGCCCGGTGGCCAAGCGGGTAGCCCGCAAAGCAACCGCCGACACGCTGGTGGTCCGTCGCCAACCCCGGGTGCCGTACCGCCGGGTGATCGCCACCGTGGACTTCTCCGAGCACTCCAGGGTGGCAATCGAGAGGGCCCTCACCTTGCTCCCCGGGGCCGAGGTGACCGCGCTCTACTCCCTGCCTACGAGGTTCGACTCGATGCTTGTCGATGCCGGGCTGTTCGCCGAGGAGCTGGAGGCGTCTCGCGGGGCGCGGCTCGGCATGGCCGAAGAGAGGATGGCTGAGTTCACCGCCGAGTGGGACGGGGACGTCCGGACCCTGGTCGTCGACGGACCGCCTTCCGAGACCATCGAGGAGGTGGTGAGGAGAAGAGGGGCAGACTTGGTCATCGCCGCCAGCCGCGGGGCGAGCGCCACCCGAATGGTGCTGTTGGGGACGGTGGCCGAAGGTCTGGTGACTCATGCCCCTTGCGATGTCCTCATCGTCCGCTCCCGGGCTCCGTTCCGTCGGCCCTGACGCGGTCCTAGCTCGCGGTCGGGAAGCGCAGCGTGAAAGTGGTCCCGGTAGCCCCTGAGTCGACGGTGATGTCGCCCCCGCTGCGGGTGACAATGGTGTGCACCGTGTGCAGTCCGAGCCCCGTTCCCTGGCCTGGAGCCTTGGTGGTGAAGAAAGGATCGAAGATCCTCTGCCTCACGTCGGGGCCGATCCCGGGGCCCGTGTCGGTGACACGGACGACGACAGTACCGTCCTCTGCCACGGCACGGATGGTGAGGGTCCCCGCCCCATCCATTGCGTCGGCAGCGTTGTCGATCAGGTTGGTCCAAACCTGGTTGAGGTCACGACCCGAAGCTTCGATGGTGGGAAGATCGGGAGCGATGTCGACGACGGTCTCGATCCCTCTCAGCTTGTGCTTGAGGAGGATGAGGGTGTCTCTTATCCCTTCGGTCGGGTCGACTTCCTGAATCGGCCCCTGATCTAGGTACGAGTAGTTCTTCACCACTCGGACAAGTTCCGATATCCGTCCGGCGGCGATGCGAATCTCGTCGATGAGCTGAGAGGCGAGACAACGCAGCCCGAGCCAGTTGGCGAACTTGGAGGCGGTTTCCCGGTCGTACTCGGCGGTGACCTCATCGAGAACAGAACGGATCCATCCGTCCGCCACCAGGGCAGGGGCCAGTCCCCACGGATCGGGCACGGCGAGCCCTTCCAGCCACGAGGCCACCTCACCCTCCAGCTCGGACCTGGCCAGCGGGTCGAGGTCGGTCGGCTTCTCGGGCACGGGAAGTGTCACCCCGACGAGAGCACCCGTCCCGGAAAGGGCGATCGTGGCGTCTCCGAGGGCAAGGTAGACCTCCTCTACCCGGGCCATGCTCCTCCCCACGGCTGCTGCAGGGTTGTTCAGTTCGTGCATCAACTGCGCCGCCATCCGGCCCAGCGCGGCCATGCGCTCCTCGTGGCGGAGTGTGTCCTCGATGCCGCGGAGACGTGACGTGACGGTGCGGAACATGCGGCGCACGACTCTGGAGTCGTCTATCAACGATTCGAACGCCTCGGCCGGTATTCGGATCAACGTCGAGGGGACATCGGTGGTGACACTGGCGGTCCGGGGTGCGTTGTCGAGCAAGGCGATCTCCCCGACCACCTCTCCGGGACCGAGCGTGGCCAGGACCACCTCCCGATCGTGGCCGTGCTTGGTGACGCGGAGCTGACCGTCGACGATGACGAACATGTCCTCCGACAGCGAGTCCTCTTCGATGATGGTGGTCTCGTTGGCGACGTCGATCTTCTCCGACTGGCGGCAGACCTGATCGAGGAGGGCTTGGGGCAGATCCGTGAAGTAGGGGAGGCCCCGCAGGACTTCGACGATGTCGTTCAAAGCGCAGCCAGGTGGTTGTGGATGAATTTGATCGCCGTGGCCCCCTCGCCCACCGCTCCGGCCACCCGTTTGATAGAGCCGTGCCTCACGTCGCCGGCAGCGAAGATGCCGGGCACGCTGGTCTCCAATGGGAGCGGGTCCCGCTCTACCGTCCACCCCTTCAAAGGCCCGAGGTCCTCGCCGGTGAGTATGAACCCCCGCTCGTCCAGTTGGACCAGATCGGCCAGCCACTCGGTGTGGGCAGTCTGACCGATGAAGATGAACAACGCCCCTGCCTCGACCTCCTCTTCTTCCTGGGTCTTTCGGTCACGGAGGACCAGCTCGGTGAGGTGGGTGTCCCCCCGGGCGGCCAGCACCTGGGAATTGGGTCGGACGTTGACCGCAGGGTTGGCGTCGATGTTGTCGATCAGGTACTGGGACATGGTCGACGAGAGATCGTCGTCCCGGATCAGGATGGTCACCGAGTCGGTGAAACGGGAGAGGAAGAGGGATGCCTGGCCCGCTGAGTTGCCACCACCGACCACGTACATCGGCTGGTCGCGGTGGTTGGCGGCTTCGATGTTCGAAGTCCCATAGTAGACACCGG
The DNA here is from genome assembly GCA_035462175.1 of Acidimicrobiia bacterium. Taxonomy (GTDB): domain Bacteria; phylum Actinomycetota; class Acidimicrobiia; order Spongiisociales; family ZC4RG35; genus JARDZU01. The sequence goes on along the minus strand of DATHUP010000032.1, from coordinate 5,870 downwards.
CTCCGATCAAGGGCTCCAGACCCTCGGCGGTCAGCTTGCGATAGGACACCCCGGAGGCGATGACCATCGCTTTGCAGGTGATGTCGCTCCCGTCGGCGAGGTGTACCACGATGAACGGGTCGTTCCTGGTGAGATGGGTCACGGTCCCGGGCACGATGATCTCGGCACCTAGACGTTGGGCCTGAGCCGTGGCCCGGCGGGCGAGGTCGTTGCCGCTCAACCCCTTGGGGAAGCCGAGGTAGTTCTCGATGAGCGAGCTCTGCCCGGCCTGGCCCCCGGGCGCCTCCCCTTCGATGAGCAGGGTGGCGAGGCCCTCGGAGGCTCCGTATACGGCAGCGGCCAGGCCGGCCGGGCCGCCGCCGATGATCACAACGTCGTACACCTCCGAGGTGGCGTGGATCTTGAGACCGACCCGGTCGGCGATCTGGGCCGGCGTCGGCTTGAAGATCGGCGGCCCGTCGCCGAACAACACGATGGGAAGGTCGGTCATCGTGGCTCCGGCCTCCTCGGTGAGGACCCAGGCCATGGGATCGCTCTCGATGTCCATCGACCGGTAGGGGATCTGGTTCCGGGCCAGGAACGCCTTCAGGTTGTGGGCATCGCGCGACCACTGCTGGCCGATGACCCTGAGGCCATCGAATCGGGGCCGATAGCCGGCGAGCCAATCCTCGAGGAGGTCGTCGAGGATGGGGTACAGCTTTTCCTCCGGCGGGTCCCAGGGCTTCATGATGTAATGGTCGAGACCCACGTCGTTGATGGCCCGGATCGCGGCTTCGGTGTCGGCGTAGGCGGTGAGCAGGGCCCTCTTGGCGCCCGGATGTATGTCCAGAGTGTCCCTGAGCACATCGATCCCGGTCACTGCAGGCATGCGCTGGTCGACCAGCATCAGGGCCACGGGAGTCCCTTGGAGGGCAAGAGTGCGCAGGGTCTCTATCGCCTCCTGACCCCCGCTTGCCCACACGATCCGGTAGTCGGACGAATAGCGGGCTCGCAGATCGCGCTGTACCGCCTGCACCACCTCGGGCTCGTCGTCGACGGCGATGATCACCGGCTTGGTCTCGTTCATCTGCTCACCACGCCGTCGGCGAAGCAGTATCGCCAAGTCTCGCCGGGCTCCATCGATCTGATCACCGGATGACCATCCTGTTCCCAATGCTTTCGGGCGTGGCGGTTCTTGGAAGCATCACAGCAGCCGACCAGGCCGCAGTCGAGACAGGCCCGGAGATGAACCCACCGGTCGCCGAGCTCGACACACCGCTCGCACACGTCAGCGGTCGGTTCGACGGGCACCAGGTTTTCGAAGTGCTCACACGGCACGTTCAATTGAGTGTGTGACCTCCCACGACGGGAAACTAGCGCACTGTCGACGGCTTTGAGTCGCCGCCCCAGAGCGGGGGGTGGTCAGATCGCGGCCAGGGCCTGTTTCAATGCCCGGGCCACGAACACCTTGGCCAGGTGGGTCTTGTACTCCACCGATCCGTACAGGTCCTCGAGCACAGTGACGTCGTCGAGGGCATGCTCGGCGGCCGCCTTCACCGCATCGTCGGAGCCGTCGGTGCCGACCATGGCCTGACCCACCCCGACCGCCAGCGACGGCTTGGTGCCGACCCCGGTCAAACCGACCCGGGCGTCCTCGACCGTCCCGTTGCTCTTCTTGACCCAGGCGGCGGCGCCGGCGACGGCGTAGTCACTGTGGCCGCCCCGTCTGCCCAGCTTGTCATAGGCGGAGGCCTCACCGGGACCGGGCTTGGGCAGACGGATCTCGACCAGGATCTCATCGGGCTCCAGGGCCGAGGTGAGGGCGTCGACGCAGAACTCCGAGGCCTGGATCTCCCGGGTGCCGGAGGCGGATCGAGCGATCATCGTCCCGCCGAGGGCGATCACCGCGGCGGGTTGGTCGGCCGCGACGTCGGAGTGGGCCAGGGCACCACAGGTCGTGCCCCGGTTTCTCACCTGCACGTCGCCGGTGAGCGACGCTGCCTTGGCCAGCGCAGAGGCGTGGGTGGCGATGAGCGGGTCTGTGGCGGTGGTGGCGTGACGGACCAGGGCGGGCAAGGAGAGGTAGTCCCCTTCGTCGCTGATCGCGTCGAGGCCTGGAATCCGGCCGATGTCGACCACCACCGGTGGCGAGAAGAGTCGCGTCTTCATCAGCGGGATCAGGGACATCCCGCCGGCCATCACCTTCGAGCCCTCGCCGAGCGCTCCCAGAGCCTCCTCGAGCGTCGAGGGCGCTATGTAGTCGAACTGTCTCGGGTACATGTTCAAGCCCTCGCTTCCTGCATCGCCGCCCAGACCGGTTTCGGTCTCACCGGCATGTCGATGTGTTTCACTCCCAGCGGGGTCAGTGCATCGACCACCGCGTTGACCTTCACCTTGGCGGTCGTCTCGAAGGTAGCAGTGCCGTCGACGGAGATGGAACGGCTCCCGAAGCCATCAGTTGGCCTCCTCCCAATCCGGAGCCGCCGGCTCCTCACCTCGCATCTTGGCCCCGGCGTACTCGACCGCCCGCACGATGTTGTGATAGCCGGTGCACCGGCACAGATTGCCTTCGATCCCATGCCGGATCTCGTCTTCGCTTGGGTTCGGGTTCTCGGCGAGTAGCGCTGCGGAGGACATGATCATCCCCGGGGTGCAGTAGCCGCACTGGAGCCCATGTCGCTCCCAGAAGCCCTCTTGAACCGGATGGAGCTCGCCATCACTGGCGAGCCCCTCGATGGTGGTGATGGTAGCCCCTTCGGCCTGGACGGCGAAGATGGTGCACGACTTCACCGGCTTGCCATCGAGGTGGACGGTGCAGGCACCGCAATAGCCTGTCTCACAACCGACGTGAGTACCGGTGAGGTGGAGGTTCTCGCGGATGAAGTGGACGAGAAGGGTTCTTGGCTCCACGTCCGCCGAGACCGATCTTCCGTTCACGGTCATGGACACATTCATGGAGATCCCTTTCGGCCGGACGCAGGAGCAGGCGAAACATATTAAATGGGGTCGAGGTCGTGTCGGCGTAGTTTGGGATGACTGGATTTCTCGAGCTCAGACGGGGGGTGCCCGGCCCGTGCGTCGCAGCCGATAGCGCCCGTGCTCGCGGCGCCGATAGGGCTCGAGCCCGTGCTGGTGGACGGCGATGTGATGGTGGTACCAGCAGAGGGCGATCAGGTTCTCAGGATCGGTCGGGCCACCTTGGCTCCAGGGGATCACGTGGTGCACTTGGAGCCGATTCCGACTGTCGCAACCGTCGATCACACACCGATTGCCGTCGCGGTGAAGGATGGCCCGGCGCAACCGGGGCGGGATCGTCCGTGACCGTCGGCCGTATCGCATCGGCTCGCCCTGGTCGGTGTTCACGGTGACTTCGGTGGACGATTCGCAGAGGAGGCTTTCCAGCGCAAGTCGCCCGATTCCAGGGCCGGCCTCCAGGTAGATGCCGGCTTCTCCTTCGGTCGGAGCGGCTAGATCGGCTTCGATGAAGACCGAGACTTGCGCCGGGGCGGATTGTCGCTGACACAGATTTGAGCCAAGGCCGTGGCCTTACGCCAGGCGGTGTCGTGTGCTCCGGGAATGGTTGGGTCGACCGGGAGTTGATCGGCTGCCGTGGTCAGGGCTAGGTCGACGATCGCTCCGGTCACCCCGTCGAGCCCTCCCCACAGTCTCCACCAGGACTCGTCGAGGGTGGGCTGCATCACCAGATGACGGTCGAGGAAGGTTCGCTCCTCCCCGACGCTGGTACTCCTCGCTCGTTTCGCCGCCTCACGTCGTACCCCGTTCACATCGAGGTGGAGGTAGAGAGGGTCGACGTCGGGCTCGGCGATCTTGGAGGCGGCTTCGATGCGGTCGAAGGAGGCGGAGCCGTCGGCCAGGGCTTCTCTCAGCTCGGGTCGCTGCTCGATGCGGCGCATGGTGCGAACCAGGGCACGACTGGTGTCGAGACCCAGGTCGAGACGTGCGGCCACCCACTCGGAGAGGTTCCGCGCCCCGTCGGCGGTGGTCACTTGCGCATGGTCGAGCAGTTCCAATGCTGCGATCTGCCTGGAGCGGTGACGGGCGATCTGTCGTTCCTCCTCGATCAGTAACTGCTCCAGGGTGTCCATCGACAATGTGGCGTCCGGGTGGAGAATGTGGGCTTCACCTCTGGCCATCGAACGTATGCTCGCATCCATGTTGAGACCATACGAGGGGGCTGTGACAAGAACATTGGGTTCGTCCCGAATGGGCGAATGTTTCTTTTGCCTACCTGTCTCGCCACCCTGGTCTGCACCGAGCGTTTAGCCTCCGCCGGGGGGCTGGAGTGCTCTGCGAACGACCGGAGGGATGATGACGACGTCGACTGGAGCTTGGCCGACCGGACGCGTGCTCGCCTTGATCGGTCTGGTCCTGTACATCGGCACCGGTGTGTTCCCTTACTTGGCTTCGGGTCTGGTCGCCCCGCTTTGGGGCATCGCCGTCCTGTATGTGGGTTGGCTCCTTGGGCTGTGGTCCACCATCTCGCTGTTCCGGCGCAGGTCGGCCTGGGCACTGGCCATGCCGATCGTTGCGCTCGCCTTTTGGTGGGTCGTCATCACAATCGGCGAGTCGGTCTTCGACTGGACCGCCTGAGGGAGGCGCCCGGGCCAATTACCCTCTGTTGGCCGGGCCCGTAGCTCAATCCGGTCAGAGCAGCGGACTCATAATCCGTTGGTTGCAGGTTCAAGTCCTGCCGGGCCCACCGCCAACCGTACGTCACCCACCTGGTGCTGTTTAGTAGATCGGCCCCGGAGGAGGGACATCCGGTCCTGGGGGAGCGGGAGGAGCGGGAGGCGCTGGAGCCTGAGAGGGTGGTGGGCAACCGGGCGGCGGGGTACCTCCCCCGGGGAGCAGCCCGAAGTTGCCGGCCACGGGCAGGCCCGTGGGTACGCCGAAGGCGATGGTCTCGTCGGCAACCCCCTGGGTGTTGGTGTACCGGAGGAAGATGGTGCACGTCGACGGGCGGAACAGGCCAACAGTCTCGGGCCCGGAACCTCCACGTAGGGCCCATTCCCCGGCGATGATCTTGTCTCCGGGATCACCGAAGATGAAAGAGTGGTCGGCGACACCCTGGGAATGGGTGAAGCGGAAGTAGACGAGGCCGGTCGACTCACGATGGAGTCCGACCTCGTCGATCCCATCGTCGTCGAAGTCGCCCACGTAGGGGTTGTCGCCGGGGTTGCCAAAGAAGTAGGCGACGTCTGCCGGGCCAAGCCCGCCCTCGTTGGCACCAAGCTGGTTGATGATGTAGACCCGGCCCTCGGACGGGCGGTAGATGCTCACCGTGTCACAGCCGTCGCCGTCGAAGTCGCCGGCCAGGGGAATGTCGCCTGGATCGCCGAAGAAGAACCTGATGTCGGCGACGCCTTGTGAGTTGGAGTTCCTCAAGTAGACGAACCCGTCGGACTGGCGGTAGAGGCCGGGGGTCTCGTCCCCATCACAGTCCCAATCCCCAACGAAGGGGAGATCACCCGGCGAGCCGTAGAGGAATCTCGTGGTGTTGCCGGCGGGATCGAGGAGGTACCACTCTCCGGCCGAGGTGTCGACAATCCCAACTGATCCTTCCTGTGCGTCCCCAGGGGCAGCCACGCCGAGTATCAGGGTGATTGCGATCAGGATGACGGCTGCACGACGCATTGGTCTCCTCTTGTCGATCCCCACCGAACCTACCGGCGCCGGTCGACGAAGCCCGGGCGCGCGCATTCACGGGTGCCGACCGCTTCGATCAGGGATCGCCGGGTCGGTTCGCGGGCCTGGCGTTCCCAACTAGAGGAGCATCAACTCTCGTCGACGACGGTGAGGCTCCCCGCCATCCCGGCGTCGAAGTGGGTTTCGATGGCGCAGATCACCTGATAGGTCCCGGCGGCCGGGGC
>DATHUP010000031.1:0-116022 GCA_035462175.1 Acidimicrobiia bacterium | reverse complement strand
GATCTCTTCTGCAATCGAGTCGGGGACGTCCTGATATGAGTGAAACTGCATCGAATAAGTGGCACGGCCTTGTGTCTTGGAACGAAGGTCGGTGGCGTAGCCGAACATCTCCGACATCGGCACCTGAGCCCGGATCACCTGACTGTTGCCACGTTGGGTCATGCCTTCGACCTTGCCCCGGCGGCTGTTGAGGTCGCCGATGACGTCACCCATGTAATCCTCAGGTGTGGTCACCTCGACCTCCATCACCGGCTCGAGCAATTTGACCCCGGCCTTGCGGGCGGCCTCCTGGAGGGCCATCGACCCGGCGATCTTGAACGCCATCTCCGAGGAGTCGACCTCGTGGTACGAGCCGTCGATGAGGGTGGCCCGCACGTCGACCAGCGGGTAGCCGGCGACGATGCCCTGGTCGAGCGCTTCCTCGATCCCGTCGTCGACCGAGGGGATGTACTCACGTGGCACCTTCCCGCCCTTGATCAGATCGACGAATTCGTAACCGCCCCCGGGCCCGGTGGGCTCGAGGTTGATCACGACATGGGCGTACTGGCCTTTGCCGCCGGTCTGCTTGACGTGCCGGTAGACGACCTTCTCGATCGCCCTTCGAATCGTCTCCCGATAGGCCACCTGGGGCTTGCCGACCGTGGCATCGACCTTGAACTCGCGGAGAAGACGGTCGACGAGGATCTCCAGATGGAGCTCGCCCATCCCCGAGATGATGGTCTGACCGGTTTCGTCATCGGTCCGGACCAGGAAGGTGGGATCCTCTTCGGAGAGACGATGAAGCGACTCGGAGAGCTTCTCCTCGTCGGACTTGGTCTTGGGCTCGATGGCGACAGAGATGACCGGGGCAGGGAACTCCATCGACTCGAGCTGGACCGGTTGGCTCACGTCGGAGAGCGTGTCGCCCGTGGTGGTGTTCTTGAACCCGATGCCGGCCACGATGTCGCCGGTGAACACGTCGTCGATGTCCTCGCGGGCGTTGGCATGCATACGCAGAATCCGTCCCAGACGCTCCTTCTGCCCGGTCGTGGTGTTGAGCACCGTCCCGCCCTTGGCGGCGTGTCCCGAGTAGACCCGGAAGTAGGTCAGTTTCCCCACATGGGGGTCGGACATGATCTTGAAGGCGAGGGCGGCGAAAGGCTCGCTGTCCTCGGGGCTCCGCTCGACCACGACTTCCTCGTCACCGGGACGGAAGCCCGAGATGGCGGGAAGATCGGCCGGGCTGGGCAGATAGGCGACCACGGCGTCCAACAGAAGCTGCACGCCCTTGTTCTTGAAGGCCGAGCCGCAGAAGACGGGAGTGAAGTCGCGGGCGATGGTGCCGATGCGGACCCCCTCCTGGATCTCCTTGGTGGTCAGGTCCCCGGTCTCCAGATATACGTCGAGCAATTGCTCGGAAGTCTCGGCTACGGCCTCGAGCAACTTCTCGCGGTATTCGGCGGCGCGATCGGCGAGGTCGGACGGGATGTCGGTGGTGTCCCAGATCTTGCCGTCGTCACCCTTCCATACGTGTGCCTTCATCTCGACCAGATCGATGACGCCGGTGAAGTCGGCCTCGGTGCCGATGGGGAGCTGCATGACCAGGGGTCGGGCGCCGAGACGGTCGACGATGGACTGGACGTCGAAGTAGAAGTCGGCGCCGGTGCGGTCGAGCTTGTTGATGAAACAGATGCGAGGGACGCCATAGCGATCGGCCTGACGCCATACCGTCTCAGACTGGGGCTCGACTCCGGCTACCCCGTCGAACACGGCGATGGCTCCGTCGAGAACACGGAGTGCGCGCTCCACCTCGACGGTGAAGTCGACGTGGCCGGGGGTATCGATGATGTTGATCCAGTGGTCGTGCCAGACACAGGTGGTGGCGGCAGAGGTGATGGTGATCCCCCGCTCCTGCTCCTGCTCCATCCAGTCCATGGTGGCGGCGCCCTCGTGGACCTCACCGATCTTGTAGTTGCGGCCGGTGTAATAGAGGATGCGCTCGGTGAGGGTCGTCTTGCCCGCGTCGATATGAGCCATGATCCCGATGTTTCGGGTACGGCTCACCGGCACCTGGCGCAGATGTGAGATGGCAGCGTTTCCGTTGCTCATTGTCTTTCTATTACTCCGACTCGCTATGAGGTTGTGAACGTCCCACGTCCTGCGGTTCGGGCCCGTTTCGGTGGGCGGGCCCGCCTGCTGGAACGTTCGGGGTCTGTCTTGTTGCCTGTTACTCCGTTGGGACCGTGGGGCTACCAGCGGTAGTGGGCGAAGGCCTTGTTGGACTCCGCCATCTTGTGAACGTCTTCCTTGCGTTTTATCGCCGCCCCGGTGTAGTTGGAGGCGTCCAGGATCTCATTCGCCAGACGCATCACCATGGTCGGCTCCCGACGCTGTCTGGCGAAGTTCACCAGCCAGCGAATGGCCAGGCTCTCCTGACGGCGCATGGGGACCTCCACCGGTACCTGATAGGAGCTTCCGCCCACACGGCGGGACCGCACCTCGACCTGGGGCTTGATGTTGTCGACCGCACGCTTCAGGATCACGCTCGGATCCTGACTGGTCCGCTGCTCGACGACTTCCATGGCCCCGTAGACGATCTCCCGGGCCGTGTTCTTCTTCCCCTTCCACAAGACCTTGTTGATGACCTTGCTGACGAGGACGCTCCGGAATACCGGGTCGGGCTCGACCTTGCGCTTCTGTGCGGGTGCCCTGCGCATCAGGAATCCTTCTTCGATCCGTAGCGACTGCGGGCCTGTCTGCGATCGTTGACCCCTGAAGCGTCGAGCGTGCCCCGGATCACCTTGTAGCGGACCCCGGGGAGGTCGCGGACCCTGCCCCCGCGCACCAGGACGATGCTGTGCTCCTGGAGGTTGTGGCCTTCGCCGGGGATGTAGGCGGTGACCTCGATCTGGGACGAGAGACGGACCCGGGCCACCTTGCGCAGGGCCGAGTTCGGCTTCTTCGGGGTGACCGTGTAGACGCGGGTACACACGCCGCGCCGTTGCGGGGCGCCGCCCAGTGCGGCCGTCTTGGCCTTCTTCTTCTTTGGCTTCCTGCCCTCGCGGACAAGTTGCTCGATCGTCGGCATGATGCTCCTAAGGCGGGAGACGGTGCCGGGCGCAGCCCAAGCACCGATCCTGCAGTGAAACCTTGCGTACCGGGCACGGAAGTGCCCGGCCATCCGGTCGCGCTCGATCAACGAGTGGCCCCGGACGAAGCACAGATTCTACGTTGCTTCTCCGCTTAGGACCAAATTGGGGTTGGCACCTGGTACTCGGTACTTGGTGCCTGGACTCAGGGAGCAGTGGGGGTCGTCGCCACGGTCGTCGTGGTCGTTGTCGGCGGCTCAGCGGTCGTGGTGGTGGGCTGGGTTGTCGTCGTTGTCGAGGTTGTCGTCGTTGTCGTCGTTGTCGTGGTTGTCGTGGTCGTTGGGGTGGTGGGTGAGGTCCCCGGTCCGGTGTTAGGCGTGGTTCCCGTTGTGCCCGGAGTTGTCGTGGGCGGGCCTGGGATCGTGGTGACGGGAACGCCGGGAGTGCCGGGGTTGGTCGTGGGGGGCGACGCGCCGCTCCCGGGGGCGCGTCGGCGTGGCGGCTCGTCGCCGGTGGGGCCCACGGTTGTGGTCGATTCCCCGAGAAGTGTCGTGACGGTGGTGGCCGACGTGGACCCAGTTGAGGGCACGGTGGTCGAGATCAAGACTTCGGCGGCGACCTCGGCCTCCGTCCGGGGCTCGCACGACCGCACCCGAAGCCGGTCAGGATCCTCCATGGAGTCGATCACCCCGGCATCGACGAATACCAGCCCGCCCGGTCCGCGGCTGTCGCGCAGGGCATAGTGCGATCCGTCATCGGTGCGGCCGACGATCGCCACGGTCTCGCCGGCGAACACGGCTCCCGACTCGGGCTCACCGGGACAGCCGAACACAGGAGAGCCCGCAGTCACTCTCCCCGTCGTCTCGTAGGAGACCCGTCCGATCCAAGTCACTCCGTAGACGGCGCCCGCACCGAGGGCGACGATGCCCAGGACCATGAGGAGCCGGCTGAACGTGACGATGTCGAATCCCCGTCGCCGGCGGTGCCCGCCACGACCGGGAGGGCCGGCCTTCAGACGTCTGGCCACCTCGCGGGCGAGCTCCTCGGGGGCGAGACGTCTCGAAGCTCTCTTCCCGGACGGATCCTGGTTGTGACTCATCGGTGGGACCTCGGCTAACCCGAATGGACCGCAGTCCCGCCCGACCAGAAGCTATGTGGCGGCAGCATCGCTGTCAACGTAGAAAGCACCGCCCGGGAGGGCGGTGCTTTCTATATCTTTATGCAGGGCGTCACGTATGCGTGACGCCCTGCATTAGGAACGCGGTTCCTACTCCTCTTCGTCGCCCCCGCCCTCGCCGAGGCTGCCGCCGAGGGAGGCGAGCCATTCGGCCGGGTCCTCGGGGAGGCTCTCGTCTTCGCCGGGTGCGGAGAGACCGCCCTCGAGGAAGCCGAGGGAGGCGACGGTGGTGGCACCGGGCAGCGCCGGCTGGAGGGCCTGGTACTGCTGGGCACCGGTCCCCGCAGGGATCAGCTTGCCGATGATCACGTTCTCCTTGAGCCCCCGCATGAAGTCGGAGCGCCCCTGGATCGCGGCGTCGGTGAGCACCCGCGTCGTCTCCTGGAAGGAGGCCGCCGAAAGCCACGAGTCCGTGGCCAGTGAGGCCTTGGTTATCCCCATCAGCTCGGGTCGGCCCTCAGCCGGGCGTTTCCCTGCCGTGACCAGCTCCCGGTTGGCATCGCGGAAGTGCTGGTCGTCGATCAGGGCCGCGGGCAGGAAATCGGAGTCGCTGGGCGAGACCACCCTCACCCGGCGCAGCATCTGACGCACGATCATCTCGATGTGCTTGTCGTGGATCTCCACGCCCTGGGAGCGATAGACCTCCTGCACCTGGTCGACCAGGTACTGCTGGGTGGCCCGGACTCCACGGATGTCGAGCACCTCCTTGGGATCGAGCGGGCCCTCGGTGAGCTGGGTGCCGGCCTCGATCTCGGACCCGTTGGCCACGCGCATCTTGGCGTAGCGGGAGATCGGGTAGACCGCCTCCTCGTCACCTGCGTCGAGCACGATGCGGCGACCGTCCCCGTCTTCGACCAGGTTGACCACTCCCCTGGCATCGGAGAGGACGGCCTTGCCCTTGGGGGTACGGGCCTCGAACAGCTCGACTACCCGAGGCAAGCCGTGGGTGATGTCCTCACCGGCAACACCACCGGTGTGGAAGGTGCGCATGGTCAGCTGTGTGCCCGGCTCGCCGATCGACTGGGCGGCCATGATCCCGACCGCCTCGCCCGTCTCGACCAACCGACCGGTGGCCAGCGACAGCCCGTAGCAGGCCTGGCAAACACCCCCACGGGTGTCACAGGTCAGCGGTGAGCGGACCCGAACCGACTCGATGTCGGCCTTCTCGATGGCGTGCAGCTCCTTGGTCCCGAGGATGGTCCCCGCCCTGAGCTTCTCGTCGTCGACGGTGGCCACCAGGCTGCGCCCCTCCTTCAGGTCATCGGCCAGGGCCCGCCCGTAGATGCGGGAGCGCAGGTTGCGGATCTTGGCCCCCCGCTCGTCGACGACCGAGATCACGATTCCCTTGTCGGTCTCGCAATCGCTTTCGAGGATGATCATCTCCTGGGAGACATCGACCAGACGACGGGTGAGATACCCGGAGTCGGCGGTGCGAAGCGCGGTGTCGGCCAGACCCTTTCGGGCGCCGTGAGTCGAGATGAAGTACTCGAGGACCGACAGGCCCTCCCTGAAGTTGGCGATGATGGGCCGGGGGATGATGTCACCCTTGGGGTTGGCCACCAGCCCTCGCATGCCTGCGATCTGACGAACCTGCATCATGTTTCCACGGGCGCCGGACCCGACCATCATGTCGAGGGCGTTGAACTTCTCCTGCTTGAGACCGCCCTTCATCGCCTCGGTCACCCGCTCGGTGGCCTCGGTCCAGATCTCGATCAGCTCCTGACGCCGCTCCTCGTCGGTGACGACACCCTTCTGGAACAGACCCTGCACCTTGTCCGCCCGCTCCTCGTACTCCTCGAGGATCTTGGCCTTGTCCGCAGGGGTGCGCACGTCGTCGAGGGCGATGGTGAGCCCTGCCTTGGTGGCGTACTTGAACCCGAGGTCCTTGATCCCGTCCAGGGTCTCGGCGACGGCCGAGCGCGGATAGCGCTCGATCACGGTCTCGATCAGCCGGCGGATGTCCGCCTTGATGATCACCGAGTCGACGAAGGGAAACCCTTCGGGCATGGCCTGGTTGATGAAGAGACGTCCCAGCGTGGTCTCGGAGAGATCAGTTGGGCTGAGCGGCTCCTCGGTGAGCAAGGTGCCCAGCGTGGGCTTGAGATCGGCGTGGACCTCGGGGTCTCCGGCCAGATCGCCGAGCCGGATCTTGATCGGGGCGTGTATCGACAGCTCACCGATCTCGTGAGCCATCAAAGCCTCGTCGAAGTCGACGAAGTGACGACCGGCTCCCTTGGCGTCGTCGACCCGCTCGGAGAGGTAATAGATCCCGATGACCATGTCCTGGGACGGTGTCACGATGGCGCGGCCCGATGCCGGGGACAGCACGTTGTTCGAGCTGAGCATCAGGATGCGCGCCTCGGCCTGGGCCTCGGCGGACAAGGGCAGGTGGACTGCCATCTGGTCGCCGTCGAAGTCGGCGTTGAACGCCTCGCAGACCAGGGGATGGATCTGGATCGCCTTGCCCTCGACCAGAACCGGCTCGAACGCCTGGATGCCGAGACGGTGCAGGGTGGGGGCCCGGTTGAGCAGGACCGGGTGTTCCTGGATCACGTCCGAGAGCACGTCCCACACCTGGGGGCGCTGTCTCTCCACCATGCGCTTGGCCGCCTTTATGTTCTGGGCCAGGTCGAGATCGACCAGCCGCTTCATCACGAACGGCTTGAACAGCTCGAGGGCCATGATCTTGGGCAGCCCGCACTGATGAAGCTTGAGCTGGGGACCGACCACGATGACCGAGCGCCCCGAGTAGTCGACCCGCTTGCCGAGCAGGTTCTGGCGGAACCGACCCTGCTTGCCCTTGAGCATGTCCGATAGCGACTTGAGGGCGCGGTTGCCCGGGCCGGTCACGGCCCGGCCGCGACGGCCGTTGTCGAACAGGGCGTCGACCGCCTCCTGGAGCATGCGCTTCTCGTTGTTGACGATGATCTCGGGGGCGCCGAGGTCCAAGAGCCTCTTCAGCCGGTTGTTCCGGTTGATCACCCGGCGATAGAGGTCGTTGAGGTCGGAGGTGGCGAAGCGGCCACCGTCGAGCTGGACCATTGGACGCAGGTCGGGCGGGATGACCGGGACCGTCTCCAGGATCATGTCCTCTGGGCGGTTCTCCCCCTCCCAGAACGGCTTGACCACTTTCATCCGCTGGGTGGCGCGCTGACGCTTCTGGGCCGAGCCGGCGTCGAGGTTCTCCTCGAGCTGGGCCATCTCGACGTCCAGGTCGAGATGGGAGAGCAGCGCCTTGACCGCCTCTGCCCCCATGCCTCCTTCGAAGTAGTCGGCGTAACGGAAGTAGATCTCCCGCCACAGCTGCTCCGACTCGACCAGGTCCTTTGGCTTGAACTTGCGGAACGTGTCGTAGGCGTCCTCGATCAGCTCGACCTCACGGTCCGAGCGCTCCTGGCGATCCTTGATCTCCCGCTCCACTTCCTTCTTGCGAGCGTTGATCTCCTGGCTCTTGGCCCCACCCTCTTCCATACGCTCCAGCTCGTCTTCGAGCGCCTCGAGACGGATCTGATGCCACTCGGAGAACTCGGATCGGACCACCTCGATCTCGTCGCGCATCGCCGCCTCGAGCTCTGGCAGGTCCTTCTGACGCTTCTCGTCGTCTACGGATGTGATGATGTAGCTGGCGAAGTAGATGACCTTCTCCAGCTCCTTGGGCGACATGTCGAGCAGGTACCCGAGTCGGCTGGGGACACCCTTGAAGAACCAGATGTGGGTGACCGGCGCAGCGAGCTCGATATGGCCCATCCGCTCACGACGCACCTTGGAGCGGGTGACTTCGACACCGCAGCGCTCGCAGATGATCCCTTTGTAGCGGATCCTCTTGTACTTGCCGCAGTAGCACTCCCAGTCCCGCTGCGGGCCGAAGATGCGCTCGTCGAACAGCCCCTCCTTCTCCGGGCGGAGGGTGCGGTAGTTGATCGTCTCCGGCTTCTTCACCTCGCCATAGGACCATGCTCGGATCTGATCGCTGGAGGCGAGGCCGATCTTCAGTTCATCGAATAGCTGTTGTGCCATGTGCTCGCTTTGCTCGCTCGTTCTACGTTCTACGTCGTACGTCTAAATCAATCGCTGTCGGGGCGCTCGGGGCGGCTCAGATCGATGCCGAGTGTCTCCACCGAGCGGTAGGTTTCCTCTTCCAGCTCTCTGAGCTCGACTTCCTCACCGGCGGAGAGCATCTCCACGTTGAGGCAGAGGCTCTGCATCTCTTTGACCAGGACCCGGAACGACTCGGGGATGCCCGGCTCGGGGATGTTGTCCCCCTTGACGATGGCTTCGTAGACCTTGACCCGCCCCTGCACGTCGTCGGACTTGATGGTCAACAGCTCCTGAAGGGCATAGGCGGCGCCATAGGCCTCGAGGGCCCAGACCTCCATCTCACCGAAGCGCTGACCGCCGAACTGTGCCTTGCCCCCGAGCGGCTGCTGGGTGATCATGCTGTAGGGGCCGGTGGACCGGGCGTGAATCTTCTCGTCGACCAGGTGGACCAGCTTCAGGATGTAGATGTAGCCCACCGTGACCGGGCTGTCGAAGGGCTCTCCCGTGCGACCGTCGATGAGAATCGCCTTGCCGTCGTCGCCGACCAGTCGATCCCCGTCCCGATTGGGCAGGGCGCTCTGGATCACCGCCATGATCTCGTCCTCGCGTGCACCGTCGAAGACCGGTGTCGCCACCTTGGTCCACGGGGCGGCGCCGCCGACCGCCGGGCTGGTGCCCTCGAAGGGCTCCCATCCCTGGGCCGCAGCCCAGCCGAGATGAGTCTCCAGCACCTGACCCAGGTTCATCCTGGACGGCACGCCGAGCGGGGAGAGGATGATGTCGACCGGGGTCCCGTCGGCGAGGAAAGGCATCTCCTCTTCGGGTAGGACCTTGGAGATGACACCTTTGTTGCCGTGACGCCCGGCCAGCTTGTCTCCCTCGGAGATCTTGCGCTGCTGGGCGACGTAGATCCGGACCAACTCGTTCACCCCGGGCGGGAGATCGTATCCCTCGGCCCGCTTGAACACCTTGACCGCGATCACCTTGCCCGTCTCGCCATGGGGCACCTTGAGCGAGGTGTCACGCACCTCGCGCGCCTTCTCACCGAAGATGGCGCGGAGGAGACGCTCCTCCGGGGTGAGCTCGGTCTCGCCCTTGGGTGTCACCTTGCCCACCAGGTAGTCGCCAGGACCGACCTCGGCGCCGACCCGGATGATCCCCTCGTCGTCGAGGTTGGCCAGCACCTCCTCGGGGACATTGGGAATGTCGCGGGTGATCTCCTCGGCTCCGAGCTTCGTGTCCCGGGCATCGATCTCGTGCTCTTCGATGTGGATCGAGGTGAGCACATCGTCCTTGACCAGGCGCTCGGAGATGATGATGGCGTCCTCGAAGTTGTGGCCCTGCCATGGCATGAAGGCGACCAGCAGGTTGCGACCCAAAGCCAGCTCACCGGTCTCGGTCGAGGGCCCGTCGGCGAGCACGTCGCCCACCTTGACCTTGTCCCCCTCCCGCACCAGCGGTTTGTGGTTCATACAGGTGCCCTGGTTGGAGCGGCGGAACTTGTCGAGGACGAAGGTGTGCTTCTTGTTGGTCTCCTTCTCCTTGACCACGATCTCCTCGCCGGTCACCTCCACCACTTCGCCGACCACCGGCGAGATGATCATGTCGCCCGAGTCCTGGGCGGCTCGCTGCTCGACCCCGGTGCCGACCAGAGGGGCGTCGGCGGTGAGCAGAGGCACTGCCTGCCGCTGCATGTTCGAGCCCATCAGGGCGCGGTTGGCGTCGTCGTGCTCGAGGAAAGGGATCAGCGACGTCGACACAGAGACGATCTGCTTCGGGGACACGTCCATGTAGTCGACTTCCTTGGGCGGCACGAACTCGACCTCGCCACCGGCGCGACGGACCAGCACCCGCGGGTTCTGGAAGGCGCCGTCCTCCTTGAGGGGGGCGTTGGCCTGGGCGATCACGAAGCGCTCCTCCTCGATGGCGGTCAGGTATTCCACCTTGGAGGTGACCTTGCCCTTCTCCACCTTGCGATAAGGGGTTTCGATGAAGCCGAACTCGTTGACCCGGGCATATGAGGCCAGGGAGCCGATCAGACCGATGTTCGGCCCTTCCGGCGTCTCGATCGGGCACATGCGGCCGTAGTGCGAGGGGTGGACGTCACGAACCTCGAAGCCGGCCCGCTCCCGGGAGAGCCCGCCCGGGCCGAGCGCCGACAGCCGTCGCCGGTGGGTGAGCCCGGCCAGCGGGTTGGGCTGGTCCATGAACTGGGACAGCTGGGAGGTGCCGAAGAACTCCTTGATCGCCGCCGTGACCGGCCTGATGTTGATCAGGCTCTGCGGCGTGATGGCGTCGGGGTCCTGGGTGGTCATCCGTTCCCGGACCACCCGCTCGAGACGGGTGAGGCCGACCCGAACCTGGTTCTGCACCAGCTCGCCCACGGTGCGGATGCGACGGTTCCCGAAGTGGTCGATGTCGTCGGTGTTGACATTCACCTCGGTCCCGACGTGGGTGACCATCGTCGACTCGCCGGCGTGCAGAGCCACCAGGTACTTGATGGCGTCGACGATGTCCTCGTCCCGGAGCAGCTGGAGCCCTTCGGCCCGGTAGTCGGCCGGGGTGTCGACGCGATACTTCTGGCTGATCTTGTAGCGCCCGACCCGGGTCAGGTCATAACGCTTCGGGTTGCGGAACAGAGTCTGGATCAGGCCACGGGCCGACTCGACGGTGGTCGGCTCGCCGGGGCGGAGCTTCCGGTACAGGTCGAGCAGCGCCTCTTCCTTGGTGTGGGCGGTGTCCTTCTCGATCGTGTTCTTGATCGACTCGGCATGTCCGAATAGCTCCAGGATCTCCTCGTCGGTCTCGGCGATGCCGAGCGCCTTGAGGAAGGCCGAGATGTACTGCCGGCGCTTACGGTCGACCCTGACCCCGATGGTGTCCTTCTTGTCGGTGTCGAACTCGAGCCAGGCGCCGCGGCCGGGGATGATCTTGCCCGAGTAGATCTCCTTGTCCGAGGTCTTGTCCGGGGTGACGTCGAAGTAGATGCCCGGCGAGCGCACCAATTGGGAAACGATGACCCGCTCGGTGCCGTTGATGATGAACACGCCCTTCTCTGTCATGATCGGGAAGTCGCCGAGGAAGACCTGCTGCTCTTTGATCTCACCGGTCTGGCGGTTCATGAACCGGGCGGTGACGAAGAGGGGCATGGCGTAGTTGGCGTCGCGCTCCTTGGCCTCCTCCAACGTCATCTGCGGCTCACCGAAGCGATGGTCGGTGAGCTCGAGGGCGAGAGAGCCGGTGAAGTCCTCGATGGGGCTGATCTCTTCGAAGATCTCGCGGAAACCCTCGTCGAGGAACCACTGGAAGGATTCGTGTTGTACGGCTAGGAGGTCGGGAAGGGGCAGGACTTCTGGGATTTTTCCAAACGAAAAGCGCTCAGCAACGCGCGAAACCAAGGGGGGCCTCCTGAGGAATGCGGATCAGATCTAAGTAACGCAGACAAGGCATGCTAACAGACGCGTCAGCATGCCTCCAATTGAAACTTCCAGTTTGTCAAGACAGGTCGCCCGGCGGCCTGTCCCGGACCCGAAGGTCGTTGCCAGCATACAGCGGAGGCGTGAAAAGCGTCAAGGGTCTGACCGCCGTACGGCGGTCAGACGCTACGAGCTATGAGCCCCCCGGGTTCCTTCTGGCTCGTTGCCCGTTGCTCGTTGCTCGTTGCCCGTTGCCTACGAAACCGAGATCCTCTGCAGACGCTCGGCGTCGAGCACACGGATATGTCGATAGCCGGTCTCCACCGCTCCTTGCTCGCGGAGACGACTCAGAGCCTCGTTGACCGATTGCCGGCTCACCCCGAGGAGGGTCGCGATCGTGGTCTGGGAGAGGTGGACGTCTCCCCGGGAGTCGGCCTCCTCACCGAGGAGGTCGGCCACCTGGCCCAGGACCGTCTTGTGCATGAGACGGATCACCCGGCGCTGCATCCCCTCGAGCTGTCTCAGACCTGCCACCAGCCAGCGAAGACAGATCGCCGGGTTGCGAGCCAGCTCACCCAACAGCTGGTCGCGGGCGAAGCGGAACACCCTGACCCGGGTCATTGCCTGAGTCGAGGAGATGTAGGGGGTCCCCCCGAACATGGAGATGTCGCCCAGCACCGAACCGGCGCCGACGTGGGCAACAACCCGTCTCACACTCCCGTCGCCGCGGTAGACCTCGACCAACCCGGTCTCGACCAGGTACACGGCTGCGGCTTCGTCGCCTTCCCGGAAGAGGTGAGCCCCGGGGTACTTGGACACGATCTCGGCCACGCCGACCAGCGACTCGAAGTCCTGCGCATTGAGAGGCGAGTAGTCGGCGCGACCGAAGGACCGGGCCAGCCATGCCAAGTGCTGCTGATCGGCTTGGTCCACCACGGGCTCGGCGACGTGGGGCGAGACCCCGTTGTTACCCATGCCCAGGTGATGAAGCCATGGCCCGTACCATGTCATGGGATTTGGCCAAGCATGCCGCCCCGCTCTCCGTGTTCACCTGGGCGTTCCTCGCCCTCGGCCTCGTCCTGTTCGCTCTGGCCGTGCTGGGTTGGTCCAACCACGTTTCGAGCGAGGGGAGGCACGTGGCGCAGAACGTCAGCTACGCCGGCGTGCCACTGGAAGGGGCTCCGCCGAGCCAAGTCGAATCCGAGGTAGCCGCCCGCTCATCCGAGGTCCTGACCCGCGAGATCACGATCGACTTCGGGCAGGGAGAGCTCACAGTGGAATTGGGATCCGCCGGCTTCTCCTACGACCGCGAGGCCACAGTCGACGAGATCCTCGGCGCGCGACACCAGGGCTCGGTGTGGAGGCAGCTCTCGTCCTGGGCGCTGGGAGGCTTGGACACGCACGAGGTCGAGGAGCATTGGGCATTCGACCCGGACCGATCCCGGGTCGCCCTCGACAATCATCCCGGGCTCACTCCGATCGAGGTGGTCGAGCCTCGCATCGAACCGGACGGCAGGGGACGGCTGACCCTGATCGAAGGGGTGATCGGGACCGAAGCCGATATCGACCAGATCGTCCAGCGCCTGGCCGCCATCGACCTCACCGCCCCGCCGACACATCTGGAGATCGACGTGGAAGCCATCCACCCGACCGTGTCGGACGAACGGGCTCAGGAGATGGTCGACCGCCTCAACGACTCGACATCCGAGGGGGTCGAGATCTCGGTGGACGGAAAACGAGCGGTCGTCACCGCCGGCTCCCTCCAGGCCCATCTCGTCGTCGAAGTTGCCGACGGCGAGATCGGAGTGCATCTCGACGGCGAGGGGCTGCAAGCAACTCTGGAGAACACGATCGTCGGCCCGGTTGGGCCCTTCGTCGAGCCCACCTTCGAAATCGAGAACGAAGTCGTGACCGTCCTCACCACAGGCGAGCCACCCCTGGTCTGTTGCGCGCCGGGTGTCGGTGAGTGGCTGGGCGGGAGGATCCTGGACGGAGCCACCGGGCCGTTCGGGCTGCAGTCGCACCCCACCGACGACCCCGACCTCGTCGCCTGGTCGGACGGGAGTCTCATCGTGGACAAAGTCGGTGAGTTCACCACTCCCCACGCTTGCTGCGAGACCAGGGTGCGCAACATCCAGCGCATGGCCGATCTCGTCCGAGGCGTGTATCTGGTGCCGGGCGAGCGGCTGTCGCTCAACGAGTTCGTAGGTCCCCGCACCGTCGAGAACGGCTTCTTCGCCGCCGGGGCGATCAGACAGGGCCACCTGATCCAGGAGGTCGGGGGCGGGGTCTCCCAGTTCGCCACCACCATCTTCAACGCGGCCTACTTCGCCGGGATGGACTTCGAGGAGTACCGGAGCCACACCATCTACTTCTCCCGTTACCCGTACGGGCGGGAGGCGACGATCTCCAGCCCGGCCCCGGACCTGGTGATGACCAACACCACCAAGTACCCGATCCTGATCTGGACCTCGTACACCGAAGACTCGATCACGGTGAGCATGTACTCGACCGCCCACATCCTGGTCGAGGAGATAGATCAGCGCACCTCCCGCCGTGGGGCCTGCACCCACGTCGAAACCGATCGGCAGCGCACCTATCCCGACGGGCGGGTGGTGGTCGACACCTTCCTCGCCGACTATCGGCCCGCCGAGGGCATCGACTGCAACGGCAATCCCATCCCACGGCCCCCCGGTTGAGCCGACCGCCCCGTCGTCCCCCGAACCGTCCCGCTACGACCCGATCACCGGGTCGTCGCCGAACCCCAATACGCTTATGAGCACGAGGGCGAGGGCGAAGATGACGATCGCAGCGATCAGCCCCACCAGCCACGGTGGCCATTGCCGTCTCTCGTCACTCATGATGACATTGTGCCCGAACCGGGCCCGGGACGCGTCAGGGCCCCGGTCCTTCGACCGGGGCCCCTTGCTTTCACGAGCGTCCGGGGGGTCTCAGCCGGTCAGGGCCTCGTGGACGGTGCCGATCTCGATCTTGCGCGGCTTGGCCGTTTCCGCGACCGGGATGGAGATGGTGAGGACTCCGTGGTCGTACCCGGCCTCGACCCGGTCGGCGTCGAGACCCTCGCCGAGGAAGAACTGCCGGGAGAACGACCCGGTGGGGCGCTCATTGAGCAACACCTGGATATCGTCCTCACGCTGCCATTCGCGCATAGCGCTGACGGTCAGGGTGTTCTTCTCCACAGTGAGATCGATCGAGTCGGGGTCCACTCCGGGAAGATCGAGATGCAGCCAGAAACGATCGTCCTTGCGGTAGGCGTCAACCGGCATGAGGTTGAAACGGTTTCCGCCCGACCCCAATACCTGACGGGTGAAACGATCGAAGTCTGCGAACGGATCGGTACGCATCAACATGGCGTTTACCTCCTGTTGAGTTCGATTACCACATCCAATGATACCCACTAAATCTGCTAAGTCAAATAGCAGATTCCATGTTGGCCTATCTGTGCGGCTCGGGCTGGGGGCGGGTAGCGATGGGCCCTTCTTCCCGGTGGGGCCCGGTATCGAGGACGCTCAAGGAATCCCACCGGTTCGCCGATTGACAAGGGGTGAGGACACCTAATTGGCAGACTGAGGAGCGGAAAGGCCCGGGGATGAAGCGCAGATTCATCGGCACCGTTTGTCTCGCTGCTGTCTGGTCGATGGTCGCCGTTGCGGGCTTGGGCCTGGCTTGGGTGCTTCTCGGAGCGGCTTTGATCGGGATCTTGGGGACGATCGGCGTCGAGCCGCCCCGGTTGCGCCGGGCCCCCGTGGCCGATCCCACCTTCATCTAGACGTTCCGCACCGTCCGTCGCCGCGGCTCCCTACGATGCGCAGGTGAGCCAGGAGCCCTCCGACTTCCAGCGCTTCGTCGGGCCCGACCACCGAAAGCTCCCCCGTCCCCGAGGTATGGCGCTCGTGGTCGTCTTCATTGCCATTGGCGTCGCCGTCGGCCTATTTGGTCTTTGGCCCGGTGAGCAGCCGCTCCTAGACCGGTCCTTCTTCGGATTCACGGACGAGGTGATCTCCGCCGAGGTCGAGTCGGTGGACCGCGGCCCCTGCAGCTACGCCGTCGAATTCGATTGTGTTTCGGTCGTCTTCGCCTTCGACACGGAGGTCAGGGTCGGCACGTTTCTCCAGGAGTTCGCCGAGGAGACCGGTGCACCCGACTTCGTGGCCGGTGATTCGGTGTACCTGTCCGTGGTCTACGGTGAGGACGGGACCGAATCACTCAACTATCACGACCGGAACCGGGGGCCGCTCCTCATCGTGGTGGCCGCGGGTTTCGGGTTGGCCGTGGTCGCCCTCGGCCGGCTCCGCGGGCTGGCGGCATTGGTCGGCCTCGCCATCAGCGTCTTCGTCCTGATCCGGTTCATCATCCCCGCCATCATCGACGGGCAGGATGCCGTGCTGGTGGCTGTGGTCGGCGGTGGGGCGATCGCCCTCGTCTCCCTCTATCTCGCACACGGCTACACCCCGCTCACCCACGTCGCGGCGGTGGGCGCTTTCGCCGCGCTCGCCCTGACCACCGGGCTGTCCTGGCTGGTCGTCGGGGCCGCCGAGCTCAGCGGGCTGGCCAGCGAGGAGTCCTTCTACCTGCTTTCTATCCCCGACTTCGACCTGACCGGGTTGGTGCTGGCCGGGATCGTGCTCGGGGCGATAGGAGCGTTGGACGATGTCACTGTCACCCAGGCGTCGGCTGTCTGGGAGGTGGGCAAGGCCAACCCTGAGATGAGCCAGAGAGCTCTCTTCGAATCCGGGCTGCGCATCGGACGTGACCACATCGCGTCCACGGTCAACACCTTGCTGCTCGCCTACGCCGGCGCCGCGATGCCCCTTCTGATCCTGTTCAGCCTCTCCGACCTCCCCCTCGGTGTGGTGGCGAGCTCGGAGGTGGTGGCGGTCGAGATCGTGCGGACCCTGGTCGGCTCGATCGGGCTGGTGGCAGCGGTCCCGATCACGACATGGCTGGCGGCTGCCCAGCGAGTCAGGAACACACGGTGAAGAAGCGATCAGGACAACAGAAGATGGTCATCGGCTGGCGGGAGTGGGTCCAGCTACCCGACCTCGGCGTCTCCGAGATGAAGGCAAAGGTTGACACCGGCGCCGATAACTCGTCGCTGCATGCCTTCAATCTCGAGCGATTCGAGCGGGACGGCGTGGAGTACGTTCGCTTCGAGATCCATCCCAAGCAGAGATCGAGGAAACCCACCATCCATTGCGAGGCGCCGTTGGCCATGGAGAAGAAGGTGAAGAACCCTGGTGGCCGAACCGAGCTGAGACCGGTGATTCGGACAGGGATCATCGTGGCAGGTGAGCACTTGGAGGCCCTGGTCAACCTGACCAGCCGCGACGAGATGGGCTTCCGCATGCTCCTCGGCAGGCGGGCGGTGAGGAGCAGGTTCGTGATCGACCCGGGTCGCAGCTACGTCGGGCCCCGCCCCAGCCGGGGGGATCAGCAATGAAGATCGCCATACTCTCGCGCAGCGCCGGCCTCTACTCGACCCAGCGGCTGAAGGAGGCGGCGCTAGAGCGCGGGCACGAAGTCGTCATCGTCGACTATCTGCGCTGCTACATGGAGATCTCGGCAAGAAACCCGAAGGTCCTGTTCCGGGGCGACGAGGTGAGGCCCGACGCAGTCATCCCACGCATAGGCGCCACCTACACCTTCTACGGGGCGGCCGTGGTCCTCCAGTTCGAGATGGCCGGTGTTTTCACCTTGAACGACTCCCAGGCGATCAGTAGGTCACGTGACAAGCTGCGATCGCTCCAGCTCCTCTCCAGGGCAGGGGTCGGGCTGCCGACCACCAGCTTCGCCCACTCGACCCAGGACATCGACGGTCTGCTCGAAGTGGTTGGGGGGACCCCCATCGTGGTCAAGCTGCTCGAGGGCACCCAAGGGCTGGGCGTCGTCTTGGCCGAGACCCGCAAGGCGGCCGAGTCGGTGATATCGGCCTTCCGGCAGCTCGACGCCAACATCCTCGTTCAGGAGTACATCAAGGAGGCTCGCGGTGCGGACATCCGGGCCTTCGTCGTAGGCGGGAAGGTGGTGGCGGCGATGAAACGGCAGGCCGCCCCGGGCGAGTTCAGGTCCAATCTCCATCGTGGAGGAGCAGCCGAAGCGATCAAGCTCACCCCTGGCGAGCGGGCAACGGCGGTGCGTGCCGCCAAGGCGATGGGGCTCAACGTGGCCGGTGTCGACATGCTCCAGTCGGACAGCGGTCCGATGGTGCTCGAGGTCAACTCCTCCCCCGGACTGGAGGGGATCGAGGTGGCGAGCGGTGTGGACATCGCCGACGCCATCGTCGAGTTCATCGAGGACAACGCCGACGAGCCCGGCAGCCGTGGCCGTGGTTGACACCAGGAACGACCCGATAACCATCGGCAAGGTGACCGTCCCCCCGGGACGGAAAGTGCGCATCGAGCTCCCCTTTGCCCATCTTCCCTCGGGCACCGAGGCCTCACTTCCCATTGCAGTCATCAACGGTCGGACCTCGGGTCCCAATGTGTGGGTCTCGGGTGGGATCCATGGAGATGAGATCAACGGGGTCGAGGTGGTCCGCAAGGTGATGAGGGCCCTCGATGCGAAGAGCCTCCGCGGAGCGGTGATCGCGGTGCCCATCGTCAACCCGCTCGGGTTCCTGATGCGGTCGCGCTATGTGCCGGACCGGCGCGACCTGAACCGGGTCTTCCCCGGCTCGCCACGCGGGTCGACCGCGTCCCGGCTCGCCCACCTGTTCATGACCGAGGTGGTCTCACACTGCTCGGTGGGCATCGACTGTCACACGGCCTCCAACCACCGGACCAATCTCCCGCAACTGCGCGCCGACATCGACGATCCGGAGACGCTCCGTCTCGCCAAGGCATTCGGGGCTCCGTTCATCATCAAGTCCCGTCTGCGTGACGGCTCACTACGGCAGGCAGCCACCGAACAGGGCATCAAAATGCTGCTCTACGAGGGTGGCCAGGCAGACCGTTTCGACGAGGAGGCGGTCGACTTCGGCTTCGCCGGGGTGATGCGGACGCTGCGATCGATGCGGATGATCGAAGGCAGGCTCCCAAAGACTGCGAGCCCGAAGCTGGTGCGGCGGACCCAGTGGGTCAGGGCGCGACGTGGCGGTCTGGTCGAGATATCACCGAGACTGGGGGATGTGGTCGAGGAGGGCGAGGTTGTGGCCAGCATCTCGGACGCCTTCGGGGTGCGGCCGACCCGGGTCAAGACTCCCGCCTCGGGTTGGGTGATCGCCCGCACGCTCAACCCCCTGGTCAACCCGGGGGACCCATTGCTCCAGGTGGCGGCTGAGAAAGGCCCCGACGTCGACGAGCCGGCAGAGAGACGTGGCTAGGAGAGTCGGGTCCGCACACGCAGCTCCTCCCGACGTCGCGTTCAGGAGGCCCTTTCGATCTCTTCGATCCAGCGACGACGGATAGCCCGGCGCTCATGCGGTGTGTGCCCACCCCAAACACCTTCGCTCTGATTGGTCTCGATGGCCCAGGTCAGGCACTCCGATGCCACCGGGCAGGTGGAGCAGACCGCCTTCGCCTGGGCGATCCCGACCAGATCCTCCGGATCGGGGAAGAAGGACACCTCGTCGACGAGGTCGAGACATGCCGCTTCGTCCCGCCAGGTCGAGAACTTCACGTCGATTGCCACTGGGCTAATCATCTTGGAACACCGGTAAACGCATCATCAAGCCGATTCGTTCCCATGCGGGCCGGTTGTCAAACACCCGGCGGCTCCCAACCACCTCGCGGATGGCGGCTAGCCCGCGAGCCAGGTCAATCGAAGACGTAGGGCTCGGGGACGGCGCCGGGGCCGAGTCGCCCCAGCTCGGCACGTGCCACCGAGCGTCGATGCACCTCGTCCGGCCCGTCGGCGATCTGGAGCCAGCGTCCCATGGAGTAGAAGCGGGCCAGGGGGAAGTCCTCGGTGAGACCCGCCGCACCGAACAATTGGATGGCACGATCGGCGATCTCGGTGAGCAGGGCGGGGGCGACGACCTTGATCGCCGCAATCTCGGTCCGAGCCGCCTTGACCCCGACCTCGTCGATCATCCAGGCGGTCTTCAGCACGAGGAGACGGGCCTGCTCGATGCGGATCCGGGCGTCGGCGATCCACTCCCTGATCACGCCCTGCTCCGACAACGGCCGCCCGAACGCGCTCCGGGCTTGGGAACGCTGCACCATCAGGTCGAGGCACCGCTCGGCTGCTCCGATTGCTCGCATGCAGTGGTGGATCCGGCCAGGTCCCAGCCTGGCCTGGGCGATGGCGAATCCGCCGCCCTGTTCACCGAGCAGGTTCGAAACCGGGATGACCACGTCGTCGAATCGGATCTGGGGATGCCCTCCTCGATCCTGGTAGCCGAAGACAGTCGGCTCCCTCTCCACGACGACACCCGGGGTGTCCATCGGTACCAGAACCATCGATTGGCGCCGATGTGACTCGGCGTCGGGATCCGTCACTCCCATGACGATCGAGACCTTGCATCGCTCCGAGGCGGCGCCGGAGCTGAACCATTTCCTGCCGGAGATCCGGTACTCGTCACCGTCCCGTCTGATCCTGGTCCTGATATTGGTGGCGTCGGAACTCGCCACGTCGGGCTCGGTCATGGAGAAACAGGAGCGGATCTCCCCGTCGAGCAGCGGGGACAGCCACGTCTCCTTCTGCTCCGGGGTGCCGAACAGATGGAGGATCTCCATGTTGCCCGTGTCCGGGGCCGAGCAGTTGAGTGCCTCGGGCGCGATCTCGGGGCTGCGTCCGGTCAACTCGGCGAGAGGGGCGTATTCGAGGACGCTGAGGCCGGCGCCGATGTCGCCATCGGGTAGGAACAGGTTCCAGAGCCCGCGCCCACGGGCCTCGGTCTTCAACTCCTCGATGATCGCCGGCTGATGATGGGGACTCCCGGACTCGGCGATCTGCCGCTCGTAAACCGGCTCGGCCGGATACACGAACCCCTCCATGAATTCGAGCAGCTCTCCCCTGAGCTCTTCGGTACGGGCGCTGTAGGCGAAGTCCATCGTGGCCGCGAAGCTAGTGGTCCGGCTCGGATCGAGTCTCGGTCTCGGTTGCGACTCCGTCAACAGGCTCGGCTTCCTGTTCCCCTTCTGCCGGGGCATCGAAGCTCATCTGCGGAAGAGCCGTCGGTGGGCGGCGGGGTCTCCCCCGGGTCAGCTCGCCCATCACCAGCCAGCCGGCGAGCACCACGAGGAAGATCCGCTGGTACCACAACGCGGCGGCCAGCGCCCCGGCGGCGGTGAGGAGGAAGACGACATTGGCGATCCTCTCCCCGTTCTTCGGGGCCACCTTCTCGAGCAGGGAGGTGAGGAGATGACCCCCGTCCAGGGGCCGGATAGGAGCCCAGTTCAACAGCCCCCAGAACACGTTGACCAGGATGAGCCTCGACAGGACGTAGCCGCCCACGCCGTCGTAGGGCCCGGTGTACCGGTCGAACAGCCAGACCATGCCACCAAACAGGACGCCGACCCCGGACCCGGCCGCGGCCACCAATGCCCGTCTTCCAGGACCGAGCTCCCCGTCGTCGGTCGACCAGCTGGTCAGCCCGCCGATGGCGTTCAGCTCGATCTCGACCTCGGCGCCGAAGGCGCGGGCGGTAAGGGCATGGCCGAGCTCATGGATAAGGATGGAGAAGAAGACGATGCCGACCCAGGCGAAGAGAAGGGCGAGCCGGCCGCTGGAGAGACCGAGAAGACCGGCGATCAGAAGAAACGAGGGGTGAATCGTCACCGGTATCCCGAAGAGTCGGAACGAGAGCATCGGCACCATCATGGCCGATGCCGGGAGCTGCAGGTGACACGAGGGGTTACGCTCGCCGTATGAACGACGATCTCCGGGCCACCGTGGCCGCAGACATGCCCCGCCTCTCCCAACTCCTCGGCGACCTGGTCCGACTCCCCTCGGTGAGCGCACCGGGCTACGACCAGACCCCGGTCCGCCAGGCGGCGGAGACCATCGTCGGAATGCTCGACGAAGCCGGCTATCGCAATGCGCAACTCCTCGACGTCGACGGCGGAAACCCGGCGGTTTTTGCCGAGATCTCCGGACCGGAGGAGACTCCGACGCTTCTCCTCTACGCCCATTACGACGTCCAGCCCCCCGGCCCTGCTCACGAGTGGGAGACCGATCCCTTCGAGCCGGTGCAACGGGACGGACGGCTCTACGGCCGCGGCTCGGCCGACGACAAGGGCGGACTGGTCATGCATCTCGGAGCGGTGGCCGCACACGGAGGAAACCCACCGGTTGGCATCCAGCTCTTCATCGAAGGTGAGGAGGAGGCAGGCTCGCAGAGTCTGGAGGCGATCCTGGAGAAGTACTCCCACCTGCTCCACCCCGACGTGATCGTGATCGGGGACGGGGGCAACTGGGAGGTCGGGGTGCCTGCCTTCCTCTCCTCGCTACGCGGGATCGTCGGGGTCTCCTTCGAGCTCCGAACCCTGGAGGCGGCGGTCCATTCCGGCCAATACGGGGGTCTATTCCCCGATGCCCTCACCGCCATGGTCCGGCTTCTGGCCACCCTCCACGACGCCGAGGGGAACGTCGCCATCCCCGGGCTCGTCAGCGGCGAGGTGGACGGGCTCGAGATGCCCGAGGAGGTGGCGCGCCGACAGACCAGGGTCGTGGAGGGGATCGAGCAGATCGGCACCGGGTCCATCGCCTCGAAGATTTGGGCCCGGCCGGCGATTTCGATCCTCGCCCTCGACGCCCCACCGGTGTCGGAGGCGATCAACCAGTTGGTCCCGGTCGCCCGGGCAAAGGTCAGTATGCGGATAGCTCCCGGGCAGGACACCGGAGCCGCCCTGGAGGCGCTGAAACGGCATCTGGTGGAGAACGCCCCTTGGGGTAGCAAAGTCGACATCTTCCACGAGGAGCAGGGCGATGCCTCGACCCTGGACACCGACACCTACGCCGTCGCAGCATGGTCGAAGGCGTTCACCGAGGCGTTCGGCACCGAGCCCGTCCTGATGGGAGCCGGTGGCTCGATCCCGTTCATCGCCACCTTCAAGGAGCTCTATCCCGACGCCCCGATACTGGTCATCGGGACCAGTGACCCGACCAGCTGGTATCACGCTCCCAACGAGAGTCAGGACCTCGGCGATCTGGAGAGGGCAGTCCTGGCCGAGGCCATCGCTTTCCGCCTGCTGGCGGAAAGCGGTAGTCAGTAGTCGGTAGCCACCTCACCTCGCCGCTGCTACACAAATGGCATGGCCAGGTACGTCGCCTTGCTCCGGGGGATCAACGTCGGGGGTAAGAACTCGATCAAGATGCCCGCGTTGAAGGAGTGTTTCCAAGCTAACGGCTTCGAGGACGTGTCGACCTACATCCAGAGCGGCAATGTCATCTTCTCAGCGGCGGGGGCTGGAGCCGGAGAGCTGGCCAGCCGGATCGAGGCGATGTTGGCTTCGACCTTCGATCTCCCGCTCCGGGTGGTTTTGAGAAGCCGCGCCCAGATGCGCACCGTGGTGAACCGGGCGCCCGACGGCTTCGGTTCCGATCCGGCCAGACACCGGTACGACGTCATCTTCCTGAGGCCGCCCCTGACCGCAGAGAGGGCGATGAAGAGCGTCTCCACCAAGCCAGGTGTCGATCAGGCGCGTCCCGGGACAGGTGTCCTCTACTTCTCGCGACTGATCAGCAAGGCCACTCAAAGTCACATGAGTCGGATCATCGGCCTGCCGGTCTATCAGGACATGACGATCCGCAACTGGAACACGACATCGAAGCTGCTCGCCTTGTTGGAGGGGTGATGGTGCACGACCGGCCGGGCTGCCGACCACCCCCTCTCGGCTACCGAACTACTTCGGCGGCGTCGAGCCGGTGAAGGAGTTCTGCCTCCAAGCCTCGTAGACGACCACGGCGGCCGTGTTGGAGAGGTTCAGGGAACGCACCCCGGGCAGCATGGGGAGACGGAGCCGATCGGTCACCCATCCCAGCCGCAAGACCTCGTCGGGGAGCCCAACCGACTCCGGCCCGAAGAGGAGGCAGTCACCCGCCCGATAGTCGACGTCGGTGTAGAGCCGACCGCCGTCGACGGTGAATGCGAACACGCGATCGGGCTTCACGGCGGCCCGCCATTCGTCGATGTCGGCGTGAACGGTGACCTTGGCCTTGTCCCGATAGTCCATCCCGGCGCGACGCAATCTGGCATCGTCCATCTCGAAGCCCAACGGCCCGATCAGATGCAGCCGGCAGCCGGTGACCGCGGCGAGACGCATGGCGTTCCCCGTGTTGGGGGGGATCTCGGGCCGAAAGAAGACGATATCGAACACGTCAGCGGAGGTCGAAGAGCCGGAGCTCGGTGTCCTCGATCTCGCGCAGACCGTCGTAGTCGACCTCGATCGCCTCGATTCCCCGGTCTCCGGCCAGGACCCGGGCCTGCGGTGTGATCGTCTGGGCCACCAGCATCCCACGCAGGGGGCCCAGCCGGGGGTCGTTCTCCAGTCTTCGCAGGTACCGGCTCAGTTGCTCGACTCCGTCGATCTCTCCCCTGCGCTTCACCTCGATTGCCACCGCCCGGTCCTCGGCATCGGCGCAGAGGAGGTCGATGGGCCCGATGTCGGTCGGATATTCGCGCCTGATCAGGGTCAGACCCTCCTCCAGTACCCAGGGGCGAGAAGCGAGCAACTCCTGGAGATGCGCCTCCACACCGTCCTTCTGCAGACCCGGGTCGTCGCCAAGAACGTGAGTCACGTCCTCGATCACCTCGTGGATCGAGATGACCAGCTTCTCACCTTTGCCGTTGCTCACCTCCCAGCGGTCGTCGAAGGTCTCCAGGACATTCGGCGCCACCATCCAGTTGAGGGGTTTGGATGCATTGCCGTCGGAGTGAATGGCCAGGGTGCCGTCCTCCTTGACCATGATCAGCCTGACCGCTTCGGGGAGATGGGCGGTGAGCCTGCCCGAGTAGTCGACGGTGCAGCTGGCGATGACGAGTCTCAAATGTGGGCGAGGGTACCGGTGCGCTGGATCCTCCCGGCGACCAAGGTGCTCAACGCGAAGAGCCCGGCGAGGACGAGCCACCCTGGCGTGTACACGCCGAGCCGATCCACGGACAAACCCATCAGCGGAGCCCCGAGACCGATTCCGGTGAGAAAGCCGAGCATGGCCAGACCCGTGCCCCGACCGACCAACTCGGGGACCGAGTAGTCCATCACCGCCAGCATTCCCACCGCGTTCCATGCCACCGCCCCCGATCCGAACAACAGGGCGGTCGGGACCAGGACCCAGCTGGGTGTATTGCCCGAGGCGGCCAACGCCAGCAGTATCGCCCCGACCGCCGACTGTGCTCCGAGCAGACGCAGGGTTCGCCCGTGGCCCAGCCATCGCTCCGACACCGAGCCCCAGGTGATCCGGGCGATCACGCCGACCAGGCCGACTCCGGCGATGAGCAGACCGGCCTGAGCCTTGGTCCAGCCCTGGTCCTCCTGGGCGAAGAGTGGAAGGAAGGTCGTGGTGGAAGACACCCCGAGCCCGGTCAGGGTCCCGTAGACCGCGATCCACTTCACCGCGGTGGGTATCGGCGCCTTGGGCATGCCCGCCGCCCTCGGCTCCCGTTTCACCTCCGGCCGCCGCCACATCGCGACCAGGGCGATGATCGGGAAAACGAGGAACGAAGCCCAGGCCACCCTCCAACCGGCCAGATTCGAGATGGGAGGCAGGAGCAGACCGCCCAAAAAGGCCCCGGCCTGAACCCCGGACTGCTTGATCCCGGTGATGAAGCCCCTGGCCCCGGCGGCGATATTGTCGACGATCAGGGCATTGGTCGCCGGGTTGGTCCAACCGTTGGGCAGCCCGGTGAGGATGGCGCCACCGAACAGGACGATGTAGCTCGGGGAGACCGAGATCAGGGCCATCGCGGCCATGGCGACCAGGAGGACCCCGGTGACCGACTTGACGCTGCCCAGGCGATCGGTGACCCGCCCGAACATCGGTGAGAGCAAAGCACCGGTGAAGCCCGAGGCCGATACCAGCGCGCCGATCTGCCACCGCTCGATGGAGAACTCGGCGATGAGATCGGCGGCGATGACCCCGAAGCCGGCCTGGCCGAAGGTGGCCACGCCCATCGCCGTGGCGGTCACCGCGGCAAGGGAGAACCGGGAGAAAGGCCGCATCGACGGCACGCTAGGTGACATGTAGATTCGGGATGATCGATGTGAGGTGGCAATGAAGCGAATCGCCGTCGGCACGGAGAAAGGGGCCTACCTGCTTCGGGGCTCTGGCTCTTCTTGGGAGGTGGATGGCCCGATGTTCCCGGGCTGGAAGGTGACCGCATTCGGACGGGCCGGGGACGGAAACCATCTCGCCGCCGTGGGCAGCAACTGGTTCGGGATCGGGATCCATCGCAGCACCGACTTCGAAGATTGGGTGGACACGGAGGCGCCGCCGACCTGGCCCGAGGGATCGAGCCGGAAGATGGAGCAGGTCTGGGCCTTTCACGACGATGGTGAGCGCCTGTGGGCCGGAGTGGCCGATGCCGGATTGTTCGTGTCCGAGGATGGTGCCTCCACCTGGGCGCCGGTGGAGGGGCTCAACGAGCATGCCACCCGCCCCGACTGGCACCCGGGCTTCGGTGGGCTCTGTGCCCATCGCGTCTTGACCGGGGCAGATCGGATGTGGGTCGCGATCTCGGCGGTGGGCTGTTTCCGATCGGACGACGCTGGAGTCACCTGGGAGCCGAAGAACGACGGGATCCCGGCGGTAGACACCGCCGACGACGCCGAGCGCCCCGAGGTGGGTTACTGCATCCACGGCCTGGCCCACGATGTGAGCGAGCCGAAGCGGATGTGGCGCCAGGACCATGCCGGGATGTTCAGGTCATTCGACGGTGGAGACACCTGGGTCCGTATCGAAGAGGGTCTCCCTGCCGGGTTCGGGTTCGTGATCTGGCGCCACCAGGGCACGGGGCGTCTCTTCACGGTGCCGCTCCACTCGAGTGCCAGCCGGGTGCCCGTCGACGGACGTCTTCGCGTCTATGCCTCCGATGACGACGGCGACTCGTGGCAGGTCGCCGGCACAGGATGGTCGGACTCACCTCAGTTCACCGGGGTCCTGAGAGGTGCATTCGACGGAGACGACAACGGTTCGTTCTGCATCGGCACGACCGGCGGCAAGATCTGGCTGACCGGGGACATCGGCGAGACCTGGATGGAGCTGGAACCGTCCTTCCCCAGGATCGCGGCCATCCGGCTTCTCGAATGACCGTACGCGTTCGCCTCCCCCGGGTCCTGACCGACACAGCGGCGGTCGCACCGAGACACGAGGCCTCCGGCGCCACACTCGGGGAGGTGCTGGAGAGCCTGTTCGCTACCGCGCCCGGGCTGCGCCAGCACCTGCTCGACGAGGAGGGGCACATCCGCCCCCACGTTCTCATCTTCGTCGACTCGGTCAAGTCCGATCTCGACACCGCGGTGGGCCGGGACGCGGACGTCCAGGTCCTCCAGGCGGTCAGCGGGGGCTGAAGTCGGGCGCGCCCTCGGTGAGGTCATCGCCTGTCCGGGTCGGTCGGGTGAAGACGAACCAGACGGCGAAGACACCAACGGCGGCGAGGACCACCCTCAACACCGTGTTGTCGACCATGACCAGGGCGGAGAAGGAGAGGGACAGGGTGATCGCGATTGCAGCCACCCACTTCATGCGCATGGTGAGCCCGCCGGACCGATAGCCCCGGATCATCTTCCCGTAGACCGGGTGGTTCACCAGCCAGCTGTGGAGCCGATCCGAGGACATGGAGAAGAAGAAGGCGGCGAGGACGACGAAGTCGAAAGTTGGAATCCCGGGCAGGAAGCTGATGGTGGCGAACCCGAGACAGATCAGGCCGAGCACCAGGTAGACCCCGCGTAGAAGCCGGCTGCGCGGCTTGCGGGAAGTTCGGGATTGACCGACTCCTCGAGTCACCACGTCCAACCTATCGCCCACCGTTTCTGACGGCGAGTCGGTAAACGGTGCTTGGTACTTGGTACTGGGTACTTGGTCCCATCGCTACTCTCGGCACGGCACGCAGGACACAAGACGTAGGACGAGAAATGCCCATCGCAACACCAGAGAAGTACCGGGAGATGCTGGCAGCGGCACGTGACGGCGGCTTCGCCTTCCCTGCCGTCAACATCACTTCGTCGACGACGATCCTGGCCGCCCTCGAAGGACTGAGCGAGGCCGGTTCGGACGGCATCCTCCAGGTGTCGTACGGAGGCGGCGAGTTCGCCTCGGGTCAATCCAACAAGAGCATGCCGGTCGGTGCCACCGCCCTCGCCGAGTTCGCCGGGGTGGTGGCGGGCCAGTACCCCATCAACGTCGCCCTCCACACCGATCACTGCCCACCGGGCCGTGTCGACGGTTTCATCCGCCCCCTGCTCGAGGAGAGCCGCCGTCGCAAGGGCGAAGGCAATAGCTCCGTGTTCCAGTCACACATGCTCGACGCATCCGACTTGCCCATGGAGGAGAACCTCGCCCTGGCCCAGGAGCTGCTCCCCCTGTGCGCCGAGCTCGACGTGATCCTGGAGCTGGAGATCGGAATCGTGGGCGGCGTGGAGGATGCCAGCGACAACGAGGACGTCGACCGGGCCAAGCTCTACACCTCCCCTGACGACATGGTGCGTGTCTCTGAGGTCCTCGGCACCTTCGACCAAGGCCTCTACCTGCTCGCCGCCGTGTTCGGGAACGTGCACGGCGTATACAAGCCGGGGGCGGTCAAGCTCGACCCCACCATCCTCCGCGACGGTCAAGCCGCCGTTGCCGAGCGATTCGGTGACGACGCCCGGCACTACCTGGTGTTCCACGGGGGAAGCGGCTCCACGGTCGAGGAGATCCACGAAACGCTGGGTTACGGGGTGGTCAAGATGAACATCGACACCGATTGCCAGTACGCATATACGCGGCCCATCGTCGACCACATGATGAGAAGTTACGACGGGGTTCTGAAGGTGGACGGAGAGGTGGGCGACAAGAAGAGCTACGACCCCCGCTCCTACATGAAGAAGGCCGAGGACGGGATGGCAGCCCGCGTCGTCGAGGCAGCCGAGCAGCTCCTCTCGGCGGGCAAGTCCATCGGTTGATGGATCGTCGGCACCAAACCTGGGCCACATCGGAGCGCTTCGTCCCCAGGCGCTTCGTTCGCCCTGTCACACGTTTCACCCAGATCGAGGCGGCATCGGGGATCCTGCTCCTGGCCGCCGCAGTGCTGGCCATCGTCTGGGCAAATTCGCAATGGTCCGACATCTATTTCCAGATCCTGGAGACCCAACTCATCGTCGAGCTCGGAGGCTTCCACTTCGAGGAGACCATCCTGCACGTGGTCAACGACGGGCTGATGGCGATCTTCTTCTTCGTCGTCGGGCTGGAGATCAAGCGACAGCTGGTGCTGGGGGATCTGCGCGACCCGCGGGCGGCCGCCCTCCCGGTGATGGCGGCGCTGGGCGGGATGATCGTCCCTGCCGCCATCTACCTGCTGATCAACATGGATGCCGGCGCCGACGCCCTGCGCGGTTGGGGGATCCCGATGGCCACCGACATCGCCTTTGCGGTGGGTGTGGTCTCCCTGCTCGGATCCAAGGTGCCGAGCGGAGCGAAATTGTTCCTCCTCACCTTGGCCATTGCCGACGACATCGGGGCGATCGCCGTCATCGCCATCTTCTACACAGCTGACCTGAATCTGGGCTATCTGGGGTTGGCCGTCGGCGGACTCGTGCTGACCTGGGTGGCCAATCGGGTCCACATCCGCTCCCTCACCTTCTATGTCCCCCTCGCCGCGGTGATCTGGTTCTTCACGCTCGAGTCGGGGATCCACGCAACACTGGCCGGTGTCGCCCTCGGGTTCCTCACTCCGGCCCGGCCCATGTACCCCGCCGACGAGTTCGACCACCGAGCCCGGGCCATCTTGGACACCTACCCTGTCGAGACGGACACACCAGAAGCGAGGGAACACGCCGATCACGAAGCGCTCCTGCTCAGCGACATATCGTCGGAGGCGGTGGCCCCGCTCAACCGGCTCGAGCACCGCCTCGAGGTTTGGAGCGGGTTCGTCGTCGTCCCGCTGTTCGCCCTGGCCAATGCCGGAGTCGACTTCCGCGGGGTGGACATCGTGGACGCACTGACTTCGACGGTTGCGCTAGGGGTCGGCCTTGGGTTGGTCCTGGGCAAGACCGTGGGGATCAGCATCTTCACTTTCATCGCCGTCCGCACCGGTCTGGGCCGTCTCCCTGCCGGAACCAGCTGGGGGCATGTCGTCGGTTTGGCCGCGGTGGGCGGTATCGGGTTCACGGTGGCGCTCTTCGTGGCCAGCCTTGCCTTCATCGACCCCTCCTTTGGCGACCTGGCCAAGGTCGGCATCTTCGGCGGCTCGCTCGTGGCGGGGGCGATCGGGTTCGTCATCCTGTCCAGGTCGAAGCGACCGGTCCGGATATGAGCGGGCCCCCCGAGACCTTCACCTGCGTCGATTGCGGCGGCGTGGCCCATCTGATCACTTTCCTCCCCGAAGACGACGCCCTCGAGCCGGGGACGTCGCTCGCCTACCGGTGCGGGGATTGCATGGAGCGATTCGACGTCATCTGGGAGGAAGACGACGACGACCCGCCCCCGGCCGACAGCCTGTAGCGCTCAAATCCGCCTCGACGGCGCCTACGCCAGTCTCTACAACTCCCAGTATGCCGGGGCGGACCACGCCGAGAAGCGTCCTGAAGACGGTCGATCAATCGGCCCAACGATGGACACGGATCGAGTCCGGGTCGAAGCCCACCGTGGAGCAGAACTGCTCGAATCGTGACCGAGACACTCCTTTCCACTCCAGATCGGCCAAGGTCTCCACCAGCGGCACATCGAGACGCAACGTGGTCAGCTCCCGGTACATGTAGGCAAGCTCCTGGTTGTCCCTGAATGTGGCGGCGAGCTTGTCCGCCCCCCTTACCGCTACCTCCCAATCAGCTGCCGACAATGGGATCAGCTCCAGCCTGGGGTAGCGAGCGAGGACGACCGAGGCCGACTTGGCGCCCCATCCGGGGAGACCGGGGACTCCGTCGGCCGTGTCGCCCACCATTGCCAGGTAGTCGGGGATCGACTCGGGATGGATCCCGAATTTCTCGACGACCGCAGACTCGTCGAGCATCTTCTGCTCCCGACGGTTGTAGGTGACGATCCGATCACCGATGACGAGCTGGTTGAGGTCCTTGTCCGGGGTGGCGATCACGACTTGATCCACGTCCTCGACCCAGCGAATCGCCGCGGTGGCGATGGCATCGTCCGCCTCGAACTCGATGTTGCGCCACACCACGATGCCGAGTGACTCGAGGGCGTCCTCCGCGGTGGGGAACTGAGCGAGGAGATCGGGATCCATCCCGGCCGACGACTTGTAGGCGGGGAACATGACATTGCGGAAGGACTCGATCACGGTGTCGAAGCTGGCGGCGAGATGGGTGACCCCCGGCTCGCGGAGCAGGGCGAGAGTCGATTCCATGATGCCCAGCGTGGCCTTCAGGTCGGCGCCGTCGGGCCCGGTGACGGTGTCCTTTCGCCCATAGTGGGCGCGGAACAACTCGTAGGTACCATCGAGTAAGTGGAGACGCACCAGGATGATCCTACGTCGGAGCGCCGGACACATCCCTGGAGCAGCGTCTCCTCAGAATTCTCCTCGCTCGCCGACCATCTCCGCCGGGTATACAACCAGGTTGCGTCCGAGGATGGGCCCACCGAGGCCGAGATCAAAGATGCGCTCGTCACTCTCGCCGGCGCATGGAGTCAAGTCGGGGCGGCGCTGTCCACCGCCTTGGACGATCCCGAGACACGGGTTCGGCTGAAGAGGGCCGCCGGGGCATTCGCCTCGGCGTTGGGAGCCGCCATCACCGACCTCGGAGCGGAACTGGACGATGGGCCGTAACGGCGCCGCCTCAACTATCTCGGTATAGTGGACTGAGTCCATTACTTACCGAGACGGAGATGGGTAATGACAGTCACTGTGGACCGGATCAGGTCGTTCAACCGTGGCTGGACCGAGGTCCTCGGTCTGCTCGACCAGGGGCTGTTGGAGACCGAATACACCCTGGCCGAGGCCCGGGTGATCTTCGAGCTGGCCCAGGACGACCCGTGGGACCGTCTCGATCTGAAGAACCGGCTCAGGATCGACCCGAGTTTCCTCACCCGAGTCCTGAAGCGTCTCGAGGACGCGGGGCTGGTGACTTCGACGCCGTCGTCGACTGACGGCCGGGCTCTGATCGTGAGTCTCACTCGAGCGGGACGTGAAGCGTTCTCGATGCTGAATCGCCGTTCTCATGATCAGATCGAGACGCTGTTGGCGCCGTTGTCTGCGGAGGAGCGTGCCACGCTGGTGGAGTCGCTGACCGTCATCGAGAGCCTCGTTGGCCGTGGGG
Organism: Acidimicrobiia bacterium; assembly: GCA_035462175.1. Taxonomy (GTDB): domain Bacteria; phylum Actinomycetota; class Acidimicrobiia; order Spongiisociales; family ZC4RG35; genus JARDZU01. The sequence goes on along the minus strand of DATHUP010000031.1, from coordinate 83,957 downwards.
ACCGTGAGCGGGTCATCGAATTGCGGGGGTTGCGGCCCGGGGACATGGGCTGGGTCGTCCAGCGGCATGGCGCCATCTATCGGGACGAGTACGGGTGGGACAGCGACTTCGAAGCCCTGGTGGCCCGGATCGTGGCCGATTACCACCACCACTTCAGGCCGGGCCGCGAAAGTGCATGGATCGCCGAGGTGGACGGCGCCAGAGCCGGATGTGTGTTCTGCTGCCACCGGGATGAGACCACCGCCCAGTTGCGCATCCTGTTGGTCGAGCCGTGGGCGCGGGGGTTGGGGCTGGGAACCCGCCTCGTCGAGGAGTGTGTCGGCTTCGCCCGGAGCGCCGGGTATTCCAAGATGGTGCTCTGGACCAACGATGTCCTGGAGTCGGCACGGCGTATCTACGAGGCTGTGGGGTTCGTGCTGGTTGAAGAAGAGGATCACCACAGTTTCGGCCACGACCTGGTTGGTCAGAACTGGGAGCTGCTGCTCTGATGGCACCGGGCCAAACCGGGTTCGAGGCATCGACCCACCCTCATCGCCCTTGCTGCAAGCGCCGCTCCTGGATTCAGCTTTCGGTGAAGGATTCGACCCGAAACACGGGGCACCGGTCGGCGAGCGAGGCGAATTCGTCGGGGGTGGGCTTGATCCCGTGGACCCTCTCGAAGAACTGGGTGCCATGGGGCACCTCCGTGGGGAAGACTCTGAGTATGGGTCCTCGATCCTCGACACCGAGCTCGATCAGGGACACCTTCTCCTCGTTCCGGCCGTAGGCGAGGTGGCCCCATCCGACAGCGCGAACATTCTGCACCCAGTCGGCGCTGTCGACGCCGCCGACAACGTGTCTGACTCCTCCGACCGTGAGAATCGACACCGGCGTGGTGCGAAGCTCGCCACTGGCTCGGCCGGGCACTGTCAGAATGTGGATAGTGCCGGTCTTGAGGCCACGTCGTTGCAGCCACGTCACTACACGGTTCGCCATTGGCAGCCACGAGGGGAGCTTGCCTGTTGCCGGCTTGGAGTGTGCTTGGTTCTTGGTCATGGGCCCAGCATAACACTACAATTCTTTAATACTCAAATGATTGAACTATCGATATGACGGCGAAGAGGCAACTGGTTGGGGAGGTGGTAGCACTCATCGTCGAGCTTCAGGACGCCACTCAAGCGGTGGATGAGGCCGCAGCCGACCACTTGGGGGTCAATCTCACCGACCTACGTTGCCTTCGTCTCGTCTTACAGGACGGCGCAACGACAGCCACTGACCTGGCGCATGCCACAGGCCTCACCCGTCCAGCCATCACCTTCGCCATCGACCGTCTCGAGAAGGCAGGCCTGGCGGCGAGGACATCCGACCCCACCGATCGACGCCGCATTCTGGTTGAGCCCACTCAAACTGCGAGGCGCAAAGTCTCATCGCTTTGGGGGCCCATCGAATCAGCAGGTGCCGAGGCCCTCTCCAGATACCCGGCCAACGAGCTACGAATTCTCGCGGACTTCCTTCGCAAGGCCACGAAGCTCCAGGACGAACACGCCCTCCGGATCCGGGGATCAGACGAACGCAAGGCAGCGGGCTGAGCGCGCACCAGGTTCATACGTCCTTTCCTCTGGAGAGACGGCCAGAACCCCCACCAGAATGGGTCCCACTGTGCCATCGGTCTGACCGGTGCTCGCATTCCTTGTTGAATGTGGTTGATGACGAGCCCTTTGATATCGGCCGAGGAGTTGTCGCGGAGTCTGGACGAGGTCCAGGTCTTCGACCTGCGCTGGTCGCTCACCGATCCCGATCACGGGGTCCGCGCCTACCTGGAAGGTCATGTCCCCGGTGCGGTCTTCGTCGACCTCGACCGTGATCTGGCCGCCGCGTCAGGTGACGGGCGTCACCCCCTGCCACCGGTCGCCGACTTCGTGGCAACTCTCGGTCGGCTCGGTGTCGCCCCGGACTCCGCGGTCGTCGTCTACGACGATGTGGCAGGGGCAGTTGGGGCGCGGATGTGGTGGATGCTGAACTCGATCGGTCATCCCGGTCCGGCCCGGGTCCTCGACGGCGGTCTCCTGGCATGGATCGGTGCGGGCCTCCCCCTCGACACGGGGGCGGTGACGCCTATACCTGCCAAATACCCGGAGGTCCCCGGCTACACCGGTGCCGTCGGACACGACGAGCTCGAGGGAAGGGTGGTGGCCGACGCCCGCTCGCCGGAGCGCTATCGCGGCGATGTGGAGCCGGTCGACCCGAAAGCAGGTCACATCCCCGGTTCAGTCAATTACCCGCTCAGCAGGAATCTCGACGGTGGGCACTTCCGGTCCAGCCGGGAATTGGCCGACGTGTACAGGGCGTTCCCCGAAGACGGCGTGGTCTCCTGCGGGAGCGGGGTCAACGCATGCCACACCGCCCTCGCTCTCGTCGTCGCGGGACGGCGATTGCCCGATGTCTACGTCGGATCCTTCTCCGATTGGTCCCGACGTGACCTCCCGGTAGCCACCGGACCTAATCCGTGATCGCCTCCCGGGCCATCGAGGCCATCGAGTCGTCGGACACCGACGAGCTGCTCCGGGTGGTCGACGGGTATTGCTCGACGCGCAGTTGGGACGAGCTGACCGAGCTCAGACACAGATGCGTCGAGGCTGTGGCGCGTGGGAAACAGGTATGGGGAGTCGAGGAGCACATCCGCTACCGACTCGCCCTGGAGGCTCCGGCATCGATCGCCGGCCCGGTGGTGGCGGAAGGCCGGTCCAGGTTCGCACTCGGGCCTCTCCCCGAGGTCGCGGCGAGCACCAAGACCTGGGGCGATCTGGAGCCGCATCTGCCTCCGGGGCCGGAGAAGGAAACGGTGGCCGCCGAGAGGGTCGTGCGTGGTGAGACTGTCGACTTCCCCATCCCCGACCTTCCCCCGTCATTGAGACCGTGGGAGCCCGACTACCCGGTCGCGACGTACAAGAAGGACAAGGTGGAGGCGCACTCCCCCGGCGTTCCCGCCACGAGCGAAGAGCCTCTCCCTGGAGCTGTCACACCGATCGAGGACCCTCACTCGACCGCAGCCCTGGGCGACCTGGTCGAGCCGTGGACCGATCAGTCCAGCGGCCGCAGTCAGACTGCGGCCGTAGAAGGGGACCACCTCGCCGCAATAGCCGCATTGGGTCTCGCCACCGCCCGAGTGGCCGGGCTCAGCACTGCCGAGGCGTTCGCCTGGATGGCGTGGGCGGCAGCGTCGGGTGGAGCCCACGGGCGACGTCGGGGTGCAGCCGCCGGCCGGTACCTGGCATGGTGGGTCGTTGCCTCATTGGCCGATCTCGACTGGCCCGCCGCTCCCGAAGCCGTGGCCGAGGCAGCCGAGGGGTTGGCCTGGCACTGGTTCGACGACGGCAGCCCTGACTCCGGGTGGGTGCTCCGAATCGCCATCTCGTCCCCTGACCTGGGCATCTCCTGGGCGATCTCCGCCACCGACCAGGTTTGAGCCCGCGGGATTAGGCCACCTCCACCTCGATGGTGTGCCAGCCGGTGGCTCCGTCGGGAGCGGGTGGCCGCAACTCATCGGTCTGGAGGTTTCCCTCGCCGTCGGTGGCCCGGACCTGGAGTTGGTAGGTCCCGGGCGTGGCCTCCCAGCCCACCACCCACTGTCGCCAGCAGTTGTCCGAGAGCGGCTCGGACAAGTCTGCCTCGATCCAGTCGCCGTCCATCCCGGGCCTCACTTCGACTTTGGCGATCCCACGGGTTGGGGCCCAGGCCACACCGGCAACCTGATGCAGCCCCGACTCGAGACGCGCCCGGTGCCGCGGGGTGTCGATCCGGCTCTGCGTCTTGATCGGTGCCTCTTTCGCCCACCCTCTCGGGATCCAATAGGCGTCGAACTCGTCCCATCCGGTGAGCTCGATCGAGGAGAGCCATTTTGTGGCGGACACGTATCCGTACAAGCCGGCCACCACCAGGCGAGCGGGGAACCCATGCTCCAGGGGAAGAGGCTCCCCGTTCATCCCGACAGCCACCAAGGCCTCACGGCCGTCGTAGACGGCTTCGACCGGGAAACCCACCGTGAACTGGTCGACCGAGTGGCCCACCAGTTGCTCGGCGTCGTCCCGAGGACCGGCCCGATCCAGTATCTCGGCCAGGGGTACCCCGAGCCAGCGGGCATTCCCCACCAGATTCCCGCCCACCTCGTTGGATACACAGGACAAGGTGACATCTCGTTCCACCATCGGCATGTCGAGGAGGTCGAAGTAGTCAATCGAATACGGGCGCTCCACCCGGCCCTCGACGGTCAGCGTCCACTCTTGGAGATCGACCCTGGGCACGGAGAACGCGGTGTCGATCCGGTAGAACGTCTCGTTCGGTGTCAGCACGGCGCTCAGACCCCCCACCCCCAACTCGGCGGCCGCCGGCGGCGCGGGCAGGGGCGGGGAGGCGACCGGCAAGGTCACGTCGGCACGTCCGGCTACCGTCCGTTTAGCCCGGTCGAGGAGGGCCCGACCCAGCCCCGCCGATATCGCGGCCACACCGATGACCGCACCTGCGCCGAGCACGAATCTTCGGCGAGACTCGTCGTACGAGTCGGCTTCGCCTTCCTCGCCCGGCCCCGGTTCGGTGGTTCGCCCGTAGAGCCACTGCAGAGCGGCAAGACCTGTGATCGAGGCGAGCCCGGCGGGAATCACTGCCATCCCGAGGGCGACCCGGGGGTCGCGCACGGCAGCGAGGGCGGCGGCGACACCAAGGCCGATGAAAACGGCGGCGCCGACCCAGAACCGGCTTCGGGCGATACCCCCGACCAGCGCGCCGAGGAGGATCGTCACCGCGGCGATCCCGATGAGGAGGACCAGCTTGTCGTTGGTCCCGAAAGTCTCGATCGCCCAATCCTTGACCGGAGTGGGCACGACGTCGATGACCCAGTTGCCCAGGCCCTCGATGAGCGAAGGCAGACCGAGCAGCCCGGCTGCCAACTCCGAGACACCGAGGGCGAGCGCCGCAGACACGGCCCCGGAAACGGCATCCCGTCGCTTGGTAGTTCGCATGAGTGACAACCTAGATGGGGGCTCGGAAATGGGCGCTAAACCATCGAGAAACAATCGATCAAATAGAGTCTGCCGATGGAGCTTGCGGTCGGCGAGGACGGCATCCCCCGATGCTGGTGGGGCGCCGAGCCGGAAATCTACCGGCTCTACCACGATCAGGAGTGGGGACGTGCCACGACCGAGGACATCCGGCTCTTCGAGAAGATGTGCCTCGAGGGCTTCCAGGCGGGGCTCTCTTGGATCACCGTGCTGCGCAAACGTGAGGCGTTCCGGGCGGGATTCGCCGGATTCGACCCGGTGTCGGTCGCCGGTTTCGACGACCAGGACGTGGGTCGGCTCCTGGCCGATCCGGGGATCATCCGTCACCAGGGGAAGATCCGATCCACGATCAACAACGCACAGCGCGCCCTCGGGTTGATCGAGGAGCACGGCTCTCTCGCCGGCTACTTCTGGGGCTGGGCCCCTCCTCAGGAGGCGCCCCCTGTCGAGATCCCCGCCCTGACCGACGCGTCGACGGCGCTCTCCAAGGACCTGAGGGTGAGAGGGTGGACCTTTGTCGGACCGACAACGGTCTACGCCTTCATGCAGGCCATGGGTCTGGTCAACGACCACATCGATGGTTGCCACGTCCGAGAGACGTGCGCCCAGGAGCGTCGCCACGTCCTCGGGCTCCATCTCTAGGTTGGCGACGTGATCGACCGCCCCGCCTTCACCGTCGGCATCGAGGAGGAGTACCTCGTCGTGGACAGAGCGACGAGAAACCTCATCAAGGACCCTCCCTCGGAGATGTGGAACTCGCTGCGAGAGGTGCTCGGCCCCCAGGTCGCGCCCGAGTTCCTCAAGGCTCAGATCGAGGTGGGGACCAAGGTCTGCACCAGGCTGGGGGAAGCCCGAGAGGACCTGGCCACGCTGCGTAGGGATCTATCCGAGGTGGTGAGCCGATACGGCGCCGCCATCATCGCCTCCTCCACCCACCCCTTCGCCGACTGGTCGGAGCAGGAGACCACCGAACATCCCAGGTACGAGCGGATCGCCGCCGACTACCAGCACGTGGCCCGCCAGATGGTCATCTGCGGGATGCACATTCATGTGGGGATCGACGACGACCATCTCCGCATCGACCTCATGAATCAAGTCCGGTACATGCTCCCCCATCTCCTCGCCTTGAGCACGTCCTCCCCGTTTTGGGCCGGCACCGACACCGGCCTGCTCGCCTACCGGCCCGTCATCTTCAGGAACATGCCCCGCACCGGCCTGCCCGAGGAGTTCGTCTCGTGGGGCGAATACGAGCGAATGGTCGAGGCCCTGATCGAGGCGGAGATCATCGAGGACGCCACCAAGCTCTGGTGGGACATCCGTCCGTCGGCCCGTTACCCGACCCTGGAGATGAGGGTAAGCGACGTCTGTACCCGGCTCGACGACGCCATGACCGTCGCCGCCCTCTACCTCTGCCTCCTCGGGTATATGTTCCGTCTCCGCCGCCGCAACCAAAGGTGGCGTGTCTATTCCCCCATGCTCATCTCGGAGAACATGTGGCGAGCCCAGCGATACGGCACCGATGGCTCGCTGATCGACTTCGGACGTGGTGAGTTGGTCTCGTTCGCCGATCTCGTCGAAGAGTTCATCGAGATGCTGGCCCAGGACGCCGTCGAGTTCGAGGTCGTCGCGCAGTTGAGGCACATGCGCACCATCGTGCGCGAGGGGACCAGCGCCCATCGGCAGCTCGCCGCCTACCATACGGCCCTGGCGAATGGTGCCGAAGGGCGTGAGGCCCTCGAGGCCGTGGTCGACCATCTGATCGTGGACACCCTCTACGGGTTGTGAGGATGTCGACGTGACGCCATGAGCAACCGCCCCCATTCCGACTTGCCCGCCCTCGAGACATACGTCGACAGCTTGCCATCCGCCATCAACGCCGACCTGGAGGCAGAGCTCGGTGACCGTCCGCCCGCGGTCTTCCTCGACTATGACGGCACTCTCTCCGCCATTGCCCCGACACCCGAGGGAGCGGTGCTGGCCGAGGCATCCCGAGACGTGTTGGAGCGTCTCGCCCGGCGCTGCACCGTTTCGATCGTGAGCGGGCGGGACCGCGCAGATGTGAAGGGGATGGTGGGCCTGGACGGGCTCTACTACGCAGGGAGCCACGGCTTCGATATCTCCGGGCCCGACGGGTTCTCCGAGCAGCGGGGCAGCGAGTACAGGGCGAGCCTGGATGCTGCAGCCGACGAGCTCGAAGCTGCGATCGCCTCCCTCGAGGGAGTGTGGGTGGAGAGGAAGCTGGCAGCAGTGGCGGTCCACTTCCGTCAGGGGGGCCCGGGCTCGGAGGCGGCAGTAGACGAAGCGGCGCGAGCAGCGGCAGAGAGACATCCCGACCTTCGTGTAGCCGGCGGCAAGAAGATCGTGGAGCTGCGCCCGAACGTCGATTGGGACAAGGGCAAAGCCGTGCTCTGGCTGCTCGAGGTGCTCGAGCTCGGGGAGGACGTCATCCCTGTGTATGTGGGAGACGACGAGACTGATGAGGATGCGTTCCGCGCCCTGGCCGACCGGGGGATCGGGGTCGTGGTCGGTGAGGAGCACCGACCGACCCGCGCCCGGTATGCCCTGGCCGATCCGGACGAAGTCAGAGACTTCCTGAGCCGTCTCGCCGGGATCGGATCCCGATGAGCACCTGGTCCTTGCGTTACGACTCGTACCGACCGGAAGAGGAAGGCCTGCGCGAAGCCTTGTGCGCCCTTGGCAACGGTGTCTTCGCAACCAGGGGAGCCGGCGCAGAGAGTGAGGCAGGCGAGATCCACTATCCCGGCACGTACGCAGGCGGTTTGTTCAACCGACTCACCACCGAGGTCTCGGAGCGGGTAGTCGAGAACGAGGATCTGGTCAACTTGCCCAACTGGCTCCCCTTCACCTTCAAGGTGGGCGCCGGACCATGGTTCGACATCGATTCTGTGGAGATACTCGACTACACCCAGGAGCTCGACATACGGCGCGGGGTGCTGACCCGGCTCGTCGACTTCGAGATGGAGGGAAGACGAACTCGGTTGTCCCAGCGCCGGTTCGTCTCGATGAGCGACCCCCGCCTGGCCGCCATGGAGACCACCATCACGCCGGAGGGCTGGTCGGGAACGGTCACCTTCCGTTCCGCGCTCGACGGGCGCGTCGAGAACCGTGGAGTCGCCCGCTACCGGCAATTCGCCTCGAACCATCTGGAGAGCCGGGGCCAGGGGGAGGTGGACGGGGAGTCGATCTTCGTGGAGGTGGAGACCAGTCAATCCCACATCCGGATAGCCGAGGCGGCCCGGACCCAGGTCTTCGCCGACGACGGCCTGCTCACCCCGGAGCGTGAGCTCGTGATCGAACCGGGATACGCCGGCCACGATCTCACGGTGGCGGTGAGAGAGGGAAAGCCGGTGCGGGTCGAGAAGTTGGTCACAATCGTCCACTCCAGGCAACACGCCATCTCCGAGCCCGGGGTGGATGCCAGGGAGTGGGTGGTGCGGGCCCCGAGCTTCGACGAGGCGTTGCAGGCCCACGTGCTGGCCTGGGATACACTCTGGGGCCGATGCCGCCTCGAGGTGGGCGGGTCGGAGCGAGCCCAGCAGATAATCAACCTGCACATCTTCCACCTGGTCCAGACGGTCTCCCCACACAGCGCCGATCTCGATGTCGGCGTGCCCGCCCGCGGCCTGCACGGCGAGGCCTACCGGGGGCACATCTTCTGGGACGAGCTGTTCATCCTCCCCTTCCTCAATCATCGACTCCCCCAGGTGGCCAAGGCCCTCATCATGTACCGCTACCGCCGTCTCCCCGCAGCCAAGGCTGCAGCCCGGGCGGAAGGTCACCAAGGGGCGATGTACCCGTGGCAGAGCGGCAGTGACGGTCGCGAGGAAAGTCAGATCGTCCACCTCAACCCCAAGTCGGGGAGATGGATCCCGGACAACTCCCGGTTGCAGCGACACGTCGGCCTCGCCATCGCCTACAACGTCTGGCATCACTACCAGGCGACCGGGGACATCGAGTTCCTCGCCGGGAGAGGGGCCGAGATGCTTGTCGAGATCGCCCGTTTCTGGTCGAGCATCGCCCGTTATGACCCGGGCATGGACCGGTACCGCATCGAAGGTGTCATGGGCCCCGACGAGTATCACGACGCCTATCCCGACAGCGAGGAGCCGGGGCTGAACGACAACGCTTACACCAACGTGTTGACAGTCTGGGTTCTGGAGCGAGCCGCGGCCGCGCTCGAGCTGTTGCCCGCGGCACGTCGGGGGGAGCTCAAGGACAGGCTGTTGTTGAGCCAGGACGAGCTCGCCCTTTGGGAGGACATCACCCATCGGATGAGAGTGTGCTTCCACGACGACGGGATCATCAGCCAGTTCGACGGTTACCAGGACCTCGAGGAGCTGGATTGGGAGGACTATCGGGCACGATACGGGGACATCCAGCGGCTCGACCGGATACTCGAGGCAGAGGAAGACACGCCGAATCGTTACAAGGTCTCCAAGCAGGCAGATGTCCTCATGCTCCTCTACCTCCTCGAAGCCGAGGAGCTGGAGTCGATCCTGACCGGTCTCGGATATGAATGGGACGGGCAATCGATCCCCCGGACCATCGCCTACTATCTGGCTCGCACCTCACACGGGTCCACCCTCTCCTGGCTGGTTCACTCCTGGGTGCTGGCGAGGAGTGATCGGCTGCGATCCTGGGAGCTGTTCACCGCCGCGTTGGAGTCCGATGTCGGCGATATCCAAGGAGGGACCACGCCGGAAGGCATCCATCTCGGAGCGATGGCCGGGACGGTCGACCTGGTCCAGCGCTGCTACTCGGGGTTGAATGTGGGGAGTGGGGCGCTCCTCCTCAACCCCTCCGTACCTGCTCAGCTCGGTGCCATCGAGTTTCCCCTCCTCTACCGGAGTCGCTGGCTCGAGGTGCGCCTGGAGGGAGACCATGCCCGCGTGACCGCCCCTCTCGATGGGGACGATCAGGTGACCGCGCAGATCGGAGATCGCGTCGCCGATCTGGCGCCGGGGGAGACCCTCGAAGGGTAGGCAGCCCGACTCAGGGCTCCTTGCGAATCTGGGTTGCCAGATCGCCCTTGCGACCGATTGCGATCTCCCGCAGCCCGAGCCATTTCGCCATCTCGGTCAGCTCGGCCGCCAGCTCGCGGGCGACGTGGCCCGGGTCGACGTGGCCCTCGACCTGCGCGGCGACGAGCTTCCCCTCGTCGACCAGCTGCTTCAGCATGGGGCGGGCCTGTTTCCACCGATCGAGACGTAATCGATGATGTCCCGGGAAGTTCCCACCTCGAGGGCGCGGGCGGTGATGGCGGCGCGTCGGGCCTGTGAACGAGTGAGCCGTCTCACGACGAGTGTGGCCGGAAGATCGTCTCGAACATGGGTCGGTGACGGCGCACCTTAGAGTGCCCGCTAAGACGTATCGATTCGGAGGGACATCTTGACCAGACCGGTGCGCATCGCCGTCCAGCTCCAGCCCCAGCACGGCGACTATGCCCAGATCCGGGCCGCCGCGGTGCGAGCAGAGGAGATGGGCGTCGACATCGTGTTCAACTGGGACCACTTCTTCCCTCTCAGCGGCGAGCCGGACGGCAAGCACTTCGAGTCCTGGACCATGCTCGCCTCCTTCGCCGAGGTGACCAATCGTGTCGAGATCGGGGCCCTGGTCACGGCCAACAGCTACCGCAACCCGGACCTGCTGGCCGACATGGCACGAACCGTGGACCACATCTCGGATGGCCGGCTGATCCTCGGGATCGGCGCCGGGTGGTTCGAGCGGGACTACGACGAGTATGGCTACGAGTTCGGGACGCCGGGCACCAGGCTGAGCGCACTGAGGGACGCCCTGCCCCGGATCGAGAACCGTTGGGAGAAGCTGAACCCTCCCCCGACCCGGGACATCCCCATCCTCATCGGTGGTGGCGGAGAGAGACGCACCCTCCGCTACGCCGCCCGGCACGCCGACATCTGGCACGGGTTCGGCCAACCGGACGTCATCCGGCACAAGAACCAGGTCCTCGACGATTGGTGTGCGCGGGAAGGCCGAGATCCGGGCGAGATCGAGCGCTCGTGTGGGGCCAATCCCATGAAACCCGAGACAGGGGACAACTATGTCGGCGCCGGCGCCAATCTGATCACTCTCTCCTTCGACGGGCGGACCGGGTATGACCTGACCCCGCTCGAAGCCTGGATCGCCTGGCGCGACCAGGGCAACCGGGGTTGACGGGCCCCGTCACTAGTCGAGAGAGATGTCCTCTTCCAGTACCTCGTCCTCGTCCTCGTCCTCGTCACCGTCGTCCGAGTCGACGCGCTCGGCCGCGGCCACGAAACGCCGGTCCGCCTCGGGTGAGACCACGGGCTGGTTCCTGCCCAGCCACCAGAGGATGACCAGACCACCGAGACCGGCGAGAAAACCACTGAGCTGGTTCCAGGTGAGGGCCCCGACGGTGGCGTCGCCGCTGCCGAAACGGAGCGAGTCGAGGAGGAAGCGCTGGATCCCGTACCAGGTCACCCAGGCGAAGAAGAGCTGCCCGTACCGCAACTCGATGTTCCGGTAGAGAAGGTAGAGCACCCCGATGAGGACCACGGCGCCGAGCATGTCGTAGGCGGCGACGTGGTGGTAGATCCCGCAGAGGCCGTCGGCTCTCGCTGTCGCCTCGATGCACTCCAGATCGTTGTGCACCGGCGCCACGTCGTAACCGGGTCGGATCCCGTATCCCCAAGGGGCGGTGGTGGCCTTGCCCAGATGCTCGACGATGATCAGGTCCCCGATCCGGCCCACGATCGTGCCCAGGGCGAGCCCGAACGCGGACAGGTCCAGTGTGGGGAGGACTGGGAGGCCGACCTGTCTCATCCGCCAGCCACCGGCGAGGATGCCTCCGGCGAAGCCGCCCATGATCGAGAAGTTCCCCCGCAGGGGGTTGAGCGCATCTGCCAAGCTCGCACCGTCGAGGAGCTGGGCGGGCGAGGTGAAGTAGCGGGCCCCGATCAAAGCCCCGATCAAGCCCCAGGTGAGCGCGGACTGGTACTTGACTGTGTCGAACCCGCGCTTGCGCAGCTCTCTCGTGGCCAGCCAGGCGCCGGCGACGAATCCCACGGCGGCGAACACGCCGTGCAGGGAGAACTGGAACGGGCCGATGTCCCAAACCGGGATCGGGGGGTAACTGATGACGGCAAGCATCGGCAAAGGAGGGTACCTGCTCTCGCGAGGTTGCTAGACGGCAGTCGACCTGTGCGGGTCCGCGTCGCTCGAGGCGCGGTAGACCCGCACAGAAGTGAGGCTGGGCGGGTGCGGTCCCCACGAGCTCCTGGGCTCGGGGACATGGCCGGGACACCGGGCGATCCAATTACTATCCCCCACCGTGAGTGACCTGCTGACTGCGGCCGCCTCGGCGTTGGATGTCCCCGAGCCCCTGGTCGAGCGCTCGGCCGCGGCCCGGGCAACGGCCAATGGCACCTCGGTGGACGACGTCCTCAGTGCCTGGGCAGGGGGGGCGCCGGCCGAAGGAGCCGCTCCGGCACCCGCCCCGGTGGAGGAGCAAGCCGCACCTGCCCCTGCACCGGTGGAGACCGCCGACGAGCCGTCCGCCGAGCCGGTTCCGGAGACCGGGCAAGAACCTGCTCCGTCTCCCCAGGTAGTGATCCCGGCCGCGGTGGCGGTGGCCGAGCCGGAGATCGAATTGGAGCCCATCCCGATGAGGCGCCGGGTGCGCACCGCGATGCGGGTCGGGTCGTGGACCGGCGCCGGTCTCGGCCTGATCGGCTTCGTCGTCGCCGCCAACTGGTGGGCGGCCAGCGCCACTGTGACCGGCGAAGGGCCATTCAGCCCGGTCGTCCAGGCGGACGCCAACGGCGTGATCGTCGGCGCCGCTCTCGTCAGTGTGGTCTTCGGTGCCGTTATCGCCTCGCTCTCCCGCGCCGCCGCCGCCTGGGCCAACCCGGGGATGCAACTGAGCAACTCACCCAGCTCGACGGCATGGATCGGCGCATTGATCGGCTTGACTCTCGGCGTGATCGCCGGAGCGGCCCTGACCAGCGGCTTCGGCACCCCGGTGGAAGGCCTGGAAGGTGTGGTCCAGCTTCCCGTCCTCTCCACCGTGGCCGTGATGGCGATCGGTGGTGCGGTCCTCGGCGGCCTCACCGCTGGAGCCACCCAGGCTCTTGGTGTCCCGGTGGCCGTGCCCGAAGGCGACGGTGCCGAGATCGAAGACGTCCGGCGCAGGCTCGGCGCCGCCTTTGGGATCCCGTTGACGGCCCTGCTGCTGCTCCTGGTCCTGGTGCTTCCCTTCGCCTGGGCCCTCCTCGAGTCCAACCATCTCACCTCGGGCGGGGCTGCCATCGTGGGCATCCTCACCGCCGCGGGAATCCTCGGCTTCGCCTCGTTGGCCGGGACCAAACCCAACATCCGGCTCTCTCTCGGGGAGGTGATGGTGGCCCTTATCGGGATCGGCACGCTCCTCGTTTTCATCCTCGCCGTGCTCTTCGCACGGAGCCCCGCCGAGGAGGGCGAAGAACCGCCTGCCGAGCCCGAGGCGGCGGCAGTGCTGGTCATCGGCTGAGATCCACCGGATTTCGGCGCGACCACCTCGAACCGAATGCACTCCGTCACGTATATGTGACGCCATGCATTAGGAAGCCGGCTAGCTGAGACCGGCCGCCCTCGCGATCTCTGCTGCGTTGATCGCCAGGGAAACATCGCCCAGGGCCAGGGCGGCCCGGACGTTCCTCGCCACCTCCAGCGCCACCTGAACCTGGGCCTCTTTGGTGGACGCCCCGAGATGAGGGGTGAGGACCAAGTTGGGAGCGGTGAGCAAAGGGCTGTCCGGGGGAAGCGGCTCGCTCTCGAACACGTCGAGACCGGCACCGGCGATCCTTCCCTGGCTCAACGCCTGGGCCAGGGCAGCCTCGTCGACGACGCCGCCCCGCGATGCGTTGAGCACGAACGTCCCCTTCTTCATCCGGCGCAACGCGTCCCCGTCGATCAGGCCTTTGGTCTCGGCGTTCAAGGGGACGTGAAGAGATATGACGTCGGCGCTTTCGATGAGCTGGTCGAGGGTGACGAGATGTGGACGGAGCTCGTCTACCCGGTGCGCCGGCAGATAGGGGTCGTACACGATCACATCCATCCCGAAGGCACGGCAGCGCTCCGCCACCTCCCATCCGATCCGCCCTGCTCCTATCACCCCAAGTGTCTTCCCCCTCAGCTCGACACCCTGGAGACGGGAACGCTCCCACCTCCCCTCACGCATGGTGCGGTCGGCTTCGGTGACCCGCCGCGCCACCGACAACAGCAGCGCCATTGTCAGCTCGGCCGCCGAGACCGTGTTTCCCCCGGGGGCGTTCATCACCGCCACCCCACGCTCGGTTGCTGCCGCCACGTCGATGTTGTCGACACCGACACCGGCCCGCCCCACCACCCTGAGCCCGGGAGCGCGATCGAGCGTCGCGGCGTCGACCTTGGTGGCACTTCGCACGATCAGCCCCGCCGCCCTCTCCAACGCCTCGCCGAACCCGGGTTCGGACGAATCCTTGAAACGGACCACCGAGAAGCGCTCGTCCTCCCGCAAGGGAGCCAAGCCCTTCTTCGACACCCGGTCCGTTGCCACTATCCGATAGGAGGCGCTCACCCCAGGACCTCACCCAGGTCGTCGAGGAGCGGGCCGAGGCTGTCGAGGTCGTGGTCCCCCATGTGCCCGATGCGAACGGTGGTCTCCTTGAGACGTGCGTAGCCACCGCCGATCACCCAGCCCCGCTCCCTCATCGCTGCCACCACGTCCGGCCCCGAGACCCCTTCGGGGAGGGTGATGCAGGTGACAGTGGGCGAGCGATGGCCCGGGGGGGCATACACCCCGACGTCGACCCCGGCCGCCCGCATCCGCTCCACCCACCCGACAGTTGCCTCCCGCATTGCGGCATGACGGGCCCAACGGCGCTCGATGCCTTCGGCTTCGATCCTCTCCAACTGAACCTCGAGGGCGTAGAGAAGGGAGATCGCCGGCGTCGACGGGGTCTGGAAGTTCTCCAGTGCCTTGACGAGGGACACCAGGTCGAAGTAGTGGCCCTTGTGGGTGGCCTGGGCCGATCGGTCGAGCATCGCAGGCGAGGCCACGGCAAAGGAGAGCCCGGGAGGGAGGGCCAGGGCCTTCTGTGACCCGGTGAGGACGAATCCGAGTCCCCAGTCGTCGGTGCGAACCTCGGTCGCGGCCAGTCCGGTCACCGAGTCGACGAGGAGCATGACCCCGTCATGACGACCGACGACCCGGGCGATCGCCTCTAGATCCTGGAGGACCCCGGTCGAGGTCTCCGAGTGGGTGACGGTGACCGCGTCGAAGCCACCACCGCCGAGTCTCTCGTCTAGTTCCTCGGGATCGTGAAACCCGCCCCAGTCCACCGCCCAGACCTCGGTCTCGTGGCCGCAAGCCATGGCGATCTCCCCGAACCGGGCCGAGAAGGCACCGTTCACCAGACTGAGCACCCTCCCCCCGGCGACACCGTTCCTCACCGCCGCTTCCATGAGCCCGGTCGCCGAGGAGGTGGAGATGATCACGGGCTGTTCGGTGAGGAACACCCTTTTCAGCCCCTCCTGGAGGGATGCGAGCAGGTCCTGTATGACCCGGCCACGATGACCGATCATCGGACGGGTCTGTGCGGACAGCACGTCGGGGTGGACCTCGGTGGGCCCAGGTAGGAAGAAATGACCTGGCGGGAGGTCGATCGGCATTCTCTTCTCCGTCCTCGATTTCGCCTTCTACCCGTCAGCCAGGGTCAGTGCGTACCGCACGCTACCTACGATCTCCCACCCAACGAGAACCGGCTCGCCGGTTCGTTGATGCTCCCGGAGGTGGGAGAGAGGGAAGTCGTATTCTCCATCGGGGACGGGGGTGAACTCCAACTCTGAGCCATCCGCCAGCAGGACGAAGGACGTGATCTCGTCGAGGGTGCCGTCCACGGAGGCGACCACCCCCCGGGCGGTGCCGGAGGTCTGGGTGCAGGAGGCCAGAGAGACGGTCAGCGCCACGACCGCCACCATCCACGACCGGGACCTGTAGGCGACATATCCGGAGCCCTCCGTGCTCAGGGGGCGCGAAGGGACGCCTCGAGCAGCTCCCACTCCCGCTCCTGCCTGGTCCAGCGAAACCAGATAACGGCGATCGTCCCCCAGAGAAGGAGGCCGCCGCCGAGCTTCATGATCACTCCTGCGATGGTTTGGTCGGCCACCGCGCTGAGACCGTAGGCGAGGGCGGCGTCGCCATACACCGGGTAGAGGGCGACGGAGCTGAAGGTCAGGAACGACGCCGGGATTGTCGGAAGCAGGGACTGGAGGAACAGATAGAACATCTGGCCCGCGGCGTGGAGCCGGGGCAGCGCCGGGGTCGGCGAGAAGACGGGCATCCACATGAGCAACGAGACTCCGAACAACCAGGCATGCACCAGCATGTGGGGGATGCCGCCACGAAGCATCACCGCCACCAGGTCGGGCCAGTGGATCACGATGAAGGTCGCGTTGAACAGGGCGAAGGCGGCCACCGGCCGGGCCAGCGGTCTCAGCAACCGGGCGACCTTGGGGTGACCCAGGGTCACGTCTGCGAGCCAGCGGGGAAGCCCCCGCAGCATGAGGGGGGGTATCACCAGTGCGATCACCATGTGCTCCACCATGTGGACCGTGAACAACGAGGTCTCCCCGATGTCGTGGATGGGCCATCCCGACACCATCCACAGGGCGAAGACCGCCCCGTACCACTGCCACTTCTGACCCCTCGTGGCGCCCGGTGAGTCGGGGGCGATGACCGGGCGGAGACGGCGGTCTGCATACCAGTACCCGTAGGCGAGCAGGAAGACCACGACCCAGACGTCGAAGTGGGGGTGCCAGGCCGGGAGCACGTCACCCACCCCTGATGGCGACGATGCCGAGCGCGGTGAGGACGATGGTGTACAGGGCGGCGGCGAGGATGAACCCACCCGTGAAGAACCGGCTCAGCGTCGACTTCTCGAAGCGGAGATGCATGTACCAGCCGACCACGATGACGAATTTGAGGATGGCGAGGATGATCAGCAGCAGTCCGTTGAGGATGCCCAGGTCGTAGGCCCGGTCGATGTAGTACATGGCCACCTCGACTGCGGTGAGCACGGCGAGGACGACGGCGATCTTCCAGTACTGGGCCGGGCTGGGGTGGTGGATGTGCTCCGGGCTGCTCATGTCGGGGGCACCGAGAGCAGGTAGACGACGGTGAAGATCACAATCCAGATGATGTCGACGAAGTGCCAGTAGAGACCGACCAGCTCCAGGTTGAGTCCTTGTTTGTCGCTGAGCCCGCCCCGGCGTCTGGAAATCCCCCATAGCGCCAGGAGCATGATGACGCCGATGGCCACGTGGGTCCCGTGAAACCCGGTGAGGACATAGAAGGCCGATGCGGCCGGATTCGTGGCCAGCGTCATGTCGAACTCGACGATGAACTCGGTGAACTCGAAGACCTGGCCGCCGAGGAAAACCGAGCCGAGGGCGGCGGTGGCGAACAGCCAGGTCCTGGTCCCGTTGTGGTCTTCCCGGCTCTGGGCGTTGTGGGCCAGGACCATGGTCAGCGAGCTCATCAGGAGAACGAAGGAGCTGACCGAGGTGAACGGTATGTCGTAGATCTCCGCCGGGTACACCCCGGCGAACCCGCCCCGATTCGAGTAGAGGAGATAGTTGGTGATCAGGGCGCCGAAGAAGAGGAACTCGGAGCTGAGGAAGAGCCACATCCCCAGCTTCCGGTTCTCCACCCCGGTCGACTCGTGCTCGGGATGGGCGTGTTCCAAGGCGGCTTCGTGGGTGAGGTCAGCCATCGGTCTCGGCCCCCACGGCCTCGTCATCCCCGGCCGGCTCCTCGGGTTCGTCGTGCCCGGGGTGCGGCTCCTCCAGCGGCTCGATGGCCCAGCCGATTATGGCGGCCAGGCTGATGATGGAACCGACCGCGATCAGCGCCTTGCCCCAGAGCGTCGTGTGATAGATCACGCCGTAGAACATGAGGGGCAGCCCGAGGGCGAAAAAGAACGGGAAGTAGGACGGGTTGGGGAGATGGATAGGCGAGGCCGGGTTGAGCTGCTCGTGCTCGATGGCGGCGAGGATCTCGTCGGCGTCCTCCTTGCGCACCGCCCGGCCCTCTACGTCCTCGTCGTACTTGAGATGCCAGAAGTGATCGAGACTGGTCACCACCGGAGGGACGGCGAAGTTGTACTCCGGTGTCGGGTTGGGAGCCATCCACTCGATGGTGCGGGCGTCCCAGGGGTCGAGACCCGAAGCCTGGCCGCGGCGTCGGCTCGTCGACCAGTTGATCATGAAGACGAGGACGGAGAGGGCGATGATGAAGGCGCCGACGGTGACCGCCACGTTCCACGGCTCGAGGCCCATCTCGGGGGCGTACTTCCAGGTTCGTCGCACCATTCCCTGCAGCCCGAGCCAATGCATCGGGGCGAAGGTGAGGTTGAAGCCGATCATCATCAGCCAGAAGTGGAGCTTGCCCAACCGATCGTTCATCACCTTGCCTGTGAGCTTGGGGAACCAGTAGTAGAGACCGCCGAAGAGCCCGAACACCGCGCCGCCGAATATCACGTAGTGGAAGTGGGCCACGATGTAATAGGTGTCGGTCTGCTGCCAGTCGGAGGGGACAACGGCGTGGGTGACACCGGACAACCCGCCGATGGTGAACATGGCCACGAACCCGATGGCGAAGAGCATCGGGGTGGTGAGTCGGATCCGCCCCATCCACATCGTGCCCAGCCAGTTGAAGATCTTGATCCCGGTGGGGATGGCGATGGTCATCGTCGCCAGACCGAAGGCGGCCTGGGCGACCGGGGTGATCCCCGAGGAGAACATGTGATGCGCCCAGACGCCGAAGCCGAGAAAGGCGATGGCGGCGCCGGCGAAGACGACCGCCGAATAGCCGAACAAGGGCTTGCGGGAGAAGGTGGGGAGGATCTCGGAGACGATGCCCATGGCGGGCAGGATCAGGATATAGACCTCGGGATGCCCGAACAGCCAGAACAGGTGCTGCCAGAGGATGGGATCGCCGCCGTTGCTGGCCGCGAAGAAGAGCGACCCGAACTGGCGGTCGAAGGTGACCATGAAGAGGGCCACGGCGATGATGGGCAGGGAGAACAGAAGCAGGAACGAAGTGATCGTCGTCATCCAGGCGAACACGGGCATGCGGAGGAGACGCATTCCTTTCGCCCTCAGGTTGAGCACGGTGACCAGGAAGTTGACCGCCGATACCAGCGAGGCGAGACCGATGATCTGCAGCCCGAGCGCCCAGAAGTCCATCGCTGTCCCCGGTGAGTAGAGCGGCCCGGCATTCGGTTGATAGCCGAACCACCCGGCGTCGGGTGAGTCGGCGAGGAAGTTGAAGCTCCCCGGCCCGCCCCCGGGCGCGAGGTTGCCGTCGACCCCCCCGAGACCATCGACCCCGACCGGAGCCAGCGAGGTGCCGAAGATGAACGTCGAGTAGAGGAAGATCCCGCCGAAGAAGAAGATCCACCAGGAGAGGGCGTTGAGACGGGGGAAGGCCACGTCCCGAGCACCGACCAGCAGCGGGAGCAGATAGTTCATCAGCGCCGCTCCCGCCGGCATCACGAAGAGGAAGATCATCGTGGTGCCGTGCATGGTGAACAGGGCGTTGTATGCACCGGCGGTGAGGAACTCGGCGTTGGCCTGGGAGAGCTGGATGCGGAGAAGTAGGGCCTCCAACCCGCCGACGATGAAGAAGGTGAAGGCGGCGTAGCCGTACATGATCCCGATCCGCTTGTGGTCCACAGTGGTGATCCATGACCAAAAGCCCGTGGTGGAGCTGGGACGGCGGAAGATGGTGGTGGTTGGGCGTTCGGCGGTTGCGGTCATTGCAGGCTCTCCAGCCAAACGATGAGAGCGTCGATCTCCTGCTCTGTCAAAGCGAGGTCGGGCATGAAGGAGCCCGGCTTGGTGCTGGGGGGGTCGGCAAGCCACTGTTTCAGAGCATCCGCCCGGCTTTGCCCCTCCTCCGGGAGGACCGCCCCGGCGAAGACGTTCCTGGAGGCGAAATGGGTGAGCTCGGGGCCGTTGAACGCCTCGGCGGGCACGATCACAGATGCGGTGTCGTCCTCGAAGCGGACGGTGTGGCATTGGATGCACTGCTTGTTCAGATAGACCTGGTACCCGTCGTACTCGGGAGTGCCCTCCTCGGGCAGGGCCGCCGCCGTCTGCTGCGACCCGAGCCAGGCCTCGTAATCGGCGGCGGACAACGCCTGAACCCGCGCCCGCATCAGGGAATGGGAGAGCCCGCAGAACTCGGCGCAGTGCCCCCAGTACTCACCGGGCTCATCGGCCTGCAGACGCAACTCGGTGGTCTGGCCGGGGACCAGGTATCGCTTCCCGTTGAGGGCCGGTACCCAGAAGTTGTGGATGACGTCGTCGGAAGTCATGACGGCGCAGACCTCCTCGCCCGCCGGGATGACCATCACATTGGCGGTGTCGACCCCGGCGTCGGGGTAGTGGTACTCGAACCACCACTGGTGCCCGGTGACCTCGACCCTGATCGAGCCCTCCTCGCAGCCGGTGAGGTCGAAGACGGCCGCGGTGGTGGGAACCGCGACACCGGCCAGGATCAGGGCGGGGACGATGGTCCAGGCGATCTCCAGCTTGGGGCTGCCGTGGAGCTGTCTCGCCTCCTTGGACCCGTCACGATCCCGGAACATGAAGACCGCCACCAGGATCGCCCCTTGGACGAGGACGAAGATGGCGACTGCGATCCAGAAGACGGGCCAGAAGAGATTGTCGATGCGTCGGGCGAAAGGGCCGGCCGGCTCGAAGGTGGTGAGGGCGGCATCCTCGATCCCGATGAAGGAGCAGGCGCCGAGCAGCACGACGACGCCGATGAGGAGACCGAGGCGGAGCAGGCGGTGACGGGACGGAGCCATCGGTGGGGCATCATACGGACTCTCCAAACCAGCGACCAACTTGACGGTTTGGGGTGGTCTCACCACCTTTATGTGCGGGTTTGCCGCGCTTCTTGCCCCGTGAACCCGCACAGAACGAGCCTCAACCGGCCACGGCGTCGATTGCGTCAGTCAGCTCGGCGTCGGAGGCGGCGCCCTCGAAGTTGGCCGAGACCGTTCCCGAGGCGTCGACGACAAACACCCATGGTTCCGACGGCAAGCCCCACTCGGTGGTGGCCGGCACCACGGTGAGCTCCTCGGGCGAGGTCACCTGGAGATCCTCGTAGATCTCGACATGGACGAAATCGATCCCCGGGTAATCGGTGCGCAGGGCCTTGACCTGGTCGAGTAGGGGGCCACAGGTCTGGGAGACACAGAAGGCGGGGGTGGCGAACACGATCACGGCCGGTCTCCCGTTGCCTACCGCCTCGGCGACGGTCATCTCGTACATGGCGGGGTCGGGTTCGGGATCCGAGGTGATGATCGAGAGATCGGGGTGATCAGCGGACGTCCTGGTCTCAGACGGGGGCGCCTGCTCGCCTGGCGAGATCAGTGGCGCGTCTTCGTAGGCGACGAACCCGACCGGTCCGGCGGTGGCCAGACCACCGGCGTCGATGGTCGCCTGGTAGGTGTCCGCCTCGGGGATGTCGACCCTCGCCACGTAGAGCCCGCGCACATCGGGAATGGTCCAGATGAACTCCATCGAATAGGTCTCGAGGGGAGACCCGTTCTCGTCACGTATGGTCACCGTCGCCTCCCTGTCGGGAGCGGCGAGGAACTCATCGGTCTCGGGGTCGACAAGACCGAACAGGATCCTCTGCTCCCCAAGCCCGATACTGCCATTGCTCGAGGCGACCAGGGCGAACGGTGTCACCTCGCCGGAGCCACAGGCGGCGACCAAGAGGGCCAACCCGAGCAGCGCGGTCCAAGCCCTGCTCATCGGACAAGCACGTCCAGCATGACCGAGGCGAACAGGGCGGAGAGGTACACAGTCGAAGTGGTGAACAGACGCATCGCATCCTCGGGGCGGCGGAAGACCCGCCAGGTGTCCCACAAGAACCAGCCGCCCAGGACGATCGCCGCCACCAGATAGATCCAGCGCATGCCCGCCACGGGGACCAGGAACAAGCTCACCGCCACCATGAGACCGGTGTAGAGCAGCATCTTGCGGGTTGTCGCCTCCACCCCGACCACGACCGGCAGCATGGGGACCCCGGCCCGCTCGTAGTCATCCTTGTACCTGATGGCCAGCGCCCAGAAATGCGGTGGCGTCCAGTAGAACACCACCAGGAACAGCACCCAGGCAGGAAGCCCGAGCGAGCCGGTAACCGCGGCCCATCCGACCAGCGCCGGTGCCGCTCCCGCAGCACCCCCGACGACGATGTTCTGACGGCTGGTCCGCTTCAGGCCCATGGTGTAGACGAACACGTAGAAGAGGAGCGCCGCGGTCGAGACGACGGCGGCAATCAGGTTGGTGGTCACCCAGAGCCAGGCGAATCCACCGATGCCGAGGATGACACCGAAGACCAGGGCGTGGGTCGGGGGCACCTCGTGACGGGCCAACGGCCGCGACCTGGTGCGTCTCATCACCTCGTCGATGTCCCGGTCGACGTAGTTGTTGAGGGCATTGGCGCCTCCGGCGGAGAGGGACCCGCCCACGAGGGTGGCCACCACCAACCAGGTACCGGGCCAGCCTCCGGCGGCCAGGACCATCGCGGGAACGGTGGTGATGAGCAACAGCTCGATGATCCGGGGCTTCGTCAACGCGAAGTAGGACGCCAAACGTGACCGCGATCGGGTCCCGGCCGATGAGGTCGGGTCGGTCACGAGCGGAACCACGAGGTCGGGATGCTCAGCCGACATCGGGGCCGTCCTCGGCTGCTACCGCCGCCGACTCCTTCTCGGCCGCAGCCCGCTTCGCTCTTCGCTCCGCCCAACGCAAGGCAACCATGGCGAGGACGACGGGAAGCACGAAGACCCCGACTTCGTCGATACCCCAATAGTGAGCGAAGGTCAGCATCATCCCGCCAGGATCAGTAGCCCAAACGTGGTCAGCGCAACCATAAGGAGAAGCATGGCGTATTGGGAGCGCACCGCCCCGGCCCCGAAGTCGGCGAGAGCCCGATCGTGGGCCAGCACCACTCCCAGCACATGGCCGGTGACGATCACCGCCACCTGGGCATACCACACCGGCTCCGTGGATGTGATGAAGAAGTCGACGGTGCGGTCGGCAGTCCCGAACAGGTCCCAGCCGAGCCCGAACGGATCCGACACGGCGGCTATGAGTTGCTGGCCCTCGAAGAGGATGAGGGTCAGGTAATGGGCCAGGGCATAGGCGAGCGCGATTGGTACCAGGGTGTGGGCGAATCGGCTGGCTACGCGGGAAGCGGTCAACCCCCCGCCCACCATCCGGGCCGACACCCATGAGGCGAGCCAGTAGGCGAGCCCGATGGTGAGGACCGAGCCTGCCAACAACACGGTCCCTCCAAGGGTGGTCTGCCCGAAGTCACCGAGCACACCACGGGCAGACTGTGTTGCCGAGGCACCGTCGTAGCTCACGGTCCCGATGGCCACCACGACGAAGGCCGCCAAACCCGGCCACTCCGGAATAGCGGGGAGCGCCCGCAGCCATCCCCTCCACAGCAGACGGCCGTCGTCACGTCTGCCCAGAGGCGAGATCGAGGAGATGAGCCGGTTGTACGGCGTGAACACGTCGAAGACCGCCAGCCCCGTCTCCCGCCCCGCATAGGCCATCATCGCCATCAGGAAAATGGTGTAGGTCAGTGCGGCCGTGGCCAAGATGACCGGATCCCCCGAATCGGGGCCCACCAGCTCGAGCCAGGTGAAGGCGAAGAAGAGAACGGCGGCGGGCCAGATCCCGAAAAGGTCGAGAACCCAGACCCTCTCCCCGAGGCCCACGCCGAGCCTCCGTCCCAGCGATCGCCAGGGATTGAGATCGGTGTACCAGTTGCCGATCACCACACCGGCAAACGGGACAACCAGCCAGAAGAGCACCCAGACCAGCACGGGTGCGATGGTGGGACGGGTCGACTCGGTCACCGCTCCGAGCAGCGGGGGCGCCAACTGGCCGATCACCAGGAGAAGACCGATCACCCCGAGGGCGGGCAGGACCCAGCCCCGACGGACCGTGAGCCAGGCCGGATCGTGCCGAGGGCCGTCCTGCAAACGGGGCTCGGGCCAGAGAACGGCCAGGGCGACGAAACTGACCACCAGCACCACTCCGGCCCCGACCACGAAATAACTGACCGGAACCGGGAGATCGAGCCTCCCCCCAATCCCGTGCCCCAACGCCACGGCGGGAAACCCGACCACGCCGCAGACGGCGAGAACGGCGACGGCCCCGAGCCGTTGCACCGCGTTCCTAATGCTTGGCGTCACGGATATGTGACGCACTGCATAAAGTTTGCCGGGCCGGGCCATCTCACGGGGTCACTTCGAGCTCGAATAGGGGGAGGTGGCTCGATTCCAGCTCGACCTCGAATATCCCGGGGACGTCGGCGGTGAGGGCGATCTCGGTCGGAATCCCGGGCTGGATCTCGAAGTAGACGTCGTAACCGTGAACGTGGATCTCGTCGCTGGTGCCGGAGAGAACCCAGACCGACACCTCTTCCCCGATGGCGAAGCTGAACCGCTCCGGCCCGGCCACCTCGCCCGCCTGGACGGTCACGTCGATCGATGTTGCGGTGGTCGTGGTGACGGCAAGGGTCGTGGTCGTCACCCCGGTCGTGCTGGTCACCGCCTGGGTGGTGCCGGGCACGATCGGAAGGGTCGATGTCGACGAGGTCGTGGTGGTGCTGGTGGTGCCGGCTTCTCCGTTGCATGCGGCGACCATCAGCATTGCTACGAGGAGCCAGCCGATCCTGCTACGCATGCGGCGACGCTAGATGTCCACCCTCCCATTGGCGGAATCGGCATAGGCTGCCGGCAATGCGATGGGTGCGGCGAATCCTGGTCGGCCTGCTCGTGCTCGCCGTCGTGATTGCGGTCCTGGTCGTGTTCCTGGCCCGTCGAGCCTTCCCACCGGTCGACGGCGACCTGGAGGTGACGGGTCTGGATGCCCGTGTCGAGATCGTCCGGGATGTCGACGGGGTACCTCACATCTATGCCGAGACCGAGCACGACCTCTTCTTCGCCCAGGGCTACGTCCACGCCCAGGACCGGTTCTGGCAGATGGACTTCTGGCGTCACATCGGGGCGGGGCGGCTCTCCGAGATGTTCGGAGACGGTCAGGTGGAAACGGACATTTTCCTTCGCTCGCTCGACTTCACCGGTCTGGCCGAACAAGAGCTGGAGGCACTGCCGACGGAGGACCGGGGCATCTTGGAACGGTACGCCGAAGGGGTCAATGCCTACATCGGCGACCGCAACCCTTCTCAGCTCGGCCTGGAGTATTCGATCCTCCCATTGCAGGCTTCCGGATATGAGATCGAGCCCTGGACCCCGGTCAACACTCTCACCTGGGGCAAGGTGATGTCCTGGGACCTGAGCTGGAACATGCTCCAGGAGATCGATCGGGCCAACCTCAGCATCGATCTGCCCGCGGAACGGATCGCACAGCTGTACCCGGCCTACCCGGAGGAGCATCCGGTGATCGTGCCCTCCGACCAGGCGGTCAGCGCAGGACCGGCAGTCCCCCGGCTCGACCCGGGCGCACTGGCGGCGCTCGGCGACGCCGGCAGGAGAGCCCGGTCCGTCTGGGAGGTCACCGGTGGCGGCTTCACCGGGATCGGGTCGAACAACTGGGTGGTGGGAGGCTCGCACACCGCGTCGGGTCTGCCCATCCTGGCCAACGACCCCCACCTGGCCATCCAGATGCCATCGATCTGGTATCAGAACGGTCTGCATTGCACGGGAGCCTGCCCCTACCAGTTGGTCGGCTTCTCCTTCGCCGGCACACCCGGGGTGATCCTGGGGCACAACGATCACATCGCCTGGGGGGTGACCAACGAGGCGGTGGACACCCAGGACCTGTTCGTCGAGAAGGTCGACCCCGAGGACCCGACCCGGTACGAGCATCAGGGCGAATGGCTCGACATGGAGGTGCGTACCGAGACGATCGTGGTTGCAGGCGGGGACGATGTCAGCTTCGAGGTGATGGTCACCCGTCACGGGCCGGTCATCTCGGACACATACTTCGAAGAGCCTCCGTTCCGGGGCTCTTCTCTCGAGCTGCCCGATGGCTACGCCGTGTCTCTCGCCTGGAAGTCACTGGAGCCCTCGACGCTGGTAGAGGCGATCCTCGGGCTGAATCGGGCCACCAACTACGTGGAATTCCGGTCCGCAATGGCCAAATGGGACATCGCCGGTCAGAACGTGGTCTACGCCGACGTCGAGGGCAACATCGCCTATCAGGCAACCGGGGAGATCCCGGTCCGCGGCGCCGGCGACGGAAGCCGGCCGGTTCCGGGATGGACCGGCGAATACGACTGGACCGGGACGATCCCTTTCGATGATCTGCCCCGGATGCTCAACCCGCCACGTGACTACATCGTCACGGCCAACAACCCGATCATCACCCCCGGGAGCGAGCCGGTCCTCTCGGTCGACTCGGACCATGGCCATCGCGCAGCCCGTATCGAGGAGATGATCGAGAACGCCCCGGCCGGATACTCGGTGTCTTCGGCCGAGGCGATGCAGTTGGACAACCGGGACGGGGGAGCGCCCAACCTGGTGCCCCATCTGCTCGCTGTGGAATCGAAGGACGAGGCCGTGACCGCAATGCAGGACGTGATCGCCCGCTGGGCCGACGGGCCGGACGCCTTCCAGGCGGCCCCGGGCTCACCCGGGGCCGCCGCATATGAGGCGGTGTGGGCCCACGTCCTTCGTCTCGCCTTCCACGACGAGCTGCCCGAGGACTCCTGGCCGGAAGGGGGCAGCCGCTGGTTCGAGACCGTTGCCTCGCTCCTGGAGAGCCCCGACGACGAATTCTGGGACGACATCGACACCGAGGTCGTCGAGGACCGCGACATAATCCTCGAACAGGCGTTGGCCGATGCCCATGATGAGCTGACGGGACTGCTCGGCGACGACCCGCGGCGATGGAGATGGGGTGAGATCCACGTCGGCCACTTCGTGAACCAGAGCTTCGGCCAATCCGGGATCGGCCCCATCGAATGGCTCTTCAACAGGACTGCGCCCCGCCGTCTCGGGGGAGGCGCCGACATCGTCAACGCGGTGGGGTTCTACCCGCCCGACGGGTATCGGGTCGACTGGATCCCGTCGATGCGAATGGTTATCGATCTCGACGACCTGGCGGCGTCGACGTCCATGAACACCACCGGTCAGTCGGGTCACGCCTTCCATGCCCACTACGACGACATGCTCCTGCCCTGGACCGACGGCATCCATCATCCGATGCGTTGGACCCGGGAACAGGTCGACGAGGCGGCGGAATCGAACCTCATCCTCAACCCGCCCGGCTAAACGGCAGGCGCCGCCTCGACCATGGTGTCGTAGAACGCCACAGCACCGCCCCAGTCGCTGGCAGCGTCGTTGGTGAGAGCGTTGGCATTGGCTTCCTCGCCCCACCAGCCCCACGGGATGGCGGCAAGGCCAGGACGGAGGCGATCGCTTATCCGTGCCGGAAGCGTCAGCTCGCCCCGGTCGTTGAACACCCTCACCTCTTCGCCATCGGCGATGCCCCTGGACTCGGCATCGATGGGATCGATCTCGAAGTAGGGGCCACGCTCCCGGTCGGCGTGGTGCTTGGAGTAGCTGCTGTTGAGGAACCTGGTGTGCGTCTTGGGGGTGAGCAGCACCAACGGATATCGCTCGCTCAGCTCTCCACCAGGGCCTTCGAAGGACGGGATGTAGCCGGGCAACGGGTCAAGACCCGAGCTGGCCAGGGGCTGGGAATAGAGGTGGGCCTTGCCGTCGACCGTGGCGAACCCACCGTTGGCGTAGGGAAGCAACTCCTCGGGAAGGTCGAGTCGGAGGAAGCCACGCAAACGCAGCTCGGCGAAGTCGACCTTGGGAAGGGACCTGGCGAGAAGGGTTTCGTCGTCGAGCTCGAAGACGGGGTCGTCGAAACCCATGGCCCGGGCGAGACGACGCCACAACTCGCTGTTGGGCACCGCCTCGCCGAGCGGCTCGATGGCCGGCTGGTTCCAGCCGAGATAGAGATGACCCCACGACTGGACCACGTCGACCTGCTCGATCTGGGTGGTGGCGGGGAACACGACGTCGGCGTAACGGGCGGTGTCGGTGATGAACTGCTCGCTCACCACCGTGAACAGATCGTCACGGCTCAGACCACGACGGATCGCCGCCGCGTTCGGCGCCGAGACCACCGGGTTCCCGTTCCATACGAAGAGGGCATGGATCCCCATCTCCTCCGAGGTGAGCGCCTGGCCGAGACGGTTCATGCTCACCCCGCGGGTGCCTTGATCGACTTCGAACAACTCGGGATCGACCGGCATCTCCGACCAGATCCCCACCGAACGGGACAGCCCGCCGCCGCGATGACGCCAGGCGCCGGTGAGGACGGGGAGGCAGGCGAGGGCACGGAAAAACATGGCTCCGTTCTCGTGGTGCTCTGCTCCGATCAGCGTCCTGATGAACGAGCGAGGGGTCGACCCGTAGGCAGCGGCGAGCGACTCGATCTCGGCCGGATCCAGGCCACAGACCTCCCCGGCCCGCTCCGACGGCCACTCGGCGACACGCTCGGCAAGCCGCTCGAACCCGACGCTGTGCGACTGCACGTAGTCGTGATCGATCAGGTCGTCGCGAATGAGGACATGCATCACGGCGAGCATCAAGGCGACATCGGTCCCGGGCAACGGTTGGATGAACCAGTCGGCGGATCCTGCGGTGATCGTCCTGATCGGGTCGACGACGACCACCTTCGCCCCTCCGGCCCTCGCCTCCTGGACGAAGGGCCAGAGATGGCGGTTGGTCAGCCGGGTGTTGGTTCCCCAGAGGATCACCAGGTCGGCGAACCTGACGTCCATCGGGTCGGCGCTGCGACCATCCCCGTATGTTGCGGCCAGACCTGCCCCGGCGCCGGCACCGCAAAGAGAGTCGACCTGCCGTGAGGCGCCGAGACGGGCGAAGAAATGCCGGTCGAGGAGGCTCATCTGCAACAGTCCCTGGGTCCCGGCGTCACCCCATGGGACTATCGCCTCCCCACCGTGCTCGTCGACGATGCTCCGGATCCGCGAGGCGACCAGTTCGACCGCCTCGTCCCACGACGCCCGGCGAAATTCGCCGGAGCCCTTGCTCCCGGTGCGGATCAGAGGGTGCAGGACCCGGTCGGGGTGATAGACCCTCTCCAGGAACCGGTTGACCTTGGGGCAGAGCTCGCCGCGGGAGTAGGGATGCTCGGGGTTGCCCCGCATCTTTACCGCCCGACCCTCCTCCACAGTGACCACCCACCCGCAGGAGTCGGGGCAGTCGTGGTGACAGGTACCTAGCACTACCTGGCTCGTCATCGGGGAGACGGTAGCCACCGGCCCCCGTCCTCCCCACCCGATTAGGCCCTTGCGCCGGAAGTACCGACGTCGCTCAAGAGTCGGCGGTTTTGATCAACAGCCCGGTGTCCCACTGGGTCGGATCTTCGTTGTCGTCGGGACCGTCGAGAAAGAATTCGAGACGAGCGGCGAAGGCATGACCGGCCGGATCATCCCAGGCGTCCCCATCGATTCCCTCGGTCACAGCCCAATCGATGAGGACCCGGTTGCTTTCGAATCCCTGGTTGACATCGGTGTAGACCAGAGTTCCCTAGGTCCCGGCGGGCACCACCCCGGGCCTCACCCTCCCGTCGCCTTCGACCGGCCCGAAGACGGGCAACCCAACCTCGAAGTCGATGTCACCGACCATGCCGGGTGGAATGACATGAAACCTCATGGAGGGCGGGCCGGACACGGTGGCTGTGCGTTCCTCGACCCACCCCTTGGTCTCGGCGATGAGACGGGAGATCACCTCTTCGAGTTGGTCGAACGGCGTCCACAACCGTATCCCCGGCCGTGTGTTGTGTCTCCCGCTGGATCAGGTGCGGGGCTGTGGTCCTCATCGTCGCTCCCTCTCCGGCCGCCGGACCCGTGCCGGCGCTGCCTTGTCGTTCAGACCCGGATCACGCCGGAACTCATCGCAACCCCATTCGACCCCTATACCTGATGCAGTCCGTCACGAATACGTGACGCCCTGCATTAGGAATGCGGTCACCAGCCCCGGGATGCCCCGGTGCCGGGGAGGCGGGCACGCTGTCGGTAGGGGAAGACCTCGATCAGCTCACCGGACCGGATCCGGCCCTGGATCTCATGCCATGCCTCGACCGAGAACAGGTCGGCGTGGTGGTCGAGGAAAACCTGGCGAAGCCCGGACGTCAGCCCGAGGAAGCTCTGGTGCTCCTCGGGGAACACGTCGTGGTCCCCGACCGGAAACCAGGGGTCGGTCGCCAACACATCCGCCTCGTCCCGGGGAGGCGGAAGCGCACGGAAGTTGATCTCGGTCAACGGGCTCAACTCGTCGTAGTCGTAGAAGACGACCCGCCCGTGCCTCGTCACCCCGAAGTTCTTCGGGAGCAGATCGCCGGGGAAGATATTGGTCGACGCCAGGTCCTTGATCGCCTGACCGAAGTCGATCACGGCATCTGCGGCGGCGGGCCGCGACGCCTCCCGGACGTAGACGTCGAGAGGGACCACCCGGCGCTCGACGTAGACGTGGCTGATGACGACCGAATCGCCTTCGAGGCGAACGGTCCCAGCCGCCTCGGAGAGCAATTCCTCGAGCACGACCTCGGAGAACCTGGAACGGTGGAACTCGAGATGCTGGAAGTCCTGGACGTCCATGAGCCGCCCGGCGCGGTCGTGCTGGAACACCATCCGGTATTTTCCCATGACACTTCGCCTCGTGGTCCGCTTCGGGGGCGGGAAGGTGTCCCGGATCACCTTGAACACGTCGTCGTAGCCGGGCATGGTGAAGACGATCATGACCAGCCCCTTGGTCCCCGGGGCCGGCTCGAACTGCTCCTCGGTCGACCTCAGATGACGGAGCAGGTCGCGGTACAACTCGGTCTTGCCATGTTTGTTCTGCCCAATGGCGATATAGATCTCCGCCACCCGCTTGCGGGGCATGAGCCGGCGAAGGAAACGGACGAGGTCATAGGGGCGGGCAACGTCGACGTGGAAGTAGGACCGGGTGAAGCTGAACACGATCGAAGCCTCGTTCTCGGTGAGCAGGACGGCATCGACGAAGATCCCGTCGTCACCGTTGCTCAAGGCGATTATGAGCGGGATCCGGTGCGAGCCGGCGTAGAGCAGCCCGACCAGGTAGGCGGATTGCCCCCGGTAGAACACCGAGCGCACGATCTCGGCCTTTCCCACCGTGGCCAGGGCCCCCGGCTCGTCGAGACGGGTGTCTATGCGGTCGGCCACCGCGGCCGCGTCGGCTTCGAGGCGGGCGTATGGCACCGAATGGCCGAAGGAGCCGAGGATGTCGGCGACGAGCAGGGTGGTGGAATCACGTCTATCGAAGGTGCGGTAGACCGGGTCATGGGACGGGCTGGGCGGGGTGTCGAAGTCCGAGTCGACGAATTCGATGTGCTCGGCCACGCCAACCGTGCCGAAGACACGGCGGGTCACCGAGTTGTAGAAGGTCTCGGCCAGCTCCCAATCCTGACGGTCGGAGATGAGCCCGGAGTAGACGGCCTTCACCGCCACCCAGACCAGAGGGTCGTCCGCCCGCCGCCCGAGTAGGTGCGAGACCGACCCCATGACCCGATCCACGATGACCGTGTAGAGGCGGAGCCTTTCGACCGCATCGCTCTGCATGCCGGGCCAGTCCCGTTCCTCGAAACGGCGCGGCGCCCTCTGGTTGATCGCCCTGAATCGCGCCACGTACTCCTCGAACCCATCGAGGATGCGGCTCGCCCCCAGGTTGGAGAGACGGCTGTCGGTGAGGGGCGCGGACATGCCGAGTTGGTCAGCCGATGAACGAGGAGATGGCGTCGACGACCAGGTCAGGATGGGTCCACGGCGCCTCATGACGCACCCCTACCAGCTCGACGATGGTGGCGTCGGGGAGGGCAGCGGCCATCTCGTATTGCCAGGCAGGAGGCACCAGGACGTCCAGAGTGGGAATGACGACCAGGGTTTCGATCTCGACTCGCCTGATCCATTGGCGGGAGTCGAACCGGAGCAAAGCCAGGGTGGCCTGGGCGCCGGCGTCGACGTCGCGGCGATGCGTCTCCTCCCAGAGCCAGCGGGCATGGCGCTCCTCGACGGCACCGGTCATGCGGAGGTAGGACGATCGGACTTCGGGCGTGCCCAGGCCGGTGAGACGCTCCCAGGCACGTGCGAGCAGAGCACCGGCCGCGCGCAGGAAGCGGTGCGGTTGGGGATGATGGGTGAAGGTAGCGACCAGGGCGAGACGGTCGACCCGTCGCGGGTGCCGGTGGGCAAACGCCTGAGCGATGGCGCCACCCATCGAATAGCCGATCACCGACAGCCGGCCCACCCCGATGGCGTCGAGGACGCCGGCCATGTCGTCGGCGAGATCGTCGACCTCGAACCGATCGCGGGCCAGCGGGGCCAGCCCGTGACTGCGATAGTCGACCATGATCACCCGGTACTTCTCGGCCAGCTTCGGGCCGACCCGATACCACTCGGCCAGTGAAGACCCGGCGAGACCATGGATGAGGAGGAGAGTCGGTGCTCCCTCCGGGCCGGCCTCCCTGACCACGAACTCCTGGTCCCCGACGAAAACGGTGCGCCCCGAGCTTCTCCATGGATGCTCCTGGGGTGGACGGAATCGGGGGCTGATGGTCGGGGCGAAAGCCCTCCACAGGATCAGCCCAACCACGAGGAGCTTTCGCCGGCTCATCGCCACTGCTCCCCTGTCTCGGCGAACATCAGGTCCTCCACCCGTCGACCGGCAACGAGATGCTCGTCGATGATCCGATCCAGCGACTCCAAGGTGAGATTGGCGTACCAGGTGCCCTCGGGATAGACCACGCAGATGGCTCCCTGCTCGCAAATGCGAAGACAGTCCACCTTGCTGCGCAGGATCGAGCCGTCACCCGGCTCGACAGAGGTGGCCTCAACTTCGGGCTTACCGTGCCATGGAGGTGGGGCCGAGGCGAGGTCGAGCTCCTTCAGCCTGCGTTTGAGATGACTCCACAAGGCCCGGGTCTGCTCCCGAGGGGCGCACCGTGGTGTGGTCTGATCGGCGCAGAGGAAGATGTGACGATCCACTCTCGGGATGGACAAGGCCTCGCTGATCGACTGGAGACGCTCCTCGTCCCTCACGACAAACCGACCCCCCCGGCCAAGCCCGCGACCATATGTGCCTCGCTCACCCACGAAAGATAGCCACCCCCCGGTCATTCCCTTCCGTGAAGGGCGTCGTCGCACCAAGTACACAACACCCGCAATTAGCCTTTCCCGACTCATGCGCGAGGAACCGACCTTTCTGACCCCGGCCGCACTCGAGAAGATGCGGGAAGAGCTGGAGAAGCTCAAGAGCGAAGGACGGCGCGAGATCGAAGAGCGGATCGCCGAAGCCCGATCCCATGGCGACCTGCGCGAGAACGCCGACTACGACGCCGCCAAGAACGACCAGGGCCTCATGGAGGCAAGGATTCGCAAGCTGGAGCACCTCCTCCATACCTCGGAGGTGCGGGAGGTCTCCGACACCGGCCGGGTCGAGATCGGGTGCGTGGTCACCGTGGTCGACTCCGACGGGGACGAGCTCGAGTACTTCGTAGCTCCTCAGGAGAACAAGATCTCGGGGATGCTCCTCGCCTCACCCACCAGCCCGCTGGGTGGGGCGCTCCTCGGCGCGTCGATCGGAGACGAGGTCTCCTACCAAGCGCCCGCGGGCACATTCACTCTGTCGGTGAAGTCGGTCCGTCCCTACGAGGGCTGAGCATCGGCAGCTGCGCTGACCGGGGTTGGTCGGCCGCTGGTTAGCCTGACGCCGGTTTGCCATCCGAGGGCTGCCGGTGAGATTCCGACTTAGACGACCCCGTCAACTCGCGAGAGATCTCCTTGCCGCGGCCCGCCGCGACCACGAGGAGGTCGCCGACTACCTGGAGACCCATTCCGAGGAGTGGGAAGCCCTGGCCGGATCCGCTCCC
Source organism: Acidimicrobiia bacterium (assembly GCA_035462175.1). Classification (GTDB taxonomy): domain Bacteria; phylum Actinomycetota; class Acidimicrobiia; order Spongiisociales; family ZC4RG35; genus JARDZU01. The sequence goes on along the minus strand of DATHUP010000031.1, from coordinate 49,917 downwards.
GGGGATGCCGCCGACGTCCTCGAGCAACTCACCGAGGAGGACGCGGCCGGCCTGCTCGCCGAGCTCGAGCCGGAGGACGTGGCCGACATCCTGGAGCAGATCGCTCCCGAGCTGGCTGCCGAGTTGGTGGAGGAAGTCCCGATCGGAGATCTCTCCGCCGCGGTCGGCGAGATGACCGGTGAAGCAGCCGCCGACCTGTTGTTCGAGCTCGACGACGAAGTCTCCGAAAGTGTCCTCGCCCTCCTCGACGACGCCGCGGAGCAGGAGATAAGGCGCCTTCTCCAGTACCCGCACGACACCGCAGGCGGTCTGATGACCACCGAGATCGCCGCCCTTCCCATCGGGCTGACCGCGGGCGAGGCAATAGAGCGAATTCGCCAGCTCCACGAGGAGTTCGAAGACCTCTCATACGTCTACGTAGTCGACGACTACGGCAGGCTGAGAGGAGTCATCTACTTCCGCAACCTGGTCTTCGCCCGACCCGGCGCCAGCCTGGAGGAGGTGATGGTGCCCGACCCGGTCTCGGTGCGCGCCCTCACCGACCGGGAGGAGGTGGCCGAGCTCAGCCAGAGATACCGCCTCTTCGGTATCCCTGTCGTCGACGACGACGGGCACCTACTCGGCGTGGTCACCACCGATGCTGTCCTGGAGGCGATTCAGGACGAGGCGACCGAGGACTTCGCCGCCGCGGTCGGCGCCGGTGTCGAGGAGACGGTCTACACCGATGTGACCGTGTCGTTCCGATCGCGAGCGCCGTGGCTGCTGCTCAACCTGGTGCTGGCCTTGTTCGTCGCCTGGGTCATCGAACAACAAACCGGGGTCATCTCCTCCGAGCCAGTGTTGGCCGCCCTGATGCCGATCGTGGCCGCTCTCGGCGGGAACGGTGGCAACCAGAGCCTGGCGGTGATGATCCGCTCCCTCGCCTCGGATGACGTGCCACGGGCACGGGTAACCGGGATCCTCCTCCGTCAGACCGGGGTTGGGCTGCTCAACGGCCTGCTGCTGGCAGTGGCCTCCGCCGCCCTCACCTATCTCCTCATCGACGCCGAGGTATTCCAGAGCAGCTCGGAGCCCCTGAGCATGGGGCTTGTCATCGGCTCTGCCTGCCTGGCAAATCTGGTGATCGCCACCCTCTCCGGGGCGGCGATTCCCCTGGTCCTACGACGCCTCGGTCTCGACCCGGCCCTGGCCTCGTCGATCCTGCTCACCCTGATCAGCGACGTGGTCGGCTTCGGAGGCTTCCTCCTGGTGGCTGCGGCCCTTCTCTAGACGATCGGTCCCGCGCCGAGGGACAGCGTCAGCTCCCGATCACGAACTCGCCGGAGCCGGAAAAGGGGCCGCGGTAGACCACTGTTGTGCCGTTCTGCACACTGGCGAAGTGATGGTCCTCGATGAGCTGCACCTCACCCTCGGTTCGCTCCGCCTCCGCCTTGCGGAAGGCGTCGACGGCCCCCGGATCGTCGAACACCTCAGCGGCGTACGTGATCGTTCCGTCGTCGACCAGACCGACGACGAAGTTCTCCAGGTCGACATCGGTGTAGGCACCGGGGGGGACGACGATGTACACGGTCTCGCCGGCCGGGTCCGACTCCCGGCCCACGACCTCATGGCCGCTCACTCTCTCACCACGCAGCGTGGTCGTCGTCGTGCCATCGCCGCCGGAGGCGACTGAGGTGGTGGTCCCCTCGGCACCGGCAGCGGTGGTGGGGCCGGCGATCAGTGAAGAGGTCGTGCTGAGATCGGTGGTCTCATCCCCATCGCACGCCGCCGCTGCGAACAGCAGCAGCCCGAGCAGGGAGAGACGAAACACATTCGAAGACATCATGGCCTACAAACGTACCCTGCCCGCTCTCGGTTCCAAACACCGCCCCGCTCGGTAAGGTCGTGTTCCCATGTCCGGCACTCGCGCCGCCGCAGCAGTCGTAGCCTTGGCCATCCTCGTCGCGGGCCTGCAGTTGGTCACCACATCTCCGCTCCGTGCCGAGGAGCCCGAGATTTGCCCTCCGGTGACGATGGACGTGCTCTTCCCCCCGACCACACTGCCCCCGGAGACAACCACCACCCAACCTGCCACCACGACGACGATCGCGACGACGACAACGGTGCCGGCCGAGTCGACGACGACCTCGGCACCCGACGGCACCACCGTCCCCGCCGACGACACGACCACCACTCTCCCCGAGACCACCACTCTCCCCGAGACCACCACCACGATCCCGGAGACCACGACCACGATCCCCGAGACGAACACTGCCCCGTCCCCTCCCCCTTGTCTGCCTTTCATATACGACATGGCCTGGCCCCTGGCCGGATCGGGTCAGATCGGCTCACCGTTCGGGGCCGACCGTGACGGTGGGGCCCGAAAGCACCAGGGCAACGACATATCCGCGCCCAAGCTCACTCCGGTCGTGGCCGTCGCCGACGGAGTCGTGGTCAAAGTCGCCCAGGACGTGGGCACGGAGAACTGTTGCTGGGCGATCGTCGCGCATATCGACGGTTGGCAGTCCTACTACATCCATCTCAACAACGACCGGTACGGAACGGACGACGGGCTCGGGTACGGAGTCAGGCCCGACCTAGCCGAAGGATCGGAGGTGAGTCGGGGCGAAGTCATCGGATGGGTGGGTGACTCGGGGAATGCCGAAGACACGGTCGACCATCTCCACTTCGAGCTGCGTAACCCAGAAGGGCTCGCTGTAGACCCGCGCCCGAGCCTCGAGGCTGCCCTGGGTGCAGCGGACTTGCTCGATCCCCAACCGACCTGGCCGTATGCCGACGACGACGGCCACCCAGCAGAGGCGATGGCAGGGATGCTGCTCACCGAGGGCCTTCTCCTCGCCTGTGATGAGTCGATGGTCACCTTCTGTCCCGAGGCGGTAGCGACCCCGGAGTTCGCCGGTGACCTGGCCGCCCATCTGGCCGGAAAGGCCACGCCTCCGGTCGATGCCCACAGCCAGCCCCTGCCCGGGCCGCTGGACGCCGTAGACCCGATGTCGCTGGCGGCGGCGCTCGGATGCGAGCCGGGCGGCGAATGTCTCCAACTCGGGCTCCCCGAGACCGAGGTCGCCCGTATCGCCGTGTGGGTTCGCATCGACGCGCTCGTGGCCACTCTCCGCCCCTCCTCCGTCCCGACCGAAGGGATACCTCAGGTGCTCCTCCTCTCGGCCGAAGAGTCGGAGGCGCGACTGCGGGCCGTCGGAGCCATCGAGGCATGCAACCCGCCTCTGGATGACCGCCGACTGCTCACCAGGGGAGAAACCGTGACCAAGCTGGTTTCGTGGATCAGGGCCGACAACCCGGAGCCCTGCTCGCCGCTCTAGCGCTCGACTCTCTGATGAAAGAGCCGGGCCAGGTCTGCTGTGACCGGGCCCTCGCGGTAGAGACGATGCCCAACCGCCGAAACAGGCTGGATCTCCCGGATCGTGGAGAGGGCCATCACCTCGTCGGCATCGTCGAGGCGGTCGAGGCTCCAGGTCGATTCGACCACGGCCAAGCCCAGCTCCGAGACCAGATCGAGCAGTATTCGCCGGGTGATCGAGTCGAGGATGCCCAGCTCGAGAGTCGGCGTCTCCACCACACCCTCGACCACCCACGCAACGGAAAATGTCGGGCCTTCGAGGATGATCCCGTCGGTGGTGGTGAGCAGGGCGTCGCCGAAGCCCTCGTCGACCGCTCGACGGGTCGCCGCCATGTTGGGGGCATAGGAGAGGACCTTGGCCCCGGCCAGCTCCCAATCAAGGCCGGCGGCGTGCCATGGGGCTGCGACGGGAAGCAGCGTGGCCGGCCCCTCCCCCTTGCCCGGGGGATGGGCGAACACGATCACAACCGGCTCGGCTGCGTCACCAGGGACGGCCGAGCCCCTGGTCAGCACAACTCTCACCGCACAATCCCCGCCTGACGCTGCGACATCGGTGATCCACTGCCCCAGCTCGTGTCGGTCGGGCAGGGAGATGTCGAGCGTCTTGGCGCTGCGAGCGAGACGGTCGAGATGCTCGTCGAGGGCGAAAGGCCGACCCGAATAGGCCCTGAGCACTTCGAAACAGCCGTCGCCCCGCAGTACCGACGAGTCGGTCACCGGGATCGTCCCCTCCGATTCGACACCATTTATGAGCACCCTGTCGGTCATGGCGAAGGTGCCTTGTGCCTGTTGGTGATGGGGAGCCGCCGATCTTTGCCGAACGCCTTGACGGTGATCTTGACTCCGGGGGCGGACTGCCGGCGTTTGTACTCGTTGCGGTCGACCATGCCCGCGACCTGTGTCACCAGCGCCGGGTCGAAGCCACGCTCCACGATCTGGGCCACACCCAGGTCGGCTTCGATGTACAGCTGGAGGATCCCGTCGAGCACCTCATACGGGGGCAGACTGTCCGAGTCCTTCTGGTCCGGTCGCAGCTCCGCCGAGGGCGGCTTGTCGATCGTGTTCTGGGGGATGACGTCCCCGTTCTTGTTGCGCCACCGTGACAGGTCGTAGACCAGGGTCTTGAACACGTCCTTGAGCACGGCATATCCGCCAACCATGTCCCCATACAGGGTGGCGTACCCCGCTGCCATCTCCGACTTGTTCCCGGTCGCCACCACCATCGGGCCGTGTTTGTTCGATATCGCCATCAGCATCGCTCCCCGGGCGCGAGCCTGGAGGTTCTCCTCTGCCGTCCCGAATCCAGTATCGGCGAACACCGGGGAGAGGGCCTCGAGAAAGGCCCCGTAGACCTCGTCGACGGGAAGGACATCGAACCTGATCCCGAGGTTGTGCGCCAGCTGTCGGGCATCGTCGACGGAGTGTTGGGATGAGAACCTGGTCGGCATGGCCACCCCCCAAACCGAATCCGGGCCCAGGGCATCGGCAGCGATGGCCGCGGTCAAGGCCGAGTCGACCCCACCGGAGAGACCGATGACCACCCGTTCGAAGCCGTTCTTCCTGACGTAATCGCCCAACCCGGTCTCGAGCGCCCGATACTCCTCCTCCACCGGCTCCAGATGCTCGGTCAGGGTGCCGACCACCACCGGCTCGCCGGGCAGGGGAACCTCCACGACGAAGAGGTCCTCCTCGAATTGCGGTGAGCGGTGGACGATCGTCCCGTCGGGTGCCACCGCCAACGAGCAGCCGTCGAAGACCAACTCGTCCTGTCCACCAACCAGGTTGAGGTAGACGACCGCGGCACCCGAAGCCCGGGCCCGCTCGGCGATCATCGCCTCCCGCTCCCTCGCCTTCCCCTTGTGGAACGGCGAAGCGTTGATGTTGAGCAGGATCTGTGCTCCCGCAGCCGCCTGATCCCGGGGAGGGCCGTCGGGAAGCCAGATGTCCTCGCAGATCGACACCCCGGCCTGGACCCCGGCCACCTGCCACACCCGGGCCGGTTCCGCCCCAACTGCGAAGTGCCGGTCCTCGTCGAAGACCCCGTAGTTGGGGAGGAGGACCTTGTGGTAGACCCCGACCACCGCGCCATCGTGGAGCACGGCCGCGGCGTTGGCCACCCTGCGATCCTCGGCGTCGACGGCGCCCCGTGAGGGCCCTTTGGAGTGATCGACGAAGCCGACGACCACAACCGTCGACCCGGACCGGGACGCAAGCCGCTCCAGGACGTCGACGCCTGCGCCGACGAAGTCGGAGCGCAGGACCAGGTCTTCGGGGGGGTAGCCGTTGATGGCCAACTCGGGCAACAAGAGCACGTCCGCCTGCTCCCGCTCTGCCCAGTCCATGGCCCCCGTGATTCGCTCCTCGTTGCCGGCGAAGTCCCCGACACAGAGGTTCAGCTGCGCTCCGGCGACACGAAGTGGCATACCGCCACGATACGCCCCGACATACCCTGTCGTTCGTGACCGAGCGCAAACCGGCGACCGCGACGCCCTCCGAGGATGGTGCGAAGCTGTCACGGCTGGTCGAGGACGAGACGCTCAGAGGGCTCATCATCGATTTGGTGGCGAAGGGCCCGGATCCTGGGGGGGCCATGGCGCGGCTGATCCCGATTCTGGAGGCAGACCCCGACCTCGTGCTGACCCGCCCTGCCCTCGACCGGGCATGCACCTTGGCCGGAGCTTCGCGAGCCCTCAGCCAGACGGTTGCCCGGCACCCCGGTCTCCTCCTCGGCGTCGCGCCGGACGACTCCGTCGTCCTCCAGGTGCGAGCCGCTCTGGCCACCATCGCCGCCGACGACCTTTCGGGGGCGATCGACATGACCACCGCCACGGCCCTGTTTTCCGACGCAGTCGACGACGTGGTCGCCGGGGTGCTGGCCCGATCGAAGGAGCAACTGGAGCAGAGACACCCCGTCGTCTCCGAGCTCCCCTTCTCGGTGATCGCCATGGGGAAGTGGGGCGCCAGGGAGCTCAACTACTCGTCGGACATCGATCTGATGTTCGTGCACGACAACCACGACAGGGACGACACGCGCTCCCGGTCGGCGGCCATGGCCCTGGCCACGATGGTGAAGACCGCCTTGTCTGCCCCCAATGTCGACGGGCTCGGGCTCCAGGTGGACGCCGATCTCAGACCGGAGGGCTCGATCGGACCGCTCACTCGCAGTCTCGACTCCTACGCCAGGTACTACTCCAGGTGGGGGGAGGCCTGGGAGCTCCAGGCCCTGCTCAAGTCGCGCCCTGTGGCCGGCGATCCCGGGCTCGGCGAGCGCTTCGCCGCAATGGTGGACCATGTCATCTGGGAAAAAGGGCTCGACGTGGAGGCCCTGCGCAGCATTCGCCGGCTCAAGGAGCAGGCTGAAGCGAACGCCAGCCCGTCGGACATCAAGAGATCCCGGGGCGGGATCCGCGACGTCGAGTTCTCGGTGCAACTGCTGCAACTGGTCCACGGCAGACTCGACCCCGGGTTGCGCAGCCTGGGAACACTCGACGCCCTGCAGGCTCTCACCGACCACGGCTTCGTGGGCGACGACGACCGGGCGCTGCTCAGCGACGCCTACGGGTTCCTCAGGGATCTCGAGCATCGCATCCAGCTCTGGGACCTCCGCCAGACCCACGAGCTCCCCGACGACCCCGAACGGCGGGCACAACTGGGGCGGGCGCTGGGCCTGGGGCCCGATCCGGCCCGTGAGCTGGAACGCAGACTGGGCGAAGTACGCTCGATCGTGCGCGATGTCCACGAGCGCCTCTACTTCCGACCCATCCTCGACGCCCTCGTCGGCTCTCCGAGCGCCAGGCTGGGAGTGGAGCAAGCAGGGCTTCGCCTCGAGGCCCTCGGCTTCAGGGAGGTGCGGGCGGCGCAACAGGCCCTGGCCGAGCTGACCTCGGGCCTGAGCCGGCGGTCGCAGGCCATGGACCAGGTCCTGCCCCTCATGCTGGACTGGTTGTCGCTCTCACCCGACCCGGATCTGGGCCTCTCCCAACTCAGGGTGGTCCTGGCCAACACACCGGATCACGCAGCCCTGGTCAGACTCCTACAGGTCAACCCCCTAGCCGGGGAGAGGTTGTGTCGTCTGCTCGGGACCAGCCGTCTCCTCGGAGACCTGATCGACCGCATACCCGAGTTCGTGCCCCGACTGGCCGACGAGAAGCTCCTGGGCCAGATCCGGAATCGGGAGGAGGAGACGGCGCGCCTCATCGGGCTTCTCGACTCCCGACCCGACCCCGACGCAAAGATCGGGACCATCCGCCGCATGACCCGGAGGCGAAAGCTGCGGATCGCGGCACGGGACATCCTGGGGCAAGCCGACACCGCGGCCACACTCCGCGCCCTGACCGACAGTGCCGACGCCGCCATGGCCGGCGCGATGCATGTCGTCACCGAAGGCGAGGCTCCCCGGTTTTGTGTCATCGCCATGGGCAAATGGGGGGGCGGGGACCTGTCCTATGGATCCGATCTCGATCTCATGTACGTCTTCGACGACGAGTCACGTCGCGACGAGTCGTTTCGGATCGCCGCCGGTCTGGCCCGGGTGCTGTCAGAGCCCAGCCGGCATGGCGAGGCCTATTCGCTCGACGCCGATCTGAGGCCGGAGGGGCGAAAGGGACCCCTGGCCAGGTCCATGGAGAGCTACCGCCGCTACTACAGAGAGTGGGCCGAGCCCTGGGAGATGCTGGCCCTGGTCAAGGCTCGAATCGCGGTGGGCGACCCCACCCTCGGCGCCGAATGGGCTGAGATGATGGGCGACTTCCTGTGGCGGGAGAGTCTCCCCACCGGATTCCTCCGCTCGATTCGAGAGATCAAAGCCCGGGTTGAGAACGAGCGCATACCATCGGGAGAGGACCCCGACTATCACCTCAAATTGGGCCGGGGCAGCATCAGCGACATCGAGTTCCTGGCCCAGCTTCTCCAGATGAGGCATGGGGCTGCAAATCCCGCCCTCCGGGTCCCGGGCACCCTCGATGCGCTGGAGCTGCTCGCCGGGCATGGTCTGATCGAGGCCGACGAGCTGAACTCCCTCGCCGAGTCGTACCTCTTTTGCACGAGGACCCGGCTCCGACTCCATCTCCAGGTGGGGCGGGCGGTGGACTCCCTGCCCACCGACCCCGACCAACTGCGCAGCCTCGCCGCTTCACTCGGCTTCGATCGCTCCTCCGAGCTGCGGGAGGAATATCGGCGGGTCACGAGACGGGCACGGCGCGTCTTCGAGTCCCGCTTCTACGAATGACCGGGTGGGTTAGCCTGCGGTCATGATCAGCCCGGAGGTACTCGACGGGTTGGTGGAAGACATCGTCCCCCAGGCGATCGAGTTGCGCCGGGTGCTCCACCGACACCCGGAGCCGGCCAACGAAGAGCACGAAACCACAGCTCTGATCGCGGCCGCTTTCGACGAAAGCGGGATCGCCTACCACGACAGACGACCATCCACCGGGCTCTGGCTCGACGTCGGGGGCGACCCGAAGATCGCGTTTCGCGCCGACCTCGACGCTCTGCCCATCGTCGAGCCCGAAGCGAACACCCCCCGGTCGGGGAACCCCGGTTGGATGCACGCTTGCGGGCATGACGCGCACGCCGCCATCGCCTTCGGGGTGGTCCTGGCCCTGAGTCGGGCCCGGGTCCCGGCAGGGGTCCGGGTGCTGTTCCAGCCGGCCGAGGAGACCTTCCCCGGCGGTGCCTCGAAATACGTCGAAGAGGGTCTCGTCGACGGTCTGAAGGGCATCCTCGCCTTTCACGTCGACCCAACCCTGGAGACGGGCAAGGTGGGAAGTCGGGTCGGTCCCATCACTGCGAGCGCCGACAGGTTCACCATCGTGCTCGAAGGCCCCGGCGGGCACACCGCCCGACCACATCAGACGGTTGACCTCATCGCCGACGCGGCTCGGCTTGTCCACGAGCTTCCCGGCATCCTGCGACGGACGGTGGACGCCAGGAGCACGCTGACCGTTGCCTTCGGCTCGATCCAGGGCGGACGCTCCTCCAACGTGATCCCGACACGGGTCGAACTACAGGGAACGGCGCGCACCCTCGATCGAGCACTCTGGGAGGTTCTGCCCGGTGTCATGGACACGGCCATCGCCGGCCTCATTGCATGGTCCGGCGCCGCGTACAGCCTCGACTACGTTCAGGCGATCCCGCCGGTCGTCAACGACCATTCCGTGATCCAGGCGGCCACCGCCGGAATAGCCCACGGCATCGGCGCCGAGGTCGTGGTCCCAACTGAGCCATCGATGGGGGGCGAGGACTTTGCCAACTACCTTGCGGTCACCCCGGGCGGCCTCCTCCGCCTCGGTTCGTCGGGGGAAGGACACGATCTCCACTCGCCCGGGTTCGTGCTCGACGAGGGATCGATCGGCTTCGGCATCAAGGCCGGAGTGGCCGCCATGCTCGGTTTGGCCGAGGAGCTCTGAGCGAAGGGCTGCAGAAGAGGCTGGCTACGATCCGGCCGTGGCGACCAATAGAGACGCGCGTCGGGACCCGACCATCTACGAGCCCCACATCGGAGAGACCCGGCAGTACTGGCGGGACATCATCCTCGGTGTCAACGATGGTCTGGTCTCCATGTTTCTCCTCGTGGTTGGGGTGGTGGGCGGCGGGCTCGACTCCGGGCCGGTCCTGCTCACAGCCCTGGCCGGTGCCTTGGCCGGATCCATATCCATGGCCGCCGGGGAGTACCTGGCCACCAAGTCACAGGACCAGGTGCTGGAAGCCGAGCTGAGGCTGGAGAGGGTCCATATCAGGGACCATCGTCAGCAGGAGCTCGACCAGCTTCGAGAGATGTTCGGTGACATGGGTCTCCACGAGGAAGACGTCGCCATGGTGGTCGCCGCATTTGACCGCTCCGACGACGCCATCCTCAACGCGATGAAGGCACTCGAGTTCGGCTTCGTCGAGTCGGAGCGACGATCGCCGTACCGGGCTATGTTCGCTTCAGGGTTGCTCTTCCTGGTCGGGTCGCTCCCTTCCATCATCCCCTTCGTCGTCTTCGACTCGGTGACCGTGGCTCTGGCCTGGGCCACCGTGCTCGCCCTGGGCGGGCTGTTCGTGGTGGGAGTGGTGAAGGCCCGTGTCGCCAGGAACAGCTGGCTGACCTCCGGCTTGGAGAACATGGTGATCGCCGGCATCGGCGGTGTGATCGCCTGGCTCATCGGCGCCGCGGTAGGAGCCGCCTTCGTCTGAGAAGTTGCGCTTGCTGTAGCAAGCAGCTAGCTGTAAGCTTGCAGTAAGTGAACGAGAGCAAGCACACCGATCTCGGGGATTTCATCCGTCAGCACAGGGAGAGAGCCAATCTCTCACTCCGCCGACTGGCCGAGCGGGCCGGGATATCCAACCCCTATCTCTCGCAGATAGAGCGTGGGATCCGCCGACCCTCGGCCGAGATCCTCAGCCGGCTGTCGCGTGCACTCGAGATCTCGGCGAACACCCTGTACTCGAGGGCCGGTCTCATCGACGGGCCGCTCCACTCGCCAACGATCTTCGAGGCAATCGATGCCGACGGGCTGCTCAGCCCGAGTGAGAAGAAGGTGCTTCTCGACATGTACCACGCGCTGATCCATTCCAACGGGTCACGCGACGACCACACCGAACAGGAGTGACGATGAAGACGAAGAACATCCTCTATGCCGCCGTCGGGGCGCCCGTGGTGGCGGCCCGCAAGGTCGGCGACAAGATGGGCGATCTCCGCTCCAGGCTGAGCGAGGAAGCCACCGGCTACACACAGGTCGCCGAGAAGACGATCGACAAGTGGGCGGAAGAGGGCGAGAAGATCGTGAGCCGAGTCTCGGACGGCAAGGTCGTCGACGAGATCACGGCCAAGGTCGACCTCGATCAGGCCAAGGAGCAGGTCAGCAAGTTGCGTGACCAGCTCGAGGACATGCTGGCCACCTGGCGGACCTCCTTCCGGCCCGAGAAGGTGGAAGAGAAGGTCGAGACCGCACCCGCCCAAGCGCCGGCGAAACCTGCCACCAAGGCTCCGGCCAAGAAGCCGGCCGCCAGCAAGCCGGCGGCCAAGACCAGCGCCACCAAGGCCTCTGCCGCCAAGACCTCCAAGTCAGCCGCGGCCAAGACCAGCCAGGCGAAGGCGTCCTGAAGAAAGGGCCCCCTCGAGGGCCCTTTCTCGGACTACTTGGTGATTGGTGCTCGGTACCTGGTACCTGGTACCTGGAAAGGGCCCCTCGGGGCCCTTTCCCTCAACTCGGGTCGAGCTCCTTGGCGGCCTCGATCCAAACCTCGACCATCGCCTCGGTGGGGAGACGGCGAACCACCCGGGCATTCCCGTTGAACCCGATGATCTTGGCCAGCAGCGCAGTGGGGTTGCGACGTCTCAAATCACGCAGAGTGTCCACCCCCGCCGCGACGAGGAGCTCGGCGTACTCAGCGCCGACGCCCTTCAGCCGGAGGAGATCAGAGTGATTGACCCATTGCTGGATGTGCTTCGGATCGAGACCGGTCGCGGCAGCGAGTTCGCTGCGACCCTTCCGGTCACCGGCCGCATCGATCAGTCCCTTGCTCGTTCGTACTCCGGCCTTCCGCAGCTTGGTGGCTTCCTTGTGGCCGATGCCTGCCACCTGATCGATCCGAGCCATGTCTCCTTCTCTGCCGTGCCAGAAATCAGAAGGTTCGACTCTAGACCGAAAGGCTCAGCTCGACCCGGGGTGCTTGGGTCGTAATTCGACGACGTCGGTCTCGGTGTCAACGTCCCGTGGCGCCAAGTCGGAGAACCAAACCTCGTTGACCCACTCGGGGTGCGCCTGCCACAGGCGCTGAGCCCCCTCGTCGCCCTCCAGCGACATGAGCCGGGGCCAGAGCGACCGATCGACCAGGACGGGGTTGCCCCAGCTGTACCTGTACTTGGGGACGCTCACCGGCTGGTCGGAGCGAGCGTGTGACTCCATCAACTCCTCGACCACCGCGACCGCCACCGACGGCTGATCGCCCATGACGATCAGTGCCTTGTCGCAGCGGGAGAGGCGGGTGAGCGCGTCGAGCCCGACCCGGATGGAGGATGCGATCCCCTCAGCCCATTCCGGGTTCTCGATGATTCCCACGTCCCCGAAGTCGATGGCCTCGAGGATCCGCTGATAGTCGTGGCCTAGCACCACCCAAACCTCGTCCACGGGGAACTGACGGGTTCGGGCGACGACGTGGGAGAGGAGATTGGTGCCTCCCCATGGCTCGAGCTGTTTGGGCCGACCCAGGCGACGGGACTCCCCCGCGGCGAGAACGACGGCGGCAGTCGACATCAGATGCGGACCGGTCGGCCTTCGAGTGCGGGTTCCCGGTCGTGGAGGTAGCGAACCGAGATCATCTCGCCCAAGATGGCAACCGCCACCTCGCCGGCGGATCTGGATCCGATGTCGAGACCGATCGGCCCGTGGATGCGATCCACTTGATCCGTGCTGAAACCCGAGGCGAGGAGGCGCTCCCGGCGTGCGGCGGTGGTCTTGGCCGAACCCATCGCGCCGATGTAGCGAACCTCGGTTGGAAGCACGATTGGCCACAAGGGATCTTCGAAGCGCCGGTCGTGGGTGAGCACCACGACAAAGGTGCTCGCATCGAAAGAGGACGTGTCCACGACTGCGTCGGGCCAGCCAACCCTGAGCTCGTCGGCCGCGGGGAACCGCTCGGGTGTGACGAAAGCGGGTCGAGGGTCGGCGACCACGGTGTGGAATCCGAGAAGGGTGGCGTGCTCCACCAGCTCCTGGGCGATGTGGACCGCTCCGAAGACGAAGAGGCGGGGCCGGGGAACCAGGACTTCGAAGAAGACCTCGTCGTCCCCATAGGCGAGAGTGGTACTCCTCTCCCGCGCCATGAGGGCCATCGCGTCGGACCGCACCTTCTCCGCCACGCTCTCGGGAATGGCTCCGGCAAGCACCTCACCCCCAGCGTCGACGACGGCTTTGGCTCCGGTATGGGGACCGGCGATCAGCGTGATCACGGCGCCAAGCGCATCCTCGTCAACCAGATTCTGGGTGGCGTCGAGAACCGGCGATGTCACCACGGCTCGATGTACACCTGGATCGTCCCTCCACAGGCGAGGCCGACGGCGAAGGCGTCGTCGTCGGCAATGCCGTAGGTGACCAGTTCCGGTTCACCATTCTCGAGGACGGACAGTGCCCGCACCACCACGTCGTTCTCGACGCATCCTCCCGATACCGACCCTTCCATCTCGCCCTCGGAGTTGATCAGCATCAGCGACCCCGGTCCACGCGGCGCCGAGCCGTATGCCTTGACCACGGTGGCCTTGGCCACCCTCTTCCCCTGGTCGAGCCAGCTCCTGCGTCGGGCCAGTGTCTCTCTCATCGACGCCAAGGGTACCGGTCAGGCAGTCATGATCTCCGAGCGAAAGGGGAATCGAGTCAGTGCACCCACCCCGTGGGTGTCGAGCGGGGACGACACGAGAATCTGCTGGGTGCGTCCCCCGGCGTCGACCGTTGCCTCCATGGCCGCGGCCACGATGTCCTCCACCTCGAACATCGCCGAACTGCAGATCGGGCACCGATCGCCCGAGCGGCTCAGGAAGCCACACGAGTTGCAGATCGACCCGGGTCGCCTGAACTCGCCGGCTACCACAAGGGTGTCGACGGCCTGGGCATTGCAGGCCGACAGCACCGGGCTGAGACCCAACACCGCCAGACCGTCGCCCCACGCCGCGTCGCACAACTGCCCGGCCAGGGCGGACTCCCTGTTCCCTCTCACTTCCTTGGCCCGATCGGCCAACTCGATCCTGACCGAGTGCAAGGACAGGGTCTGCGGGCCGGCCTGGAACGTGACCCGTTGGAGACGTTCGAGGTACGGATGCAGGTTGCGACCGATCTCCTCGATCGTCTCTCCGTGCCCTCCGATCGCGAGGTAGTCGAATGGGGAGTCCTGATGCTTCTCGAGCAGAATCGCCGCCGCGTCCCGCCACATACGTGTCGACACCTCGTCGGCTCTGCTCCTGACGGTGTGCTCCTCGTAGCCGGAGAAGCCTCCGAAGTTGGACTTCCCGATGTCGGCGATCAACGGTGGGCTCAATTCGTCCACCAGATCGCCGGAGGCGATGAACACCCTCGCCTGCGACCTGTCGGCGACCAGCACCCCTACCCGGAAGGCCCTCGGGGCGGCTCGCAGCGGCCTCAGGTATGGCCGGGGGCCCAGGAACGAGACATTGGGAACCGGATGCGCGAGTGAGTCGACCATAAAGATCCCGTCGAGGTCGGAGGCGAAGAAGGCGTAGGCCGGCGCACTGTCCGCTTCGAGGCTCTCGGCCTGGGCATGGATCCGCTCGGCGTCGGCCCGCACCGACTTTTGCACCGTTCTCTCCTTGGTGTCGGCGGCGTCACGCACCAGTCGCAAGAGATCGGTGAGCAGTGCGCCCATTCCTCCCGGGCTGGGACGACTCGCATAGACCGAGATGAGCGAACCGGAAGGGCTCCTCAGCTCGGCTATCGGGTCTGCAAGCACGGTCACCTCCCGCTTCTCCGGGGGATACGACCACATCGTTTGACGGTGTATCACCGACGCGCTCCAACCTACTCAGTGGCGCGGGATGGCGTCCCCCAGGGACTCGACTCAGAGGGAGCGGCTCAGCTCCGAGGTCAGGTCCTCGAGGAGCCAGCCCAGATAATCCATGATGTCCCGCTGCTCGTCCGGCAGCCGGTCGTGGTCTTCCTCGACTTCGAGCCCGAACCGGGCCCCGAGTGCCAGCCGGCCCTCGTTCAACACCCGGAGAAAGGCATTGGCCTCCTCCCCGGTGAGATGGCAGGGGTCGTCGGCAAGGGCCCGCTGGAAGACATGGCGATCGGCGTGCCGCGCCGCCGTCAGCTCCTCTCCCATGAGCCGCCACCACTCGTCGTTCGAGTCGGGGTCGTCGAGATACACCGGGACCCGGAGTCGTTGCGACGCAGGGTCGTCGCCGGTGCGGGGCAACCCGGCCAGAACCTCGAGCACATCGGAGAGAAACGATCGCTCGGTGCCGGTGAGTGCGACGTCGATTCCGTCTCCCACCGCGGTGAACCGTTGCTGCATCACTGCTCCATCGTGGCCCAGAGCCCGTGTCCGTGAAGCCGGTAGCAATCGATCTCCGCCTTCTCCCTGGGGCCGTCGGCGACGATGGCCCGGCCTTCGTGGTGCACCTTGAGCATGAGCTCGGTCGCCTTGCTCTCGTCGTAGCCGAACAGCTTGCGGAACACGTAGACCACATACGACATGGTGTTCACCGGGTCGTCCCAGACGACGACCTGCCACGGTCGGTCGATGTCGAGATCCTCCCCGATGCCGGGGTCGATGACGGGCGTGGGATGCGTGGTCACCAGACCCTGATCGTAGGCAGGGTCAGGGAGAATCGGCCGGGCCCTCGTCGGATAGGGCGTCGAGGAGCCTGGCTCTGCACACCGTCACCGCATTGGCGAACCCGGGGTCTGCATAGGGGATCTCCGCCACAGGAAATGGCGAGCCGACTCCGACGAAGCCCGGCAGCGGATCGGGAAACTCCTCTACGCCCAGGTCGACCATGCACCGGCTGAAGCTGTGAAGCTGCTCGAGGACTATCTGCCGGAGCCGATCGTCCTCACCAACATCGAGCGCCCCCGCCTCCAGATGCTCGGAGCAGACGGAGACCGCCTCTGCGGTCGCCGGGTCGCCGAAGTCGAGGGTGGCCATCACCAGGTCGAGGCGAGGATGGCCGGTGGCGTCCAGAGGGACCTCTTCGATCTCGATGCCATTCTCCCCGAGACAGCTGCGAAAGGATTCCACTGCCACGTCGGAGACGATGGTGGTTGTGGTGCTGGGAGCCGTCGAGGTCGTCGGGGCCGGGGCCGCGGTCGCCGATGGAGACTCCCCTTCCCCGGTGCATGCGCCTGCGAGCACACCCGTCACCACGAGGATGATCGTCGACCGCCGAATCAGCTACTCCCGGGTCCTTCGTCTTCGGGCCGGACATCGGTCATGCCATCGGCGAGGATCATGGCGAGGTCACGGACCCGGACGTCGTCCCGGCCCAACTCCTTGACCCCGTCGTCGAGCATCACGAAGCAGAAGGGGCAGGCGATAGCGATCTCGTCGGCACCGGTGGCCACGGCTTCCTCTGCCCGCTCGATGTTGATCTTCTTCCCGGTCTGCTCCTCCATCCAGAACCGGGCCCCGCCAGCGCCACAACAGAGGGCACGAGTGCCATGACGTGGCATTTCGACGATCTCGACGGACTGGGAGGATCCGATCACCTCTCTCGGCGCCAGATAGATGTCGTTGTGACGCCCCAGGTAGCAGGGATCGTGAAATGCGATGCGTTTGGCGACGCCGTCCTCTCTGATCGGCGCTTCGAGGCGGCCATCTGTGAGGAGCTCGGCCAGCAGTTGGCTGTGGTGGACCACCTCGTAGCTACCGCCGAGCTGGGGGTACTCGTTGGCTATCGCGTTGAAGCAGTGGGCGCATTGGGTGATCACCCTGGTCACCCCCACCTCCTCGAACGTGGCGATGTTCTCCAATGCCATCTGCTGGTAGATCAACTCGTTCCCGGCGCGCCGGGCCGGATCGCCGGTACATGCCTCTCTGACCCCGAGGATGGCGAAGTCGATGCCAGCCCGGTGCAGGAGTCGGGCCAGGGCCACCGAAACCGCGGTGTTTCGGTCGTCGTAGGACCCTGCGCACCCGACGAACCAGAGATAGTCGGCCTTCGTCTTCCCGTTCTCGCCGAAGACCGGGACCTCGAAGTCGAGCTCTTTGGTCCAATCCGCCCTCGCCTGACGGCTCAGACCCCAGGGATTGGCCTGGTTCTCCATGGACACGAAGGCGCGGCCCAGCTCGGTGGGGAACTCGGATTCCATGAGAGTGAGATAACGACGCATGTCGAGGATGCGATCGAGGATCTCGATGTTCACCGGGCAGATCTCGTCACAGGCGCGACAGGCCACACATGCGAACACCTCGTCGGGGCGGACCCGGTCGAAGAGTTGCCCCTCCCCATCGAGCACGGCCAACGTCGACACCGGGCCGGAGACTCCGCCCACGGAGGCGGCGACCTCCCCGGTCTTCAGGACCATCTCCCTGGGGTCGAGAGGCTTGCCGGTGATATTCGCCGGGCAAACCGAAGTGCATCGACCGCAGATGGTGCAGGCATCGGTGTCGAAGATCTGCTTCCAGGTGAGATCGCCAACGACCGAGGCGCCGATGGTGTCGATGTCCTCGGCCTCGAGCAGATTGGGCATCTCCCGCATCGCCCCTTTCGGCCGGGGCCGGGCGGAGAGGAACATGTTGGCGGGCGAGGTGAACATGTGCCTGAGCTTGGTGACGGGGACCACGACGAGGAACGCAACGAAGGTGGCGATGTGGAAGATCCAGAGCGCCTGATGGAGGGCACCGGCCGATGACTGCTGGATCAGACCGGAGAGCGGGTAGCCGACGAAGGACCAAGTCTCGAAATCGGGGCGACCGACGAGGGCGATGCGGGCGGCCTCGGTCAGGATTCCGGTCAGACCCATCAATGCGAGAAGACCCAGGATCAGGGCATCCTCGGGCTTGGTCTTGGTCCTGATCCGTCGGGGTCTCACCACATATCGATTGATCGCGAACAGGCCGACACCGGCGAGGAAGACCAGCGAGGCGAGGTCGAGCGTGGCCGAATATCCCTGGTAGACCATCCCGTGCAGGAACTTGAGGTTGCCGGGAAGGATGTGGTCGATCTCGAGGATGACTGTTCCGAGGAAAAGAACCAGGAACCCGTAATACATGGCGGCATGGATGACGCCCATCCGCGGGTCGCGCAGCAAGGTCTTCATGCGAAGCCCGGCATCGAGGTCCCTGACCCGCCGTCCCCAGCGACCGCTGCGGGCCTCGTCTCTCCCCAGGGACCAACTGCGGGCACGGACGGCAAAGAGATGGAGCATGAGCCAGACGAAGCTGGCGACGCCCAGGTAGAAGACGACCTGGATCGAGGGTGGGATGTTGCCGAACACCTCGCGACCGACCTCGTGCACCGGGTGCTCGGGGAGCGTTCCCAGGACTCCCAGCCCCAGGGTTCCCAGGGCGAGGAGGACACCCACCCCTTCCAGGACCTGTGATGCAGTCGGTCGGCGCAGGCTCGACTGCGACTGCTCTTGTCGCTCCTCGGTCAGGGCCATGGAAGGCGAGTGTAGGGGGCGGGACCCGCCTCGCCTCCACTCCGTTCCGACGGTGTCTGGAGCTGCCGTCAGTCGGCGAGAGCATCACCGGGACCATTCGATGGTTGTCGAATCGGCCCCTTGACAGACGATACCTGCGCGAGATACACTCTGTTCGACAGCTATCGAACTCTTACCCGAGGAATAGGCGATGGTCGAAGTGATCAACCCCCAATCCAGGATCCGAGATCTGACCGCAGCTGCGCGACGGATCCCGATCGACGTCGACGGTGGTGCGTCCTACGAGATCATCCTCACCATGTGGACCGTGTTCAACCCCGAAGAGACCGGCTGCGCGGTGGACCTCGGGCCCAAGTGGTGCCAAGGGGTCAGGGAGGCCACCCCCGAGGACCTGGCAACGGAGGTGCAAGCACTGGCCGGCCCCAACGGCGCCGTCCTGCTCAGTCTGCTCGGCCTGGTCGCGGCGGCGCCTCATCCTCATGACCCCGACCGGGTCCTCGACTGGCTCGGCTCGATCAACCCGCAACGTCTCCGTCGCTGGATGTTGGGGTACGTGGGAGAGTTCGCCGACCCCGGGCTGATCGAACAGGCGGCGGACGGCGACATGGATGCCGTGCGGCAGGTCATCTCCACTGCCAAAGGCGGACATCTCGACGAGGAGATCCAAAGCCACCTGATCTCGATCTTCGAGATCCCTGGGGAGGAATTGCGCGACAGACTTGTCCAGATGATCCGACGGTTCCGCGTGGAGGTCTTCAGCGAACACGAGGAGGTCTTCACGGGGGCGATCAATCGGGCCGCCGCCGCACAGCGGGCCACGTCGACCCGGGACAGCGCCAAGGCCGAGATCGAAGAGGTGACCAACGGACTCGACTACGAGATCCCCATCGGTGTCTCCAGGGTGACCCTGGTCCCGTCGGTCGTGGTCAAACCACTTTCCCTCATCGACCAGAGCCGGGACACGCTGCTCGTCTTCTACGGCATGGCAGACGAGTTCATCGACTCCGATCCCGAGGCACCCCCGTCATGGCTGGTCAAGACGTACAAGGCGCTGAGCGACGAGCGACGGCTCCGAATCCTGCGACGTCTCTCCGAAGAAGAGGCCTCGTTGGACGATCTGGTCGACCTGCTCGGATTGTCCAAATCCACGGTGCACCACCACATGAGCGTTCTTCGTGCCGCGGGTCTGGTCCGTGTTCGCATGAGCGGGAACAAAGACCACAAAGAATCCAAGACTTATGCCCTGCGGACCCAGGCATTGGCCAACGCCGGAGCCTTTCTCGACACCTATGTCAAGACCGACGAGCCGGCAGCCTCATGAGCGAGAGAGAATTTCGATGACCCCGATGATCAACGAGGCGGTCGTAACCGACCGCATTCACAGTGCAAGACAGAGAGCAGCCAACCGACGTATGGCCCGGATGGCGCGCGCCGGGGCCCTGCGGCGAGCGGGCCTCCAATCCCTCCGGGATGTGGTCGGCCTCGGGCTCATCGCAATCGGCGAGCGGCTGGTGTATCAACCTCCCAATCCTGATCCCGCCCCTCTCCGCAGGGCTGCGTGAGCCCATGGTGGTCTGAGGTTCGGTGACCGGTCACCGAACCTCGGGCTTCCGCTCAGGACCCGAACAGCGAACGGACGAAGAACCAGGCGTTGGCCGGCCGCTCGGCGAGACGACGGGTGAGATACGGGTACCACTGGGATCCGAAGGGCAGGTACACCCGCAACGGGAACCCGTCCGCGACCAGCTCGCGTTGCAGTGCGCTGCGAACGCCATAGAGCATCTGGAACTCGAAGGGCTCTTCCCGGTCCCGGGCCAGCTCCCTCGTCAGTCCCACCAGTTCGAGGTCATGCGTGGCTATCGCTGGACGCACCGTCTCGGCCCCCATCAGAACGCGAAGTTGAGTGGCGTAGGCCGTGTCGACTGCCGACTTCGAGTTGAGGGCGACTTCCGGTTCCTCCACGTAGGCGCCTTTGCAGAGCCGGATGTGACCGCCCAGGGGGAGGAGCCGCTCCAGGTCGGCAGGGGTGCGATGCAGATACGCCTGGAGCGCCACACCGAGATTCCGGTGGTCGGTCTGTGCCTTCTCGTAAATGCGGACTGTTGCATCGGTGTACCGCGAGTCCTCCATGTCGATGGTCACGGTCGTCGACACCCGATGAGCGCCCTCGGCGAGGCTGTCGAGGAGCTCGAAGGCAAGCCCTTCGTCGATGGCGAGCCCGAGTTGGGTCAGCTTGACGGAGATGTTCGCCTCGAGTTCCTCAGAGCCGATCCGCTCCAGGCCCTCCAGGTATTCGTCCCGCGCCTGGACGGCCGAGCTCCGGTCGGACACCTCCTCCCCGAGAAAGTCGAGGGAGACGAGCAGCCCTTCCCCATTGAGCTTCTTGGCGACGGACACGGCCTCGTCGAGGGTGTCCCCGGCCACGAACCTGTGGGCGACGGCCTTTCCCGGCCGGGTGCGAGTGATTGTCCTCTCCACGGGGCCGGCCTCGGTCAAGGCCACGACCGCCCTGGAGAAGATGCTCAACCCTGCTCCCCGAGCTCGGCGGCGCGTTTGGCCGCGGCCCGGACCGCATCCTCCACCAGAGCCCGGAACCCGCGTTCTTCGAGGATGTGCACCGCGGCGGCTGTGGTCCCGCCCGGCGATGTCACCTGAGACCTCAACTCGGCCGGGCTGGTCGCGGTGTCCGTGAGCAGGTGCCCCGCCCCTCTGATGGTCTGGTGGACGAACTCTTCGGCAATGTCCCGAGGGAGGCCCTCCCTGACCGCCGCCTCTGTCAGGGCCTCGGCCAGCAGGAAGACATATGCGGGGCCGGTGCCCGACACGGCAGTGACTGCATCGAGCAGAGACTCGTCCATCACCCTGACCCCGCCCACGGCGCCGAGCACCCGGGTGGCGAGCTTCAGGTGCTCCTCGCCGGCGTGGGCTCCCCCGGCGATTCCGGTGACCCCCTCCCCTACCAAGGCCGGTGTGTTCGGCATGGCTCGGACCACCGGTATCTCACCGAGCCTCTCCTCGTATGTGCTGGTGGTTATGCCGGCCGCGAGAGAAAGCAACATCTGGTCCGGGGACAGGCCCGTGCCGAGCCTATCGATCACCACGCCGACATCTCGTGGCTTCACCGCGACCACCACCACCTGTCTTGACTCGATCGCCTCTCTCGCCTCGAGTGACACCAGGGACTTCGACCGGCGGGCCAGATCGGCGGCTCGATCCTCTCGCCGCACGCAGAGAGAGAGCTCGTCGGCTGCCCACCCGGCGCGCTTGAGACCGCTGAACAACGCCTCGCCCATGGCGCCGACGCCGATGATGGCAACCGATGGATGGTCGCTCATGCGCGGATTATATGAATCGATTGTGCTCGACCCAGGCGGACACGCCCGGGGCGACGCTACTTTTCGCCGACCCTGCTCCGCAGTCGACGGATCTCGTCGTAAACGCCATCTGTGAGCGTCGTCGAAGCCGGGGCGGAGACTCCCTTGAGCTCGGAGGGGATCCGAGGCGCCTTCACCTGGGGCAGAATCGGCTCGGGCTCCTCGTCGTCGACCGGGGCGGCTCGCTCGGCGCCTCCTCCGTCGTCGTCCCGGTCGCTCGCCAGGGGACCGAACTCACCGGCCTCTGCGGGCCAGTCGGAGCCCGCCGATCCCGGTGCCACGCCCTCGGCGAGCCGGTCCAGCCAGTCGCTCTCGCCTTCCTGGTGCAACACGGTGTCGGCCAGACCGAGTCGGTGAAGGGTATGGAAGATCCGGACGGCGCCACCCCGGCCATAGCGGCTCTCGAGGGCGTCGAAGGTGAACGTCGGCACCAGATTCACGAACACCTGCCAGTCACCCGGTTCGATGGACACCGGCTCCTCGATCTCGTGAACCAGCTTGATCGCATTCGCGTCGAACAACCCCGAGGCGACGACCTCGCCTTCGAGAGATTGGAGTCCTTCGACATCGAGCAGAACCTCTTCGACGGTCCAGCCCTTGGTGTCGGGGCCATCGGCGGCGCCGACCGAGAACGAGCCCTCCTCCACGGTGGAGAGGACATAGAGGATGTCGGCGACTCCGGCCCGGTCGGTCCCCTCATATGCCCCCTGAGCCCCGACCAGCTCGGCGCCGGTGACCCGACCTTCACGGAAGTGGACACGCCCGCGCCGCTGACCCTCGATGTCGAGCGAGCCGGTCTTCTTGGTGACCTGCATGATTTGGAGCAGATCGTTGATACTCCAGTCAGAGAGCTGACCCGAGAGATGCATCGTTCCTTCCGTGTCCCGTATCGGCCATATCGGCAGGAAACCGGGAACGGTTGAGGCGTTCAGTCGTTCTTGGCGGCCTTCATCGCCTTCTTCTTCTCCCTGAGCACGAGCACGTCCTCGAAGCTGGCGACGTCTGCGATCGAAGGCCAGTTCGCCGCCTTCTCCTCCCACCCTTCGGGTTGCACCCCGAGCCGCTTGCCCAGGAGCCCCACGAAGATCCTCGACTTCTCCGCGCCAAATCCAGGAAGGGCCCGCAAACGCCCGAGCAGCTCGGCACCGCTCTCCGCCGTCGACCAGAGGCTCTCGGCATCACCGCGATACTCCTCGACGACGACCCGGGCCAGATCCTGGGCACGCTTGGCCATCGATGCCGGATAGCGGTGAATGGCGGGCGGTCCTCGGAACACTTCCTCCAGCGTCTCCAGATCGGTGGCGACCAGGAGAGCCGGATCCAACTCGCCCCCAAGACGCTCCTTGAGAAGCTGTGGCCCGAAGAAGGCGCGTTCCATCGGGAATTGCTGGTCGAACAGCATCCCGAGGAGGAGGGCGAAGCCATCGGCGGCGAGGAGGCGGTTCGCCTCGTCGGACTCGGTGAACGAAAGGGAGTCGGGTCGGTCCATGAGGCTGAAACCTAGTGGTTGCGCCGGCCGTCAGAAGAGGAGGCGGATCACCACGTAGACGACGAGGAGGCCGGCCGGAGCGTATGCGGCGATGCTGGTGGGGTCTTTGCGCGGCTCGTTCATCTCTATCGTCCCTGTGACGTGAACCTAGGGTGAAATGGTTCCCGGCAACATGGGGGTTGTCCCCCATTCGACCCGGGTCAAATGACAAGAATGTGAACCGAGAGACAATGCCAGGTGACATCTACATCGTCGACGCATGCCGGACCCCGATGGGGCGGCTGGGAGGGCAGCTGGCCCATGTCCGCCCCGACGACCTGGCGGCTCATGTCATAGCCGCCTTGATGACACGGAACCCCGATCTCGATCCCATGGCGGTCGAGGACATCTATTGGGGCGCGGCCAATCAGGCCGGTGAGGACAATCGCAATGTGGCTCGCATGGCCGGGCTCCTCGCCGGTCTTCCCATCGAGATACCCGGGGCGACAGTCAACCGCCTCTGCGGCTCGGGGATGCAGGCCGTCGTGTCCGGGTCCCACGCTCTGGCCGCGGGCTGGGGCGAGGTGATGGTTGTCGGAGGATCGGAGTCGATGACTCGATCCCCATACGTCATGATGAAGGGCGACCGTGCCTTCGCCACCGGGCTCCCGGAGAGCGCCGACACGGTGCTGGGCTGGCGTCTGGTCAACCCCCGGATGAAAGAGCTCTATCCGCCGATCACGCTCGGTATGACTGCCGAGGTCGTTGCCGCCAAGTACGAGATCACACGAGAAGACCAGGACGTCTTCGCCCTGAGGAGCCATCAGAAAGCCCTGGCCGCAGTGGAGGCCGGTCGCTTCCAGGAGGAGATCGAGCCGATCGAGGCACCCCTCGACGCCAGACGCAGATCGACAGTCGACATCGAGAGCGACGAGGGGCCTCGCGCCGACACCTCGATGGAGGCGCTGGCCAAGCTACCCCCGGTCTTCAAGGAGGACGGGTCAGTGACCGCGGGCAATTCGTCGCCCATGAACGACGGCGCGGCCGCCCTCCTCCTCTCCACCGAGGCCGGGCTGGAGACCCACGGGCTGACCCCGATGGCCCGCATCGTCTCGGCGGCCGCCGCCGGGGTCCATCCCGATGTCATGGGGATCGGCCCGGTGCCGGCCTCGGAGAAGGCCATGGCCCGCGCCGGCATCGGAGTCGAAGAGCTCGACCTTATAGAGATCAACGAGGCATTCGCCGCCCAGGCGGTGGCCAGCATGCGGCTTCTCGAACTCGACCCGGACCGGGTCAACGTCAACGGAGGGGCGATCGCCATCGGACACCCTCTCGGAGCTTCGGGTGCCCGGATCCTGACCACCCTCGCCCACGAGTTGGGACGCCGCGAGGGCCGGTACGGGCTGGCGACCATGTGCATCGGCGTCGGTCAGGGGATCAGCACGGTCATCGAACGTGTCTGAAGGGCCGCTGGAGGGCACGCTCGTCGTCGAGTTCGGCAATCTGATCGCCGCCCCCTACGCCGCCATGCTCCTCGCGGACCTGGGGGCCCGTGTGGTCAAGATCGAGCCGCCCGATGGCGACCTGGGACGTGGGTTCGGGCCCTATCAGAACGGCGAGTCCACATTCTTCATGATGGCCAACCGGGGCAAGGAGTCCCTCGCCCTCGACCCCAAGGACTGGGTATCGAAAAGGGTGCTGGACAAGCTGGTGAGCATGGCAGACGTCGTGGTCCACAATCTCCGTCACGGGGCCATGGAGCGGATGGGGCTCGGCGACGAGAGGGCCAGGGGGATCAACCAGGGGCTCATCTACGCCACGATCTCGGCTTTCGGGGCGGAAGGGCCCTATGCCGAGCGGGCCGGGATCGACATCGTGTTCCAGGGCGAGTCGGGGATGATCTCGATCACCGGTGACCCAAAGGACGGCCCGAGGAAGACCGCGACCACCATCGGCGACTACGTGGCCGGCACCAATGCCGCCCTGGCCATCTGCGCCGCTCTCGCCGAGACTCCCCGTCGGGGCAGACGCATCGACGTCTCGCTACGCGACGGCGTCATGGCGGTGCAGTCGGGATGGAACGCACTTGCATTTGCCACCGGCGAGCAGCCAGAGCGGACGGGCACCGCCAGCCCATATCTGGCTCCGAACCAGGTGTTCCAGGCAGCCGATGCCCCATTCACCCTGGCCATCGTCTCCGATCGCCATTTCCGGGTCCTCGCCGAGTCGCTGGAGATGCCGGACATTGCCGAGGCCTATCCGACCAACGAGCTGAGAATGGCCAACCGCGACCGGGTGGTCAGAAAGCTGTCGACCGTGTTCAAGACCGAGAAGGCGGATCATTGGGTGAGCCTCCTCGGCGACGCCGGCCTCCCCGTCGGGCATGTCCTCACCTTGACCGAGGCTCTTTCCGACCCCCAGGCCAGGCACAACCAGATGATCGTCGAGTACCAGCACCCGACGGCGGGCGAGGTAAAGGTGACCGGCTCACCGATCCACGTCGATGGCTCACCCGCCCGGGCCGGTGACATGCCACCCACGCTCGGCCAACACACCCGACCAATCCTCGCCGAGGCCGGCGTCGACCCGGAGACGATCGAGCAGATGGTGGAGGCCGGGACCGCGATCGTATCCTGACGGCGTGATCCACTGGACCGATGAGGTGGGTGAGGGCTGGGACGAGGTCCTGGCCGAGCTGACCCGGGTCTTCGAGCTCAGCCGGGCCGCAGCGCAGGCCGAGGACTCGAT
The DNA here is from genome assembly GCA_035462175.1 of Acidimicrobiia bacterium. Lineage (GTDB taxonomy): Bacteria > Actinomycetota > Acidimicrobiia > Spongiisociales > ZC4RG35 > JARDZU01. The sequence goes on along the minus strand of DATHUP010000031.1, from coordinate 23,874 downwards.
CGTATACGTGGTGCGCCAGGACGACCTGCTCGGGCGGCGAGGGGCAGGAAACGCCATGGTCGCCACCGGTCTCCTCTCCGCCGCCCGGACCGCGGCTCTGGAGGGTGCCCGGAAGGGGTGGACCGCCAACGTCGTCGCCTACGACGAGGAGGCCGATCGGGAAGCGGTGCAAGCCTGGGCGCAACGTTTGCTCGATTCAGGCGACGTCACCGGCGAGCTGGTGCGAGTCGGGCCGGGCCACGTGGGGAAGACCCTGCCGTGAACGGTGTCGTGGTGGTGACCGGGGCGGCCCGTGGCATCGGGCGGGCCATCGCCGAGAAGACGGCCGGGACCGGGCCGATCACCGTCATCGGAGTCGACCTCGCACCGGAGCTGGCTCTGTCCGAGCACGTCACGCCGGTGCAGGTCGACCTGACCTCGCCGGAGGGACCGTCGATCGTCCGGGAGACGGTGGAGGCTGCCGGCATGCCCTTGATCGGGCTGGTGAACAATGCCGGGATCACCCGCGACTCCCGGCTGGTCAACATGGCCGACGAGGACTTCGCCGCCGTGCTCGAGGTCAACCTCGGCGCCGCCTACCGGCTTTCCACCGACCTGGCCCCGCTGATGTCCGACGGCGGGTCGATCGTCAACATCGCCTCCCGGGCCTATCTGGGCAACTTCGGCCAGTTCAACTACTCGATGTCGAAGGGCGGGGTGGTGGGTATGACCCGGGCCCTGGCCTTGGGTCTCGCCCCGGGGGTCAGGGTCAATGCTGTCGCCCCCGGTCTCATCTCGACGGAGATGAGCATGGGGATCCCCGAGGAGGTCAGGGACAAGATGGTGGCCGCCATCCCCCTGGATCGGATGGGAACTCCCGAGGAGGTGGCCGACACCGTCTGGTGGCTCCTCACCCCCCTCTCCAGCTACATCACCGGCGAGGTGATCGTGGTCGGTGGCGGCCGCAGCCTGGGCTGAACTGCTTTCCTAATGCAGGGCGTCACGGATATGTGACGCGTTGCATAACGTTCGAGCCTCCAGGCCACGGGTCAACGCAACTCCAGGTACTGGGACTGGACCACCCTCCCGATACGCCCCTCCAGGTCGTAGAGCGCGGTGTCGGCGATGCCAATGCCCTGTGGCTGGGGATAGGAGACCGACCTCATCCCGATCCAGTCGCCACGTGGCATGCGATGTACATGAAGACTGATGTCGGGATTGACGAAGGCATGAACCGTCGGATCGAGGGCCTGTGAGTTGCCGTTTGCCATGTCGGCAAGGGTGGCGAGCCGAACGAAGTCGCTCGACTCTTCCCCGTCGACGACCGGGACCAGGAGACGGAACCAGGAGACGCCGGGCCCCGGTTTGCTGAACGAGCCCTCCCTGGTCCTTATCTCGACGGCGTCGTAGTGAAACCGTTCCAAGTCGCCAACCTCGCCGAAGTGCCCCCGCCAGGTGAGCCGGTCCATGCTTTCCGGGCCGGTAGGCATGGTGTCGGTCTCAGGAACCGGCAGATCGAGGTCACCGATCCGGATCTTCAAGGCCCGGGCCCGACCCAGCTCCAGGGTGCCGGCCCGCAACCAAACGTCGACAAGTTGGATCCGCCGTCCTTCCCTGACCACTTCGGTCTCTATCTGCAGCGGCTCGAGTGGGACGGGGCGGGTCAGATCCACGGTCAGACGGACCACCTGCATCGGTTCGAGGGTGGGCACCTTCTCCACAGCCCGGGCCATGATCCCGCACGGCGGGCCCCCATGCTGGGCGTCGTCCGACCAACCGCCGCGGGTCAGCTGGGACGGGATGATCTCCTCACCGGCGAGGCTGAATAGTGCGGGCATGGGTCGGGCAGGGTAGAGACGCTCGCGGTGGTCAGTTCAGTAGTAGTACCGGCTCACCGTCTCGGCGACCATCGCCGGTTTCTCGCCACCTTCCACCTCTATGAGGATCTGGCGGTTGACCTGGATCCCGCCTTCCACGTCCGTCGCCGAGACCAGGTTGATCCGGGCCCGGATCCGTGATCCGACCGGGACCGGGGCCGGGAAGCGCACCTTCTCCAGGCCGTAGTTGAGCGCCATGCGAGGTGACCCCACGTCGAGCTCGACTTTTGCGCTCAGCGTGACGGTGAGAGAGAGGGTGAGGAAGCCATGGGCGATGGTGCCTCCGAACGGGCCCGCCGCCGCCTTCTCCGGGTCGACGTGAATCCATTGATGGTCATCGGTTGCGTCGGCGAACGCATCGACCCGATCCTGGCTGATCTCGATCCAGTCACTGACCCCGATCTCGGTGTCGACCAGGTGTTGTAGGGCAGCCGCATCCATTCTCTATGCACTCCGTCACGTATGCGTGACGCCCTACATTAGGAATGCGTACCCTGCCCCCGTGCAGGTTCTCCAGACGAAGCTGGACCCGCGGTCCGAGGAGTACCGGGTCAACCGGGCCGCGATGGAAGAGAAGCTCGCCGAGTTCGAGACTCTCATGGAGCAGGCCCGCCAGGGCGGGGGCGAGAAGTACATCCAGCGCCACCGGGACCGGGGCAAGCTCCTCGCCCGGGAGAGGATCGAGCTTCTCCTCGACCAAGACGCCCCCTTTCTCGAGCTATCCACCCTGGCCGCATGGGGCACCGACAAGAACCTCGGGGCGAACGTGGTCACCGGGATCGGGGTGGTGAAAGGTGTTGAGTGCGCCATCTTGGCGCACGACCCGACCAGCCAGGCGGGCTCGATGAACCGATATTCGGTGGCGAAGACGCTGCGGATCATGGACATCGCCATGGAGAACCGGCTCCCCCTCATCAACCTGGTCGAGTCGGGTGGGGCAGACCTCCCCGATCAGGCCGAGGTGTTCATCGTCGGAGGCAAGTGGTTCCGCAACCTGACCCGTCTCTCCAAGCAGGGCATCCCGACCGTCGCCATCGTCTTCGGGAGCTCCACCGCCGGCGGCGCCTACTTCCCCGCCATGTGCGACTACGCGATCATGGTCAAGGAGCAGGCCAAGGTGTTCCTCGGCGGGCCCCCACTCGTCAAGATGGCCACGGGCGAAGAGTCCACCGACGAGGAGCTTGGGGGCGCGGAGATGCACTCCCGGATCTCGGGGCTGTCCGACTACTTCGCCCAGGACGAGCAGGAAGCGATCCGGATGGGCCGGGACATCGTTGCCCACCTCAACTGGCGCAAGCTGGGCTACGGGGCGACCAAGGACCCCGACCCGCCGATCCATGACGTCGACGACATCCTCGGGGTGATCCCGCCCGATCTCCGGGTTCCCTTCGACATGCGGGAGATCCTGGCCCGCGCCCTCGATGGCTCCTGCTTCGAGGAGTACAAGGCCGTCTACGGGACCTCGATCCTGACCGGTTGGGGCTCGATCCACGGATTCCCCGTCGGGGTCATCGCCAACCAGCAGGGGGTCATCTTCTCCGAAGAGGCGCAGAAGGCGACCGAGTTCATCCAGCTGTGCAACCGCTACGACACGCCGCTCATCTTCGCCCACAACACCACCGGCTACATGGTGGGAAAGGAGTACGAGCAGCGGGGGATCATCAAAGACGGGGCAAAGATGGTCAACGCGGTGGCCAACTCCGAAGTTCCCCACATCGCCCTCATGGCCGGGGTCTCCTACGGAGCGGGCAACTACGGGATGTCGGGCCGGTCCTACGAGCCCCGCTTCGTGTTCGGCTACCCCAACCACAAGGTCGCCGTAATGGGCCCCACCCAGCTGGCCGGGGTGATGTCGATCATCGCCCGGCAGGCGGCAGAGGCGCGAGGCGAAGCATTCGACGAGGTCGAGGACGAGAAGCGACGCAAGGAGATCGAAACCCAGATCGAGGCCGAAGAGCTCGCCTACTTCTCCACCGCCCGGGTCCGCGACGACGGCCTCATCGACCCCCGTGACACCCGGCACGTGCTCGGGATCGCCCTCTCCGCCACCCACTCGGCCGAGGTGAAGGGGACCGACCGCTTCGGCGTGTTCCGGATGTGATCAGCCCGCGATGAACGACAGCCGGACCTTTCGGGTCCGATTGTCGACGTTGGTGTCGACCAGGACCACCGACTGCCACGTGCCGAGGGTCATGCGTCCCGCCACGACGGGGATGGTCACGCTGGGCGAGACGAACGCCGGCAGCACATGGTCCCGTCCGTGACCCGGGCTGCCGTGCTCGTGATGCCATCGGCCTCGCTCCGCCGGGAGCAGTACGTCGATGGCAGTGAGCAGGTCCTGGTCGCTGCCGGCCCCGGTCTCGATGATGGCCAGCCCGGCCGTGGCGTGGGGGACGAACACCGAGAGAAGACCGTCGCCCTGCCCAGAGGCGAAGCGAGCCAGATCGGCGCTGATGTCGACCGCTGCGGGCCGATCTCCGGTCTCGACCACCAGCTCTTCGGTGTCCATCACCTCACGCTACCGGGTCGGGATGAGGCGTCCCGACCGTGTCATCCCCTCATCACCTCGGAGAGAGCGGAGTGGGCCCCGACCTCGGCCATGTAGGCGGCATCGATGGCCCCGGACAACGACTCGAGGACGTCGTCGATCTCGGAGTCGCTGAGCGGCAACCTCGGCTCGAACCGGTCGGCCAACTCGTTGAGCGCCTTGGCTGCCTCCGCCGCCTCCATGCCTCCGGCGTCTCCTCGACGCACCGCCTCCCTCCGGCGACGGGACAACTCCACCGCTTCTCTCAACGGCTCGAACCCGTCGGGCAGAGTTGCGTCGGCGACGTCGTCCCATGCCTCGCCAGCGTTTCGGTAGTGCTCCGCGACCGCCGACAGTTCTGATCGCCCCAGCACTCGCGCTGCCTCGTCGAGAAACTCGGCGTACAGGGGGCGCAGCGAGCCACCGATGATCCCGATGTCCGAGACCGAGTCGTGAGTGCTGCGGAGGGCTCTCCAGAGGCTGCGTCGGTCGGCGAAGACCCTCTTCCAGCCTTTCCCGGTATCGGAGGTCACCATCCTGGCCCACTTCCGGAATGCAGGCAGCGAGAACGAGTCCGATCTCGAAGCCAGATGCTCCACGGCATCGGCGAGACCAGCTTCGATGGCTCCCGACAGCCGGTCGGTGGTCATGACCGTCGACTGGTCGATGACGACCATCCGGTTCTTGTAGGAGGGAATTCGGGCCCGCGCCGTTTCCATCGCATCCGAGGCAACGGTGAGCCGGCTCGAGTTCCGGTCGTCGACCAGATAGCGATCGGGGTCACTTCCCACTAGGGCGATCGGGTAGCCCCACGTTCCCGCCTCCTCCGCAGGAAGATGCCAGTAGGGCAGATCGGCGGCCGAGATCTCGACCATCACCGAGTGCCCCACCCCGACGGCCTCATCGAGTTGGCGTCTCGCCTTGGCCACACTCGTAGTGTGCTCGCGTCGGAAACCGACACCGAGACGGTCGAGCACCGCGTCCGCCCAGCGGTCGGGATACTGCCATCGGTTGCGAAACCCGATGACCACGACGCGACGGTCACCTCGGGCATCGTCGGCAGGCTTGTGGTCTGTTTCGGGCGCGAACTCCCAAAGGATGTAGCCGGCGCCGAGCCCGCCTCCGATCCCGAGGACGATCGCCTCGGACAGCGGGCCATCCGGCCCCTGCACGCCGGCATCGGCGAGGATCCGGGCAAGGGCCGAGGTGTCGGGATGGACCCCGACATCGGCGACATGCTCCTCCCCGCCGACCACATGGCGGCGGGCGGTCATGTAGCTCTCGCCCGTCTTGTCCATGCGGACGCGGATGCGCTCTTTGAGTTTTTTGTGTGCAGTCATCATCGATCTCCATCGGCTGCCGCCCCGAGCCCACACCCCGTTCGACGGCCACCACGAGTCGACGACATTCGAAATCTCCCGATGACAAGGGCCACCTTTCCCTGCGCGTGCCGGGCGGTGTGGGCGCCCGGTCTGCAGGTGTGGCGTGAGAGCACGCCGGATTCGGAGATTAGCGAACGACGACCGTGTCGGTCAGCCCTGGTCGAAGACCACGGTCAACTCGGCCAGGAGATCGTCCTCCCAACGCATGGTCATGGTGCCGGTGCCGCCCTGGGACCAGAGAAAGCGAACCGTGTCGATCCCACTGTCGCTCTGGACCGAGGTGATCTCCATGGTGTCGTCGGGAGGCATCTCGCGGTATCCGGCCAGGATGGCGGAGCGGCCCACGAAGGGGCCGACCGGGACGCCACGAAGGACATGACGGCATCGTCGGCAAAACGTTCGGCGAGCCGCTCGTACTCACCCTCGGCCACCGCACGTTGAATGCGGCGACGTGTCCGGAAACCCGATCCGGTACGGCATCGGTCGGTTGGCTCATTCGGCGCTGATTATGCCGCGCTCAGCCGGCGCGTTCGGCTGCCTCCACGAGCCAGCGAGCCACTTCCTCGTCGATGTCCTCCAGCCGCCGAACCTCGAGGTGATGCATCCAATGTCTGCTCGCCGGGTGCACCACCTCTTTCCATCGCTCGGAGTCGTCGTGACGTCCGAGAGCGATGGAGAGGACGACTTCTGCATCGGGTTTGGCCAGGTAATTCCCCGGAGGCCAGATATAGGCGAAGCCCCGCTTGCGGAAGAACGCCACCTGACTCTTCGTGGTTCGGACCTCGACGTCAACGATGCCGTCGAGGATCGAGCTCACCTTTTCGCATGCCTCAACCCCGAGGGGGTGCCCGGTGAAGAGATCCTCTGGTCCCACGACCCATCATCCCACCCGATTCGGAGCAGCGAAACGGGAGGAACTGTCACAATTCGGGTCTGCACGTGGTGTGACGTTCAGCCGGTGAAGTCGACCACCACGTCGCGGTAACCAAGACCGAGCAGGAAGTTGGTCAGAACCTGACGGGCGTTGGCTTCGGCGTCGGCCAGGATGCCGTCTTCGAGTGCGCCCTCGACCAGGACCTCCTCCGCAACCTGACGGGCGTCTGTCTCCAGCCTGGGGTCGCCTTTGGTGAACAGACCGGTCTCCCGATCCAGGATCTGGGTCGCCTCGTTGTCGACCGAGACATATTGGATCTGGGCGGCGGGCACCTCGATCTCGACCACACCCTGGTCGTCGAGTGAGACGTTGCGCACCGTGATCTGGCTCATGTCGATGCCGGCGCCGATCTTGGCCACTGCGAACAGCTGAAGACTGTCGCCACGGGCCCAGTCCAGCCATCCTCGGTCGGTGCCCTTGTCCACGATGGTGTACTGCACGGTCTCCACCGTGGTCAGGTTGGAGAGGTCGCGGAGCGAGCTGATGACGACCGGCCCGATCTCCTCATAGGGCTCGGGCTCGAACACGGCGGCTAGATCGGCCGGGGTGGGAACGGCGTCGACGAGGTCACGGAGACCCGAAACCACCCATATGCCGATCACGACGAACATGGCGACGACACCGAAGACGATGGCAATCGGGACCAGCCCCCTCCTCCGTCGCGGCTCCGGTTCCAGCCGTTCGATCGCTTCTCGTTCCAGCAACTGTGTTTCGCTCATCTTGGACGCGGCTCCTCTACTCGTTGAGACAACATGTATCTGACGTCCCCGGCCCCGAAATAGTTTCCATCGTTACCCTCACAGGCCGATGATCCGCAGAGCTCTTGTAGCCAATCGTGGGGAAATCGCCCGACGTGTCTTTCGCACCTGCCGCCTGATGACCATTGAGACGGTGGCGGTCTACTCGGATCCCGACGCCACCGAGCCGCATGTGCTCGAAGCGGATCATGCGATCAACCTTCCCGGATCGAGCCCGACCGAAACCTATCTCGACATCGACGCGGTCTTGGGCGCGGCGAAGCAGTCCGGCGCAGACGCGGTGCACCCCGGATACGGCTTTCTCGCCGAGAACGCCGAATTCGCCCGTCGGGTTGTCGAAGAGGGGCTGATCTGGATCGGTCCTTCCCCACTGTCGATCGAGATCATGGGGTCAAAACTTCGATCCAAGGAGATGGCCGAGACTGCCGGGGCTCCCATCCTCGGAGCGGTGGACCTCACCGGCTTGTCGGAATCGGCGTCGGCCCAAGCTGCGGCGTCCGTTGGGTGGCCGCTCCTGGTCAAGGCCTCCGCGGGGGGTGGTGGGAAAGGGATGAGAGTCGTCCGAGATCCCGCCGATCTGAACGAGGCGGTCGAAGGAGCGCGTCGAGAGGCCGCCTCGGCGTTTGGAGACGACACGGTGTTCCTCGAGCGATACCTCGATGCTCCACGTCACGTCGAGATCCAGGTCTTCGGCGACGGACAGGGGCAGATCATCTCGCTGTTCGAGCGGGAGTGCTCCATCCAGCGGCGGCACCAGAAGATCGTCGAAGAAGCGCCCTCACCGGCCCTGGACAAAGATCTGCGCCGGGCCATGGGGGACACCGCGGTCGAAATCGCCCGAGCCGTCGGCTACGTCGGGGCGGGGACGGTGGAGTTCCTCCTCCAGGACCGAGACTTCTTCTTCCTGGAGATGAACACCCGTCTCCAGGTGGAGCACCCGGTCACCGAGATGGTCACCGGACTCGACCTGGTTCGGCTCCAGATCGAGGTCGCCGACGGTGGCTCGCTGCCAGAGGGCGCGCCCTCGATCTCCGGGCATGCCATCGAGGCCAGGCTTTACGCCGAGGATCCCCGCAACGACTTCCTCCCGGTCACCGGCGCCATCCATCGCTTCGAGCTCCCGATCGAGCCGGGAGTCCGGGTCGACTCCGGCGTCGAGACCGGCTCGACGGTCTCGGTTTTCTACGATCCGATGTTGGCCAAAGTCGTCTCCCACGGCCCCACACGGGAGCAGGCGGCGATGACCCTGGCCTCGGTGCTCCGGCGCGGGGTCATCCACGGGCCGACCACCAATCGCGATCTGCTGGTCAGGGTCCTGGAGCATCCCGAATTCCTGGCCGGGGAGATCGACACCCACTTCATCGACCGGAATGACCTCACGACGCTGTCCCGCCCACTTGCCGACGAGGACGCGGAACAACTGGCTGCCGTCGCCGCCGCCCTCTCCGACCAGGTGCTGGAGCGAAGCCATGCACGAGTTCTCGGCACCCTTCCCTCCGGCTGGCGAAACAGCCGGGAGCACCTGCAGGAGAGGACCTATCGCGGCGAGCACGGGACCCACGTCATCCGCTATTCGGCCGCCCCGGTCCCAATCGTCGAGGGGCTTAACGATCTCGTTGTGATCACCTGCACGCCGGATCTCGTCGAGTTGAGCCGTGGCGGGGTCGAACACCGGTTCGCCGTCGCCCGCTATGGCGATACCCGTCACCTCGACTCCGATCTCGGCCCGGTCCGTCTCGACGCGATCCCGAGGTTCGCCACCGCCGAGCCCGCCGAGCCACCGGGATCGCTCCATGCGCCCATGCCGGGCAAGGTGATCAGGGTCGAGGTCGCCACCGGGGATCAGGTCAGTGCGGGACAGGTGCTCCTCGTCCTCGAGGCGATGAAGATGGAGCACACGCTCCGCGCCCCCCACGACGGGACGGTGCGCGAGGTGGACTTCGACGCAGGTGACCAGGTTGAGGCAGGGGCGATCCTGGTCGTGGTGGAGGAAACGTCCTAGGACCCCGGCCGCGGCCCCAACTCCACCCATTCGCTTCGCCACTCCGGGGGATCGAAGGGAGAGGCGAAGTAGGTCCTCTGCTCGATCACCTTGCCCCCCTGGATCCTGCCGATGAGGACGACCAGGTAGACCTCTCCGTCCGGATAGCGAAGCCGCCCCTCGGCAGTGAAGGTGTCACCACCGCCCATTATCGTGACCGGCATGGCGATCGGGCCGACCAGAGGCGTGGTGACGACCTGGGTGTCGCTCACGCCATGCACCGCAGAGACCTCCCACTTGGGCCGCCCACCCTCGTAGTTCTCGGTTATCCGAACCCAGTTGTCGTGCCCCCGAACCACCTCCCCCGACTGTGGCCAGGTGTCGGTCCAATCCGGGTGGCGAAGCGCGCCCAGGGTCTCCCAATCCCCGGCCCAAGTCGCCTGGAGATACCGCTCGGCTAGGTCCTTGCTGCTCATCGACTCCCCGTCGTCGGGAGAGCCAAACCCTATCGGAGTACTGACTGCCTCGATCGAAGGGCGGCTCGCCATCGCAACGTCAACCTCAGGTTGACAACTGATCTACGTCAACCTATGGTTGACACATGGAGAACCCACTACCCCCGTTCGACGACCTGGTCCGTCACATCGAGACCGATCATCCCGACGCAACCGCGTTGCAGCAGCTCGGCGAATCGGTCGGTGTCGCACGTCATCTGGGCGAGCTGGCCGACCACCTCGTCGGGCACTTCGTCGACCAGGCCCGCAACGCCGGTGCCTCATGGGCCGAGATCGGCGATGCGTTGGGCGTGACCAAACAGGCGGCCCAGAAGCGATTCGTACCCAAGACCCGGTTCGGCCACCCCGCCGTGGGCCGGGAAGGAGCCAAGTCGATGTTCGAGCGTTTCACCGACGAGGCCAGGTTGGTGGTGGTGGCGTCCGAGGAGCATTGCCGGCAGGCGGGGCATCCGGAGGTCAGTACCGGCCACATCCTCCTCTCCCTCCTCGACAACCCCGACGGGCTCACCCACCGTGTTCTCGACACCGAGGGGGTCTCGCCGGTCGAGGTGCGGGAGCGACTCCTCGCCGTCCTGGGCCCGGGACGAGGCGAAACGGAAGGGCACATCCCCTTCGCCACCGACGCCAAGAAGGTCCTGGAGCTGTCGCTCCGTGAGGCGATACGATCCCAGAGCGATCACATCGGAGTCGAGCACGTCCTGCTCGGTCTCCTCCGTGACGAGAAGTCGTTGGGGGCGGTGACGCTGGCGGAGTTCGGAGTCGACCGCAAGCACGTGGAGCGTGACATCGGGAGCTAGTGGTCAGCCGTTGAAGGCGGCGAGGACCTCCAACGCAAAGTCGATGTCCTGCGCGGTGTGGTCTGCGTTCACCTGAAACCGGATCTCCTCGTCGCCTTTGGGCACGACCGGGAAGTTGAGACCCGTGGCGAGGACGCCGTTCTCGTTGAGATGGCCGACCAGGGCACTGGTGCGATCTGTGTCCCTGACCATCAGGGGCACCACCGGGTGGGGGCCGGGGATGGTCTCGAAACCGAGCTCGACCAGACCCTGTTCGAACTTGTGGGTCATGGCGGAGAGATGGCCGAGCAGGGAGCGGCCCTCGTCGGAGTCGACCACGCTCAGCGACGCCGTCGCCGCCGCCGCTTCTCCGACCGTGATCGGATTCGAGTAGATGTACATCGGCGCCTTCTCTCGAAGGAAATCGACCAGGTGGGCGCTTCCGGTGACGTAGCCGCCGTTGACCCCGAATGCCTTGCCCAGCGTCCCGATCAGGACATCGACTGGGTCCGAGCCGGTCGCCTCCTCGGTCCCCCGCCCGGTCTCCCCGAATGCGCCGACACCGTGCGAGTCGTCGACAACCAGCACCACGTTCTCCTCGAACTCGTCGTCGTGGGCCCGCGCGATCTCCATGAGAGCGGCCAGGTCGGCAAAGTCGCCGCGCATCGAGAACACGCCGTCGGTGACCACGATGGCTCGGGTCGCGCCCGAGGCCCGGGTCAGCCGCTCATCGAGGGCGGCATGGTCGAGATGTGGATACATCTCCCGCGATGCCGGGCGGGCGAGGCGGAGGGCGCTGATGATGCAGTTGTGGTTCAACTCGTCGCTGAGCACCACCGTCTCGGGGCTGATCAGCGAGACCAGGGTGGAGACGACGGTGGCGTAGGCCGAGGAGAAGATCATCGAGGAGGCACGGTCGTGGAATTGGGAAAGTCTCTGTTCCAGGTCGACGTGGGGCTGATAGGTCCCGGAGATGAAGCGGACGGCACCCGGCCCTACCCCGAATTCCCTAGTCACCTCTTCTTCCGCTCTCACCACCGACGGGTGACGGGAGAGACCGAGATAGCCGTTCGAGTTCATCCTCAGATACCGCCGCTCCGACCCTTCGAGCAGATAGCGGGGTCCCATGCCCTCCCGGGCCGGTTCCACTCCGACGATCACCGCCTCCGAGCCCTTGGCGACACCCGAGTCGCGCAGCGCGCTCACCTCGGCGGCGAGGGTGACGTCGAGACGTTGGTGTGGCATATGGCCAGGGTCTAGCACACCTCTAGAGTCCCCGGCGATGACTCGACTCGGCTACATCGGTCTCGGCACCATGGGTCACGGCATGGCGGCCAACCTGCTCGCCGCCGGGAACAGCCTCACCGTGTGGAATCGCACCCCGGAGAAGGCGGTGGACCTGGTTTGCGACGTGGCGGCCAACCCTCGTGATCTGGGTGAGGTCAGCGACATCGTGTTCGTCTGCGTCTCCGACACCCCGGACGTCGAGCAGGTGGTGTTCGGGGACGAAGGCGCCATCCATGGGATGAGCGAAGGCGATGTGCTGGTCGACCATTCCACCATTGCCCCCGGTGCCACCAAGGAGTTTGCGGCACGGGCGGACGAGGCCGGAGTCACCTGGCTCGACGCCCCCGTTTCGGGTGGATCCGAAGGAGCGGAGAAGGGCACGCTCGCCGTCATGGTCGGTGGTCCGTCCGGCACGCTCGAGAAGGTCGAGCCCTTCATGGAGGCCTACTCGAAGACGATCACCCACGTCGGGGAGGAGCCCGGATCGGGGCAGACGGCCAAGGCGGTCAACCAGGCCTTGGTGGTGCTCAACCAGCTGGCCGCCTCCGAGGCCTTGCTCCTGGCTCAGGGTGCAGGCCTCGACCTGAGCACGACACTGGCTGCGGTCGAAGGGGGTGCGGCCGGCTCCTGGATGTTGTCCAACCGGGGCCCGCAGATGATCCGGCGCGACTGGCGTCCCGGCTTCACCATCGACCTCCAGCAGAAGGACCTGCGCCTCGTCCTCGACGCCGCCGACGAGCTGGGTGTGCCCATGCCCGGTGTCGCCCTGGTCTTCCAGCTCTACCGGGCCCTGCAGACCCGAGGACTGGGCTCAGAAGGCAACCATGCCTTGGTCAAGGCCCTGGAGGAGTTGGCCGGGATCGAGCTGGGAGACTGAAACGTTATGCAGCGCGTCACGTATCCGTGACGCCATGCATTAGGAAAGCAGTTCTTCCTTGAGACGGGCGACGTGACCGGTGGCCTTGACGTTGCGGTATGCCTTCTCCACCGTCCCGTCCGGGCCGATGACGAAGGTGGAGCGGATCAGGCCCTCCATCTTCTTGCCGTAGAGGGTCTTCTCCCCCCAGGCGCCGAGTGAGGTGGCCAGCTCCTTGTCCTCGTCGGAGAGAAGGTCGAAGCTGAGCCCCTCCTTTGCCTTGAACTTGGCGTTCCTGGCCGGCGGGTCGGGGCTGACCCCGACGATCTCGAACCCGGCGTCGGCGAACTCGCCGTAGCTGTCACGGAAGTCGCACGACTCCTTGGTGCACCCTGGGGTCATGGCGGCGGGGTAGAAGAACATGATCAGGCGCCGACCGTTGAAGTCCCGGGACTCGACCGTCTCGCCGTCCTGATTGGGGAGGCTGAACTCGACTTTCTGGGTCATGAATCCGAGGCTACCTGACCGTCGAAACCGGCTAGTCCACCTCCGAAGCCGCCTTGGCCTCCGGGGATCTGAGGAAGGTCATCCCGCCGGCAAAGAAGGAGAGGGCTGCCGGCAACCAGTAGGACACGACCCGGTAGATCAACACCGGGGCCACGGTGGTCGCCGCCGGAAAGCCATAGGCGCTGAGGATGAACACCAGACCGGCCTCGGTGACTCCAAGGCCGCCGGGGGTCCCGGGGAGCCCTCCGGCGAGCTGGGCGACGCCAAACGCGGCCATCACCTGGAACGCGTTGACCTCGAGCCCGAACCCGGTCAGGACCAAACCCAGCGCGGCGCCTTCCAGCAGCAGCCGAGACCAGATATAGGTCTGTGATTCCGGGCCCGGGAGATGGTCGATCACCGTCGAGTCGAGACGCTTCTTGAGCCGTGTCGGGAGAAACCTGGACAATGACCCGAGCTTTCCCGACCCGAACATGAGCAGCGCCCCGGCGAGGAGGACGAAGGGGGCCAGGAAGGCAAGGCTGATCGAGAAGATCTGGGCAGAGTCGCGCGGTCGAGCCAGGAGAAGCCCGACCCCGGCCATCATGAGGAGACCGGAATAGTTGAGCAGCACCGTACGCACCGCTGCCCCGGTCGTCCCCGGCTCCTCGTCGCGCACGGTCCAGCCCATAGCCACCGGGGTGATGGCCCCGCCTGCAGGGATGAGACGTGCCACTCCAGCCCCGACCAGGGCGGCCTTGAACGACGAGAACGCCTTGAGTTGCCCGCCCGCCTGCTCGACAGACTCTTTGTAGAGGAGACCGAAGAACCATGCGGCGGCGATCTGCGCCGCGGCGGCGAGTGCGACCAGACCCCAGCCGAAGGAGCTCATCGTGGGCAGGTCGAAGTTGTTGAAGATGAACCCCAGAAAACCTATGTAGAGGATCGCCGCGATCGCGGCGATCCATGCCACCCGCTTTGGGCTCACGGGGTCAGTAGATCGTCCGCACCCTGGGGATAGCCCTCGTCGCCGGGATCGGTGTCGAAGATGGCTCGCCGCATGGCGGGACGGACCCCTCGTGGGCTATCGGGATTGCCCTGCATCCTCCGGCTCATGAGCACGATCGAGAGGGCCAGGAGCAGGATCGACTCGGTCGCCGGCCGCCCCAGGCTGGCCGACACGATGGGAAGGAGGCCCCAACCGAGGAACCCGGCGGCTCCACCGCCGATCTTCCAGCCGGCCACCGACCAACCCGTGGTCCACACCAAGAGCACCGGGTCGAAGGCCGCCAGCATTCCCACCGACGTGGCGAGACCCCGACCCGACCGGCCACGCATGAACAGCGACCAGTTGTGACCGATCACGGCAGCCAGCCCGACCATTCCCACGGCCCCTCTGGTGAACCCCATTTCCTGAGCAATGAGGACGGCGGAAAGGCCCTTCAGCCCGTCGAGGACGCCTGCGGTCAACCCCCAGGGCCAGCCGGCCACCCGGGTCAGGTTGCCCGCTCCGACATTTCCGGATCCAACCAGGCGTAAGTCGATGCCACGGACGCGACCGATCACCTGGGCGAACGGGATCGACCCCAGGAGGTAAGCCCCCACCAGCAGGAGAGGCCAGTACAAAACCCACGGTGACTCTGGCATCTACCGGCAGAACGCTAGCCAGCCGCCGGTCGCTGCGGAAGCCAGGCCGGGAGCGAGCACCGACTCGACCGGACCTTCTCCCTCGTGGCAGCGCCGCGCCTGGCAGTACCTGCGTCGCACAAAGAGTACCTCGATGCTCCTGGTTATCGTCGGGCTCATCACTCACCAAGGACGTCATGCCCATGAAGATCACCTACGCCACCATGTCCGCCGACAACGAGGAGATGAACCAGGCCTACGAGAGCGCCCTGGAGAGCGTCAAGCCGCGTCTCGGCCAGGACCACGGGGTGATCGTCTCCGGTGAGGAGCGCAAAGAGCGGGATATGCACGAGGAGCGCTCCCCGATCGACTCCGGGATAGTTGTCGGCCGTTATGCCCAGGCAACGAGCCAAGACGTTGACGACGCAGTGGGGGCGGCCAAGGCCTTTGCTCCCGAGTGGGAGGAGTGGGGCTGGGAGCGGAGACGGGACCTGATGCTGAAGGCGGCCGATCTCATGGACGCCGAGATGTTCGAGTTGGCTGCCCTCATGTCCTATGAGATCGGCAAGAACCGGCTCGAATCCCTGGGCGACGTCGCGGAGACAGTCGAGTTCCTCCGCTACTACGCCCGCCAGATCACCGAACACGACGGCTTCGTCACTCCGCTCAGCTCGCATGGCCCGAGCGATCTCAATACCTCGGTGCTCCGCCCCTTCGGGGTCTGGGCCGTCATCTCACCGTTCAACTTCCCCCTGGCCCTGGCCGGCGGGCCCTCGATCGGCGCCCTCATCACCGGGAACACGGTCGTCGTCAAGCCATCGAACGAGGGCGCTCTCATGGCCCTCGAGTTCCATCGGGTGATGACCGCTGCGGGACTGCCCTCGGAAGCCCTCCACATCGTCACCGGTGGCGACGAGGTGGGCGATCTGCTCGCCCATCACGACACGATCGACGGGCTCACCTTCACCGGCTCCTACCCGGTCGGCATGTACCTGTACCGAACCGTCAACGAAAAGCGGCCCAAGCCGGTGGCCTGCGAGATGGGGGGCAAGAACCCGGTGGTAGTGACCGCCAGTGCCGACCTCGCTGTGGCCGCCGAAGGGATCGTGCGCGGTGCCTTCGGCCTCAGCGGGCAGAAGTGCAGCGCGACTTCCCGGGTCTACGTGGAGGAGCCGGTGTACGACCAGCTGGTGTCCAAGCTGGTCGAGGCGACGGAGAAGCTGACCATCGGGAACCCGCTGAATCAGGAGACCTTCATGGGCCCGGTCATCGACCAGGCCGCGGTGGAGCGATTCCAGAAGGCGGTGGACGAGGTCAGGAAGGGCGGTGGCGAGATCTACACCGGGGGCGAGGTCCTGACCGAAGGCGAGTACTCCAAGGGCAACTATGTCCAACCCACGGTGGTGACCGCCCCCTTGGACTCCTGGATCTGGTCCGAGGAGCTGTTCATGCCCTTCGTGAGCGTGGCCAAGGTCGAGTCCCTGGACCAGGGATTGGCCCTGTCCAACGAAACCGAGTTCGGCCTCACCGCCGGGCTGTTCTCCGGCGACGAGGGAGAGATCGAGAAGTGGTTCGACGGGATCCAGGCCGGAGTCACTTATGTGAACCGGGCCGCCGGTGCCACCACGGGTGCCTGGCCCGACATCAACCCGTTCGGGGGCTGGAAGGGCTCCGGCACCTCGGGCACGGGTGGCGGCGGCCCCTGGTACCTGCGCCAGTTTCTCCGCGAGCAGTCGCGCACCCTGATCAAGGGGTGAAACCCTCGTTCCTAATGCAGGGCGTCACGTATACGTGACGCGGTGCATTGAGTTTGCCCGGCCAGCGCCGCCTAGCCCTGCTCGAATCGCAACTTCAGCCCGTCGGGATCGCTGATCTCGATGGCGCTATCCGTCGCACTAATCTCGATGGCGAGACTGCCCAGGTGCTGGCCCCAACGCTCCAGATCGTCGACGACGAAGGTGAGCACTGTGGGGCGGGCCTCGCCCTCGACCAGCTCGATGCGCTGCCCCCGGGCCGACTCGATCACCGCGGCCGCCACCCCCCTCTTCGGGGTCCGTACATGGTCGAAGCCGAGGCGACCCTCGTAGAAGTCGAGTGATTCCCGAAGTGAGGTCACCCCGACACGGACCGCCGTAGCCATCACCCCTCCCGGAGCCCGCAGCGGGCCGCCCCCGGCGAGTACCTGCTTCGCCTCCTCGATGCTGAAGCGCCCGGCGGTGACCTCGCGGCCCACGATGACACCGTCGAGGCTGCGCCCCGCCGCCTGAAGGCGGACCAGGTCGCGTAGATCCTCGAGGTCCCTGACCCCACCGGCGGCGATGACGGGCTGTTCCACCGTGGCCAGGGCCTCGGCCATGATCTGCAGATTGGGCGGATCCTCGAGAGCGTCGCGACCCGCCTCCGACACCAGGAATGCCACCACCCCGGCGGAAGACATCTCGATCAAGACCTCTTCCAGGTACCGGCCGCTGTTCTCGGTCCACCCCTTGGTCACGATCTCCTCGTCGGAGCGGACATCGAGCGAGACGGCGATCCGGTCCGGGTTCTCCCGACACAGGTCCCAGACCATGTTCTGGTTCTCGATAGCGGCGGTGCCCATGACGATGCGCCAGGCGCCCTTCTCGATGAGACGCTGCGCCTCCATCTCGGAGCGGATCCCTCCGGCCACCTGGACGGGGACCGGGACCTGCTCGATCAGCTGGTCGATCAGCTCACGGTTGCGGTAATCCCCGTACGCCGCTGCGTCGAGATCGACGATGTGCATGTAGTCGACACCCTGGTCCGCCCAGTGTCTTGCACGGCGGATCGGGTCGTTGTCCAGGGCGATTGCATCGTCGAGCCGTCCCCGGGGCAGTCGCACCGACAACCCGCCCAAGATGTTGACCCGGGCATACAGATCCATCACAGGAACCTACCAACAACCGTCGAGGCCCGCTGCACTAGTCCGCCGGGCGGCCCGTGATCGCGAGCGCCTCCTCGGCGGCGTCGAGGGTCTGGCCGCCGCGGGCCACCGGGGCGAACAGGTCGCCAAAACGTTGCAGACGATCCCACAAATTGGCGATGGTGAAGTCGCCGTTCTTCACCTCACCGACCTCGTCCCAGTTGAGCGGAACCGACACCGGAGCTCCGGGCCGCGGCCGGACCGAGTACACCGAGGCGACGGTCTGGCCGAATGCGTTGCGGTTGTGATCGACGAACACCTTTCCTCTGCGTTTTGGCTTGTCCCACTCCATGGTGAGATCGGCCGGATTGGCCGCCGCCAGGTAGTTGCCCACCTCGCCGACGAAGCGGCGCACCCTGGCGAAGTCGTGGATCGGCTCCAGGGGCACGTACACGTGAAGCCCCCTCGCCCCCGAGAGCTTGGGGTAGCCGGTGAGCCCGAGCTGGGCCAGCGCCACCTGGAGCAGATGGGCACCGGCCACCACCTGGTCCCAGCTCGAGCCTTCGGCAGGGTCGAAGTCGAATAGGGCGTAGTCAGGGTTGTCGAGACGGCCTTCACGAGAGTGAAAAGGATGGACCTCGATGCAGCCCATGTTGGCGAACCACATCAATGCCTCGGTGGAGTCGGCGAGCAGGAAGTCGATGACCCCGCCTTGTGAGTCGGACTCGACCGGCGTGGTCCTCATCCACTCCGGCTGATGGCCGGGTGCCCTCTTCTCGTAGAACGAAGGCCCGGTGATCCCGTCCGGATAGCGGCTCATCGAGATCGGCCTGCCCTGGAGATGGGGTAGCAGCACCGGCGCCACCGATGCGTAGTACTGGATCAGATCGCCCTTGGTGTACCCCTCGTCGGGGAAGAACACCTTGTCGACGTTGGAGAGTCGGACCGGGCGGTCGAGACCCTGGGGAGTGAAGTGCTCGCCTTTCCTCACCGCCGACACAGGCGAGGGGAACGGGGCGTCGATGCTGGCGATGGGTCGGCCGGAGCCACCGCTCGGCCGTGCCTCCATGTGGGACCTCGCCTCCTCCCAAATCCGATCGTGGCTGGCCAGGTCCCGTGCCTCCGAGATGAGGACCATCGACACTCCCGCTTCCTGCGCCGCCTCGACGAGTGGGCCCACACGCAAAGTTCCCTCTCCGTAGGCGATGTGGCGGATCTCGCCGCCCGCACCGAACTCGTTGTCGGAGAACTGGGTCTGGAGCGGGGCGATCATCCAGCCGGGAAAGCTGGAGTCGATGAAGGCGAGAACCGAGGCAAATGCCTCCTTGCTGGTCAGGCCTCCCCCGGTCATGGCATGGACGTGGGCCCAGTCCACAACGGGCCGGACGAAGGGGTACTCGGCGGCGAGCTGGGCGATGTCACCGAGACTCCCGAAGGATCGGTTGTTGCCCGCCGTCTCCAGACCCATCCCCACCCCGATGCCATCGAGCTTCGGAGCCACCCGATCGAGTCGCGACCGAATTCGGTCCATGAGCACTTCGGGGTCCTCGGAGTAGTTGGACCCGAAGTGGGCGACGATCACCGGCGCGCCCAGCCACCGGCCCAGCTTCATGGTGTGCTCCAAGGCGGCCAGCGACTGCTTGCCCCGGTCCTCATCGGGCAGGGTGAGCCCGGCGAAGTATGGAGCATGGACCGAGAGACGGATGTCGCGCTCGGCCGCAAGCTCGCCGAATGTCTGGCAACGCCGCTCCTTCCAGGGGAAACCGTCGACGAAGGGCAGCTCCAGAGCGCGATGACCTTTCTCGAGGATCTCGTCGAGAAAGTCGGCGTCCTTCCCGTCGTCGGGAGGCAGACGGGAGATCCCGAAGCGGATGCTGATCACCCGATGGAGGGTATAAGCGATAGGGACGATGCAGCGATGAGTTCGACGGCCAGGGAGAGTCAGAGCCATGAATCTCGTGAAGGAGGACAGATGGCAACCGCAGCCACCACCGAACGCGCCCAATCGGCCGATGGCACCACCATCGCGTTCGAGCGAAGCGGTGTCGGCCCCGGCTTGATCCTGGTCGATGCCGCCAGCGGATATCGGGAGTTCGGGCCGATGCGAAGCCTGGCCGAACATCTCGCCGACGACCTCACCGTGATCGTCTACGACCGCCGCGGCCGAGGCGAGAGCAGCGACACTCCCCCTTATTCGGTGCAGCGGGAGGTGGACGACCTCGCCGCCCTGATCGAGATGGCCGGTGGCACGGCATTTCTCTACGGCTACTCATCCGGAGCGCTGCTCGCGATACAAGCCGCGCTGAACGGTCTGAACGTCACCAAGCTCGCCCTGCTCGAACCGCCGATCGGCACGGAGGAGGACCGGTCCGGGGATCGGAGCTTCACCGAGGAGCTGGCCAGGCTGATCGATGAGGGCCGCCGGCGGGATGCGGTGGTCTTCTTCCAGAGGAGCATCGGCGTCCCCGACGAGATGATCGACTCCATGGAGCCTTCCTTCCCCGCCCTCGAGGCGATCGCCCACACACTCGTCTACGACTGTCTCCTCTCCGACGCCACCGGCCTGGAGGACGCGTCCCGGGTGACTATCCCCACCCTGGTCATAGACAGTCAGGCGAGCTCCGCCGATCTCACCGGTTGGGCGGCGTCAGTTGCGGCCGCTCTTCCCCACGGATCACATCGAAGCCTGCCCGGTGAGTGGCACGGAGTCGCCGGCGAGGTGTTGGCCCCGGTGCTGGTCGAGTTCTTCAAGAGCGGGTGACCAGATCGGCCGATGACCCCGCTAGCCCGTCTCGCCCCGTGCGGTCCGACCGATCTCATCCATCGCCTCGGCCAGCTCGCCGGCGCGTTCGGGGCCGACCACGTCGAAGATGAGCTTCCGCACCAGGTCCAGGTGCCCCGGTGATGCGTCCTCTACGAACTTCACCCCCAGCTCGGTCAACGTGGCCTCGGTGCCGCGGCGGTCGGTGGGAGAGGGTCGACGTCTGATCCGGCCCGCCTCTTCCATCCGGTTGACCGCATGGGAGAGTCGGCTGGGTGAGAAACCGACGTCGCTGGCCAGGCCACTCATGCGCTGCGTGCGGTCCGGAGCACGGTGGAGACGGCTAAGGATCTCATAGTCGTCGTGGGTCATCCCCGCCTCGTCGCGCAATTGGCGATCGAGGGCATTGAGCAACGACCGCATCCCTCCGGCCAGACGAAACCACGACCGCAATTCGCTGCGGCTCAATGGAGTGGGCATGCACCCGAGCATAGCCGGGAATATTTGAACCTTCAATCATCTTGAAGGTAGTGTTAGATCGGAACAGGAGCCCGAAATGTCGATTCATCGCCTCAACCACGCCGTTCTCTACGTGCGGGACGCGGAGCGCTCCGCCGAGTTCTACACCAAGGTGCTCGGATTCAGACGGCTTCCCGTCCCCATCCCGGGGGCGGTCTTCCTGCAGGCCGAGGGCTCGAGTAACGATCATGACCTGGGGCTGTTCTCCATCGGTGAGGCGGCTGCCGACTCGCCGGCGGGTCGCCAGGCAGTGGGTCTCTACCACCTGGCCTGGGAAGTCGACACCTTGGCCGACCTGGCAGAGATCGGGGCCAGGTTGTCCGAGGAGGGTGCGCTGGTCGGCGCCACCGACCACGGCACCACCAAGGCCCTGTACGGGAAGGACCCCGACGGCCTCGAGTTCGAGATCTCGTGGCTGGTGCCCGCCGAGCTGCTCACCGACGACATGGAGATGACATCACGACGTCTCGACCTGGACGCGGAGATCGAACGGTTCGGAGCCGACACCCTCAGCGGCATCGGCGTCAGCCGGGCACGGCCGGTGGACGCCTGAGGCTCAGCTAGGCGGGTTGGACAGGGGATGTAGCCCGGTGGCGGGTTGGGGCTGCCGTCTCTGCCTCGGGGCCGGGTCCTCGAGACCGTCGTGCAACATCCAGGTCACGACCAGGAACATTGCAGCTACGACCAGACCGGCGACGACGCCACCGATGATGGTGGCGGCGATCGCCAGGACCCCGATCTGGGCGATGACCGCAAGCGCGCGGCTGGCGGGTCGGAAGCGCTCGATGCGACGATGCAGCGCTGTCAGGTCGGCCGGGGTGTTCACCCTGAACGCGGGAAGAACCGCCAGCCCTCGCAGAAAGCCGAAGAGGGTGACGATCGTCGTAGCTAGCAGCGGCTCACCGGTGGCGGCGGCGGTCACCACCATGAGGTAGATGCTGGAGCTCATCACATAGGTGGCCACACCCACTCCGAGCTGCCAACCGAACCCGAGCCCGTAGATCCAGGAGCGGTAGCGGTCGAGCCAGGTCCGTTCGACCTGGCGGGGGTTGGCGGGGAGGCGGAATCCTCCCACACCGAGATCGGAGGCAACCGTGATCAGCGCGACAACCAGGACCGCTGCCGCCGAGGCAGTCGGCGATAACCCGGTGACGGAGACGAGCAGCGCACCGAGCGCTGCCAATGCCCCAAGGGTCGCCCCACCGAGGATGGCGCCGAGGACAAACCAGGTGACGGTGGCCCAATAGCGGTTGCCCCGGCCCTTTTCCGATAGGGGGGTTATCGAAGACAGCATCGAGACACCGCAGGGAGACCAGGTGCCGCGGAAGGCCGAAACCACCGCGATCCCCAGAGCCGAAATCGTCAACAACTCCACACCGACCTCTGTTCTCGACCTCGACGGCACCCTACCTGAAGATCCGATTACGGCAGACACTGGAAGGAGCGAAACCCGCGGACAAGGGTATGGAATCTGTCCTTCGGATGTTGTAGGTTATCGAACAGATGTTCGATACATGGGGAGACCGAGTGGAGGGGCCGTCGGCGGGGGCGGAAACCATGATCGCGGGCAGGGCCGATAGCGTGCCTGCGGGTCTGGCGAGGATGGCGCCGGGTGCCGATCTTGGATTGGCTCTGGCAACGGTGGACCGGACTCGGCTGGCCGAGCCGGATCAGGTGGTGGTGTTGCAGGCTTGGGCCCGTCAGCTGGCCCATGCTCAGGCCGAGTTGTACTCCTCGATGATCGGTGTGGCCGATGCGGCCGCGGCTAGGGCGGGTGGTGATGTGGAGTTGGCCGAGGATCTGGCCGCTTCCGAGATCCGGGCTGCTCTCACTCTGACTCGTCGTGCCGCCGACGCTCATCTCGACCTGGCCCGTGATCTGCTGGAACGTCATCCCCGAGTCTGGGAGGCGTTGCATCAGGGGGAGATCGACCTACCCAGAGTCCGGGTGATCGTCGACCAGACCTCACATCTCGATGAGACAACGGCCCGGAAGATCGCCGACACCGCTCTGGAGAAGGCCGGTGGGGAGACCACCGGTCAGCTTCGGGCGTGGATTCAGCGGCTGGTGATCGCCGTCGACCCGGATTCGGCCCGGGAACGTTACGAGGCGAAACTGGCAGACCGGCGGGTGGTGGTCGAAGCCACCGAGACCGGCACCGCCAACCTGTTCGGATTGGATCTCCCCGCCGCCGACACCAATGCGGCGATGCGGCGAATCAACCGGCTCGCCCGGTCCGCCAAGACAGCCGACGATCCCCGCACTCTCGATCAGATCCGAGCCGACATCCTCCTCGACCTGCTCAACGGACGGACAACCGAACAGTCCCAGGGTGATGGAGCCGTAGTCGACATCCGAGTGGATCTCACCACTCTGACCGGGCTCGACGACAATCCGGGGGAGATACCCGGTTGGGGGCCGGTCATCGCCGACATCGCCCGCCAAGTCGCAGAAGACCAGGACAAGTCGGAATGGCGGACCACCGTCACCGACCAGAACGGGAAGGTGGTCCACGTCGGCACCACCCGACGCCGGCCCACCACCAGTCAGAGACGCAAAGTCGAAGCGGTCGCCCACACCTGTGTCTTCCCCGGCTGTCGGATGCCCGCCCGCAACTCAGACCTCGACCACCGACAAGCCTGGACCGAAGGCGGCCCCACCGAAGAAGACAACCTCGAACCACTATGCCGACACGACCACCAGCTCAAACACGCCGGCTGGAACCTCGA